>JAZONR010000063.1:0-164610 GCA_045654645.1 Bacteroidaceae bacterium
TGCCATTATAAAGGTGCGCTCTACCAACCCCGATGACGACCTCAGGGCCTATGACCTCGATTTTGACTACCTGAAGGATGTGCAGGAGGTGCACGACGGCATCCTGTGGGTATATGTGCAGAACGGTGCAAAGACTGTTACAGTCTCTCGCGAGGGCTTTCACACCATTGAGCGCTACAACCTGAGGGCCACCCTGCAGCCCGGCAAGGTCTATGATATGAAGATTAAGCCCGAGCCAAAGGTTGCCCAGTTGCAAGTTCTGCAGTTCAAGGTTACACCGGCCAAATCCAAGGCTATAATTATGTATAGCGAAGATGGTGGTACCGAGCAATTTTTCGGGCAGACCGATGACGAGGGCGCAGCTGCCAAAATGCTTGTTCTTGGAAAATACTATTACAGAGTCTTTGCCGAGAATTACGAAGAGTCGCCCGGCTTTGTTACACTTGACGAGCCCGGGGGAAAGCACACCGAAGAGGTTGTTCTGCGTTCTAACCTTGTTGATATTGAGCTCGCAGTGGAGGGTGAAGCCGATATCTATATCAACGATAAGAGAGTGGGCAGTGGAAAGTGGAATGGCCAACTATCACCCAACACCTACAAAATTGAGTGTCGCAAGACAAGCCACAAGACCACCATTGAAACTATTGAAATAAGCAAAGAGAACAAGGAAAAGATTAGTCGCACACTGAAGGCTCCCGAGCCCATCACCGGCACGCTCTCGGTCTCTTCCACCCCACTCAATGCAACAATTTACATCGACGGCAAGGTGGCTGGAGAGACAGCCGGCATCATTTCCAACATATTGGTTGGCACACACAAAGTAACACTCCTGAAAGAGGGCTACGCAACAACAACCCGAAACGTTGAGATTAAAGAGAACGAGACTGCGGTTATTGATATTGAATTGCAGCAAGGAGGTTATGAACTGGGCAAAGAGCCCGATGCTGCTGTGGCTGCAAAATCATATCTCAAGGCGGCTGCAATGGGTGATGCCGATGCGCAATTCAACATTGCCTGGTGCTATGAGAAAGGGCACGGTGTGGCAACGAATCCCGGAGAAGCCTTCAAATGGTATCTGAAGGCTGCCGAGCAGGGCAATGCAAAGGCGCAGTTCAATGTGGGCTATTGCTATGACAACGGAGATGGAGTTCCCCAGGACCCCTATGAGGCTGTCAAATGGTATCGCAAGGCGGCCGAGCAAGGGGACGCTGCTGCACAAAACAACCTTGGCTATTGCTACCGCAATGGCTACGGCGTTTCAAAAGATGATTTTGAAGCTGTGAAATGGTATAGCAAAGCAGCCGAGCAGGGAAATGCAAAGGCGCAAAGTAATCTTGGTGTCTGCTATGAGCTTGGCTGTGGTGTTACAAAGAATTTGAACGAAGCTGTCAAATTGTATCGCAAGGCGGCCGGCCAGGGCTATGCAGGTGCGCAATACAATCTTGCCCTTTGTTATTACAATGGCGAGGGTGTTACAAAGAATTATTACGAGGCTGTCAAGTGGTATCGTAAGGCAGCCGAGCAGGGTAATGCCAACGCGCAATTTAATCTTGGTAGTTGCTATTATGATGGCAAAGGTGTTGCAAAGAATTATTACGAAGCCGTCAAATGGTATCGCAAGGCTGCCGAACAGGGAGATGCAGAGGCGCAGACCAATCTCGGTTTTTGCTATTATAATGGCGAAGGCGTTACAAAGGATATCAGCGAAGCCGTAAGATGGTGGCGCAAAGCCGCCGAGCAGGGCAATGCAACTGCACAGGAGAATCTTAAGAATTTGGGATATTGATAAATAAAAAAGAGAAAAAATATATGAAACAAACAGGTTTGTGGCTATTCACCATTCTGCTGTTGTTCTTTGCGGCACTGCCCGCTGCGGCACAGGAGATGCAGACCTTCCACGTTGAGAGTTTTGTGGAAAATCAGTTTGATATGAGCGCCCGCGAGAAACCCACCTCGCGCGGTGACGGCACGGGCAAGCTCTATGCAATCATCAAGGTGCGTTCTACCGACCCAAAAGACGACCTCAAGGCCTATGAGCTCGATTTTGACTATCTGAAGGATGTGCAGGAGATGCACGACGGCATCCTGTGGGTCTATGTGCAGTATGGTGCAAAGACTGTTACCATTAAACGCGAAGGTTTCTACACCGTTGAGCGCTACAATCTAAAGACCACCCTGCAACCCGGCAAGGTCTATGATATGACAATCAAGCCCGAGCCAAAGGTCATCTCAATGCAGTTCCTTATGTTTGAGGTTACACCTGCCGATAGCAAGGCAATGATTATGTATAGCGAAGATGGCGGCACCGAAAAACTATTCGGGCAGACTGATGCCGAAGGAACGGCAGCCAAGATGCTTGTTCTTGGAAAATACTACTACCGCATAATATCGGAGAACTACCACCCCACCGACGGCGTTGTTACACTGACCGAGCCCGATGGAACGCATATTGAAAAAGTTACCCTGCGCCCCAATTTTGCCGGTGTAACACTGTCGGTAGATAACGGTGCCGAGATTTATATCAACAAGGAGAAGAAAGGTGTTGGCAGTTGGAAGGGCAATCTTGCCCCCGGCACCTACAGCGTTGAGTGCCGTAAAACCAACCACAAGAGCACCACAGAGACAATTACCGTTACCGATGGCGTTGATATTACTCACACCCTCAAAGCCCCCACGCCCATTGTTGGCGGCCTTGTTGTGGAATCCACTCCACTGCGTGCCAAAGTGCTCATCAATGGCGAGGCTGTAGGCGAAACACCGCTCATAAAGAAAGACCTTCTCATTGGTAATTACAAAGTAACCGTTTCCAAGGATGGTTATGATTCAGCCACTGCAGATATTACTATTAAAGAGAATGAAAGCGCCAATCACAAGGTGGAGCTAAAGAAGATTGAACGCCCCACGCCCGTTGCATCGCAGGGTAATTCTCAAAACAACGGTAGCACAGCAATGAGTGGCTCAATAACATCTGCGCCCTACAAGGTTGGAGATTATTACAACGACGGCACAAAAGAGGGCATTGTTTTTGAGGTTAGCAATGGCGGCTACAATGGAAAGATTGTGAGCCTTGAACAGAATGATTGTAAGTGGTCTGAAAAGAAAGTAGAGACCGGTGCAACCTCTCAAACAGATGGAATGTATAATATACAAAAAATACGTTCTTTGCAGAATTGGCAAAATGATTACCCGGCCTTTGCTTGGTGTGCCTCATTGGGAGAAGAGTGGTACTTGCCGGCGCGTGATGAGCTAAAAGCAATATATGCTCAATGTGCAGCTATAAACAAAGCATTAAAAGCTAAAGGAAAACCTGAACTTGGTGGTGGATGTCATTGGTCCTCAACACAATATGATAGGGGTTTTGCGTGGTATGTTGATGTGATCAATGGCTACACCGGCAGCCTCAGTAAGCTCTACAACTACTCTGTGCGCGCTGTGTCCGCTTTTGGTACCGAGGACAATGCTTCATCCGCTCAAAACAACAGCCCTGCAACGCTTGGCTCAAAGACATCTGCGCCCTACAAGGTTGGCGACTATTACAACGACGGCACAAAAGAGGGTATAGTTTTTGAGGTTAGCAATGGCGGTTACAATGGTAAGATTGTAAGCCTTGAACAGAATGATTGTAAGTGGTCTGAAAAGAAAGTAGAGACCGGTGCAACCTCTCAAACAGATGGAATGTATAATATACAAAAAATACGTACTTTAGCAAATTGGCAAAATGATTACCCGGCCTTTGCTTGGTGTGCCTCATTGGGTGATGGATGGTACCTGCCGGCGCTCAAAGAACTAAAAGCAATATACACTCAACGTACCGCTATAAACAAAGCATTAAAAGCTAAAGGAAAACCAGAACTTGAAAATTCTTTGTATTGGTCCTCAACACAAGAAGATAGGGCTTCTGCGTGGGGTGTCGGTATGCACAATGGCTACACCTACGGCGGCTTTAAGGACGGCGACAACTATGTGCGCGCTGTGTCCGCTTTTGGTACCGAGGACAATGCTTCATCCGCTCAAAGTCTCTCAAAGACATCTGCGCCCTACAAGGTTGGAGATTATTACAACGACGGCACAAAAGAGGGCATTGTTTTTGCAGTTAGCAATGGCGGTTACAATGGAAAGATTCTGAGCCTTGAAGAGAAGTTCTGCCAGTGGTCTAAAAAGAAAGTAGACACCGATGCAACTTCTGAAATTGATGGAATGTATAATATGCAAAAAATACGCTCTTTAAGCAATTGGCAAAATAATTACCCGGCCTTTGCTTGGTGTGCCTCATTGGGTGATGGATGGTACCTGCCGGCGCTCAAAGAACTAAAAGCAATATCTGCTCAACGTGCAGCTATAAACAAAGCATTAAAAGCTAAAGGAAAACCTAAACTTGGTAGATTTGCTTCCTATTGGTCCTCAACACAGTATAATGAGCTTCGTGCGTGGGATGTCGGTATAGGCATTGGCGGCATCTATGACTACGGTAAGTACGACCTCAGCAATGTGCGCGCTGTCTCCGCTTTTTGATTTAGGCTTAATTCTTTAAAATATTTGCCGGGCTGCTCAATATGTGAAGCAGCCCGGTTTTTTATTGATATTCCGTTTGTAAAGGTAACTTTGAAAAGAGGTTAAACAAAGAACCGCTCACGGGCCACCGAGGAGTGTAAGCCTTTATGCTGTGTACAAAGGCAATCCGTCGCCAATTAGGCGAAACGGCAATCATCCCCCGCCCGACTGCAAGCAGTCTCGTCCCCCTTGGGAAAGGGGACAGCTGAAATGCATAGGCAATTGGGAAAGGGGACAGCTGAAATGCAATAGGCAATTGGGAAATGGGGACAGCTGAAATGAATAGCAATAAATGCCACGAACAAAGCAACTCTCTTTTAACCTTTAAAATCTGAAATCACTATTTCCTTGCTCTATCTCTTTGAGATAGGCTGCTGCCTTGCTACGCACGCGCTCATTGGGCACGACGTGCAACAGACGCTCTATCATAGCTTCGCCCTTGGCACGTGTGGCGGGCGAGGCATAGTCGCGGATATACTCCTTGAGGGTGAGCAGCGCATTGGGGAGGCAGCAGTTGGATATCTGTCCGTTCTTGAGAAGGGTCATAAAGCGGTCGCCTGTGCGCCCCTGACGGTAGCAGGCGGTGCAGAAAGAGGGTATGTGGTTGAGGGAGAGCAACCACTCCACCACTTCATCGAGGGAACGGTGGTCGGCAATGTCGAACTGTGAAGAGTTCTCATCGGCAGGCTCGGGGGTTGCATAGCCGCCTACACTGGTGCGCGACCCGCCACTGATTTGCGAGATACCGAGCTGCAGCAGGCGCTCGCGGCAACGGGCGCTCTCGCGGGTGGAGATTATCATTCCGGTATAGGGCACGGCAATGCGTGTTACGGCTACAATGCGGTAGAAAATGTCATCGGGCACGGCATTCTTGAAGTTGGCGGTGTCTACATCATCGGCATTGCAGAGACGGGGCACACTGATGGTGTGGGGACCCACGCCATAGGTTGCCTCGAGGTGCTCGGCGTGCATAAGAAGACCAATGAAGTCGTAGCGATAGGTCTCGAGGCCAAAGAGCACTCCAATGCCCACATCGTCTATGCCGCCCTGCATTGCACGGTCCATAGCCTCGGTGTGCCAGGCATAGTCTTTCTTGGGGCCTGTGGGGTGCAGGGCTTCGTAGTTGGCCTTGTTATAAGTCTCTTGAAAGAGGATGTAGGTGCCTATGCCGGCATCGTGCAGACGACGGTAGTTCTCGACGGTGGTGGCGGCTATATTCACATTGACACGGCGTATGGCGCCGTTCTTGTGTTTTATGCTGTAGATGGTGTTTATGCTCTCGAGGATATACTCTATTGGGTTGATGAGGGGGTGTTCGCCGGCCTCAAGGGCGAGGCGCTTGTGGCCCATATCCTGGAGCGCAATAACCTCGGCGCGTATCTCTTCCTGCGACAGTTTCTTGCGGTGGATAGTTTTGTTCTTGGCGTGATAGGGGCAATAGACACAGCCATTGATGCAGTGGTTGGAGAGATAGAGCGGCGCAAACATCACAATGCGGTTGCCATAGAAACGGTGCTTTATCTCATTGGCAAGGGTGAATATCTGCTCAACGAGGTGAGGGTCGTTGCACTCGAGAAGCAGAGCTGCCTCGCGGTGTGTGAGTCCTTGGAAGCGGCGTGCTTTTTCGAGTATTTGGGCCACGAGAGTGTGGTTGCCGGCGTTGGCGCGGGCATAGTCCATTGTGGCGAGTATCTCGCCATCGTTGATAAACTCGGTTGCTATGGTTGATTTTGGATTATACATTGCTGTGTGGGGTTATGGGATAGTCGCCGCGGCTGTAGTCGATGTGATAGCCTATGGCCGATAGTTTGCTTTCGAGAAGAGAGAGCTGTGTGGCCGACTCGCTGCCACTGCTCTTTTTGTTATTGTATATGGTGTATTTGTCTCTCACGTGGAGAGGGGTTATATTGGGCATAACTACATTGGCGCCGGCGAGTATGCCGCGCTCGGTGCCATTGGTGCAGAGGGTGGCAAGGGCTGTTGTTGCGGGAATGAGCGCGCGGGGGAAGCGCAGGCGCAGAAGGGAGATGAGCAAGAGGGTGTCCTCAATGCTTCCGGGCTTTTCGCCTGCAAAGGGGGTGCCGCTTGCCGGGATGAAGGGGCCTATGCCTATCATCTGAGGCTGCAGCTCATCGAGCAGCATAAGGTCGGCAATGAGATGCTCGGTCCCCTGCCCCGGAGAGCCTACCATAAATCCGCTGCCCACCTGATAGCCAAGCTCTTTGAGGGTGGCAAGGCAACGAAGGCGGTTGGAGAGGCTCATTGTGTGGGGGTGAAGGTGGGCATAGTGCTCTTGAGTGGCTGTTTCGTGGCGCAGGAGATAGCGGTCGGCACCGGCGCTGCGCAGCAAGGCATAGCCTTGAGGGGTGCGCTCGCCAACAGAGAGGGTTATGGCCTTGTGGGGAAACTGATTTTTTATGTCGGACACCACAGAGGCAAGCCAGGCATCATTCTGCACAGGGTCTTCACCACCCTGCAGCACGAAGGTGTTGAAACCAAGGGTGGCTGCGTGGCTGCAGCATTGGAGTATCTCCTCCTTTGTGAGACGGTAGCGGCACGCAAGGGCGTTGCTGCTGCGCAGGCCGCAGTAGTTGCAGTTGTTGCGGCACCAGGAGCTTATCTCAATGAGTGCACGCACATAGACGCCGTTGCCAAAATGTTTTTGCGAGGTGAGACGGGCCATTGAAGCGAGCTGTTCCTTGGAGCTGTCGTTGAGCCCGCAAAGAAGGTAGCGCCACACCGAAGGGGGCACCTTGCCGCTGCCTGTCAGTGCATCGACAGCCGACTCCGGGCTGAGTATTGGCTCATCGGAGACGGGGGTGTGCTCACCGATGGCTGTGAGGTGAGAAAAATTTATGCGGCCTGGCATCTCTATTCTTGCTGTAAAGACTGAAAAAACACCACCCTGCGACCTTCAAAAAATCAAAGGAGAGGATTTAAACAGTCTGTGATAAAAAACATTGCTGCAAAAATAGGGGAATTCGATGTTTTTTAGTTATTTTTACAGCAAAATTTGCAGCGATATTTCGCTGCCTGCGCGGGAATGTTCCCAAGCGGGGATTTTTAAACTGAAAAAACTTAGAAAAACTCCAGGTTTATGTTCATACGTTACCGAATGTTGGCCAAGCTTGTGGCAATGTGGAAGAGTGATGAGTTGCTTGAAAAGATTGACAGTATGCTCTATGAGATGTATCCGCGCAACCGTAAGCCTAAAGGGCGCTGCTGCATACACAAGGAGCGCGCCGTGATGAAGTACAAGACAATGGCTATGATGGGCTTCACAATGAAGGATGAGGTGAGTGAAATGACACCGTTGAGCGGATATGTGAAGCAGATGTTGGAGAGAAAGGGCTCTTCGGTTACCGACAACACGGTGCTGCACGTTATGGATGAAGCGTGCTCTTCGTGCGTGAAAATCAACTATGAGGTGTCGAACCTGTGCCGTGGATGCGTGGCTCGCCCCTGCTACACGAATTGCCCAAAGGATGCCATAACATACGACAAGGAGGGAAAGGCGCACATTGACCACGAGAAGTGCATAAGCTGTGGTAAATGCCACCAGGTGTGCCCCTATCACGCAATCATATATATGCCTGTTCCTTGCGAGGAGGCGTGCCCTGTGAAGGCTATCTCAAAGGATGAGTTTGGCGTGGAGCACATTGACCCGGAAAAGTGTATCTACTGTGGCAAATGCCTGAATGCCTGCCCGTTTGGTGCCATATTCGACAAGTGCGAGGTTTTTGATGTGCTAAAGGAGATTCGCAACGGCAAGAGGGTGATTGCAATGGTTGCTCCCGCCGTGCTTGCACAATTTGGCAAGCCGCTGGAGCAGGTATATGGTGCGCTGAAGAGCGCCGGCTTTGATGATGTGGTGGAGGTTGCCTATGGCGCCGAGGAGACTATAAGACGCGAGGCCGAGGAGCTGCAGGAGAAGATTGAGGAGGGGCAGCCATTTATGACTACAAGCTGCTGCCCGGCCTATGTAAACCTTGCCAAGAAGCATATTCCCGAGATTGTGAAATATGTATCGTCCACCGGCTCGCCTATGCACTACACTGCGAAGTATGCCAAAGAGAAGTTTGGCAGCGAGTGCGTTGCTGTGTTCATTGCTCCTTGTGCATCGAAGAAGGCCGAGGGGGCTGCCGATGCCAATGTTGATTATGTGTGGACCTTCCGCGAGCTTGATGCCGTGTTCCAGGGACTTGGAATTGACATAGACAGCACAATGCCGTATGTTCCGGCCGAGTATGCATCGCGCGAAGCATATAACTTTGCAAAGACAACGGGTGTGTTCAACGCTGTGAAGAAGCATATCGGCAACGAGGAGCTCGAGGGTGTTGTGGTGGCCGACCTCAACAAGAAGAACATTGCTTTGCTCAAAGGGTATGCCAAGACAGGCAAATGTCCCGGCAAGCTGGTGGAGGTGATGTCGTGCCCCGGAGGATGTATAACAGGCCCCTGCGCGTGCAGCACAGGCGGCGAGGCGGCGCGTCGCTTTGAGACCGAGGTGAACAAGAAATGAGCGGTCCCAACAGAAAACGATAAATGAAAGAATGATAGAGAGACATTTTATACTTGACGGAATTGACCTTGTGGGTTTCTATGGTGCGGGAAACACGCATCTGCAAATGCTGAAGAAGCTGCACCCCAAATTGCGCATTGTGGCACGCGACAACGTGATTAAGGCTATGGGCGATGAGGATGAACTGGAGCGCTTCAACAACGTGGTGAACCTGCTGAAGGAGTATTGCAACAAATATAACAGCCTCACCGAGGAGGCTATAATAGACGCTGTCAATGGCAAGCGAGGCGACAAGGGAAGCGACAGCAATGTAATTGTGTATAACATAAACGGACGCCCCATATACCCGCGCACAGAGAACCAGTGCCGTTTGGTGGAGGAGTTCAAGAAGAATGATATGCTGTTTGCAGTGGGACCTGCCGGAACGGGAAAGACATATACTGCAATTGCTCTTGCCGTAAAGGCGTTGAAGAACCGCGAGATAAGGAAAATAATTTTGAGCCGCCCGGCTGTGGAGGCCGGCGAGAAGCTGGGATTTCTGCCGGGTGATATGCGCGACAAGATTGACCCTTATCTGCAGCCGCTATATGATGCGCTGGAGGATATGATTCCCCTGGCAAAGCTGAAGGAGCATATGGACAACAATGTCATTCAGATTGCGCCGCTTGCCTTTATGCGAGGAAGGACATTGAACGATGCTGTGGTTATCCTTGACGAGGCACAGAACACTACCCCGCAGCAGATTAAGATGTTCCTGACACGAATGGGCACGAACACAAAGATGATTATCACCGGAGACCTAACGCAGATTGACCTTCCGCAGAACTGCGGGTCGGGACTGTTGCACGCGCAAAGGGTGCTGAAAGGTGTGCCGGGAATAGGCTTTGTAACACTGAACAAGAAGGATATTGTGCGCCACAAATTGGTAACACGCATTGTGGAGGCGTATGAGAAGCACGAGAAGGAACTGGCTGCTGCACGTGCGGCGGAGAGGGAGTGATTGTTATTACTATTAAAATGATATAAAAATCAGAAACCAAATAAAACTAAAGAAAATGGCAAAAGCATTGACAAACACCGAATTCAATTTCAAGAATCAGAAGAGTGTATACCACGGCAAGGTGCGCGACGTGTACAGCGTTGAGGACAAGCTGGTGATGGTGGCAACAGACCGCATATCGGCTTTCGACGTAGTGTTGCCCAAGGGCATCCCCTTTAAGGGACAGATGCTGAACCAGATTGCAGCAAAGTTCCTCGATGCCACAACTGACATCTGCCCCAACTGGAAGCTTGCAACACCCGACCCAATGGTTACTGTTGGCGTGATGTGCGAGGGTTTCCCTGTTGAGATGATTGTGCGCGGCTACCTGTGTGGCTCGGCTTGGCGTGCCTACAAGAGCGGCGTGCGTGAGATTTGCGGCGTGAAGCTCCCCGAGGGTATGCGCGAGAACCAGAAGTTCCCCGAGCCTATCATCACCCCGACAACAAAGGCCGAGATTGGCGAACACGATGCCGACATTTCAAAGGAGGAGATTTTGGCACAGGGCCTTGCCACTCCCGAGGAGTATGCAGTGCTTGAGAAATATACTATTGAGCTCTTCAAGCGCGGCACAGAGATTGCTGCCGAGCGCGGCCTCATTCTTGTGGATACAAAATATGAGTTTGGCAAGCACAACGGCACAATCTATCTTATGGATGAGATTCACACACCCGACAGCAGCCGTTACTTCTATGCCGAGGGTTATGAGGAGAAGTTTGAGAAGGGTGAGCCCCAGAAGCAGCTCTCAAAGGAGTTTGTGCGCGAGTGGCTTATGGACAATGGATTCCAGGGCAAAGAGGGCCAGCAGGTTCCAGAAATGACCGATGAGATTGTTGAGAGCATAAGCAACCGCTACATTGAGCTGTTTGAGAATATAACCGGCGAGAAATTCGTGAAGGAGGAGTGCGAGGATATCAACGCACGCATTGAGAAGAATGTTAGTGCGTATCTTGGTTAAGCTATGGCATATAGACACGAGGAGATAAAACCCTATCGCAGCGAGGGAGAGAAACGTGAGCAGATTGAGGAGATGTTTGACAACATTGCTCCTGAATATGACAGGTTCAACTATCTTGCTTCGATGAACATTGACAGGATATGGCGCAAACGCGCCATATCTGCTTTAAAGCCCTATTCGCCAAAAAAGGTGCTTGACATTGCCACCGGAACAGGCGACCTTGCGATATTGCTGAGTGAGAGGCTGAAGCCTGAGACACTGATTGGTTGCGATATTTCGGAAGGTATGATGCAGGTTGCGCGTGAGAAGTGTCGCAAGCGTGGCATAACAGATATTGCCTTTGAGAAGGAGGATTGCACTGCACTATCCTACCCCGACGGCTGTTTCGATGCGGTTACTTCATCCTTTGGAATAAGGAATTTTCAGGAACTGGACAAGGCATTGGGCGAGATGTGTCGTGTTTTGAGAAAAGGTGGTCATTTGGCAATACTGGAATTATCGACGCCGGTGAAGTTTCCTATGAAGCAGCTCTTTCCCATCTATGCGCGCTATGTGATGCCGCTGCTGGGACGCATATTCTCAAAGGATGCCAAGGCATACAAGTATCTGCCCGACTCCATTGCTGCCTTTCCACAGGGAGAGGTTTTGCAGAAGGCATTGCTGCAGGCCGGCTTTGAGAAGGTTGATTTTCGCCGTCTTAGCGGTGGAATTTGTACACTGTATATTGCCGAGAAATGAAGGAGTTTGGAATAATAGGTTATCCGTTGGCACAGTCGGCAAGCCCTGCGTTCTTCAACGGGAAGTTTGCCAATGAGGGGATTGATGCCCACTACTCTCCTTTTGAGATTGAGTGCATAGAGGAGTTGCCGCGTATTCTTGAGGAGCACCCGCAGCTTTGTGGCTTCAACGTAACAATTCCCTACAAGCAGAAGGTGATGCCGTTCCTTGACGGAATGAGCGAGGAGGCGCAGGCTATTAATGCGGTTAATGTGGTGAAGGTGTCGCGCGACAGCAATGGCGTGGCACACCTGTGCGGATATAACAGCGATGTAATTGGGTTCAGACGCTCCATTGAGCCACTGGCCAAAGGACACAGAAAAGCACTTGTGCTTGGCACAGGTGGTGCTTCAAAGGCTATCATATATGCTTTGAAGCAGCTTGGCATTGAGCCGCTCAATGTGTCGCGCACTGCCGGAAACGGAGCTGTTGCATATAGCGACATCACTGCCGAAATTATGCAGAGCCACACCATAATTGTAAACTGTACGCCGCTTGGAATGGTGGGCCACGGTGTGGACAAATGCCCCGACATTCCTTATCATTTGCTTGGCAGTGGGCATCTGCTATATGATATTGTGTATAACCCCGAGAATACGCTGTTCTTGCAGAAGGGTGCTGCACAGGGCGCTACCACAAAGAGTGGCTACGAGATGTGGTATCTGCAGGCGCTTGCATCGTGGGAAATATGGACAGGCGTGGAGAAGTGAGTTGAGGTGTTATAGAATCGGGCTTTCAGCTATATACGCATAAAAAAACAGGGCGCGTGCCCTGTTTTTTTATGCGTATATGAGAAATATCAGTTCTTGTTCTTCTTGGTTTTTGAGCCAACGGGAAATCCTATACCGAATGTTACGTGTGCGTTGAGGTCATCAACTGGAATGAACTGGGGAGTAACCTTTGAGAACATAAAGTCGCTGCCAACGAAGAGGTTGAAGCCTGCGGGGTGGATGTTGAGCATCCAGCCAAGGGTTGAGCCATAGGTTGAAACACCATAGTTCACAGTTGCCTCTATCCAACTGAGGGGAGCTATGTTCACATAACCACGAACATCGTAGTACTTGTTATAATCGAACTTTGAGAAGCGCTGGCTGTAGAGAAGAGCTACCGAGAGCTTGTCATAGAATGGCATATTGTACTCGGCACCAAGATACATTGTGGGGCTGAGCTTTGTGGTGAATGCCTCTGAACCTTTATAGTTGAACTCTATCATCTTCTTGGCATCATCGGTGAGACGTTCGAGCTCATCTTCTACGCTTGCTTCCATATCGTTGTAGTCTATTGAGCCGAAGCCGTCGAACTCAACTGCTGCATCGTCGCTCTCTACATTCATCATATTATTCCACTTGATGGCACCGATATTTGTTACTGATGCCGAAACTGTGAGGCCGGGCACAAAGTGATTCATATTATATACCACACCAAGGTCGGCAGCAAAGCCCGATGATGAGGAAGACTTCGCCATAAAATCAACTCCATTGACAGCACCGTCTTCATTGAACATCGGCTCGGCCTGGCACAAGAATGCCGCCTGTGCACTGGCGTGGCTGTTTATCATCCAGTGTTTGTCGTTGAGCTCTACATTGAGCTTATCAACAGAGAGGTTGGCATAGCCTATGCCGGCAAGGTACTTAAGGTTGAGACCTACATTAAGGCCTTTTATTATCTCGCGTGAATGACCCAATGTTATTGCGGCATAGTTCATTGTATTGAGATTGAGCCCTGCAAAGTTATAGTTCTCGTTCTGAAGGCCCATCTTGGCAAACTCGAAGAGGCCTTTGGGCATCAACATTGACATTGATGAGTGAAGCGACATTCCAAATGAGGTGTAGCCGCCAAGCATACGGAAACCAAAGTCGAAGATATCTTGCTCATAGTTGAAGCCTATGCGTGCATTGTCGGGAAGAGCGTTGAGGAACTCGTCGCTTGAGACGTTGCTGCTCATAAAGGTGGTGAGGTTATCGCCATTGGGGAAAAGAAAATTGGAGATACCCACATTTCCGTTCAACCTGAGCGAGATGTTGCCTGCGCCAAGTGAGAAGTATGCCCTCTCGGGCTGCATTGCCGGGTTTAGTTTGTAGTTGTGGAAAGCTCCTTCAAGAAAGTAGGATGATGTGGCGGTTTGCGCCATTGCACCCGTTGCACAAACGGCAATGAGAAGGGTTGCTATTGTTTGTCTGATTGTTTTCATTGTAGTTCAGGTTTAATTATAGTTCTGTTTCAATATCGCCGGCTACTTCCAACACAATATCGGAAATCTTTATGCCTTGCTCGCCTTTGAGGCCTACGCTGCCTACTGTGTGGTCGGTTGCAGCCTCAATTGTGAACACTATCTGGTCCAGTACTCCAAAATCGCGCTCGTTGCCTTTAATCTTCAGCTCCACAGCTTGAAGCTCGGTTGAATCGGCACTCTCTATTGAGCTACCCGAACCGGCTGCAATCTCCACCTGCTCTATTACAATGTCATTGAGCGGTGTGCCATCGGCCTGAAGCGCCTTTGCGTTGAGCTTGAGACCAAGAGGCAATGTGTTGAGGATATTCATCTTGAGGCCAAGTGATACATTGACGAACATATCGAGCACATCGCCCATAGTGCTGTTGAGGTCGGCAATTGTGTCGTTGTAGCAGAGGTTGAAATCATCGAACTTCAAAGGTATGTTCACAGAATACTCGCCACTGATGCCAACGGGCTTTGTGATGTCGATGTGGTGTGTTGATGATGTGTTTATAACAGGGGTTATCTTCAGGTTGATGGTGTTGGGCATCTTCTTGAGAAGGTTGGCAAGGTTCTTTACCTCAACATTTGTGTAACCGGCCTTTTTCACGCGTGCTGTGTCGCTGGTGATAAACAGCTTTGTCTGCTTGGGAGTGATTGTTCCATCCTTTTCGCTATAGTGGGCAGGAAGGATGTTGAGCTTAGTGCTGATATCGGAAGTGGTGATGTTCTCTCCGTTATCGTCGAGGGCAACAATTTCGAGATTAACATCAACGGGCACACCAACGGTGTTTGTGAGGAGAATATCAATCTGGGGCTCGGCAAGCACAATTGAACAGCCGTCATCTTTAAGGAACGAGAGTTCATCGCCAAGCTCAAGTTCTACGCTCTCCTCTACCTCATCAAGTGAAGCGTTGTATATTCCGTGGAATGTCTTTACGTTAATGGGGTCGATGATGAACTTTGCATCGAGCTCTATCTTGTCGGTTTTATCGAGCACCTGTGAATGGAACTCCATTCCATCGATGAAGGCATCTCCAACGACAGAGACTTCGGAGCTATACTTGATGTGCTTTGTTTCGCCAACAGCAACAGGCTCAAGACCACCCTCGGCAGCGAAGTTGAGACCATAGCACTCCAACTCTATAATAAGGCTCTCACCATTGGGAGTGTGCTGCTTCTTAACAAAAAGAGTGTCATCGATTATGCTTACCGAGTTGTCTTTTTTTCTTATGTTGAGACAAGAGGGAAGCTTCACATAGAAATCGAGGTTGAGGTCGGTCTTCAGTTCCTCAAGTCCCTTGACATCCACATTGAGCTGCATTGTAACGGGTTTTTCAAAGTCTACAGACTCAATGAGTTCAATATCGGAAGGTATCTCTTCATCTAATGTGAATTCTTTGTGAGTGTCAATTTTGGAAACTATCTTCTCGGTGTTTACAGAGGCGTCTTCAACAACAAGAGAGCTCTCCTTCATTGTGAAGTGGGCCTCTTTCTTTCCCGACAGTACATTGAGTGTGCTTGCCAATGATTCGGTTTCAAGGGGAGCAAGGTAGAGCTGAGAAGTTGGATTACCGTCGAGGCCTACGGCTGAAACCTCGGCCTTTACATCGAATGGCATAACACCATCAACAACCTCCTTGTTCAGGGTTATACTGTCAAGGGCAAGGCACATTTCGGTGTTGGCAATTGAGAGAAGGTTGCTGACATAGAAGGCACGCTCCTCTTCTTTATAGACAATTCCGCTGTTGTAGATAGATTTTTCTGCGTTGATTGAGAGGTTTTCGGGGAAGGCTATTTTCAAAGCATAACCGTCTTGAAGGGAAATTTCCTGAAGCCAAGCGGTTTCAATGCCCACGTGGAACTTGAGCATACTGCTGTCCTCTACAAACTTGACAGAATTGACGCGGTCGACATACTTCAAATCGTCGAACTTGCCTTCAAAATTCATAACAATGGGAGAGAAATCAACACCAATCTCTTTGGTTTTTCCACTGACGTCGTTGAAACCGAGCTCGAGGTTGAGGAATATGTTGAAATCGAAATCGGTACGTTTCATATTGGTGTTGAGGGTTACATCACCGTCTACATTATAATTCAGAGTATAGACAATTGAGTCCTTCAACGAAAGAACGCCATTGGTTATCATCTTATCAACGTTCACCATCTCATTGATATAGAACATAACAACAGTTGAGTTGCTATCGGCAACAAGGTCGTTTACAATGATTGAATGAGCGTCGGGCGACACGGTGTATTTGTCGGCCTGGGGAATGTCGGTGCACTTTGAGAGTACAAAGCAAGAGGGGAACTTGATATCAAAATCGAGTGTCTTTTTAACATCAAGCAGGGCTTTGGGGTGAGTAACCACTGCCTCCACCAAAGCTCCTTTCGCAGTGTTTGAGAGGTCGGTGCGTAAAGCGAGCTTGATTGAGCTGATTGTTGCTACTTCACCGGGAAGTTCATACTCGAAATCACAATTGATAGCCTCGTTCTCAATTGAGAAGGTGTCGTGAAGCTTCACAGTCTGCTCTGTATAAGGAAGGTTGGGGTTGCTTTCAAGAAGGTTGAAGAACTCCTCAAGCGTTGTGGATGTTACGCTTTGGTCTACATTTGAGCTCAACACAGGAAGTGAGTCATTGAGTTCCTCGAACGAGATGTTGGGAACGTTGAATGTTGCAGGGTCGAGTTCCATTTCTTTTAGCTTAACATTGTGAATCTCGGCCTCGGCAAATTCAATTGACACAGTGTCGCCAATCTCTTCAACATTTATCTCAATGGGGTCTACAACCTCCTCAATGGGGTCTATTGTGTCGTTCACACTGATGCTGTAGAGCTTTGTCAATGGGTCCATCTCGAGCAAATCAATGGAATCGGCATCGATAATGCTGTCGAGACGTATTGCGTGCAGGCTTCCTACCGGCAATTTGACAACATTTCCTTTGATGCTCACATCTTTTTCAATCTCCTTGTTTGCAAGGTCATAGGTTTTGTCCACGCAAGATGCAAGGAGAACAAGCGCCCCAAGAAACAGGGCTCTCAATGTCCTTTTCTTCATAAATATTTGAATTAAATAGTGTTTAATCAAGCAAGCCAACCACTAGCCTTTTAAGTGCGGATTTTCAACTGTGCACAACTAAAAAAAGCGCCGGCTTAATTTATCTTGCAAAAATACAAATAAATATTAAAATCAGTGAACAATAGTTTATCATTTAACTCATATAGAAGTAATTTCACGTTTTTTTAATGCAGATAGTCTTTGGAGAGTGGATTGGTAACAAAAAACGAGGATGCCCCAAAAATTGAAGGGGTACCCTCGTTTGTGAGAAGTTCAACAGAAAGAGCTGTTATAGTCAGCTTCTTAAATATTAAAAGATAATGTATCTTTTGTCAGTCGGCCTTTATTTGTGGAATGTTTGTGTAGTCGCCACGTACAATCTGAAAATCGCGATGAACATCACGGGTGGGGTCGCCAAAGGCATTGGGAGCAACCTCCACATCTTCGGGAACGTATGCCACCTTCAAATTGGGACAGTTTTCAATAGCCCAGTCATCGATGCGTTTGGTGCCGGGAGCAAAGATTATAGCTTCCACACCCGGGTGGTCATAGATAGTATTCTTGTAGATAACCTCTATGGGCATCAGCTCCACTGTTTTCATTCCTGAGGGTATGAGATGCAGTGCCTGGTTGGCGCCGTTCTTGCTATATACAATGCCAAGATTGCTGATGAATTTTTTGTTTGCAGGGTCTATGTGAATATACTCGAGATTGGGAGCATACTTCTTGAGGCCGAGATTATTCTCCTCGCCAAATGATTCGATGTTGCTGCCGACATACATCTGTTTGATGTTGGCAGGAATGGGCTCGGCAGGGTTAAGAGACTCTATTTTGAAGCCCTGCACGCTGTAGGGGACTGTGAAGATGTCATTACCGTCATTGATGCGGCAGATATTCAAAGAGCGTTCTCTGTAATCATAGGAGCAGTGTGCGTCGTTGTAGAGCACTATGTCGAATGAATAGGGCAAAAGGTGGGCATAGGAACCGAAAAGTCTATATGAAGCGAGAGATGTACTGTTTGTGGGGTCGGCAACATACCAGTTTTTACCGGTGTAGACATAGTTCCAGGCGTGGCCGCCAAGAGGGTTCAAAATGCCGTTTGTTACAAATGCGGGGATGCCCTGGCTGTGCATCATAATGAAAAGCAGGTTGGCATAGCCCTGACAAATGGCGTATCGTGTCTTGAAGACAGGATAGGGGTCGTTGTTCACCACTCCGCTGCCGTCGGGGTAGATGTGGCTGTAGGCATACTCTACATTCTTATGCACCCAGGTGCAGCACAGGTCGAGAATGGCGTGGTGGTCGGTGATGCCGGCAACCAGTTCATCGGTGAAAGCCTTTATCTCGGCATACTGTGCATCGGTGATATTTGCACGGCCAAGGGTGTCGGTTGCTGTGATTGGGTCCACATAACGCAACAAATTTGCCGATTTTTCGCACAACCCCATATTTGAGAGGTCGATAGAATTATCGGCTTCGGGGAAACCGGAATAGAGAATGGATGTTTGCGGAGTTGTTTCCGGTTGTTGAGCCTCGAACTCCAGATTGTCATTGCAGCCGGCAAGCGCAATGGCAATGGCCGGCAAGAATGCGTAAAGTTTTTTCATAGTTTTCTATCAAATGCTTAATGTGTATATGTTAAAATCAATATTCAATACTCTGTTTCACCTCCTCGACGCCGTCGATGCAGGAGATGCTGTTTATAACCTCTTGCAGTTCGGCCGATGAGTGTACACCGAATTCCATTGAGCAGAAGCCTATCTCATCGGTGCTCTCGGTGCGTATGCGGTTTAAACAGAGCCGCAGTTTGTTGGTGATGCAATCGACGAGGTCCACAAGCAGGTGGAAACGGTCAATGGCCACAATATCTATCTTCACAGGATAGAGGAACTCTTTATCCTCTTCAAAATTCACGGCAATTATATCATCGCCTCGCTGCGATGCAAGCCTTATGGCAGACTTGCAGTCGCGACGGTGAATGGAAACGGTGCCGTCGGGGTTTTTGAAACCGATGACTTCGTCGCCGGGCAATGGGCGGCAACTCTCGCAACGGTCATATTGCAACTTGGGCTGCTTGTTGAGATAGGCGCTTATGCGGGTTTTTGCCTTGAAGGTTGAGACGTGGTTGAGCCAGTCGGGCTTTGGGGCGCTGTTTTCGTTGCTGCCAATCTCCACCACATCGCCGCGCTGAAGCTGGGTTTTAACGGATGAGAGTTGCCCGTTTATGCGGGCATACTGCGCGTGCAGGCCAAGCTCACTGTGTATCTCAAAGGCAAAATCGAGGGCTGTAGCACCGCTGGGCAATATAATTCCCTTACCGTCGGGCGTGTAGGCCATTATGTCGTCGTTGTAGAAGGATGAGGTTACACCATCCATATACTCAACCTCTTTACCGCGTGTAGCCATCTCTTGAAGAACGTGCTTGAACTTTTCGAGCCAGTTGGTGATGGTTGTCTCGGTACTCTCGGCTATGCAACCGAACTGGGACTTGCGTATCATTCTCTCGGATGAGATGTGCACCTCTTCCCAGGTTCCTTGCGGGGTGAGCAGTTTCACGTGGTAGCTTTGGTAGCCGTTCTCTTTGGGCGAATCGATGAAGTTGGCCACGCTTCCGGGCTTCTCTTTGAAACGGTCGGTGAGGATAGAGTAAATCTTGAGGCTCATATCCTTCTCGGAGTAGTCGTGGGTATTGGGGTATATTATTCTTATATAATATTTTCCCTCGACGTGCTTGAAATCGCAGCCACTGCTGTGCATCTTGCGCCAAGCGCTGTATGGGCCACGGGAATAGATCTCGGTGCGGGCCATAAGAATATCATTGTTGGCCAGCAGACGTTCTATCTCTGCCATAAACTCCTTTAGCCCCGACTCGCGCTCCTTGAAATCCTTTTCAAGCTGCTCTTCAATGTAGGCATAGTCTCTTGGACAACGGTAGCGGAAGGAGAGGTTCTCCATCTCGCGCTTGATATAATAGAGGCCCAAACGGTGTGCCAAAGGGGCATAGAAGTAGTCGGTTTCTCCTGCAATCTTCATCTGCTTGTCGGGGCGCATACTGTTGAGTGTGCGCATATTGTGCAGACGGTCGGAGAGTTTTATGAGCAGAGCGCGAATATCGTAGTGAAGCGAGTTGAGCATCTGCTTGTAGTTGTCGATTTGGCTCGATGAGGTTGGTGTGCCCTTCTTCTTTTTCTTTGTTACCACATCTACAAGAAAGGCAACATCCTCGCCAAAGCGTTCACTTATATCCTCAATGGTGTAGGCGGTATCCTCCACCACGTCGTGAAGAAAGGCGGCTATTATGGGGTTGGCGCCCAGACGCAGCTCCTCGGCAACAATCTTTGCCACTGCAACAGGGTGCATTATATATGGCTCGCCCGATTTGCGGCGCTGCTCCTTGTGGGCCTCGCGTGCCAACTGATAGGCTTCGCCTATGCGTTTTATATCCTCGGCCGAGAAACGGCGCGACAGCCTGACAAGCAGACCTTCCACTTCTTTGTCAATATCCTTGTAGTCCATAGTTTCGCTGCTTTTGTATTTTAAAGCACTACCAAAGACGCAAATTTGAAAAAAAAATGTCCAACATCAAAATATTTTTGGCGTTTTTAGAAGCATTTCACCTAAAATATAGAGAGCAAGCACTATTAATCGCCATAAATTCTTTTTTGAACGTTTTTTTGTTTAACTTTGCAGAATAGAATAAAACATAGGTAAACAGCATTATGATAGCAAGAATAGAAGGGCTGCTCCAGGAGATTGCAGCCACCACTGCAACCAACGCCGAGGAGCTTGAGGCGCTGCGTCTCAAATATCTGAGCAAAAAAGGTATAATCAACGACCTGATGGCACAGTTCCGCGAGGTTCCCGCTGAGCAGAAACGCGAAGTGGGCGTGAAAATCAACGAACTTAAAAATGCGGCACAGGAGCATTTCAATGCCCTGAAGGAGCAGATAAGCAACAAGGAGGAGGAGCAGTGCGAGATTGACCTCACACGCCCGGCCTACCCCACCACATTGGGTACACGCCACCCTCTCTCTATTGTAAAGAATGAGATTGTAGACATTTTTGCACGACTTGGTTTCTCTATTGCCAATGGCGTTGAGGTTGAGGATGACTGGCACGTGTTCTCATCAATGAACTTTGCCGAGGACCATCCCGCACGCGATATGCAGGATACATTCTTCATTGAAGCTCACCCCGACATAATTCTGCGCACACACACCAGCAGCGTGCAGAGCCGCGTTATGGAGACAAGCCAGCCCCCTATCCGCATCATCGCTCCGGGCCGTGTTTACCGCAACGAGGCAATAAGCTACCGCGCACACTGTTTCTTCCACCAGTTGGAAGGTCTCTACATTGACAAGAATGTGTCGTTCACCGACCTGAAGCAGGTGTTGCTTCTCTTTGCACAGGAGATGTTCGGCAAGGAGACCAAGATACGTCTTCGCCCCTCATACTTCCCCTTCACAGAGCCCAGCGCCGAGATGGACATAAGCTGTAACATTTGTGGCGGAAAGGGCTGCCCATTCTGCAAGAATACCGGTTGGGTGGAGATTCTTGGCTGCGGTATGGTGGACCCCAACGTGCTTGAGCTTTGCGGCATCGACAGCAAGGTCTATTCGGGCTACGCTTTCGGAATGGGTATTGAGCGCATCACCAACCTCAAGTATCAGGTGAAGGACCTTCGCCTCTTTAGCGAGAACGACGTGCGTTTCCTCAAGATGTTTGAGAGCGCCAACTAAATTCATTGTTTCTCCCCTATTGAACAGATGTGAGGATTTCTTGCATAAGGTTAGGGAGAGCACAATAACAATAAGACTATGGCTACAACCATATATATGACTCGCCACGGCGAGACTATTGAGAACTCCAAAGGATTGTTTCAGGGACAGACACCCGGGCACCTGTCGGAGCTTGGAATTGAGCAGGCACACTCACTGCGCCCACGCATTGCCGAGCTGGAGTTTGATGTTGTGCTGTGCAGCGACCTCAAACGTTGCCTCGACACAGCCGAGATTGCCCTCGAAGGCATTGAGTGTACCTTTATAAAGGAGCCTCTTCTGCGCGAGCGAGACCTTGGCAACCTGGCAGGAACACCCATCAAGGGGGCAGTTTACAACGAGACGGTAGAGACCGAGGAGTCGATGAAGGAGCGCGCCCACAAGTTCTTGGACAAGGTGCGCCGCGAGTACCCGGGAAAGAAAATCCTCGCATTCAGCCACGGATTCTTCTGCCGCATAATGGAGGCGGAGATAAAGGGAGTAACCCACCGCGATGTAACTCTCTTCGGAAACTGCGAAATAAGGGAATTCATTGTATAACACACAATAATGGCGACCACACGGTCGCCATTGATGTTTTATTTAAAGCCCTACACGCACTGCTGCACCCGACAGTTTTTTCTGTTTTCGTTTTGAAAAACTGCAATTAAAAATTATCTTCGCAAAGATTGACGATATACTATGAAAAAGAAAGAACTATATAATAAGGTAATTGAATACTTTGAGGTTGCAATGCCGGTGGCCGAAACCGAGCTTAACTACTCCACCCCGTTTGATCTTCTGGTGGCTGTCATTCTATCGGCCCAGTGCACCGACAGGAGAGTAAACCTTGTAACCCCCGACCTTATTGCGCGTTACCCCGATGCACAAGAGATGGCGCAGGCACACCCCGACGAGATATACAACTACATAAAGAGTGTATCCTACCCCAACAACAAGGCAAAGCACCTTGTGGGAATGGCACAGAAGCTGTGCAGCGACTTTGGCGGCGAGGTGCCCGACACGCTCGAGGAGCTTGTTACGCTCCCGGGCGTAGGCCGCAAGACTGCTAACGTCATTCTCTCTGTGGTGTGGGACAAGAATGCAATGGCTGTGGACACGCACGTGTTCCGTGTGAGCCGCCGCATTGGGCTTGTGCCCAAGCGCTGCACAACGCCCTATAGTGTTGAGATGGAACTGATGAAGCACATTCCACAGGAGGTGGTGCCCAAGGCACATCATTGGCTGATATTGCACGGGCGCTATGTGTGCAAGGCTCGCACGCCCGAATGTAACAGATGCGGACTCACAGCAGTGTGTAAGGAGTATTGTAAAAAAGAAAAAGCAACAACCAAAATATAAATATTTTGTAAAAAGGCATTGTTTTAGTTTAAATTGACTATCTTTGCATAGTATGCGGTTTGCAAACGCAAATGACACAGCAAACTGCGATGAAGAAGAAACCAATAACCACTAACTAAATAATAATTAGAATTATGACAATTGACAATTTCAAGTTTGCCGGTAAGAAGGCAATTGTTCGTGTTGATTTCAATGTACCCTTGAACGAGGAGGGCAAAATCACTGACGACACCCGCATCCGCGGTGCTCTTCCCACACTGAAGAAGGTTTTGGCCGACGGTGGTGCTCTCATCATTATGTCTCATATGGGCAAGCCCAAGGGTAAGGTTAATGCAAAGTACTCTTTGAGCCAGATTGTTGATGCTGTATCAGAGAAGTTGGGTGTACCCGTTCAGTTTGCACCCGACTGCGCAAAGGCTGCTGAGGCTGCTGCTGCATTGAAGGCAGGCGAGGTGCTTATGCTTGAGAACCTTCGCTTCTATCCCGAGGAGGAGGGTAAGCCCGTAGGTATCGACAAGGAGGATCCCGCATACAACGACGCTAAGAAGGCTATGAAGGAGTCTCAGAAGGAGTTTGCAAAGACTCTTGCTTCTTATGCCGACTGCTATATCAACGATGCTTTTGGTACAGCTCACCGCCGCCACGCATCTACAGCTGTTATCGCCGACTACTTTGACGCTGACAACAAGATGCTCGGTTACTTGATGGAGAAGGAGGTTCAGGCTGTTGATAACATCCTCAAGGACATTAAGCGCCCCTTCACTGCAATTATGGGTGGCTCAAAGGTTTCTACAAAGATTGGTATCATCGAGAACTTGATGGACAAGGTAGACAACCTCATCCTGTGCGGTGGTATGACATATACATTTGCCAAGGCTCAGGGTGGCGAGATTGGTCGTTCAATTGTTGAGGACGACAAGCTCGACCTCGCTATCAGCATTATGGAGCAGGCAAAGGCAAAGGGTGTGAACCTTGTTCTTGCCGAGGACTGCGTTGCTGCCGATGACTTCTCTAACGACGCCAACACACAGGTGTGCCCCGCAAAGGCTATCCCCGCAGGTTGGGAGGGCTTGGATGCAGGTCCCAAGGCTCAGGAGGCTTTTGCTGCAGCTATCGTTGATGCAAAGACTATCCTTTGGAACGGCCCTGCAGGTGTGTTCGAGTTCGACAACTTTACAGCAGGTTCACGCGCCATTGCCGAGGCTATTGGCAAGGCAACAGCCAACGGTGCATTCTCACTCATTGGTGGTGGCGACTCTGTAGCTTGCATCAACAAGTTCGGTATGGCCGACCAGGTATCATACATCTCAACAGGTGGTGGTGCTCTGCTCGAGGCTATTGAGGGCAAGGTGCTCCCCGGCGTTGCTGCAATCAAGGGCGAATAATCATAACCCCGATAGAATAACAATCATAAACAGCGTGGGCAACCGCGCTGTTTATGTTTATAGAGAGGCTCTGCCTTTTTTAAATGAATTGTGTGAATAATTCCAAAGATGGAAGACAAGAAGATAAAGGAGATACAGCGCAAGGTTGTTGCCTTGCTCAATGAACAGAGGCTTAAACAGGCCATTGAAGCTCTTGGAGAGGAGATTGACACTCTGCAGGACTGGGAACTGTGCACAAGATATAACGAGATGAAGATGGCTTGCCATTATATGCTCGATTTTCTGCGCCAGGGAATGCCCGACCCCGACAGGGAACGTATGCACGGCGAGCTTATGGGACGTTGCTACATACTGAACGACTTGATTGCAGTTTCGCGTCTCACAGAGCACTCTACAACGGTCTATTGCCAAATGCGCCGCAAGCACAGAAACCTTGAAAGAGTTAGCAGCCTTCACTCTGCACTAAAGGAGAATGCCGCCAACATCTCTGTAACAGACAGCCTGCCGGCTGCAGAGTGCCGCACTGTGCGCGAGCAGCTCTTCAAGGAGCGCGAAAGGTTTTTGCAACAGCTCTTTGGGGCAATTTGGAGCAGCACTGCGTGGGACAAGGCGGGAGCCGAGGCTATAAAAGCTCTCATCTGCGACACTGAAATATCGGCAAACGACCGCGCCACAATGGTGAGCGCTGCAACGCTGGGCGCCTTGAAATGCTTTGAGCCAATAAAGGCTGAAATGTTGTGCAGCATTGCCCACAACGAAAACTCAATGCTATCGACACGTGCACTCACAGGCCTTGTAACGGTGCTCTTCCAATATGAACAGCGCATAGGACTCTACCCCTCCCTATCGGCAGCACTTGAGACGCTGCGCGACGATGCAGAGATTTCGCGCCGCATACAAACAATTCAAATACAGCTTTTGCGCTGTCGTGAGACGCAAAAAATAGACCGCAAGATGCGCGAGGAGATTATCCCTGCCATTATGAAAAACCCTCACATCGGCAACGGCAAGCTGAGCATTGACATTATGAAGGAGATTGAGGAGGATGAGGACAAAAATCCCGAATGGAGCAAATGGCTGGAGGAGGATGCCATAAAGAGCAAAATGGAGGAGATGGCAAAGTGGCAGATTGAGGGAGCCGATGTTTATATGGGCACCTTCTCGCAACTGAAAAACTATCCTTTCTTCGGTGAAATGGCAAACTGGTTCCGTCCCTTTGACAGCACCGTGCCCGGCATTGCCGAGATTTTTTCCTCGGACCAGCCCGGCTCAAAGAGTCTGATTGGCACAATATGTGGCTCACCGGTCTTTTGCAACAGCGACAAATACTCCTTCTGCTTCACTCTGCAACGCGTGCCCAAGGAACAGCGCGAGATGCTCAGCGGGCAGCTTGGCGGTGATGAAGCAGCCGCAATAGAGGATGCCGAGACACGCGCCATAGCAGCCAAGGAGAAACGTGCCGAGATTGAAAGCAACCAATACATACAGGACCTATACCGCTTCTTCAAGCTCTCCAACTTCCGCCACGAATTCAGCGACCCCTTTGCAATGCAACTGAACCTGCTTGAGAGTGCACAACTGGCCCCTCTTGTGAGCAGCGACGGCAACGCCGTGTTGCGCACCTTCCGTTACCTTGTTGAAAAGGAGTACTACAGCGAAGCATTCAATGCAGGCAAACTCTATGAAAAGAGTAATCAATGCGATGCACAGTTCTACCAGGAGATGGGCTACTGCCTGCAAAAGGAGCGTAATTTCAATGTAGCCATCGACTACTATACCAAGGCCGACATTGTGAAGCCCGACACACTGTGGACACTGCGGCACATTGCCCAGTGCTACCGTATGCAAGGTGAATCGGACAAAGCACTAAGCTACTATCGTATGGCCGAGGAACTTGCACCCGAGAACATCTCGCTGCTGCTGCAAACAGGTGAAAGCTTTGCCACAATGAAACAGTATGACGAAGCATTCGCACGTTTCTACAAGGTGGAATACCTGAAACCGGGCTCGCAGCGTGCCACACGCGCTATTGCCTGGTGTTCGTTCCTAACCGGCAAGGATGAACAGGCACGCGCCTACTACAATCGCCTGCACGCAATGCCCAACCCAAGTTTCGAGGATTACCTGAATGCAGCACACGTTGAGTGGGTGAACAAGAACAATGCCACAGCTGTGGAACTTTATGAAAAGGCCAAGGAGCTGTGCGGCAGCGCCAACAAAGTTGCCGAGCAGATTATGCGCGACCGCGAAGCACTCACCCTGCGCGGTGTAAGCGAAAAAGAGCTGCTGCTGTTGAGGGACCTTATAAGCTGAGCTGAAAGCTTGTGCAAGCGAGTCAAAACCAAGTTTGCTTGGGTTTTGCAACGAGCGCAGCCAAGGTTCAAGCACACGAAGTGTGATTAAAGGGGGGGAAACTGAAAGATAGATAAATATTTAGACACAAGTACATAAATAACATAGCCAAGCGCCGTTGAGGTGGCAGCATTGCATATAAATATGAAATGGTAGTAAACGAGCAAGAGCCAACGAATATTGGCTCTTGCTCGTTTACTACAACTAAATAAATGTCATTTCCAAACAGACACCTCAATAGCTGAAACCACCCCATAGCTTCATCAAGCTGATTTATACTTTAATATCTTTATTCTTCAGTTCACGCCGAACAGCCACAAATGGCTACAAAGAGATCTATTATCAATATTCAATTCTAAAATAGTCAAGCAAAGCTTTATAGTTATCTTGAGCAGCGCGACAAGTATCAAGCAGATAATCGCGAACATTGTTCCACTGCTGCAAGCCACGGTAGTAAAAGTATTTTAGTTCATTGGTTATTATGAACGGTACAAAGCCATTCGCAAGGCACTCCTTGAACATAATCAAGCGACCAACACGGCCATTACCATCCTGGAACGGATGTATTGCCTCAAAACGTTGATGAAAATCAATTATATCCTCAAACGACTTGTTTTTTATGGAATTATACTTCTTCAACAACGTTTGCATCGCCTGCTGAACACCCTCTGGCACAACAGTCTCATTGCCACCCACCTCGTTTGGCAAACGCTTGTACTCCCCCACTGCAAACCACTCCTTGTTGCTGTCAGTGGTACTCGACTTCAACAGAGCGTGAAGACTCTTTATAAAACCTTCAGTCAGATGCGCCTCGGCATTGTCAATGATAAAATCAATACAACGGAAATGGTTCGTGGTCTCAATTATATCATCAACTCGTATTGCACCATTCTCCACCCCCACAGTATTTGTTTCAAAGATAAAACGTGTCTGTTCGTGCGTCAAGCAACTACCCTCAATGTGGTTTGAATTATATGTAAGGTCAATCTGCGTGCGATGGTATATTCCCCCCTTTAGCCTCGATTCCTTCTGTTCCTTCAGCACAACAAGCAAAGGCATAAGTTTGCGCCTCATAGTTCCACGCTGTGGCAACTCCACATCGCAAGGCACACTCCACGTCTTGCCAATAAGCACCGCCCCCGGTATTTTTCCGTTGGAACAATAATTGCGCACAGTGCGCTCTGCAATCCCATACTTTTTGGCGAATTTAGCTACAGAAATATAATCCATTTTCAGTCCTCCTATCGGCAAGTTTATTCATTAAAGCAATGCAAATATAGCACTTTCTTGCCGATAACGGCAAGCTATAACAGAAAAACTATAAATACAACATTTTTCTTGCCGATACAGGCAAGAAAATTTATTTGTTCGTCTACCCTCGGTATGGTAAGCCTATGATGTCAATGTATCAAGTTTTGATATATATACCAAAATTTATTTTATAACTGCACCAAAGGTCAAAATTGTTAAATAAACAATCACTGTGTTTCATTTAAACTTTTATCCGGTATCTGATGTTCCTTGAATGAGATAAAAGTAATAATTATGGAGTGGATAACTAATCTTCTGCAGGCTCATCCTGAGCTGGCGATTTATTTGACGTTGGGAGTGGGTTTTCTCATTGGCAAGATTCAGATTAAGGGCTTTAGCCTGGGAATTGTTACAAGTGTGTTGCTTGTGGGGGTGCTCGTTGGGCAACTCAACATTTCAATCACCGGACCGCTGAAGCAGGTGGCTTTCTTGCTCTTCCTTTTCGCCATTGGCTATAAGGTGGGGCCGCAGTTCTTTGCGGGCCTACGCAAGGAGGGGCTTCCACAGGTGTTCTTTGCAGTGGTTATGTGTCTTTTCATTCTGTTATCGACCTGGGGCATAGCGCTTCTTATGGGGTATGGCCCGGGAGAGGCGGCGGGGTTGCTGTCGGGGGCGCAGACTATCAGTGCGGTAATTGGTGTGGCGGGAGATACTATACGCAGCCTTGATATTGACCAGGCTCAACAGGAGAAGATGATTGGCATAATACCGGTAGCCTATGCTGTTACTTATATCTTTGGCACTGCGGGCTCGGCGTGGATATTGGCACGTTTGGGGCCCAAATTGCTGGGCGGCGTGGAAAAGGTTAAGGAGAGGTGCCGGGAGCTTGAGAGCAAGATGGGCAAGGATGATGATGAGAAGCCGGGCTTCACCGCTGCAAAACGCGAGGTGGAGTTTCGCTGCTACTCCATTGAAAATGATTGGTTTGCCAAAGGGCGCAAGGTTAGGGAGCTTGAGCATTTCTTCAGCAGGCAGGGTAAACGGCTCTTTGTGGAGAGGATACGTAACGGGAAACAGATAATAGATGATGTTAAGCCCGCCGATGTGCTCTATATTGGTTATGAGGTGGTTTTGAGTGGCCGCCACGAATATACTGTGGGCGAGGAGCGTTGGATTGGTGCCGAGGTTGATGATGGTGCCCTGCTCGACTTTCCTGTTATGGTGATGCGCACCACCGTTGCGGGACAAACACGCAAGCACAATATGACACTTAGCGGCAAGCGTGTTAGTGAGTTGCGTTCACAACCCTTTATGCACGGAGTTGCCATACAGAAGATAAAGCGCACGGGAGTGAGCATCCCGGTGTTTCCTGCAACAGTGATAAACGCCGGCGATGTTATTGAGCTTGTGGGCAAGAAGATTGACGTGAAGATTGCTGCAAAGGAGATTGGCTATCCCGACCCTGCCACAAATGCCACCGACATTGTTTTCTTGTCGCTTGGAATAGTTCTTGGTGCTGTCATTGGCACCCTTACGTTGCACATTGGCAATGTGCCACTGAGCCTTAGCAGCAGTGGCGGCGCACTTATTGCGGGCCTTGTCTTTGGGTGGTGGCGTGCCCACCGTCCCACAATGGGCGCAATACCCGATGGCGCGCTGTGGGTGTTCAATAATCTTGGGCTTAACATTTTCATTGCAATAGTGGGAATTTCGGCTGGCCCGGGCTTTGTGCAGGGCTTTAGAGAAGTGGGGCTCTCGCTCTTTGCCGCCGGCATACTTGCCACCACTCTGCCGCTTCTCTTTGGCCTGTTCATTGCCGTAAAATGGTTCAAATTTCACCCTGCAATTGCATTGGGATGCTGCGCCGGCGCGCGCACCACAACTGCTGCCATTGGTGCCTTGCAAGAGAGTTTGGGCAGTGAGACACCGGCACTGGGCTACACAATCACCTATGCGGTGGGCAACACATTGCTCATCCTTTGGGGAGTGTTCATTGTGCTTATGATGTGAGAAGAGATGTTGTTATTGTAAAATTTATTAAACCAACAAATATGAATAATCTGTTGAACGACCACAGTGAGGTTGAGAAATTTGAGAAAGAGATGGAGCGCATAAGCCCCTTTGAGCTGAAGGACCGTCTTATTGAGCTTGCCGATGAGAGTATAAAAAAGGCTACGCACACGATGCTGAATGCTGGGCGAGGAAACCCCAATTGGATTGCAACGCTGCCACGTGAGACACTCTTTGCGCTTGGTAAGTTTGGCATTGAGGAGTGCCGTCGCAACTGGCAATGCCCCGAGGGCATTGCCGGCACACCGCAGAAGATTGGCATTGCAGAACGTCTGCAACAGTTCCTCAAGGAGAACAGAAAGGAGCCTTGGGCCACATTCATAGAGAAGTGCTACAGATATATGATTGACGAGCACAAGGCCAACCCCGACTCCCTTGTGCACGAATGGACCGAGTGTGTCATTGGTAACCAATACCCGGTGCCCGGCCGCATATTGCCACACGCAGAGATAGCCATTAATGACTACATTGCACAAGAGTTGTGTGCCGGGCGACCACCGCTGGGCGAGATTGACCTCTTTGCCACCGAGGGCGGAACTGCCGCAATGTGCTACATCTTTGACAGCTTGCAGCAGAACAGGCTGCTCAACCGCGGCGACCATATTGCGCTGATGACACCCGTGTTCACACCATACATTGAAATTCCCAAGCTCTATCGCTATAACTATAATGTAACAGAAATACCCGCCAACCGTATGAGCAACGACGGTTTACACCTGTGGCAATATAGCGAGCGAGGCATCAACAAACTGCGAGACCCGGCCTATAAAGCGCTGTTTATTGTGAACCCAAGCAACCCGCCAAGCTATGCGATGGACAGCCACACTGTTGATTTGTTGGTTGATATTGTGGAGCGTTGGAACCCCAACTTGATGATTGTAACCGATGATGTATATGCAACATATATTCCGGGCTTTCAGTCGCTGCTGGCGCGTTTGCCACACAACACCATCTGTGTCTACTCGTTCTCGAAATATTTTGGAGCAACGGGTTGGCGCTCGGCTGTCATTGCCTTGCACCGCGACAATATTTTTGACACGCTTCTCACGCGCCTTCCACGCAAGCGTAAAGGGGAACTAAAGCAGCGCTATGGCAGCATAAGAAGCGACGTTGAAAATATGCGTTTCATTGACCGTATGGTGGCCGACAGCCGACAGGTTGCCCTGAACCACACTGCCGGCCTTTCGCTTCCTCAACAGTTGCAGATGACACTCTTTGCCCTCTACTCCATCATAGACAAGCGCGAGAGCGACAATTTCCGTCTTAAGATGCACGAAATAATACAGCAACGCCTGCGCACATTGTGGGAGAATATGGGCTTTGAGCTTGTGCCCGACCCCTTGCGTGCGGGCTACTACTCCGAGATTGACCTCACCGTGTGGGGCAAGCGTTTCTATGGTGAGGATTTTGTGGATTGGCTGCGGCTTAATCACAGCCCGTTGGATGTGGTATTCCGCCTTGCAACGGAGACATCTCTTGTGGTGCTGAACGGCGGTGGCTTCGACGGGCCTGAGTGGAGCATACGTGTGTCGCTTGCCAACCTAAAGAAAGAGGAGTATGCCACCATTGGACAAAAGGTGCGCAGCATACTCGACTCCTATGCCCGGCAATGGAAAGAGAGCCTCCCGATGGTGGAGTGATAAATAGATATGAGGGTGCCCCATTAGTATTAAAGGGGCACCCTCGTTTGTGAGAAGTTGAATAGAAAGAGCCTTTTTAGACAGCTGCTTGTAACTATTGATTGGGATATCACTTATTTATTTGCCACGCAACTCCAAAGCTCACCGACCAACAGTGTGCAGGGTCGCACAAATCGAGATTGGCAGCAACATCTACCTGCACTTTGCGAGCAAGCATATAGTTGAAGCCAAAATCGGCACAGAAGGCGTTGTTGCCGGTTGCAAGGTAGTTATAGCTCTCGGCAAAACAGCCAAGATGGTCATTGATTGAATAGCCAAGGCACAAAGCAAGGAATGTAACGGGTGAGGGAGATGAGCCGTCCCACTCGGCACCCACGTTATAGCCTAAGCTAAAATTCTCGCCTAAGGGATTTTCAAACAGCAGATAGAGTGAGGGTGCAAGGTGCTCGGGGGCAATATCCTTTGGACCTGTTCCTGGGATGGCAAAATCGGCAAGCACTGATATTGCCGGTATTGCACCACGTCCCTCAAAGCAACTTATCTTAGTTCCAAGGCTGATACCTGAGAAGGCTGTGCGCCAATTATCGTAGTTGTCGTATGTGAAAGCATCACCTGCAAGGCGCAACTCCACTCCGTTAAAGAGTCCATAGCGGAAAAGTGTGCTGCTGAAGGTATATTGTCCTTTTCCTTCGCCACCATCGTACTGCATTCCCTGCTCCCACTGTATAACACCTTTACCAACAATGGCAGGCCCTGTTGAAGCACCTGGACGGTCGGCTGTAAATTCCACCTCCTGGGCCGATGCGATGGCAACCGAGAAAATCACAAGTAGAGAAACAAGATATTTTTTCATAGTTTTAAGTTTTTTGTTATTTCACTATTACTGATATTTAACGTACCATTACAACTGCTGCAGAAAATAATCGACAACGTTTGACACAAAATCCAATGCATTGCACAGCTGTGGGAAGTTGGTATATTCATTCTCTTTGTGAGCATTGTAATAGCCGCAGCTTATATTACAGCAGTTCTTCTTTAGCCCGCGCTCGCGCAATGCAACAACATCGGTGCGGCCGCCATCGGTGTAGGAATAGCCATAGCAGTTTAATATCTCATACGGGATAAACCCCTCTTCACAAAGGGCTATACCACCCTTCCCCACACTAACTACATCCGTTGCGCCACGCCTGTCGCACTGCAAAAGACACATTGTGTCATCAAACCAGGAGAGGTCGCAGGCTCTCGACCCCCTGCAGCCGGCCTCCTCATTGAGCTTTTCCTCGTGCACAAAGAGAGCAACTTTAAGCACCGGCTTTGTCTCAAGGAGCTTTAGAGCTATCCACACTCCGTTTTTGTCATCGGCACCACAACCAACGTTGGCACCTTGCGCATCAATGGCATATATGTTCTCACCTTCAACCACGAGAGTTGTCTTTTCAACATCGTGCACCTCGTCGAGGTGAGCCACAATGCAAGGATACTCCTGTGATTGTCCTTTGGTGATAAAGAGGTTTCCAAATGTATCTTCACTAATGTCCACCCCTTTCCCATCGAGATAACAGCGAACAAACTCCTTGATGCGTTGCTCCTTGCCCGACTTTGAGTTTATGCTATATAATGTTTTTAGAAGTTCCATCGCCGGGGGTTAATCAACATAATCCTGCATACCGAAGTCCTTACCCTCGACACGCTGCACCATTTCGGGAGGCAACTGCTTCTCAACCTCGGGCTCAAGAACAGCATTAAGATATTCGGCCAAAGATTTGATTACAGCCACGCGACGGAAATCGGACATCCACACAAAGCACTCCACCCTCAATGTGAAGACATTTTCGGCCTGTATTAAATAGGCAAGGTTGCTCTTTGAGACAGCATAGTAGAGGTTTCTGTCGCATTTATAGTCATACTCTTTTTCAAGCTGTGTTGAAACGTAATTGAAGAGTTTCTCAAACAGTGCAAAATCCTTCACTCTGCTATCGGGATTGCCATAGGACTCGTCCTGTTTCTTGGGGTTATAGCAGAAGTGGAACTGGTGGGGACGTTTGCGAGGGCCTGATGCCGCCAAGATGGGAATAGCCCAACTGCCGGGACGCGAGGTAAGGCGATTCAAATCCTCGAGGAAAAGCGAGAGATTGGGGCACTTGCAATTTGTGGGGATATTATAATAGGATGTTGGATTGTCGGGGTCAATTTCCACCTCCTTGGCAATGTAGTTGAAACCACCAAGTTTTGCTATGTGATAGGCAAACCATCCTGTACACGCCTCGGTATATCCCGATGTGAATACTATTGTTACTTTTGAGCCACGGTCGATGCAACAGCCATAGGGAGTATTGCGCTTGTAGTTCATCACAACAATCTTGTCCTCTGGGTTATCCTCGGCATTGGCGGCATTGGCCATATTATAGAGGTGCAGACAGTCTGATGCCTCTACTGCCTTCACAATATCATCCATTGTGAGGAAGCGGCGTGTGAGGATTGTGTTGAGTTCCTTGTAACGTGGTACCACAAAGAGCTGTGTGAAGTGCTGGTCCTTCTCGAACTTGAAGGAATGGACTATGCTGTCAATATTCTTCTTTCTTGTCTCCTCCTCGGCATCCTCGGCCATAATATCGGAAAATCCCGAACCGATGAGACCCGCAGGCACCGCGAAGATAGCAATACCAAGCACACCAATGATGCAAGCGATTATGCGTCCCACGAATGTGATGGGAGGGGTATCGGCAAAACCACCCGGGTCGCCGATATACTGGGCAAAGGCCCACACCACAGATGTCCAGCCGTTGTCATAGACATCGGGCTGTGCTTCGTGCTCAACAAAGAAGAGGATGAATGAGAGAATGAGGGTGATGATAGCAAGGAACTGCACCGACACCATCATTTCATCCTTCTTGGACTTCATAGCACGCGAAAGGATGCCAAAGGCCTTCACATAGCGGAAAACACGCAGCAAACGAGCTATACGCAGAGCCTTCAGAGCCACGTAAGGGATAGTATAGAAATAGTTTATGTAGAAGGGGAATGTTGAAAGGATGTCTATGAGACCATAGAATGTGCAGCAGTAGCGCACACGTCCCCAAAAGCCTTTGTACTTACTGTTACTGATATCGGCACACCAGATGCGCAACACCACCTCCACTGTAAAGATAAAAGTGGTTGCATAATCAATGAAGTGCAGAATTGCACCATAGCGGTTTGAAATTGACTCATAGGTGGAGGCAAACACCTCAAGGGTGGAGATAACAATTAGTCCTATGATAGCATAGTCCACATAGTTCTGCCATTGTTTTGTGCGCAAGTCATCATCAAAGACTCTGGCCAGTTCATTTCTAAATTTCTCAATCATATTTTATTGTGTTTGTTTAAGCTTTGGATATGGTAATATCTTCTATATTGTTGTTCACGTAATCTACAAACCTCTGGTTATTGCCAGGCAACCATTGGTTGCAGACAAAGATAATACAATCTTCTTTTTTTAACTTATTATAACGTAAAATATCTTTTTCCATAACTTCATTTTCTCCACGTACAACGCCAAACCTGCCACCTTGCAGCTCATCGGGGAAACGCTCCTTTAGTTGGGCTACACTCACATTTGGATGAAGAGAGAGATGTGCCGTAGCAGGTCTATGATACTTGATTTCATAGCATTGATGTTCCTATTAATGTTTTTATAATTGTATATATTGCGTTTGTCATATTTTCTAACGGCAATGTCTGTTTGCTGCCAACCGGGGAGTGCTGCTGCCCGTCATAGAGTGGAAGGTGAATGAATAATGCCCTCATTGACGTTCCCTCGCACAACCTGAGAGCCTCGTAGTAGAGCCGGTTGCAAACATAAAGGCCTGCCGAACTGGAGAGTTTGACAGGTGTTCCAAGTTGTTCCACAGCCGTGCGCAACTGCTTTATGGGTAAAGTGGTGAAAAGTGCATTGTTCTCTCCCTCGTAGATTGGTTCCTCATTGGGTTGATAGCCATCGTTGTCTGCATTATTCGAGTCCATCAGGTTTATTGCCACACGTTCCACTTTCACACTGTCGGTGAGCGCCGACTGCCCAAGCATTATTATTACATCGGGCTTATGGTTGTTCACCGCTTCACGCAATGATGTTGCCACTCTATTGAAACTTACAGGCATTTTCTCAACCACCAGCCCTTCAACATCAAGAGCGGATACCTTTACGGCAACCGCCCACGATGAATTTTCGCAATATTCCCCAAAGGGTTCAAAGCCTGTTAGAAGAATTCGACTTACTCTCATTCTACGCTGTACTTTGTTTTATGATACTCTATTGTTGGCATCACAGCAACAGCCTCTACCCACAAATAGTTGGCATAGCGCATTCGCTCATTCTCAAAAGCCAGATATATTGTTTGGGAGTCATTGACAGGAATGGTGCCGTTGCAGGACTGTGTGCCAAGTGTTGAACAGTCTACATCATAATTGATTTCCGAGGCATCTACTTTGCCATCCTGGAACTTCTTGGCTTCATTCTGGTCGCGTATTACATACATATTGCAATAGGCATCCTCTTCGCAAACAGGGCGGTTTTCATCGAGCAACATATCTATTATACCACTGCGACGACGCCTCTCATATACAGGCAACTTGAAAATATCTATGCGATTATATGAATGTCCCACGTTCTTATAGAACTGCCCGTCTTCGTTGCGTTGCAATTCGCTTGTAGATATGCGCACCGAGTAGATTATATCCGATGCACCTTGGGGAACCTTGATTGCCACAAGAGCCCTGGAAGTTCCCGAAAAGGCCGACTTCAGCTGCCCGCGAAGGGTTAGTTTGCGGGCACCGTCGAGTATGTTATCGAGCTTGACAGTCTCAACTCCCACTGCGCCAAAATCACCTTTTCTGCAGGGAACATTTTCAGAGAGGATGTTGGGGCGCAGCAGTGAAGTGCCCTCGCCATACTTCACTTTTATCGTATTTGAGACATACTCCCTTCCCACTGTTTCAATGGAGAGAAGGTATATTGCAGAGTATTTTATCTGCAACGAATCGTTCACCCTGGTGCTTATGTAGCTGTTCAAGGTTGATTGACGGTCCAGATTATAGATTTTTACCCTTGCAATGTTCTCGGTCTCGATATCATAATACAGGACATCGCCTGCCTCAAGGTAACAAGGATATTCAATATTCTGCTCCACAAGAGTGGCCTTTTCTTGCGCAATGAGCCTCGTATTGTCTTTCTGCTGATGAGTTAATGTAGATAATGTCCTTGCACGCTCCTTGAGAGCAGCAATGCGATTGCTCAATGCCTCGCAATATTGGCGCGTGTCATCGTTCATTGCTGCGGCATTGTAGCTATAATTGAGCTGACGTATATTGGCAAGCACCCTGGGAACATTCTCCTCTTCTCCTGATATAACAGTTTCTAAAGCCTCCTCGGCAGCCACGACATTGGCAAGTGTCTTTTCATAGAGCAGTTCGTCGCGCTCGGACAACACCACTCCTTCACTCTGCTGGAGGTGTTGCTTTTCATATCCCATTTCGGCCGGCTTACGCTCTGTGGCAATATTTCCACAAGCAGAAAGCATCAATGCCAATGCCGGTATTATAAATCTCTTCATAACATCAATAACTCTTGTTAATTATAGACTGCAGCGGGGGCAATACTTTGTCATAGTGATACATAGGATATTTATTGCCCCACTCGCCATTATCGACATTCTTCAGGAACCACAGCGAGTGCTTGTCGAGGAACTGCTGTGCCTCTACTTTTCTCCCTTGCTGACACAGATGGATGAGCACATCCGAAATATAGGCAAAATAGCTACCTCCATTGCCGGCATAGGTTGGAGTTTCATATTCCAATGGATGATATTTCCAGGCGCCTTCAAAATCATCTGCTTTGATAAGTGCATTGTAGAGAAGCTCCGTTACACGGTTCTCGTAACCGTTGTGGGAATACGTTGCCCACTTCATATCATACGTGGAGCAATGGTTGGGGGTGCTGCGTTCATAGACAGCTATAGCACTTTGCACATCATCTAAAGCAATATACTCATTTATCAAAAGTTCGGCACACTGGTAGAGTGTCTCGCCTTCAATTTTATAGAGCATTGACCTTGCCTCGCTGATGTTTCCGGCATCAAGAGTTTGCAAAAATTCTGCTTTTACATCCTTTGGGGAAGTTGAGGCAGTACAACCCATTAGCAGCAACAGTGCTGTTAAAAGGGGGAAATATTTTAGATGCATCATCACTTGCAACGCTTTAGGCTATCCTTTGCACTCTCAATCTGACGCTTTAGATACTCAATTTGACGGTCGTGCCTTGCTGCCGCATCAATCTTGCTTTTGCGGTAGCTTGCCTTTGTGGATGGAGATGACGCCCCCTTAATCCAACGTGCATAGTTCTCATTGTCTCTCTTCTTGGACTCTTTCTCTCTTGCTATTGACGCGCGAAGGTCAATAATTCTCTTCTTGTAATACTCTTTGCTCATAATCGTTATTATTATCTTTTTTTACCACCGAATATACCTTTTAGAATTGCACCGCCAATTTTGCGTTCAACCCCTTGCTTGGTTGTTGGAATACCGGTTTTTCGTGCAACCTTTGTCTTTAGGCCGCTGATACCGACGGCACGTTTCAACGAAAATGATAAACCTGGAATTTTCATAGTATTAAATCTTTTTGAATAATATTTTCTGATATCTGACAAAGAAGGTGCTGTGCAGCACATAGTGTGGGCAGGGAGAGAGATGCAGAGGGGAACAAATTCAACACCTCACACAGGATAATATCCAATCTTCTCCAAGATAAACCTCACCAGATAAATGGCAAATATCCACGCTGCAAAGTTCCACGCATAGCCCAGCACAGCTACAACCGAAAAACGGAAAAGTTCATTCTTTGATTTTGCCCACGACCAACGGGGTGGCATATCGTTGCGGTGGGCAAAAAGTCCAAACATAAACCCAATAATCGCAAATGTTACGGCCGCGGGCAGAAGATGAAAATCTTGATATATGATACACCCAATTAACCCAAGCGCTCCCACAACATTTACAATGGGAGCAAAAAGGTTTATGATAAAAGCAATTACTACAATCATTAGGCTTGAAGTTTGTATGTTATTCCAAAAGCCAACAACAGTGAAGAGGGATTAAAGGGGACACGGCGCGCCGTGTCCCTGCTTGTTTTAGAAAATGGTTCCGCTGCAGATCTCGGCAATCTCTGTTGCACCTACCTTCTTGCAACCAGACTCTTTTGCCCACTCGTTGGCTTGTGTAAGAGACTTCTCATTGAAGCTACCAATGGGGAAATAGTGCTTGTGTCCACTGTAATTGCAGATTCCAATCTGACAGGCGATACCCAACTCCTTCCAGAAATACTCTTCAATATTCTGTACTTTGGTGCGGCCGTGTATTGATATCTCCTTGGTTGAAACCTTCTTGCGCACCTCGGAAATGCGCTTTGCAGTGTTGATACCTTTTACATTGACAGACTTGCCACGGTCCTCGTCTACGATGAAGCAAAGGGTGAGATATTCAAATTTCTTTGAAAACTCTTTCTGAACTGTTTGGATGATTTTGTTTCCATTAACTGTTATCTCTCCACCGGCCTTTGGAGCATCAGCCTTGGCTGTTGTCTTCTTTGCAGCAGGTTTTGCAGCTGTTGTAGTTTTCTTTGCTGCTGGTTTTGCAGCTGTTGTCTTCTTTGCAGTTGCCATAAACTTGTTTTTTAAAAGGTTAGTATATAAGATTTTGTTTAAGCACTAAAGAAATTTTACGTTACTAAGAAGGGTCTTTAATAGTGATATGTGGGGCAACCAAGCCCCACATACCTGATTGTTTTGTTTCTATGGAACTTGATTAATCAAGCCACTCATAAGATACAATACCTCTAATCCATTCATTGTTGTTGGTACCATTGATATCAAGGTCCATCAATGTTTCAGTACCGCCGCGTATAATAAGATGGTCTTCACTATGGTAAAGAAGCAATGAGCTATAGCCATGCTCATCGCCATACTCCTGTACCTTCTTGGGTAATGCGATTGTTCTATACTTGTCTCCCTGTCTGGTATTTACACTTGCTCTAGTGTTCACACCATCTGTTCTATAAACAATTTTCAGTTTTGTCTTACTCATAGTTTGTCTTTTTAAAGGAGATTACTTACCGGCTGCAACCAAAGTTACACCATTGTCTGCAAGAGCAGAGTCATCGGCATTTGCTACCTGAACACCAATACCATAGAGCTCGGCAACCTTCTTCTCAAAGTTACCAACCTGCATATTGCCCTTTACAACAAGCTCACCACCCTTGAAACCCTCGGCGCGGATTGAAGCCAATGTTGCATCGTCATCGGCGAAAGCACCCTTGCAAGATGCGCTCTTGTAAACGCGGAGTGTTGAACCGAAATTCTCTTTAAAGTTGGCCTTCAAGCTCTTTACCTTCATACGGCCGTCCAATTTAAATTCTGCCATAGTTTTAAATTTTTAATGGTTAATAAATAAAGTTTTTATAATTGTAAGTTTACAACATATACATCGCAAATGTTATAAAGAAAACCTTGAAAAAGGAGGGTTAAGCAGCCTCTGATGCCTCCTCTTCTGTTTCTGTGGCATCGGCAGGTGTTTCAACCTGATAGACAGGGAGCACCACCTCGGATGTTACTACATTCACCTCGCTGTAACCGAATGCTTTAAAAAGATCTACTATACGCTCTTTTCCTGTGTTATTGGCTCTTTCAAGCAAACCGCCGGTGATGGCATTGTAGAGAAGTCTTTTCTTGCCCTTTGACTGCAAAGCAACAATCTCCTCGTGATTCCATTTACCGTTCTCCTCGAAGATTTTGTAATCCGAGGGGTTGCTTATTATATCAAAGATTTCGGGTGAAGGCAACACAATGTTCAAAGTGTCGCCACTTAAACGAAAATCCTCTTGCTTGAGCTTTGACAAATCAAAGCCGGCACGAACAGTTCCTTTAACAGTGAGGATAATCTCATTCTCAACCGTATCAACGGATTTACCAAACCAACCGTCGCTCTCGGTTCTATCGACACGCTCACCTTTCAGTACATACTCTTCATAGTAGCACGCTGTGGTGAACTCTGAAATTTTCCTTACTTTTTCCACAATATTGGCTGTCTCTTCAATCTTCACCTGATTGTCCCAGAATTTCAGGGAGTATTTCCAACCAAAGGGGTTGAATAGCAACAAAGCGAGAAGCACAACAACTACTACCACAGCAGCCGCAATGAGAGCAATTTTAATCTTGGCGCCTTTGGTGCCCATAGACACAACACCCTCAATAGCATTCATCATATTATTTTCATTACTCATATATGCTCCTCCTTTATTTCTTTTCTTTAAAATTCACTACTACCTCTTTGTAGCCGGCGTGTGTTAGCAATGTTTGGAAAAACATTGACGCATTTTCCTTTGCATCTTTCAAGATACCAAGCTTGTCAAGATTCTTGTGTATTGCTCTCTCGCCTTGCCTAAGCAAATCATTGCGTTCCTCGGTGTTGAACGTTGTGCGCAAGCCCGATACCTTGGAATATTCGCATTTCACCTCTTCGGCCGGCATATTGAAGGATAGTACTTTGGGGTAAGGAAGCGTTACTGTGATAGACATTTTTTCTTTATTGACATCGACATCCTCCATTGAGAAGTCTTTCATATCAATTCCGGCCTTGGCAATTACCTTGCACGAAAAGATTGTCTTTCTGTCGCCAAACTTGTAGAATGCTTCATCATTGGCTATAATGAGCTTTGTGATGGTGTATTCCACTGTTCCAATCTGGGCCACATTCTCTATTTTCCCGAACGCATCTTCATAGGGCTCGGTCTTGGGAGCACAAGAGACAATAGCTATCGCAAGTGCAATATAAGAAAAAATCTTTTTCATAATTAATACTCACCTCTTGCTGCTTGACCTATTGTAATCCCATTAGGTACCAGTTTAACACCCTGAGCATCCTTAATCTGCACGGTAACACCAAAATTAGCATCAAACATTTTCTCGGCATCACCCACTTTGGTGCTGGCTTTTATCTTCAAGCTATCTGCTGTTGCCTTAACATCCTTTGTTGTTTTCTTGTTAAGAGCTGCCAGTGTCAATTCGCCATCGGCAATCTGAGCACCTTTATAGAATACAAGTGTGAGTTCAAATGCCTTCTTAAAATCCGCAGAAATTGTCTTTAGTTTCTTTTGGGGGGCGACTGTAAATTCAGCATTCTTGAATTTATCCTTTAAATTATCTAAGAATCCCATAATAGTTTGTGTTTAACAAAATATAGATATTTCACTGTCTCTAATATCTTTTTCGCCGAAATGAAAAAAGAATTTTTGCTGCTACATCATCTTTTTTCACACGATTGAGACTCAACGTGCAGTTTGCTTATGTTTTAATTAAAACTCAAGTTCAATCTCGGGGTCTTCCTTCACGAGGTCGAGCAAAAGAAGCATAGCGTAGCTATCATCAATGCCCAATGCAGTTGCTATTGACAAGAGATTTTCCACCTCCTCTACTCCAAGCACTCCATCGCTGATAATAATCTGCATAGCAGCCAAATATATCATTGCTGCTTCATCCTCATCAACCTCGGCACCGCTCTCAAGGAGATACTCATTGAGCTGTTCCTCGGTCATAGGCTCCAACTGCGACAATGTTGCTTCAACTTGCGCTACAAACTCATCTTCATTTACTTCAAGAGCATCGGCAATCTCGCCCAATACTACTTTTTCAGCGTCATCATATACGCCGTCTGCCCAAATTGCAGAAGCAGCGAAAGCTGCAAGGTGTTTGATATCTGTTTTCATAATTAACTAAACAATCTTTTAATTCTGTTCTTCAAACTATTCTTCTCTGCGCGGGCTTTGGCCATACGCTGGGCAATAGCCTTTCCTTCTTTTGTACGCTTATCCACAGTACCATCTTTGGTCTTCTTGACCGTTGTTTTCTTTACTGCCATAATTACAAGTTATTAATTATTCAACAATTACAAATTCTGTGCGACGGTTAGCCTCGGGATTATTCTCATCAATGGGCTCGCTTGAGCCTTTACCCTCGGCCTCCAAACGGTTGGCATCAATACCACGGCCAACAAGGAAGTCTACTGCAGCCTGTGCGCGTGCCTCGGAGAGTTTCTGGTTAAAAAGAGGATCGCCCTCGGAAGATGTGTGTCCAATGAGTTTAAGTTTCAGTTCGGGATGCTTTTGCATTAGCTGTGCAAGGTCGTGCAGAACAAATTTTGCATCATCGGACAAATCGGCTTTACCCTTGATGAATGTAGCAGAGTTAAAATCCTTCTCAATTTCCTCTACTCTATCAACATAAACTATTTTCTCTACCTCTACCACCTTTTCCACTTCTACAACCTTCTCAATCTCAACTGTCTTGGTGCGACCAAAGGCCAAGAATGCAGCAATAGCCAAAAGAAGCAGTACTATCAATATCCATAACCAAAGAAGAGACCTTTTCTTTGTGGGTACGGGGGGAACATATCCATTGAGATATTCCAAACGGAAGCCACCCTTTCGGCGACCCTTGTCGGCAGCCTCAAACGATGCTATCTCAATATCATAGAGTTTTGCGTGCTCAACGATGCGCTCAAAGCTGGGTTTTGTCCACATCTGCACAAAAGCAATCTTCTTGCCGTCGCCGGTTGTGAGCACCTCATCATCGGCTCTGAAAAAACCGTCCCATTTATCATTCTCGGAATTTTTCTTGTCGGCGGGAATGAAGATTGTTGATTTTACACAACCGTCGGGATTAAGTGTATCGGGGAAAGCCTTGCGCAAATCCTCCAATGTGGCCTGTGGGTACATTACCATATAGGCGTGTGCAATACCCAATGCTGTACGGTTTTGAGCTTTACCGTAAACTCTTACTTTACTTGCCATAGCTATTTATATTAAAATTGTATATACATTTTCATAATATAAACGCACCACGCATTTTACTCAAAAGCCGCCATTGTTGGTTGCAATCAGCAAAAAAAGAGGCGCAGACTAATTACTTAATCTCCGCCAATAGGTCCTAGGAAAACCTCGAAAAGGAAAAAAGCAACAGCCTGCGCGACAAGCATACGTATATATACACCAACGGCGTACATACACAACTTGTTCAACGGATTTGCCATCTCTTTTCGTAAATGAATTTCCTAGGTTCATTGGCGAGATTAACAAACACATTGTGTTTATAAAAATACTATGTCATTACCAAGGATACAAAATACTTATGCAGACTTTGCCCTATGGTAACATCGCAAATGTATTGTTAAATTTTTACAAATACAATATCCAGGCCGTTACTTTTGCAAAAGTATTGATATTTTATTTAAAAAAAATATATAAAAATTGTCTTTTCGTGTCTTTTAAATTTCTACAGACCGAATATTGAAGTTAATATTAAGTATGTGCTACAAGCCCGGGAAGGGGATATAAGGGAGTTTATGCTTTAATAGAGAATCGTAATAAAGCACTTGTTCAACGGGAAGATTATAGCAAGAGGGCAATGTTACTTCTTTGAGCTGCTCAACAATGTCCAACCAATGTTTTTGAAAAACTGTACCATAGCGTTGGGAGAGGGCGGCCTGAAGAAGGGGCTCATCAACGGTTGAGAGTAATTTATTGATATATGCAGCACACTCACTCTGCATAGCAGCAGGTGAGGCCCACAAGAACTCCTGATAGGGAATTTCCCCTGCAAGGGCAATAGCCTTGCTGCAGATAGAATCTACACCGAATTCAACCTGTCCAATCAACTCGTTAAGTTTCTGTTCTTCACTGTGGGCACGCCTCTTTTCGCCAACATTGTGGAAAATTGGCAATATTAGAAGCAACAGCACAACGAGTGCAGCCATTGCATAGTATACATTATTGCGTTTGCGCAACGCCTTTTGCAGTGCCTGAACATCAACATAGCGCTTATCGGGAACGGCATTTGTGCAACGCCTTGCCATTGCCGAGGAGCCAAACATCTCCTTCATTATTATGCCAAGCGAATATATATCGCTGCGCACATCAACGGCACCGCTGCCGTTGCAGAGCTCGGGCGATGCATAGAAAGAGGTGCAACCGGGTGTCTTTAGCAGATAATGTGCATCATCACTTGCCAAGCCAAAATCAATCAACTTTAAAGAGTTGCCGTTGTTGGTAACAAGAATGTTCTGTGGTTTGAGGTCGTTGTGCACCACACCTCTTTTGTGCAGACAGTTCACAGCCTCGAGCAGTTCAGAGAAGAGACGGCGCTTAACAGCGACAGGGGGATTGGTTGCAAGAAATTCCTGCAGAGTGCAGCCATCGATATACTGCATAACAATACCCTCGCCCACCGGTGTGTCATACTCATAGAAAAGGATGTTTACTATGTGGGGGTGTTCGCAGCCCAAAGAGAGCTCATATTCACGTTTAAGGAGCTCGAGTTGCCTTGCGCTGTTGTCTTTTGTTGTCTTTATCACAAAATAGCGACCGTCTCTGGATAGCCTGAAGAGACGGGCATAGGCAGTGGTTTTCAGCAGCACAGGGCTGTGAAAGGGGGTTTTTGGCGCAAAACCCACGCCATTGTCGGCAAATAATTCACTCTCTTCCATCATAGTTACCGTTTTGTTTTTACGAATATACACATTAATTTTGTATTATTGAACAATGAGACTTTATTTTACATAATGAGCATAGAAAAGAATATACCGCAGATTGTTGCCTTGCGCAGCTGTGTTGAGAAGAAGTTTGGCAAGCCGTTGAATGTACATTCCGACTTTTTAAACTTGGTTGCAGAGATTGAGAACACATTGCGCGAGCATATATCGGAAAGCACACTCGAGAGAGTATGGGGCTACTCTACCCGCGGATACAACACTGTCTCCCTGCGCACGCTCAACGTATTGACAAGATACACCACAGGGGGCGACTGGAAAAATTTCTGCAACAAATTGAATGAGAATGAAGAGAGTGAATCGAATATTTTTAGCAGCAACGCCATTTACACCGATGAACTTGCCATTGGCGACAGGCTGCGCATTGCCTGGATGCCTAATCGCGTGTGTATAATAAGGTATGAGGGTGAAAACCGCTTTGTTGCCGAGGAGTGCGAAAATTCAAAGATGCAGCCCGGGGACACGTTCCGCTGTGCTGCAATTTATCTGGGACACGAGTTGTGTGTGCACGATTTCAGGCAACGGGGCAACATTGATAGCGTGGGAAGCAATTATGTAATTGGCAAGCGCAACGGCTTGACGTTTTTGAAAAAGCTATAACATAGAGAGGGTGGTCAAAAAAATTGACCACCCTCTCTATGTTATGGGGTTTAATAAAATGAGCTGTTTTTTTAGCAAACCCCGTTTATTCCGTTAAGGCCTTTATCCCTTGAGCTGTCTATAAGTAGTCTTTGGGAAGCGGGCTGCGGTTGTTTCATCCAAACGGCGCACGGGAGTGCTGTGTGGGGCGCTCTTGACAACATCGGGAGTCTCGATTGCCTCCTTGGCCACCTTTTTCATCACATCTATAAACTCATCGAGCGTCTCTTTACTCTCGGTCTCTGTGGGTTCTATCATTATGCTCTGATGGAACAAGAGGGGGAAATAGATGGTTGGTGCGTGGTAGCCATAGTCGAGCAGGCGTTTGGCAATATCAAGGGTTGTTACGCCTGTTGATTTGTCGGCAAGGCCGTCGAACACAAATTCGTGTTTGCAAACACCTTCAATGGGCAGATAATACTCGTTCTTGAGCGACTCTTTGACATAGTTGGCATTGAGCACTGCAAGGGGACCAACCATCTTCACATTCTCGCGACCAAGGGTGAGGATATAGGTATAGGCGCGCAGCAACACACCAAAATTTCCAAGGAAATTGGATACATAGCCTGCCGATTTTTCATCGGTGTGGATGTAGAATTTACCATTGGCATTTCTCTTCACCTGTGGGTTGGGAAGCAACTCTTCGAGGCCTGCACGCACGCCCACCGGACCGTCGCCGGGGCCACCACCACCGTGAGGGGTGGAGAAGGTCTTGTGAAGGTTGATGTGCATTATATCAAATCCCATATCTCCGGGACGGCACTTGCCAAGCACTGCGTTAAGGTTGGCTCCGTCGTAATAGAGCAAACCGCCACATTCGTGCACCAGACGGGCAATCTCCGGAATTTCGGTCTCAAAGATGCCCAGTGTATTAGGGTTGGTCATCATAATGCCGGCAATGGTGTCATCGAGCAAGGGTTTGAGGTCCTCTACATCCACTGTGCCGTTGGGGGTTGATTTAACCTCCACTATCTCGAGACCGCAGACTGCTGCACTTGCGGGGTTGGTACCGTGAGCACTGTCGGGAACAATAACCTTGGTGCGCTTGGTGTCGCCACGCTGTTGGTGATAGGAGCGCATTATCATAAGGCCGGTGAGCTCGCCGTGAGCACCTGCATAGGGGTTGAGAGTAAAGGCCGAAAGGCCGCTTATCTCGGCAAGCGAGGCGGCAAGGTTATAGTAGACCTCGAGTGCGCCCTGGGCCGCCTCTACAGGAGCATCGGGGTGCAGCCGGGCAAATGAGGGCAATGCGCTGATTTCCTCGTTGATACGGGGGTTATATTTCATTGTGCAGCTGCCGAGTGGGTAGAAGCCTGTATCTACGCCAAAATTCTTGTTGGAAAGGTTGGTATAGTGGCGCACTACCTCGAACTCTGTAACCTGAGGAAGCTGTGGTTGCGATGCACGCTTCAGGCTTTGTGGTAACCGGCAGGGGCAATACTCTTCTTTGAAGGGGTTCTTGGGAAGGGAGTATCCCACACGGCCCTCTTTGGAAAGCTCAAAGATTAATTTATCGTAATTGCGTATCATAGGATGCTATACTTTATTATATTGCAATGTGCTTGCTTTTTTCATTGAAGCAGGCTGATGCGTCTTATATCAAATATTGTTCACTATTTCTACCACACGGTCCATCTCTTCTTTGGTGCGCTGCTCTGTTACACAAACGAGAAGCATATCATCAGCAATGCGCACACCACCAAGTATGCCGGCTGCATAGAGGGCGTCGAGCACCTTTGCTGCGGGCACCGAGGTGCGCAATGCGAATTCGTTGAAGAAGGGTTGGTTGAATGCCATTGTGCACTTGCCTATGGCAACGAGCTTTTCGGCAAGATAGTGGGCTCCGCCATAGGAGAGTGCGCCAGCCTCTTCAAGGCCTTTGCTGCCCATTGCCGAGAGATAGATGGTTACATAGAGCGCCATAAGAGATTGGTTGGAGCAGATGTTGCTATTGGCCTTCTCTCGGCGTATGTGCTGCTCACGTGCCTGAAGGGTGAGGACAAAGGCGCGCTTGCCGTCTACATCGGTGGTGGCACCCACAATGCGGCCGGGAAGCTTGCGCACGTTGGCATTGGTGCAGGCAAGGAAGCCCACATAGGGGCCGCCATAACTCATAGGAATGCCAAGCGACTGGGCATCACCGCAGGCAATATCTGCACCCCACTCGGCCGGTGTCTTAAGAACTGCAAGGGTCGATGGCTTGCAATTCATAACAAACATCGCTTTGTGGGTGTGGCACATTTCGGCAACGCCGGTGTAGTCTTCTACAATGCCATAGAAGTTGGGCTGGGCAAGGATTACGCCTGCCACATCATCCATTGCGAGCTTTGTTTCAAGGTCGGAAAGGTCGGTAACACCATCCTTTTCGGCAACTGTTTCAATGGTTACGCCTTGATACTTGGCGTATGTCTCAACAACGCGTCGCACTCGGGGATTGAGGGTTGCCGAGAGAAGCACTTTGTTGCGTTTCTTTGCAATGGATACACACATCATCATAGCCTCGGCTGTGGCGGTTGTGCCGTCATACATTGAAGCGTTGGTAACATCCATTCCTGTGAGCTCGCATATCATTGACTGATACTCGAAGATATATTGCAGGGTTCCCTGTGATATTTCGGGTTGATAGGGGGTGTAGGCTGTGAGGAACTCGCCACGTGAGATTATGGGTGCTATGATGGAGGGGGAATAGTGGTCCTCGACACCGGCGCCGGCAAAACAGGTGAGCTTGGCATTCTTTGCACCGAGTGTATCAAAGAAACGGCGTATTTCGCTCTCGGACATTGCCTCGGGAAGCGAGAATTCGCGGTCAAAGAGCAATTGCTGCGGTATTTCGCCATAGAGGTCGTCCATTGAGGTGAGACCTGCAACCTTCAGCATCTGCTCAATATCCTGTTGGGTATGAGGAAAGTATTTCATACTGGTTGTTTTTAAAATTGCTCAAACGGCCGAAAGCCACCTCCCCTAAAGAACGGGGAGGTGTGTTGATGCAAACAGCCGATTGGGGGAATGGGTGAACATCACTCGCCTATCGCAGCCTTATAGGCATCGGCATCCATAAGGGATTCAACCTCGGATGGGTCGGAAAGTTGCACCTTGATAATCCAGTTGGCATAAGGGTCGGCATTCACAAGCTCGGGGTTGTCGGCAAGAGCCTCATTTACCTCGACAACGACGCCGCTCACGGGTGAGATGAGGTCGCTGGCCGCCTTGACACTCTCAACAGCACCAAAATCCTCGCCTGCTGTTACTTCGTCATCTACATCGGGCATATCAACGTAGACTACGTTGCCAAGTTCGTGCTGTGCATAGTCGGTGATACCTACATAGCCATATTCGCCCTCTACCTTTACATACTCGTGCGACTCGGCATAGCGGAGTCCTTCAAGAATTGTGCTCATAATTCAAATGTTTTTATGGTTAGTTTTTGTTATAGGTTAAGCAAAATATCAAATGCCCGTTGGGGATTGTCATTTTGTTGTCATTGATTATTTTTTGTAGTTCTTGTCATAGAAGCGTTTCTTTGTTACAACGCCGGGGAAGACCTTCTTGCGTATGCGCACCGCCACCTCGGTATCGAGCTTGGTGTAGTCAATATCCAACATTGCCATACACACGCTCTTGCCTGTGGAAATTGAGTTGTAGCCTGTGGTAACCACGCCTATGACTTTGCCGTCGGCCTCCACTTCGTAGCCGTGGCGAGGTATGGCCTTGTCGCGCAGCTCAATGCCCACAATCTTGCGCTTGAGCCCTTCTGTCTTTTGCTGTGCAAGAGCATCGCGGCCAATAAAGTTCTTGTCGAGCTTGGCAAACATTCCCAAGCCGGCCTCAAGCGGTGTTATCTCGTCGGTGAGTTCATCGCCGTAGAGGGGAAGGCCCACCTCGAAGCGGAGAGTGTCGCGGCAACCGAGGCCGCAGGGCTTTACCTCGCCACTGGCAAGGAGCTTGTCCCACATCTCAATGGTGAAGGCGTGTGAGCCGTAGAGTTCAAAGCCATCCTCACCGGTGTAGCCTGTGCGGCTGATGATAATTGTCTCGCCGTTATACTCTACCTCCTTGCAGGTGTAGAAGAGCAGCTCGCTGCAGGGGATACCAAGCACGCGTTCAACAATCTCCTCGGTTTTTGGACCTTGCACAGCCACCTCGCCATAGTATTCGCTGAGATTTTCCACCACAACATTGAACTGTGCTGCCTGAGCGGTTATCCAGGCAACATCCTTATCAATATTGGATGCATTGATAACAAGGAAATAGCGTTGCGGGGCCATTTTGTAGACAAGGAGGTCATCTACGACACCGCCTGTGGGATGACACATCATTCCATAGAAAATCTTGCCGTCGGGGGCGTCTTTTATGTCGTTGGTGAAGATGTAGTTCACAAACTCTTCGCTCTGCGGGCCGGTAACCAACACCTCGCCCATATGCGATACATCAAAGACACCGCACGCCTGGCGCACTGCATTGTGCTCATCAACGATATTGGTATATTGGATGGGCATATCGAAACCTCCGAAAGGACTGATGAGGGCACCAAGTGCTACGTGCTTCTCATAAAGACAAGTTCTCTTATTTTCCATAGGTCAGTTATAATATAAGGTTAATAAGTTGTTCTTTTTGCAGATTCATTATCACCTGAGTGGTATCTATTGCATCAACAGCTGCGGCGATGGACTCGCGGTTATAAGGAAGCCCTTTGAGACGCGAGAGGAGCATTGTATCGATGTCGCCGGTTATGAAGAAGTCGCCGGCAAGGGAGATGTTGCGAATGTAGCCTTCCTTTACATCGACCGAAACTTTAAACTCGCCCACACCCTCAATGCGTTGCTCTTTGTGAAGCGTGGCTGCGGGGTTGTTGCCGTAGATGAACTCCGGGGTGAGATACTGTTTCTCTATCTCCTTGATAGCTGCCACATCATTGGCAGTGAGACGCAAAGTGTCATTGCACATTGTGGTGCGGAAGTGGTTCTTGAGGGCGTCAATGCCAATGGTGATGTATTTATTGAGGGTTGTAACGTGTTGGCGCACCGACTCCACGCCTTTGCTCTTCAGCTTGGTTGCCGAGGGGGTTGTGGCGCGCACCATATACTCGAGATTGGTATCATAGAGCATTGTGCCGTGCACAATGCTGCGACCGGGGATGTGATAGAAGGCGTTGCCCGAGACCTTGCGGCCCTCTACAAGAATGTCATTGCGCCCCGACGTGCGGGCATCGACGCCAAGCAGTTGCAGGGCGTGCTCCACCATAAGCATATAGCGGTTGAAGGTAAAATTGACGTTTGTGGCGGGGGTGATATAGGAGAGCATCAGGTTGCTTCTGTCGGCAAAGACACAGCCGCCACCGCTCTTGCGCCTGTAGAAACGGATGTTGTTGGCACGGCAATAGGAGACATCGACCTCGCTGTCGATGAGCTGGTTGCGGCCGAAGATTACCGTTGGCTCTACTTGCCAGATAAAAAAGTAGTCCTGCGCGGGAAATTCCCGTGCTACATACTCCTCCATTGCAAGATAGAACGGAAGGGGGTATTGTTCCTCGGTTGGCAGCTCTACATAAATCATTTTATAATTATGTTACAGCATTGGCGGCGCTTGAACACTCTGCTCCCCACCCTTCAAGGGGCTGCAAACCCAACACGCTTGCCTCGCACGCGAATTCGCTGACAAACAGGAGAGATATAGAATGTGATTCTGTTTCACTATCTGTGCAGTGCATCTCCGCGAACTATCGCAAATGTAGGAAATTAAATTATAAAAGCAATATTTATAACGTTTTTTTAGAGAAATGTGCCGGCTAATTAAAAAAAGATAAAAAAGCAGGGCCGCCCCTGAAGGCCGGCCCTGCTGCACAATATTGATATGCTGTCTTTTTTACTTTGCAACAGCCTCGAGACGCTTGAGGATGACAAAGATGAAGAGAGCTGCAACAACGCAGATAGCTGCAAGCACACCCCAAACAACTGTCAGCTCGGCACCCCACATAAGAGCGGGAATTGCAACGAGGAAGTTACCTACGGCTGTAGCCACAAACCAGCCACCCATCATCATACCTTTGTACTTGGGAGGTGCCACCTTGCTCACAAATGAGATGCCGATAGGTGAAAGCAACAGCTCGGCAAAAGTGAGGATAAGGTAGGTTGAGATGAGCCAGTTTGCAGAGACGTCGGCCATATGCATAGGCTGGCCATCGGCACCTGTCTGAGGAGCTGCAAGACCTATTGAACCAACGATGAGCAAAACATAAGCTACGGCAGCCACCAACATACCCAAACCAATCTTCATAGGCGCTGAAGGCTCCTTGCCCTTCTTGGCAAGCGCACCGAAGATTGCAATAGACACGGGTGTCAATGCAACCACGAAGCAAGCGTTGAACTGCTGGAAGATGGGAGCGCTGATTTCTGTTGTAGCGGGCAGTGTGCTATACTTGTAGACAAGTGCTGCAACAGCTGCGGCAACAATGGCGAAAGAGAGGCCCTTACCCTTTGCAGTCTTGCTCTGGAAGATACCAAAAAGACCGTAAACGATGAAGATTGCAAATACAAGGTTAAGCACATCAAATGCCATACTCTGGATACCTGTTGAGGTAGTTGCTGTGTAGTCGCGTGCAAAGAATGTGAGGGTTGAACCATTCTGGTGGAACGCCATCCAGAAGAAGATTACCACTGCGAAAACAAGGCAAAGGCAGATGATTCTCTCCTTTGTCTGAGCAGGGGTGAGCTCCTGAACCTCGCCCTCGGTTGCAGCCTTGGCACCCTTGCGAACATCGGTGTGGCTGAAGGTGCTGCGGAATGCGTAGTAGATAGCCATTGAGAGGATGAGAGAAACACAAGCTACTGCAAAGGCGAAGTGATAAGAATCGGCCTCGGAAACCTGGAGCGAGTTCTGAGCCCACTCCATAATTTTGATAGCAGCTGTGGGCGCAAACATTGCACCAATGTTAATGGCCATATAGAACACGCTGAAACCGGCATCGCGACGGCTTGCATACTTGGGGTCGTCATAAAGGTTACCTACCATCACCTGGAGATTACCCTTGAAAAGACCTGTACCAAGCGAGATGAGCAACAATGCACCACCCATTGCAATGATTGCAACAGTTTCCTTACCAAGAGGCAAAGAGAGGAGCACGTATCCCAAGAACATAATTGTGATACCGATTGTTACCATCTTGCCAAAGCCGAACTTATCGGCAGCCATACCACCGAAAAGAGGCATAAAGTAAACAAGACCAAGGAAAGTTGAATAGATTGTACCTGCAGTACCCGATGAGAAACCGAAGTTTGCCTGCAAGAACATTACAAACACAGCCAACATAGTGTAGTAGCCGAAACGCTCACCTGTGTTGGCGAGGGCCAAAGCCCATAGACCTTTAGGATGTCCTTCAAACATAGTTTAAAAATTAAAAGTTAGTAATAATTCTCAAAAAAACGGGCAACGCCCTTGTATTTACCCGCTGCAACATCACACAAAAGGCAGAAGGCAGCAGAGTGTTGCCAAAACAAGGCAATTGCGCAGAAAGTGCGGAATGTGTGTCATTTGTCAAGCAATAACAAGGGCACGGCATTTTCCACAACCCGGCATTGACCACTTTTTCAGCAATTAACCGCAAATATAGTAAAACTATTCCAAATCCACATAAACAATATTGTTAAAAAGTGAGCCAAAACAGGAAAGGCGCACCAATAAGTAAGATATTTTCAAGCAAACAGATGACACATTGCATCATTTGTAAACAAAACCACCACCATTCGCCGAGTTTTTGAAGTAAAACGTGCAAAGAACTCAACATTTTACAAAATGTCAGCACGCATTGATAAGACAATTCCAAGAACTCGCTTAAACCCCATTTCCATAACACCGGTAAACAATCAGCTGCTTCATAAAAAAGCACATCTACAAGACTTTTAACAAAAAAAATAGGGCACAAACCACACTGTCGGCACCAACGGAACATTTGTTTTATGAAGCAAAAGGTTGTTGAGAATGGTTTTTTCACCTAATTTATTTGCCGATTAGTCTGTTTTTAGTATCTTCGCACAATAAATATATAAATAAATACACAATGAGCGACCAAAGATATATGCTTCGCGGCGTTTCGGCATCAAAAGAGGATGTACACAACGCCATAAAGAACATTGACAAGGGATTGTTTCCAAAAGCATTCTGCAAGATAATACCCGATATTTTGGGCGGCGACCCCGAGTATTGCAACATTATGCACGCCGACGGTGCCGGAACAAAATCTTCACTTGCCTATCTCTATTGGAAGGAGACAGGAGACTTGAGTGTGTGGAAAGGTATTGCGCAAGACGCGCTCATTATGAACATTGATGATTTGTTGTGCGTTGGTGCAACAGACAACATCCTTGTTTCATCCACAATCGGCCGCAACAAGCTGCTTGTTCCGGGTGAAGTGATATCGGCTATAATAAACGGCACCGACGAGTTGCTTGCCGAACTGCGCGAGATGGGCGTGGGTGTGTATGCCACCGGTGGAGAGACTGCCGATGTTGGCGACTTGGTGCGCACAATAATTGTGGACAGCACAGTAACCTGTCGTATGAAGCGCAGCGATGTAATTGACAATGCAAACATTGCTGCCGGCGACGTCATCGTGGGCCTTGCATCTTATGGCCAGGCAACATACGAGAAGGAGTACAACGGCGGTATGGGCAGCAACGGCCTCACATCGGCACGCCACGACGTGTTTGGCAAGTATCTTGCCGAGAAGTACCCCGAGAGCTTTGATGGAGCAGTACCCCAGGAGCTTGTATATTCGGGAGGCTTGAAACTGACCGACAAGGTAGAGAATTCGCCGCTCGACGCCGGCAAACTGGTGCTTTCACCCACAAGAACATACGCGCCCATTGTGAAGAAGTTGCTCGACGCGCTGCGACCCGAAATCCACGGTATGGTACACTGCTCGGGTGGCGCACAGACAAAAGTGATGCACTTTGTGGAGAACAAGAGGGTTATTAAAGACAACCTGTTCCCCATTCCACCGCTCTTCAAGACTATAAAGGAACAGAGCGGAACAGATTGGGCCGAGATGTACAAAGTGTTCAATATGGGCCACAGACTTGAGGTTTATGTGAAGCCCGAACACGCAGAGGAGGTGATTGCAATCAGCAAGAGCTTTGGCGTGGAGGCTCAGGTGGTTGGTCGCGTGGAGGCCGCCGAAAAGAACGAGCTTATAATTGAAAGCCCCTACGGCACATTTAAATATTGATATAAGGTTTATGCTCTGCACGTGCAGGGCATAAATTGCGTGAAAGAAAAGACTTTTGAACCTATTGCACAATGGAGAATAACTCGCTGCTTGGCAAACTAAACGACCTTGAGGCTCGCTTCCAAGAGGTATCGACACTTATAACAGACCCTGCTGTGGTTGCCGATATGAAACGATATGTGAGGCTTAACAAGGAGTATCGTGAACTGGAGCAGATTTTGGATGCACGTCGCAGATATGTGCAGCTGCTGACATCGCTTGCCGAAGCAAAGGATTTGCTTGCCAACGAAAGCGACAACGAGTTGCGTGAGATGGCCCGCCAGGAGATTGAGATGTGCGAAAAGGAGATTCCACTCACCGAGGAGGAGATTAAGCTTCTACTTATTCCGGCCGACCCACAGGATGATAAAAATGCCATTCTTGAGATACGTGGCGGCACAGGAGGCGATGAGGCGGCAATTTTTGCCGGAGACCTGTTCCGTATGTACACCAAATATTGCGAGAGCAAGGGCTGGAGATTGGAGGTTTCGAGCTGCAGCGAGGGCACATCGGGTGGCTACAAGGAGATAATCTGCACGGTAACGGGAGAAAAGGTCTATGGCACTTTGAAATATGAGTCGGGCGTGCATCGTGTGCAGCGTGTGCCGGCAACAGAGACACAGGGACGTGTGCACACATCGGCCGCTTCGGTAGCGGTGCTGCCCGAGGCCGAGGCTTTTGACGTGGAGATTACCGAAAGTGCCATCAAGTGGGACACTTTCCGCTCGAGCGGTGCCGGCGGACAGAATGTGAATAAGGTGGAATCGGGAGTGCGACTGCGCTACCCCTGGCTCAACCCTGAAACCAATCAGGTGGAGGAAATTCTGATTGAGTGCACCGAGACACGCGACCAACCCAAGAACAAGGAGCGCGCATTGGCACGCCTGCGCACATTGATATATGACAGGGAGCACCAAAGATATGCCGATGACATTGCCAACAAGCGCAAGACAATGGTTTCCACAGGCGACCGCTCGGCAAAGATACGCACCTATAACTATCCGCAGGGGCGAATAACCGACCACAGAATAAATTACACTATATATAACTTGAGCGCATTTGTAAACGGCGATATACAGGATTGCATAGACCACCTTATAATTGCCGAGAATGCCGAAAGAATGAAGGAACAGGAATTGTAACAATAAAAAATATAAATGCTATGAACAGACAAGAACTTATCAAGCAAATCAAGGAGAAGCGTTCATTTTTGTGTGTAGGTCTCGACAGCGACATAAAGAAACTGCCGGCTCACCTGCTGGGATGCGAGGACCCTGTATTTGAGTTCAACAAAGCAATTATTGACGCCACAGCACCCTATACCGTTGCCTATAAGCCAAATTTGGCTTTCTATGAGGCGTGTGGCGTAAAGGGTTGGATAAGTTTTGAAAAGATTGTAAACTATATAAAGGAGAACTACCCCGAGGTGTTCATCATTGCTGATGCAAAGCGTGGCGACATAGGCAACACATCTTCACTCTATGCACGTTCATTCTTTGAGGAGATGAAGGTTGATTCAATTACTGTGGCTCCTTATATGGGCGAGGATAGTGTGAAGCCTTTCCTTGCATACGAGGGCAGCTGGGTTATTGTGCTTGCACTGACATCGAACCCCGGCTCACACGATTTCCAGCTCACAAAGGACGAGAATGGCACTATGCTTTTCGAGAAGGTGCTTGAGACATCACAGAAATGGGGAAGCGAGGAGAATATGATGTATGTTGTGGGTGCGACACAGGGCAAATCGTTTGAGAACGTGCGCCGCATTGTCCCCAACCACTTCCTGCTTGTTCCGGGCGTGGGTGCTCAGGGCGGCTCATTGGAGGAGGTTTGCAAATATGGTATGAACGCCGATTGTGGTCTGTTGGTAAACGCCAGCCGTGCTATCATCTTTGCCGACAGCAGCGAGAACTTTGCAGAGGTTGCGGCTCAAAAGGCCAAAGAGTATCAGCTGCAGATGGAGGGCGAGCTTAAAGCCAATAATGTAATCTAAAAATTTCAAAAAACAGAGCAAAGCAGATAATAAGGTTAAAAAAGCAACCATATTCTGCCGCAATAGTGTATCTTAGCGAAAGTAATCATAAAAAATACCGTATTCAAGGATATGAAATTTACGGCTAAAGAAATAGCATCATTTATCAATGGTGAGATTGTGGGCAACGAGAATGTCGAGGTGTTCACCTTTGCAAAGATTGAGGAGGGTGTGCCCGGTGCTATGTCGTTCCTGGCTAATCCCAAGTATACCGAATATATATACACCACCCTTTCATCGATTGTGCTTGTGAACCGCGACTTTGAGCCAAAGGGCGAGATTTCGGCTACATTGATAAAAGTGGACAATGCTTATGAGAGCCTTGCCAAGCTGATGATGATGTATGAGGCCGGCAAGCCGAAGAAGCAGGGAGTGAGTTCATTGGCATCCATTGCCAAGAGTGCTAAGATTGGCGAGAACTGCTACATTGCGCCGTTTGTTGTCATTGGCGAGGGATGCGAGATTGGCGATAACTGCCACATTCTCGACGGCACTTCAATTGGCGACGGTGCAAAGGTGGGCAATAACTGCTTGCTCTATGCACACGTAACCGTGTACCACGATTGCCGCATTGGCAATGACTGTATCCTGCACAGCGGATGCGTCATTGGAGCCGATGGTTTTGGCTTTGCGCCAACAGCAACGGGATACAACAAGATTCCGCAGACGGGAATTGTTATAATTGAGGACAACGTGGAGATTGGTGCAAACACCTGCATCGACCGCGCTACAATGGGTGCTACAGTGATACACAGCGGCGTTAAGCTCGACAATCTCATTCAGATTGCACACAACGACGAGGTGGGCAGCCACACGGTGATGGCATCGCAGGTTGCTGTTGCCGGCACCACAAAGATTGGAGAATGGTGTGTCTTTGGCGGACAGGCCGGCATATCGGGACACAGCACCATTGGAGACCACACTACTATTGGCCCAAAATGTGGAACATTGGGCAACATCAAGAGTGGACAGAGGTTGATGGGCAGCCCGGCAATGGACGCAAAGGATTTTATGCGTGTGTCGGCCTACATCAAACGTCTGCCCGACCTTGACAAGAAGATTAAGGAACTGACAAAGGAGCTTGAGGCTCTTAAGAACAAATAACAATAAAAGCTATGAATAAGCAGAAGACACTCAATGGCAGTTTTTCCCTTTTCGGAAAAGGGTTGCACACAGGTCTGAGCCTGACTGTAACATTCAACCCGGCCCCTGAGAATTATGGATACAAAATACAACGCATTGACTTGCCTGGCGAGCCAATAATCGATGCTATTGCCGAGAATGTAACAGAGACCACACGCGGCACCGTGCTCACCAAAGGCGAGGCGCGAGTTAGCACAGTGGAGCACGCAATGGCGGCGCTCTTTGCCTTGGGTATTGACAACTGTCTTATGCAGGTGAACGGCCCGGAATTCCCCATCCTTGACGGAAGCTCAAAATTCTATGTTGAGAACATTGAAAGGATTGGTATAAAGGAGCAGAATGCCGAGAAGGATGTGTTTGTGATAAAATCCAAGATTGAGATAAAGGATGAGAAGACAGGCAACTCCATCATAATTCTCCCCGACGAGAAGTTTAGCCTTAATGTGCTTGTGCACTACGACAGCGACATTCTCTTCAACCAGTATGCTACACTTGAGGATATGGAGGATTTCAAGGAGGAGATTGCATCGAGCCGCACTTTTGTATTTGTGCGTGAGCTGGAGGCTTTGCTGAACCTTGGCCTCATAAAGGGCGGCGACCTTGACAACGCCATTGTCATCTATGAGCGCGAAATGCCACAGGAGAAGTATGACCAATTGACCGACATTCTTGGTGTGCCTCATATGGATGCCAAGAAACTGGGATATCTGAACCACAAGCCGCTTGTGTGGAACAATGAGCCTGCACGCCATAAATTGCTTGATATAATTGGCGACCTGGCCCTCATTGGCAAGCCCTTGCAGGGACGCATCATTGCAACTTGTCCGGGCCACACCATTAACAACAAATTCGCACGCGCAATGCGCAAGGTGATACGTGAGCACCAGATTCAGGCACCGGTGTATGACCCCAACCGTGAGCCGGTGATGGATATCAACCGCATAAAGCAACTGCTCCCCCACCGCAACCCTATGCTGTTTATTGATAAGGTTACAGAGCTTGGCTCGAACTACATTGTGGGTGTAAAGAATGTTACAATGACAGAGCCCTACTTTGCAGGGCACTTCCCCGATGAGCCGCTGATGCCCGGTGTGTTGTTGGTGGAGGCAATGTCGCAATGTGGTGCATTGTTGGTGATGAATATGCTTGATGAGCCGGAGAAGTACTCTACCTATTTCCTCAAGATTGACAAAATTCAGTTCCACAAGAAGGTGGTTCCGGGAGACACTGTTGTTATGAGGGTTGAACAGAATGCTCCGTTGCGCCACGGAATAACTGTGATGAAGGGTTATCTATTCGTTGGAGAGAAGCTTGCGGCAGAGGCAAGTTTCACCGGTCAGATTATCAAAAACAAATAATAAACAAAAAAGTATATAAAGCTATGATTAGTCCATTGGCACACATACAAGCCGGAGCAAAAATTGGCGAGAATTGTATCATTGAACCGTTCGTATATATTGAAGATAATGTTGTCATTGGCGACAATTGCCACATTATGGCACACGCATCGGTGCTCAGTGGAACACGTATGGGCAACAACAACAAGGTGCATCACGGAGCTGTGGTGGGCGGTATTCCCCAGGACTTGAAGTTCGTGGGCGAGGATACTACCCTTGAGATTGGCGACAACAATATGATTAGGGAGAATGTAACGCTTAACCGCGGTACTGCATCAAGGGGAAAGACTGTTATTGGCAGCAATAACCTCTTTATGGAGAACTGCCACATTGGACACGACTGTGTAATTGGCAGCGGATGCATCATTGGCAACTCCACAAAGATTGCCGGCGAGGTGGTGATTGATGATTTTGCCATCCTTAGCGCTTGTGTTCTTGTACATCAGTTCAGCAATTTGGGCAGCTACATTATGGTGCAGGGCGGCAGCCGCATTACAAAGGATATTCCTCCCTACATTATAGTGGGCCGCGAGCCGGCAAAGTATTGCGGACTAAACATTGTGGGACTGAGACGCCGCGGTTTCTCGAATGAGGCAATACGCGCAATACACGATGCCTACCGTATTATCTACAGCAAGACAATGGTGTCAAAGGCTGCAGAAGAGGTAAAGGAGAGCGTTCCTATGACTCCTGAAGTTGAGAAGATTATCAACTTTATTGAGAAGGTTTCGGAACGAGGTATAATTGGATAAAAAAGTAGAATACTATGGTATACAAATTCAGACTTTTATCGGATGAGGTTGATAACTTCAGAAGAGATATAGAAATTGATTCAGAGGCTACATTCCAGGAATTGAGCAATGCCATACTGGAGTCGGTAAACTATCCCGATGACCAGATGACCTCGTTCTTCATCTGCAACAACCGTTGGGTGAAAGAGGTTGAAATAACACGCGAGGATATGGGCAGTATGTCCGAGGACGAGAACTATGTTATGGCCGACACCGTAATAGGCGACCTCATTGAGGATGAGAAGCAGAAGCTTATGTATGTGTTTGACCCGCTGGGCGACCGTGCTTTTTATATGGAGCTCAACAAGATTGAGTTTGGCCGCGACATTGAGGCTGCTGTATGTGTGAAGTCAAACGGCGATGCACCGGCACAGCTGCTCAACTTTGAGGAGCTTATGAGCAAAGAGCCAATTGTTGCTGCAAGCGACAGCCTTGATGAGGATTTCTATGGTAGCGACGGCTACAATGATGATGACCTCGACCCCGAGGGCTTCGATATGGGCGGCGGCGGTGAGATGAGCTCTATTGATGACCTCTATTGATAGTAAAGAAGAGCAATGAACAACCTTGTTGTGCTCATTGGCCCGACAGCTGTAGGCAAGACTGATACCAGTCTTGCCATTGCTGATTTTTATGGATGCCCCATCGTTTCGGCCGATTCGCGCCAGATGTATGAGGGGATGGAGATTGGTACAGCAATGCCCACAAAGGAGGAACTTTCAAGACACAAGCACTTTTTTGTGGGGCAGCTACAGCCCGGGGATTACTACAGCGCTGCGCGCTACGAGGCCGAGGTGCTTGAGCTGTTGGAGAGGGAGTTTCCCCACCACCCCACAATGCTTATGTCGGGTGGCTCAATGATGTATATCGACGCTGTGTGCAAGGGCATAGATGATATTCCCACTGTTGATGCCGAAACTCGCACAATGGTGCTTGAGAAATATGAGCGCGAAGGACTTGAGACACTTGCTGCAGAACTGCGTCTGCTCGACCCCGAGTACTATGCACAGGCCGATGTAAAGAACCCCAAAAGGGTTATGCACGCGTTGGAGATATGTTATATGACGGGCAAGAAGTATAGCTCTTTCAGAACAAGTGAAAAGAAGCAGAGGCCTTTTAATATAATTAAGGTTGGGCTGCAGCGCGACAGAGAGGAGCTTTATGAGCGCATAAACAGGCGTGTTGATATTATGATTGAACAGGGTTTGGTGGATGAGGTGAGGAAATTTGCTCATCTGAAGCATCACAATTCACTGAATACCGTCGGTTATAAAGAGATTTTCAAATATCTTGACGGTGAATGGACACTCGATTTTGCAATTGAGAAGATTAAGCAGAATACAAGAATCTATTCACGCAAGCAGGTTACCTGGTATCGCAAGGATGAGGAGATTGAGTGGTTTCACCCAAACAACGTGAAGGATATTATTGCTCACATAGAGAAACACCGCAAATGAGCGGTGTTTTTTATTGAAGGAAACATCAAAGGGAATGAAGATTTTGCAGCCACAATTGGCTACACCTCATAGAGCCTTCCTTGCCAGGTATTTCTTTCGCGCATACGGCGCTTGATTTTGTCTACAAGTTCGTGGTTCTTTATTCCCCAGTCGGGGGCAAGCAGCAGCTCCTTGGGCGACTGCGAGGCAAAGCGCTCGAGAACAATATCGGGGCGCAAGCGCTCAACATAATCGACAACGGCATCAACATATTCATTGAGTGCAAAAAGATGGAATTCACCGGGATTTTCCATATACTCCACTGCCATCCGTGTTCCCTTGACCACTTGAAGCTGGTGCAGCTTTAGCGTGGTAAGCGGCAAGGATGAGAGGCGTTGTGCCTGAAGAGCGAGAGTGTGGCGCGGCTCACCTGGAAGGCCCAATATGATGTGGGCTCCAACAGGTATATCGGCTTGCGCAGTGCGCTGCACTGCTGCTGCAGCACAGGCAAAATCGTGGCCACGGTTTATGCGCAGAAGAGTGGCATCATCGGTGCTCTCTATTCCATACTCCACAAGTACAAAGGTGTTGCGGCGAAGATTGGAGAGGTATTGCAGCAGCTCATCGGGCATACAGTCGGGGCGCGTGCCTATGACAATGCCCACACAACCCTCCACAGAGAGTGCCTCTTCATAGAGGCGGCGCAGATTATCGAGAGATGCATAGGTGTTTGTATATGCCTGAAAATAGGCAAGGTATTTCATTTCGGGGTATTTGCGCGCAAAGAAGGATATACCCTCGGTCATCTGCTGCTTGACGCTCAAATGGCGGTGGCAGTAGGCCGGGTTAAAGCTTTGGTTGTTGCAGTAGGTGCAGCCACCACGCCCAACCGTTCCATCGCGGTTGGGGCAAGTGAAACCTGCATCAATGGTAATCTTTTGCACCTTGCAGCCTAATTGACCGCGCAGATAGGTTCCAAAATCGTTGTAGTAGAATGTATCCTCGCCCATAGTAGCGCGAAGGTAATAAAAAGCTGCGGATTTATCAAATGGACTCTGAAGCACGCGACTTGCGGAACTCACTTGGAGTCATTCCTGTGAGACGCTTGTAGTAACGTGTAAAATAGGACTGACTGGGGAAATTATACTCATCGGCAAGCTCCTGAACGCTTTTTGAAGTATAGGATAGCTCGAATTTAAGCCTTGCCATTACTGTGGAGTCGATGATATCCTTGGCCGAATGGGAGGAGACATCGTTGCAGATTTCATTCAGATAGCCGCTGCTTATTCCAAGTTCGTTGGCATAGAAGAGCACTTCGCGCGAGAGGGAGTGGGACTTTAGAAGGTTTTGTATGAAGCTGCGGAAGAGTTCTTTCTTGCGGGGGGCATACTCGAGATGCTCGTTGTTTGCCTGACCGTACTTGCGCAGATAATCTTGCTGGGCAAGGAAAAGCGAGGCAAGCTGTTTCTCGGCGATTTTGTCAAAAACATCATCATCAACCATAAGACGGGCCTTTTCAAGAACGTCGAGCACTTGCTCAACGTATTCAAGGTATTCGTCTCTGAGGTAGGTAACGGGATTTTGTTTCACATACTCATAGCGTGGTATGTTGATATCGTGCAGCAACGGAGTAAACAAAAATGCCGGCATAACAAGCGTGGTGCAACAGAAATCATCGGTGCACTTTTTCATTGCTATAATATCGAGAGGGGTTACAATGAGAAAACTATTCTTTGAAAGAGTATATCTCGAATAGTTCAACTCAAACTCAAGATTGCCCTGACGGCACAACACAAGCACAAGGTGATTACACCTTATGGGCTCATAGAAACGTGTCGTCTTGTTCATTGTCATAAGATGCACACGGTTGCTATCAAATTCATTCATCTTCTTCATCTCACCTTTATTTTTGACACAAATGTAAGATACAATTATCCATATTACCAAATTTAGTGATGAAATTGGACAATTACAAGACCGTTATGGAATAATAGAACGGGGAGTGGGCTGTTAGGGAAGAAGATAGTTGGTGTATATCATCCCAACTCTGTCGTGGTGCTTAGGGGGGATGCTATCCAGGTGGTCTACTGTAAAAAGTGCCACATTGAAACGACAGGTGGTGTTCAGGAATTTGAACATTGAATTGTTGAAGCCGCTTGTGTGCAGTGCTATCCACTCTATTTTTTCACCCGAAGTAAACTTATTGAAAAAGAGATGTTTTACAAGGGTAGATGAGAGGTCTTGGGCCATACAGGAGTAAAGGACACGATAGTAGCCCTGCTCTTTGAGTTGCGTGTAGTGGGGATAGGAGAATGCCTCTACAACCATACGTTGCTTGAGCTCAGGGAAATATTCCCCAAGCACTTGGGGAGAGGATACCTTGTCGGTTACAAGAAACAGATTGGGGTGGGAAAGAAAAAAACGGTTTATCTCTTCAGCGCTCAAGGGAGTGTAGCGGCCGTGTATTCTGCGGCTAATAAACTCGCCATAAGTTGGTGCTGTGTCGCGTTTATGCGAACAGCCTGTCATCGCATTGAATTCCTCCCAGGAGTGTGCTGCTATGAGCACGCTATCGCTGGTGAAGTTAAAATCGAATTCAATGAATCTATAGCCGTTGGCCACTGCGAGCTCGAGTGCCTCGAGGGAATTGGTGTAGATGCAACTGTCTATTGCGCCGCCTGCGTGAGCAATATACTGTGGGCACTGCACCTTCTCCTGTTCTACACAGGAGAGGAGCAGCGGCACAAACAGAAGCGTCAGCAACAATTTTCTCATATAGGTTCAATTATATTGCTGCACACAGGGTTGAAAGGAATGTGCGGTCATCATTGTCGAGATGTGGTGAAAGGGTCTCATACACCATTGCGTGATAGGAGTTGAGATAGGCCTTTTCTTCATCGCCCAACAGCTCGGGCACTATTGCTGTGGTGTCAATTGGGCACAATGTCAATGGCTCAAGGCCGTAGAATGTACCGAACTCGGTGTCGCAGCAATGGTTTACAAGCATTGTGTTTTCTATGCGTATGCCATAGCGGCCTGCCTTGTAGAGACCCGGCTCATTGGTTACTGTCATTCCGGGCTGCAGGGGTGTGGGCACATTGTTCATTCTAATTTGATGCGGGCCTTCGTGCACGTTGAGAACGTGCCCAACGCCGTGTCCTGTACCGTGGAGGTAGTTCTCGCCGGCACGCCACAGCCACTGACGGGCAAGCACATCGAGCTGGGTGCCACAGGTTCCTTTGGGGAATTTTGCCATTGCAAGGGAGATATGTCCTCGCAGAACACGGGTATAATCCTCGCGCTCGGCTGTTGTGAGCTCGCCAAGAGGTATTGTGCGGGTTATGTCTGTTGTTCCGCCAAGATATTGGCCGCCGCAATCGAGCAACAGGAAGCCACGGGGTTCAAGGAGTGCATTGCACTCTTGCGTGGGCTCATAGTGAACGATTGCCGCATTGGGGCCATAGGCGGCTATTGTAGCAAAGCTTAGACCAAGAAAAGAGGAGTCGGCACCGCGCAGTGTGGTGAGTTTGTGGTCCACATCGAGCTCGGTTACACCACCCTGCTGCACGGCAGGCACAAGCCAACGCAGCAGTTTTACCATAGCAATGCCTTCGCTCAGCATCGCCTTGCGAAAGCCCTCTGTTTCGGTGCTGTTCTTAACAGCCTTCATAATGGCCACAGAAGAGTCGGCAAAGAGCGGCGTGCAGTTCATTGGTAGTCTTTCAAGGAGTGCGTGGTTGCAGCGCCCCGGCTGAAGAAGTAGGTTAGCACCCTCATATTCGCGCAGAGCAAGCCACACATTGTCATAGGGGGCTGTTGCAATGCCTTCGCCGGCAAGGTAGCTCTTTACCTCGGGAGTTAGTTTGTTGTCATTTATGAATAGCGTTGCATTAGAAGCTGTAACGAGCATATAGGCAACAAGAACGGGATTGTAATCGACATCGCTGCCACGCAGATTGGTGAGCCAGGCAACCTCATCGAGCATAGTAACCAACATTCCGTCGGCGCCTTGTTGAAGCAGAGCTCTGCGCAGACGTTCCAACTTGGCTGCTGCGCTCTCTCCACAACTATTGAGCGGCAGCACTGTTGCTATGCTTTGTGGCAAGGCCGGACGTGCATCCCAAATGATGGAGAAGGGATCGGAAACGGCTTTAAGAGAGATGCCGGAGTGGCTCAGGCCATCACTCCAGGCCTTTACATCGGCAATGGTGCATACGGTGCCGTCCACGCCCACGCTTGAGCCGGAAGAGAGGTTGGCGCATAGCCAAGCAGTTATTGAGGGAGTTTCGGGCAAGCCGTCCTTCATAAGGCGGAAGCCTGTGCCATCGAGGGACTTTTCTGCCGCAAGCCAGTAACGCGAATCGGTCCACAAGAGAGCCTCTGATGCAGTTATAACAGCTGTGCCGGCCGAGCCGTCGAAGCCGGAAATCCATTCGCGTGCCTTCCAGCAGTCGGCAACATATTCACTGCTGTGTGGGTCGCTGCTCACCACAATGAAGGCATCTACACCCTCTTGTTTCATAATTTGGCGCAAAGCCGCCACACGGTTCTGTATTCTATTTTCCATTTTATACTGCGGTTTATTGTTCTTTTGCGAATATACAACAAAGGGGCGAAAAGTTGGCAAACAGAGGGAGTAAATTTTGCATTTGACCCACCGTAAAACTCATTAAAGATGAAAAGCTGTATAATTCATTGGGTTAATTATTAGATTTTTAAATTATTTTTACTTTCTTTGCAAAAAAGATAACAACAATGCCTGCAAGGCATTTCAACAGACTACTATGAAAAAGATTAACAGAAGAATTGTTGCAGCGTCAGTGCTTTGCCTAAGCACAATTGCTGCGGGCGCACAGACCAAAGCACAGCTCGACTCAATGAGAGCGGAATACCAGAGAGGTATTCAGGCCGAGAAGGAGGAGTATGACCAATACAGACAGCAGGCTATTGAAGAGTATCAGATGTTTGAAAAGGCTTTGAAAGCCGAGTATGAGGAGTATGTCAAGTCCATAAAGAATGTATGGGGTAACAACAATATGCGAGAGGACACAAAGAAGGAGTGGGTTGAATATGGCAAGGACAAGAAGTCGCGCTCTATTGTGGACTTTGAGAAAGGCAAAGTGCGCATTGAGGTTGCCCTTGACAACGCCAACGAGAATAACCCCAAAGTGATTGAGGAGAAGATGTCGCAGGCTATCGAGTCTTTGCTCAAGAGCAAGGGAAGTACCATTCCTTTTGAATCAACTGTAGACAAAAAGAAGAATGTATCAAAAACTCCCATTATGGAGGGATTGGTAAACATTAAAAATTATGAAGAGGGAATAAAGAAGGAGAAATTGACATCTCCCTCAAAGAACGATGAGGCAAAGGTGATTGCCAAGGTTATTGCCAAGGAGACTCCCAAGCAGACAACAAGAATAAGGGGTAACGACAAGAAGGAGCGCAAGGTTGTTGCTGTGGAGATGGATCTTGTACCCGACAAACTATCAAAGTGTGCGGCACAGTATAAGGATGACGTGAAGCGCTACTCAGGCACATTCAAGATTGAGCAGCCACTCATCTTCGCTGTAATTGAGCAGGAGTCGAGCTTCAATCCCAAGGCTGTGAGCCCCGTAAAGGCGTATGGCCTTATGCAATTGATGCCAAAACTTGGCGGACTTGACGCATATCGTTATGTTTATAAGAAGAACGAGGCTCCATCGCCAAGCTACCTTTTTGTTCCCCACCAGAATATTGAACTTGGAACGGCCTACTTGAGAATTCTGATGAATCTCTTCAGCAAAGTTGAAGACCCCGATTGCCGTCGCCTATGCGCTATTGCAGCCTATAACACTGGCGCCGGAAACGTGTGCAGGGCGTTCACCGGAAAAACAAATATAAGCCAGGCGGTGAAGGAGATAAACAAATACAGCTACTCCGAGCTATACAACTATCTCACCAAAAGATTGCACGCCGATGAAGCAAGAAAATATGTAAGCGGTGTAAGCAAGAAACGCGAGAAGTATATGAAATAACAGAGATTTTGATAAAAAGACATTAGGCAGCTCCTTGTGGGGCTGCCTAATGTCTTTTATGCGTCTGCTACTCTATTACTGCGTATGCTATGTAGCGACTCTCGTGCCTGACCGGCGAAAGATTTATATAGCCCTCAAGAATTCTCCCTTCCAAAATTCTCAATGGGTGGGATTTGCTCAGCTCAAGATGAAGGTTCAACGCCTCTCCTTCTTTTTTGAAATAGGAAACAGAATAGTGCCCACAGGCACCCTCGGCAACATATCGGTCAAAGAATATACGCGCCACAACACCCATATTCATACGCAGATTGAGTTCCATACAGGGATTCAAGCGATTGCCACCTCCGTTGTTGTATATCATCATATCGATACCGAAATAGCCAATATAGCCACTTTTGGCCAACAACTGTTGCATAATGCCACAGAGCATCTCCTTGAGCCGGGAGAAATTGAAACCGGGCAACAACTCAACAAGACGAGCCTCTATTTGAGCATTGGAAAGGAGTATGTTGCCTGCATAGCTTCCCTTTTCGCTGGTAAAGAGAGAATAGCCTGCAAATTCCACACCATCGCCCGAGGAGAAAAACTCCATTGCAAACTCCTTTACGGGATTGAGATAGTGCTCGCATAGAATGCCACCCTGGCGCCTTATGACACCGCGGCAGAAGTGTTCCATTGCCTCCTCAACGCGCCCGATTCCCCACATTATTCCTTTGCCGCTACCCGACCAGGGCGCCTTTATTACACAACGTTCACGTGCACATATAAAATCTTTGACTTCATCAATTGAAGTATAATAGCACGGAAACGGCGGCACATCAACGCCCAGGGAATGAAGCATAGTGAGTATATCTATGCTCATTCTCCTGTTGGAAAGACGGCGCATCTCATCTATCTGAAAATCGGTAGGCAACAACGAGGGGTCGAAGCCCATAGACTTTAACCTGTGCCGCATCTGGGGACTCCACCCCCACGGGACGAGCGAGGTGATGCCGTCGCGCATAGAGGACAAGAAGGGGGTGGGAAGCGAGAAGAGCGATGACATTGCAGTGTGATATTCACAATGGTGTTCATCGGGCAGATAGACAGCATCTACCGCTGTTGCAAACCACAACGGCAAGGTTGCAAGGTCTTTTGCAATGCGTGTTGCTGCAGGCGGCGGACAGTAACTGAAACCACCATCGGCAAGTGCCAAATCATTCTCGGGATTGAATATGTGAAATTTCACCGCGTCTTTGGGCTTTTATCTTAATATGTCGCGTATCTGCTCGGCATCGTATTGGTCATCGGTGAATTTGCCGTTCTGATATATAACTTTGAAATTTATGGGGATTGTCATTTCGGCGCGCACTGCCCTGCCATTCTTTTTGCCGGGAATCCAAGAGGGCATTTTCTTAACAACGCGTATGGCCTCTTCATCGAGTGATGGAGAGACAGACTTTATAACCCTGACGCTGCTCACATAGCCATCCATACCGATTGAGAAAGCTACAAGCACCTCACCCGTCTCTTTGTTGAGCATTGCCTCGCGAGGGTAACGCAGTTCATTCACGATGTATTTGTGCAGTTCCTTTTCGCCGCCCGGATATTGCGGCATCACTATTTTATCCCTGTTTCTTTGGGCTGCGACATCGGTAAATGGAGCTATTGCAAAAAGCGTTGCAAATATAAATAAGAATATATTTTTCATCTCAAATGCTATTAATTGCAGCAAACTTACATAAAAAAAACGCAAAATCAACTCTAAGAGGATAAAAAAATAAGAAGCCAAGATATCTTGACTTCTTGAAGGGTGGTTGATGGGATTCGAACCCACGACATTCAGAACCACAATCTGACGCTCTAACCAGCTGAACTACAACCACCATATAGCTTTCTTTTCCGAAAGCGATGCAAAGGTATGAACAATTATTGAAATATACAAGCATCAAGGGCGTTTTTTTCTTTTTTAGATAAAAGTTTTTTCAAAACAGAGCATTATCAGCTTATTTTACTATCTTCGCCTAATATATAATGTAATAAAGCACAAACTATATATAAAACAATAAACAATGAAAAAAATCTTTTATTCACTTTTTAGCTTGACAATTATGCTGACAACAATTGCCTGTTCGCAGAAGGAGGAGAGCAATAGCATTCTCAAGGAGAGCAAGGCACCGTTCTCTGCTCCCGAGTTCAACAATTTTAAGGTTGAGGACTACAAAGAAGCCTTTGACCGCGGCTTTGCCGAAAAACGCGCCGAGGTAAAAGAGATTCTTGAGAACAAGGAGGCGCCCACATTTGAAAACACCATTGATGCTCTTGAGATGAGCGGAAAGACACTTGACAAGGTGAGTGCTATTTTCTTCAACCTTAACGAGAGCGAGAATACCCCACAGATGACCGAGATTGAGGAGTATGTAGTGCCCAAGATGACCGACCTCAACGGATACATATTTATGAATGATACTTTGTTCAACCGTATTCGTGCCATATATGACAAAAAAGAGAGCCTTTCTCTCAACGAGGAGCAGATGATTGTACTCGAGAATTACTATCAGGGCTTCGTACGCGGAGGTGCACTGCTGAATGAAGAGGAGAAAGCCACTCTGCTGGATATTGACACCAAGCTGGGACTTGCTCAGGTGAAATTCAATAGCAACCTGCTTGCCGACAACAAGGCATTCAAGCTTGTTATCACAGACAAAGCCGACCTTGCAGGACTTCCCCAAAGTGTAATTGATGCAGCAGCAAGCGAAGATGGCAACAGCTGGGTGTTCACTCTCGACAAGCCAAGTTGCATACCCTTCCTGCAGTATGCCGACAACCGTTCACTGCGCGAGAAGGTGTACAAAGCATATTATGGCCGTGGCGACAACAACAACGCCAATGACAACAAAGCTGTCATTAAAGAGATTCTTCAATTGCGCCAACAGAAGGCAAAGTTGCTTGGCTTCGACAGCTTTGCACACTATGTGCTTGATGAGAAGATGGCAAAGACTCCCGAGGCAGCACTTAAGCTGTTGCATAGCATTTGGGAGCCTGCAGTGAAACGTGCCGCCGAGGAGAGAGCCGAACTGCAGAAGATTGCCGACCGCGAAGGTGCAGGCATAAAGATTGAGGGATGGGACTGGTTCTACTACACCGAAAAGCTACGCAAGGAGAAATACGCTCTCAACGACGAGACAATTACACCCTACTTTAAGCTTGAGAATGTGTTGCAGGGTGCATTCGATTGCGCAACAAAGCTCTATGGCGTAACTTTTGTTAAACGCGATGATATCCCGGTGTATCACCCCGAGGTGGCAACATACGAGGTTCTCGATAGCGAAGGCAAGCACCTGAGCATATTCTACACCGATTTCTTCCCACGCGACACAAAGCGCCAAGGTGCTTGGATGACAAACTTTGTCAATCAGCGTAACATCTGTGGCGAGAATGTGCGCCCGATGGTTGTGAACGTGTGCAATTTCACTTCGCCCCAAGGAGACATTCCTGCATTGCTGAACATAGATGAGACACGCACTCTGTTCCACGAGTTTGGACACGCACTGCACGGAATGCTCACACAGGCTCACTACCCCAGCGTAAGCGGCACAAATGTGAAGCACGACTTTGTGGAACTCTTCTCACAGATAAATGAGAAGTGGTCGGTTCATCCCGAGGTGATGCCCACTTTTGCAAAGCACTACATCACAGGCGAGGCTATTCCTGCAGAGCTCATCGAGAAGATGCAGCAGAGCTCACACTTCAACTCGGGCTTCGAGACAACCGAGTTGGTTGCTGCGGCATTGCTTGATATGAAGATGCACCTCATTGATGATTACAGCAATTTCGACTGCAACGAATATGAGAAGCAACTGCGCAGCGAGCTTGGCTTCATAGATGAGATTGAGTATCGCTACCGCAGCACTAACTTTGCTCACGTATTTGGAGGCGGATACGCTGTTGGCTACTATGCTTATCTTTGGGCAGAGGTGCTTGACTGCGATGCATTTGAGCTCTTCTTGGAGAAGGGTGTCTTTGACTCCGAGACTGCCGCAGGCTTCAAAAACCTCATTGAGATGGGTGGCAGCAAAGACCCGATGCGCGAATATCGTAAATTCCGCGGTGCCGACCCCAATCCAGCAGCACTGCTCCGCGCACGCGGCTTGATTTAAATTGTAATACACAGCAAGGAGAAGGACTTTAACAAAGTCGTTCTCCTTGCTGTCATAAATAAGTATATTAATATGGAAAAAAGAATAGAAAAAGCTGTAGAACTTTTTAAGGAGGGATACAACTGCAGCCAGTCGGTGGTTGCGGCATTTGCCGACTTATATGGTTTCACCACAGAGCAGGCTCTTAAGATGTCGGCATCATTTGGTGGCGGCATTGGAAGAATGCGCCAGACTTGTGGTGCTGCGTGTGGACTGTTTATGCTTGCAGGGCTTGAGACAGGATGCACCGATGGCAAGGACCGCGAAGGCAAAGAGGCGAACTACAAGGTGGTGCAGCAGCTTGCCGAAGAGTTTAAAAAACGTAACGGCTCACTGATTTGTGCCGAACTGTTGGGACTGGCAAAGAGTGCTCCAACACCAACAACGCCCGATGCGCGAACTGCAGAATACTACAAGAAGCGCCCGTGCGTGAAAATGGTTGAGGAGGCTGCACGCATTTGGTGTGAATTTTTGCAAGCAGAAACGGCAAAAACGTTATAATTCAGAGCAAAATAATTGAAAATCACCAACTATTTGTTTGCTGTATCAAAAAAAAAGCAGTACCTTTGCACCCGAAATTAAAAACAGCAGCATTTTTCTTGTTAAAACATTAAAACAAAGGTTGTTGCGTTTTAATAACATAAAATATAATACTAATTTAAAATATTAAAGTTATGATTGAGAACGCTGGTACATTCGCAGGTCGCATCTGGACTGCTTTGAACGAGACAGAGGGTCTTACTCTTAAGGAGATTAAGACAAAGGCAAAACTGAAAGAGAAGGAACTTTACCTTGGTTTGGGTTGGTTGCTCCGCGAGGACAAAATCTTCTCTTGCGTAGCTGGTGAGGACGAGATTTTCGCTCTCAAGTAATTGAAAAACATTCAATTGAAGATAAAAAGGCTTGGCATCTGCCAAGCCTTTCTTTATATAAACCGGTTTAAACAGGGAGTTGAATGACTGCACCCTATTCGCAAAATTGCAGCATAAAACCTTCTCTCTATCTTTAGTTTGTTATATAAAACTTTTAAACTTCAATCTCGAGACCATCATAAGCAAGGTGTACGCCCGGCGGCAAGCACTTTTCTATTTTTGCGTGAAGCCCAATGTGGTGCATAAGATGAGTAAAATAGGTTTCACGTGGTTTAAGATAGCCAACTATGGCCAACGCTTCAAGCACTGTTTGATGCGAGTTGTGTGGTTTTGAAAAACGTAGGGCATTGATTACAAGAACATCCACGCCACGCAGCTTTTCGAGCTCGCAAGGCTCAATGTAGCTCATATCTGTTATGTAGGCAAGCTTGCCGAAACGGTAGGCTGTTATTGGCAACATTCCGTGAAAAACACGCACTGGCTGCACATCAACCGAGCCGACAGAAAAAGGGTCGGCACCTATGCCATACAATCTGATATCGGGGACACCGGGATATTTCACATCGGCAAAACAGTAGGGAAACATTGAGCGTATCTGTTTCTCAGTCTCATAATCGGCATAAATGGGGAACTGCCCTTTACGTGTAAAAGGGCGCAAATCATCAATGCCGGCAATGTGATCATAGTGTTTGTGAGTGAGCAAAAGAGCATCAATGTTTTGCACCTTGGAGCGAAGGGCTTGAGAGCGAAAATCGGGGCCGCAGTCTATGAGAATCGTGGTTTCACCACTTTGCAGAAGCGCCGATGAGCGCAAACGCGCATCGCGGGGGTCGGATGAGGTACACACCTCGCAACCACAGCCAATCTCGGGCACACCGGTAGAGGTTCCTGTTCCAAGAAAAGTGAGTTTCATAGCATTGCTACTCTATTACATTAACCTCCATTTGCAGCTCAACACCAAATTTCTCCTTTACCGACGCTACCACCATTGCTGCAAACTCCATCACATCCTTGCCTGTAGCACCTCCAAGATTTACCAACACAAGTGCTTGATGAGGGTAAACACCAACACGTGGATTGGGTTTTTCTTTCCATCCACACTGCTCTATCATCCACCCGGCGGAAAGCTTCACTTCATTTGTCGGGAGTGGATACTGAGGCATTGCAGGGTATTCATTCTTCAGCTGTGCGGCCTTTTCGGCAGCGACAACGGGATTCATAAAGAAACTGCCGGCACTGCCAATATTATCGGGGTTGGGAAGTTTTGCATTGCGCACCTCGCAAACAGCACGACGCACATTGGCCAATGTGGTGCCACCAAGCTCCTCCACCTTCTCTTTAAGGTTTCCGTATGAGAGTTTGAAATTGGGGGACTTGTTGAGCCTGAATGTTACAAAGGTTACAATGTGGCGTCCTTTTTCGGCTGCTTTGAAAATGCTGTGGCGATAGGAGAAATCACAATCGGACTTTGTGAAGGTGCAAGCCACAGCATCGGCAATGCGTATGGTTTCAACCTTTTCAATAAGATCGCCGGCCTCCACACCATAGGCACCGACATTCTGCACAGCGCTTGCGCCCACCTCACCGGGAATGAGCGAGAGATTTTCGAGGCCGCACCACCCTTTTTCAACTGTATATTCAACAAATCCGTCCCAATTGAGGCCACTGCCAACACGCAGCAAAATATCTGTTGCACTCTCCTCAACAATCTCTACACTCTGAATTGAAGAGTGAAAAACAGTGCCGTTAAAATCGTTTACAAAAAGCAAATTACTGCCTCCACCAATGACCAGTGATTTTCCCTTGAAGCCACTGCCTAAAAAATCGGTGAGCTCGTTCACAGAGCTAAAATCCACAAAATGTGCTGCATTGACTTTGATGCCAAAGGTGTTGTGAGCAAGCAGTGAAATATCATTGAATTGCTTTATCATCTTAGAATATCTCTTTATTATGCGAAATTACCTTTTTCCGCTGAAATAAACAATTGCCGGCTGTGCGAAATTTCATTATTTGCGCACAGCCGGCAAGATGTATTCAAATTTTAAATTCTCAGAGGCTTTAAAATCACATTACTTGCAGCACTTTCCACACAGCTATCATATGACAAGCTGTGCCAAGCAGCACAAAAAAGTGGAATATTGCGTGAGCATATTTAAGTTTGTGCAAGCTGTAGAGGACAGCGCCTGTAACATAAGCCACTCCTTCGCCAACCACCCACAAGAATACGGCAAGGCTTACCGCATTATAGAACTGCTTCATTGCCACAACAATTGTCATTCCCATCGCCACATAGCACACTGTTTCAAGGATATTGTGCTTCTTGAGTTTTACAAGGCTCAACGAGGTTCCCACCACAGCGCACAACCAACAGAAAATAAAAATTCCCCAAGCCCAGCAACCTGTGTCGCGCATTGCAATGAGCATCAAGGGGGAGTAGCTGCCGGCAATGTGCCAATAGATTGCCGAGTGGTCGAGCTTGCGCAACCAACGGCGTGCAGTTGTTCCGGGGCGGGAAGCGTGATAGAGGGTTGAGAAGATATATGAGGACAACATACCAAATGCATATAGTATAACACTTGCAAGAGACCAAGCATCACCCCCCTTTTCCACTACTGTTTTAATGAATATTGCAGAGACTGCAAGGCCGCCAATAATGCCAATGGCGTGTGTGAGGATATTAAGACGCTCCTCGGCAACGGTATATGTTTTTTCTTTGTCGCTCATATTGCTAAAAATACAATTAACACTCTTTAAATTAAAGGATAGACAAAGATAAGTAAAATAATATTCAATTTCCATAAAGCGACAAAGTAATAAAGGTGTTTTAATACAATTTCACACAAAGAGACTAATATTTATTCATAGGTGGCACAGTGCTCTGTTGCACAAAAAACCGGAGCATCCAATTGGATGCTCCGGTTTCAATTATATTAATCTGCAAATTATGCAAACCACTTAACGTATGCAAAGTCCATACGGTGAGGAAGCTCCTCGTGGTTGGGATACATACGGAATGCAATCTTGAACTCACCGGCATTTGTGGGAGCAATCTCTGCACCGAAGGTGAAGATGTTACCCTCACGCTTAACAACCTCGAGAGGATATGTCATAAATATCTGGTCGTGGCCCTTAGAATCGGGAGCAAGAACAACGAGCTCAACAGCTACAGCATTGTCAAGACCCTTCTCATCAACTGTTACAGCAACATTGTACTTTGCAGCAGCCGACATTGCGCCATTGAGGAAATCCTGGTCGCCTTCAACAGAGAGAACCTCTATTGCATTCCACTTGGCAGCAACCTCTTCCTTCCACTTTGCAAGCTCGCGAACAACCTTAGAGTCGTTTGCAACGAGGTGGTGATAACCCTCGGCCAGCTTGCAGTAGAACTTGCTATAGTAGTCATCGAGCTGACGCTTCATTGTGAAGTGAGGAGCCACCTCGGCAATTGACTTCTTGATGCAAGCAACCCACTCATCAGAGTAAGCCTTGTCACCACGGTTGTAGTACATAGGCAAAATCTCATTCTCGAGCAGTGTGTAGATTGTAGCAGCATCGAGCTGATCCTGGAACTCCTGGTTCTGGTAAGTACGCTCCTCTTTCAATGCCCAACCGGCACCGGGCTTGTAGCCCTCGCACCACCAACCGTCGAGCACTGAGAAGTTAAGAACACCGTTCATAAGAGCCTTCTCACCTGATGTACCTGAAGCCTCAAGAGGACGTGTAGGTGTATTCATCCAAATATCAACACCTGAAACGAGAAGCTTGGCAAGGTCCATATCATAGTTCTCAAGGAAGATAATCTTGCCAACGAACTCGGGACGACGAGAAACCTCAATAATCTTCTTAATCAAGCCCTGACCTGCGCCATCGTGGGGGTGAGCCTTACCTGCGAAGAGGAACTGGATGGGACGCTCGGGGTTGTTAAGGAGCTTGGCAAGACGGTCGAGGTCTGTGAAGAGAAGGTGAGCACGCTTGTATGTAGCGAAGCGACGTGCAAAACCGATAACAAGTGCATCGGGGTTAATCTTCTTCACAACGTCTACGATGCGCATTGGGTCGCCCTGATTCTTCAACCAATCCTCGCTGAACGCCTTCTTGATGTAGTCGATAAGCATCTTCTTGCGAGCAACACGTGTATTCCAGATTGTCTCATTGGAAATTTTCTCAATTGCGTGCCAAATCTCTTCGTTTGACTGGTCGCCGATGAAGCTGGGGTCGAAGTTCTTCTTGTAGAGGTTATCCCACTCGGGTGCTACCCAAGTTGGATAGTGAACACCATTGGTTACATAGCCAACGTGGTTCTCTGATGCGAAGTAACCCTTCCAGATGTCGGCAAACATTGACTTTGACACCTTACCGTGCAGACGGCTCACACCGTTAATCTCCTGGCAAGTGTTGCAAGCGAAGGTAGACATACAGAAACGCTCGTTCTTGTCGCCTGCATTGATGCGACCAAGGTTCATAAGATCATCCCAAGTGATGTTGAGCTGGTTTGCATAGCCTCTCATATACTTGCCAAAGAGTGCCTCGTCGAAGTAGTCGTGGCCGGCGGGAACGGGAGTGTGCACTGTGTAGAGTGAGCTTGCACGAACAATCTCAAGAGCCTCCTCATAGGTGTAGCCGCTCTTGATATACTGTGTAAGACGGTAGAGGTTGCAAAGCGCTGCGTGTCCTTCGTTGCAGTGGTAGATATCCTTCTTGATACCCATCTTCTCCAATGCAATCATACCACCGATACCAAGAAGAATCTCCTGCTTCAAACGGTTCTCCCAATCGCCACCATAGAGCTTGTGTGTGATGGGTTTATCGAACTCGCTGTTCATATCGAAGTCTGTATCGAGCAGATACAAGGGCACACGACCTACATTCACCTTCCACACATTTGCGTGTACATAGTAGTCGATGTAGGGGACGTGGATTACCAAAGGAGTAACACCATCCTCCTCGTAAACGCGCTCAATAGGCAGCTGGTTGAAGTTCTGCGCATCGTAGTTGGCAATCTGTGAGCCGTCCATTGAAAGAGACTGGCTGAAGTAGCCATAACGATAGAGGAAACCTACTGCACACATATCCACGTTAGAGTCTGAAGCCTCCTTCAAGTAGTCGCCGGCAAGAATACCAAGACCACCGGAGTAAATCTTGAGAACGCTTGTCAAACCATACTCCATACAGAAGTAAGCAACAGAAGGACGCTCAGCATTGGGCTTAACATCCATATATCTGCGGAAATCGGCATATACATCAGCCAATTTTGCAAGGATAGTCTTGTCCTTTGAAAGTTCGTCGAGTTTCTCAACACCAAGCTTCTCAAGAAGCAACACGGGGTTGCCGCCACAAGCCTTGTAGAGTTCGCTGTCGAGCATAGAGAAGAGTTCCTTAGCCTCCTCGTTCCACACCCACCAGAGGTTACGAGCCATTTCCTCGAGTGGCTTAAGCGACTCGGGAACATAAGATTTTACATTAACAGTTTTCCAACTTTGTTGGTTTGTGTTACTAATTGCAATCATATATTTTAAATTAAATGAATATTTCCTTTTTATTAAACACGGGCTTTAGCTGCTGCAATGGCAACATCGTATGCCTGAAGATAGTTATTTATGAAGTGCTTCCACAAAGCCTTTTCGGCAAGCTTTGCGACTTTTTTTCTGCAGTCGGCAACCTCCTTTTCGGAAAGCAGCGCAAAGTTACAAATAGTTTTTGTAATAACCTCGGCTGCATCGAAATAGTTGCTGTCTGTTCTCTCTATAACCTCAACACCGTCAAGCAGTTCACCACGGCGGCCAAGCACCGAGTTCACCCATAGGCCGAAGCCTGCAAGATTGGTGGTGATTGTGGGTATGTGGAAAGCGGCACTCTCGAGCGGAGTGTAGCCCCAAGGCTCATAGTATGAGGGGTATACGCTCAAGTCGTTGCCTATGAGCACATCATAGTAGTCCATATTGAAGATGCCGTCATTACCTTTGAGATAGCAGGGTACATATATGACCTTTACGCGATTCTTGCCGCTGCGGTTGTCTATCATAAGACCTCTGATGGTGCAAGCAATGGCATCCTCATAGAAGTTGTGGAGGTTGTGAGTGATGTAGGGATTGGGCAGCGGAGTGTCCCAGCTATCCTTGTCGCTGGCAAGACGCTTCACAAGATCTTCGCGCGCATCGCCCGACCAGGCGGGAACGTCAATAAATGCCACAACGTCTCGGTTTATGTTGCCACAGGCGTTAAGGCGCGCCATTGACTCAAGGAACATATCTATTCCCTTGTTACGCATCTCCATTCTTCCGCCTATACCTATTATAATAGCATCGTCGGAGATTGTGTCGCCGGTGAGGGCCGCAGCCACACGCAGACGCTCCTTGCGGGCTGCCTTGCGCTTTGCTGTGAAATCTTTTCCCACAGGCACAAAATCTTTCTCAAAACCATTCTCAAGTATCACATCGCACTCGCGGCCAACAAGCTGCTTGCACTCGCGCGCCGTAATCTCACTCACAGTTGTGAAACAGTCTACATTGGCAGCTGTTTCCTTCTCAACCGACTGCTTTGACTGCACATTGAGCTCGGCTGCCATCTGGTCGCCGTTGTAACCTTCAAAATAGTCATAGAGAGGCTTGCCGTTTGAAGCGATAGAGCGTCCTATGCTTGTTGCGTGGGTTGTGAATATTGTTCCAACAGAAGGAAGGTGCTTCTTCACATAGAGAGCCGCATTGCCGCTCTGCCACTCGTGGGCCTGCACAACAACATTGCTGTTCTTCTTTACATTTGCATTGTAGAAGCTCTCGATAACCCTACCCACGGCATAGCCAAAAATCATAGAATCATCGTAGTCGCCATATCCGTGCAGCGAATCAACGCCAAAATCGTTCCAAAGCTCGCTATAGATGGCATCTTTGTCATCCATATATCCTGTATAATCCACAAGAATCACTTTGGGGCGGCCGGGAATCTCCCAATGGCCACAGCGCACTGTGAATTTCTCATCGGCTACACTCTTGCGCCAAGCACTCCACAAACGCTTATCCTCGGTAAAGAGAGGGTTTGTCTTTTCCTTCCACAAGTCGGGACCAATATAAATTGCATTCAATCCCTCAATTTCAGAGATGGTGCGGGCCTTTGTCGATACCACTGTATAAATACCGCCCACCTTATTACAAACCTCCCAGCTTATCTCAAACAAATAGTCGGGAAGTATCAAATCTTTCTTCATCGCTAAAATAAAATCTCAAACAATTAAGGTATTCAACTAAAAAACACCCTACTATAACAAAATAGAAATAGGGAGAAAGTTGCCTTTCTCTCTATCGGACCGCAAAATTAATACTTTATTTTGGAATATTAAAATTTATTATAATTCAGATATCAACAATCTTGCACATAAAACGCAGAAAAGTATACAGTTGAATAAAATTAACGGCTTTGAGACTATCATTTAAACACTCTTTTGACTTATATTTGCAATAAGGCCCGTTTGGCTGTAACAAATTAAACACAGGATTATGAGACTACCTGAAGATTTTGTCATTTATGACATCAAGTACACCGGAGAAAAGAATAGGGATGAGATGCCACACGGAGAAGGTGTGATGGAGTATTTCGTTGCTTGCATTGGATGCAGAAATCATTTTAAATATGAGGGTACATTCAAGAAAGGAATGAGAGAGGGATATGGCGTGCTCTATTCAATGTCTTGGATAAAAAACCCCGTAGAGGAGTGGCAATGGTATATGGAGGGAGAATATGACAGTGCCGGCAGATTCATACACCCGGCGCACGAACCGGGCTCATACGTTGCCTACACCGAAGTGTGGGAGGAGGAATACGTTGGTCTGTGGGAGGATAACAAACCAATATGCGCCCCCAAAGAGAGGTGGCAAAGCTATGAGGACAAGTGTTGGGAGCTGGAGAATGAGGTAGAAAGGCTGCGCGAGAAGCTGAATATGCCCCAAAAGCCTGAAACAGAAAAGAGTAACGACCGGAATTTCAATATAACTGAGAATGAGAGTTTCCTGGAGCATTTCCTTGACCAAAGGGATGTGCGCCGCCTGACACCCGAGATGGTTGAGAAGTTGCGCAACAGCGACAGCGCCTATGGCAAATATGGCTATGGACAATGGCTCTATCGCACACACAACGATGAAGAGTCGTTAAAGACAGCAACAGAGTGCTTTAGGTTTGCTGCCGGGAACGGCGTTGCCGATGCCTTGCAGATGCTATCAACGCTCTATTATAATGGCAAGGCCTATGATGAAGAGAAGGAGGCATTTGTGCTTGACCGCGAATTGTCACACGAATTGAACAAAGAGGCCATAGAGAAAGGCAGTGTACTTGGAAGGCTCAAAAGATCTATAGACCTCTACTATGGCAACGACTACACCCCACAGGACAAGGCCCGCGCAATATCGGAGGCCGAACTCGAAAGTTACAAACCGGGCAAGGTAGCGCTGCTGTGGAGCGAGCAGCTGGGATGGTTCTGCGAGGACAGCAACAGAAAAGAGAAAGCATACGAAGCATACAGGCATTGCCTAAAGAACGGGCACTACTACCCCATATACGACGTTGCAACGATGTTTCTCAAGGACAACAAAATGGAGGCCTACACTGGACTGATGAAGGCGGGAATGAAATTAGGGATTCCCCAATGCCACCTATTGGGATTTGAGAAGGAGAAAGAATGGGACACATTGGACCAATCAGAGCAGAAGCGACTCCATAATGAGGTAAAGAAATTACACAAGAAGGGTATGGAGATGAATGACCCCTTTTGCTACTTCTCAATGGCGTACTTCTACTATTATGGCGAGCTGGGCTTTGAAGAGAATGAAGTGGAAGCTTTGAAAATAATACTCGAGGGCACCAAGTTAAACGAGAACATCTGCCACGAGTTTGCTGTCACCATTCTTGATGAGAGTCCTTGGGTTGTAGATGAGTTGCCCAAAGAGATGAGGATGAGCAAGGATGATGTCTATATGCTACAGCTCAAGGCGCTGCGCCACGGCAGCGACAAGGCACTCGATACTGTTATTGAGAACCTTGAGGAGTATGTGAGAATGGGCTATGGCAAAGAAATTGAGAAGGTTTGGATGCCAAAATGGATAAAGAAGCTGGAAGAAAAGGAGAAAGAGGAGTTGGAGAAGATTGAGAAGGAGCGAGAGGAATCCAAGACTCCAATGACACCAACCATAATTATCATACACCCTTCCGGTACTGCCGAGTTCGTTGAGGTAGAATTGGAGAAAATGATAAAGAAAGACCTGTTGGAGTTCATTGGTGCCAAAGAGCTTGATGTACTCCATTTCTCGGCTCCTTTGAACAAGATAACCAACGAATGCAACATAAAGGAGAAGAGGGTTGCACTCTATGCCGACAAAGAGAGCATAGAGAAAAACCTGCCCACCAACAGAGTTGCCACAATACTCTATGGGCACGCCATCGAGGTAAAAGGCCCGGTAATTGTAACGCTTGAAAACAAAACATACACAAGCTACCCGTTCACCACCGAGGAGGATTTGGAGAATGTCTTTGACGCAATGGTAAATTGTACTGACGGCCTGCTGAGACTCGAAAAGGAGGAGGATGACGACGGCAAGTACGACGCCTGGTCATAAAGACGCAAGAGATATAACAAAAAATGGCAACTGCGATAATCGCGGTTGCCATTTTTTTGTTGTTATGCATCAAATGCTCATTACACAAGGAATGTAGCAACCAATGCAAGAATTGCGTAGAACTCGGGGAGAGCTGCGTAAATCATTGTATTTGTCTGCACATCGTGGCCCTGTGAAACACCGATGATACCGTTTGCACAAACCTGACCCTGACGGATAGCAGAGAACAAGCATACAAGACCAACACCAAGGCCTACACCAAACCAAAGCATACCGGTCTCGGCAGTTACCTTACCAAAGTGAAGCAAGAAAGCCAAGAAGCCATAAAGACCCTGTGTAGCGGGAAGTGCAGAAAGAATCATATAGCCCGAAGACTTTGAAGCATCCTTCTTCAGTGCACCCTCGGCAGCATTACCTGCGATTGTTGTTCCATAACAGCTACCGATACCGGCAAGGCCAAGCATAAGGCCCATACCCAAATAACCTAATAAAAGTTCCATAATGTTTTTAAGTTTTAAATTTATATTATTATTTTATTTCTCGTTGTTTTTGAAAGGCTTATACTCTACTCCCTTGCCATCGTATCCGGCATTTTTGAAATACTCCACAAAGGTGAGACGCAACGGATGCACAAAGGCACTGAGGCACGACATTGCGATATTGAGAGTGTGTCCCACAAGGATTATGAGGCCAAAGCCAATCCATCCGAACACGGCACCAACACCCTCCTGACCTTCAACCACCATCATTGCAAGGCTGTTGAATGTTTGTCCAAGCATACCGCCCGCAAGACCAAGGGCAAAGAGGCGGATATAGGAGAGGATATCGCCAAGAAGGCCCGATGCCATATTGTAGGTATCCCACAGACCGGCACCAATGTTGGCAAGGATATTCCTGCGCAGGTTATTGAGCACATAGATGCCCAACGCTCCAATACCACCCACAGCTATGAGAGCCCATTTGGACACCTCGGCAGGGATTATACTCAGGAACGACAGTGCACCCACTGTAACACCACCCACAACAACCAACCACCATCCCCAGGCACTCAACGACTCTTTGAAGCCATAGAAAACAGTGCTGTTGATAGCCTTCACGGTCATTGCAAGAGAGATGTGCACAATACCTATACCAAGTGCAAGAACCATCTGCTTGTCGTATGTGGCACCAAAGAGCTCCACATTACCGGCAATTATAAAGTTCTTCAACGACTGCGGTATTTCGGAATTGAGCAGGCTTATACCGAAGAAGGTACCCAACAGTGCTCCAAGCACGGTGGTGAAGACACCCAATGTAATCACAAGATTCATCATACCGGCAAGGTCCTTACTCAACTTCTTCTTCAACAAGAAGCCAAGAAGTATAAGGATGAGACCATAACCCGCATCTCCCATACAGAAAGCAAAGAAGAGCGAGAAGAAGGGCGCCACAATGGGTGTCGGGTCAAAGTCGGTGCCACTGGGCATACCATACATCTTTGTCAAAACCTCATACATTCTGGTGAAGGCGTTGTTGCGAAGCTTCACGGGGAAGTTGTCGCCACGACGTGTTGCACGCAGTTCATAGAAGACGCCGCTGTTGTCGAGCATAGCCTTGAGCTCGGGCTCATTATCAACAGGCACCCAACCTTCGAGCAGCAACAGTTTGTCGCCACTCACCTTTTCACCGTCGAGCATCACCTTTGTAAACTCCACATCGTGGATAGCCAGACGGTGGGCAGCCTTCAAAGTATTCAACTGTTCGCCGGCAAGCAGCGAGAGCTGCTGCTCAAAGCCATCAATGTGCAACTTTGCCTGCGAAAGTTCATTCTGCAACTGTGCAAGCGAAGCAGAGGGAAGCTTTGCGAGCTCGGCATCAATCTCAAAATCTACACCAAAAGGAGTAAATGTTACAAAATATTTGCGCGACTGGCGCTCGGCAATGGGAATGGCATTATATTCAGTCTCCCACTCTTCGCAATAATTTTTAATACCGGTTACAAAGAACTTCAGGTCATAGCCACACTGCTCCAACCTCTCAACCTTTGAATAGTCGAAATCGCCCCAGGGCTCAAGTGCTGCAATATCCTTCTCAAGAACCTGAATCAACGTTTTTTGCTGTTCAATGTCGGCAAAGAGCGCATCTGTCTCCTCAAGGACCGAAACAGCCTGCGACACATCGGCAACAGGTTTCAGTTCTTCGGGGGCAACAGCCTCAAGGCGCTTTATGACACGCATATAGCGATTGGCCAGCGCCATACGTTTTTCAAGTTCGGGGTCCTCAACGGCACCCTGCTCGCGCTGGGCAATGTGCACCACTCCAACGTTGCGCAATTGCTCAAGGAACGCGGCATACTCCTTGTAATATATAAGGAGTGTGAGTTTTTTCATTTTCGTTATCATACTTCCGCCTCCTCTCTCTGCTCAAGCAGCGACTTGAGTATCTTTTGTGAAGATTTGGAGAGATTCTCCTCATCCTCCATAAAACGCTTAATCTTTCGTATGGCATCCTGATAACCGGGGATTTGCACCTTCTCGAAGAGATTTACCTTTTGGGTGGTCTTCTTGCGGGCTGTCTCCAGCAATATCAGTTTGCGGTTCAGCAATTCACGGCGTATTGCCGTCATTGCCATCTCCTTCAGCAGTTCAATTCCGTCGGCATACCATTTGGGCGACGTGAAGAGACTGTAACGCCCCACCACGAAACTGGCATTCTCAAGCACCGGTACCTTTACACCTGCCACCTTCTGCTGTCCTATGACAAGCTCGCCGGTCTTCACCAACGAGGTGTCAAATTCGTTCCACAGGGCAAACAGGGCACGGTATTGCTCGAGCTGCGAGGTGTAGGCCTCGTCGTGGCTCTGCATCTCGGCCTTGCATCTTTTCACCTCAATGCGCAGGGCACTCTCCTTGCTCTTTATTATGGGGAGTGTTCTCACACGCATTTTCAGTTGCTTTTCGAGCTGCTGAAGCGATGTTTTGTTATATTGAAATGCAATCATTATGCTTTTTCTATATTATTCTTTTTGCAGCTTCTTATTTTTTCCAATATGCATCGACAAACTCCTGACGTATGTTCACCTCCTCGGGCTTGAAATAGGTTGAGAAGAGCCCCCAGGTTACATCAAGCATCTCTGTTGTATTGAGGTTCACATCAATTGCAAGAAGCTTGTCGGAATACTCCTTGGCAAACGAGAGGGTGCGCTTGTCATAGTCGGTGAGGTCGAAACCGTTCTCCATTTTGGTCTTTGCGTTGGCAGCATCGGCATAGAGGCGCACAGCTGCGTTCATCACCTGAGGATGGTCCTTGCGTGTCTTCTTGCCGGCAACAAGCTGCTTCAGACGAGAGAGTGAACGGAAGGGGTCTACAACCACCTTACCGATATCGCTGTCGCGGCGCAAGAAGAGCTGTCCCTCGGTGATGTAACCTGTGTTATCGGGCACAGCGTGTGTGATGTCGCCACCCGAAAGGGTTGTTACCGCAATGATAGTAATTGAACCGCCGGCCGGGAACTGCACCGCCTTCTCATAAATCTTGGCAAGGTCGGAATAGAGAGAACCGGGCATTGAGTCCTTTGAAGGAATCTGGTCCATACGGTTTGATACGATTGAGAGCGCATCGGCATACATTGTCATATCGGTGAGCAACACAAGCACCTTCTGATTCTTCTCCACAGCGAAATACTCGGCTGCGGTGAGGGCCATATCGGGGATGAGGAGACGCTCAACGGCGGGGTCCTCGGTTGTGTTCATAAAGCAGATGATGCGGTCAAGAGCACCGGCATTGGTAAAGAGGTTCTTGAAGTAGAGGTAGTCGTCGTTGGTCATACCCATACCACCAAGAATAATCTTATCTGTTTCGGCACGCATCGCCACATTGGCCATCACCTGGTTATAGGGCTGGTCGGGGTCGGCAAAGAAGGGAATCTTCTGACCTGTTACCAATGTGTTGTTGAGGTCGATACCCGCAATACCTGTTGCAATGAGCTCTGAGGGCTGCTTGCGGCGCACGGGGTTCACCGATGGGCCGCCAATCTCAACCTCCTGGCCATCAACAGCAGGGCCGCCGTCAATGGGGTCGCCATAGGCGTTGAAGAAACGACCTGTGAGTTGGTCGCTCACTTTGAGCGTAGGAGCCTTGCCAAGGAACACCACCTCGGCATCGGTGGGGATACCACCTGTACCCTCGAACACCTGCAAGGTAACCTCGTCGCCCATAATCTTTACAACCTGAGCAAGCTTGCCGTTTACGGTTGCAAGCTCATCATAACCAACGCCCGTTGCCTTGAGTGAGCAGGTAGCCTTGGTAATTGAATTGATTTTTGTATATATTTTCTTGAATGCTTCTGTAGCCATAATTCTGTCTATTAACGGTTAAGCCTGCTTTGTTGCGAGGAGTTGCATAAGTTCGTTAAGGAAATTGTCATACTTCTCGCTCTTGAACTCGGAGTAGTTCATCTGCTTGCAGATGTTAATTACTTTCTTGAAGAAATCGGTTACCTGCTGGAAGTTATCAAAATCATACTCGGCACGGCAGATGTCGGTTACAAGGCTCAACAGCTCCTGCTGGCGCTCGAGCGGAGTAACTGCGTCAATTTCATCGAAAGCATCTTGCTGCAGCACAACAAAGTCAATTAGCTCCGACTTCCAGAATGTAACGTGATAGTCCACGGGTACACCGTCATCACCAAGAATGTTTATCTGCTCGGCAATCTCCTTACCACGCTGCAGACGGGTCTTTGCCTCATTGACCATCTCGAGCCATCCCTCACCAATGCGGGCTGTGATGAATTCATCAAACTCGGGATACTCGATGTACTTTGAGTAGGAGTCGATGGGATTGACAGCGGGATAGCGCTTCTTGTCGGCGCGGTCCTGCTCAAGGGCATAGAAACAACGCGCAACCTTCTTTGTGTTCTCGGTAACAGGCTCTTTGAGGTTACCGCCGGCAGGAGACACTGTACCGATGAAGGTGATTGAGCCGGCCTCGCCGTTATTGAGGTATACATAGCCTGCTCGGCTATAGAAGTTGGCAATGATTGATGAGATATCCATTGGGAAGGCATCGGGACCGGGGAGCTCCTCCATACGGTTAGACATCTCACGGAGTGCCTGTGCCCAACGTGATGTTGAGTCGGCCATAAGGAGCACGCGCAGACCCATTGCACGGTAGTACTCGGCAAGAGTCATCGCTGTGTAGACCGACGCCTCACGTGCCGCAACGGGCATATTGGAGGTGTTGGCAATGATGATTGTGCGCTCCATAAGCTTGCGGCCTGTATGCGGGTCGATGAGTTCGGGAAACTCGGTAAAGATTTCCACCACCTCGTTGGCACGCTCACCACAAGCCGCAATGATTACGATATCGGCCTCGGCCTGCTTGGAGATAGCGTGCTGAAGCACTGTCTTTCCGGTACCGAAGGGACCGGGAATGAAGCCGGTACCACCCTCAACAATGGGGTTGAGAGTGTCAATGGTGCGCACACCTGTCTCAAGCAACTTGAAGGGGCGTGGCTTCTGCTTGTAATCGGTCATAGCCACACGCACAGGCCATTTCTGTATCATATTGAGCTCGCGCTGCTCGCCCTCGGCATTAGCTATCACAGCAATGGTATCGGTGATTTTGTAATCACCCTCGGCAGCAATCGACTTCACTGTCCACTTGCCTTCAACACCAAAGGGAGCCATAATCTTGAGCTGCTGATGATTCTCCTCAACATTTCCAAGCCAGCCGGCAGCCTCCACTGTGTCGCCCACCTTCACCAGCGGCTCAAAGTGCCATATTTTTTCCTCATCGAGAGGGTTGGTGTAATCACCACGTTTAAGGAAGACACCCTCCATCTTGTCAAGGTCGTTCTGCAAACCATCGTAGTTCTTTGACAACATACCCGGTGCAAGCGACACCTCGAGCATATGTCCGGTGAACTCTGCCTCCTCACCAATCTTCAAACGGCGTGTGCTCTCAAAAACCTGAACATACACCTTGGCACCGTTAATCTTGATAACCTCTGCCATCAAGCGGTCGCCACCGGTCTTTATGTAGCAAATCTCATTCTGCGCCACCGGGCCATCAACAGCCAGCAGCACCATATTCGCTATCACACCGGTTACTTTTCCTTTTGTAGCCATATCTTTAGTTTATATTTTATTTACAAAATGACGGACTGTGCGTCCATTCCCGACTTCAGCTCCGCTATCATCTCATTATAGCGTTGCATTCCCTTGTCGGCATCAAGCGCAGCCCAGCGCTCAACAATAATCAGTTTCTGCAGGAAGACAAAAAGACGCTCCACGGTAAAATAGTTGAACACCGAATTGTCATCGAGCCAATTCCAACGAAGCTCATCGAGCTGATGCTCGCGCTCCTGCAGCCTACCGTTTTCGCTGATGCGCTGCACGGCCTCGAAACAGTCGAGCACCGAAGAGAGGTCAAAGTCGCGGGCTGTAGATGTGCGCAACGACTCGGCCACCTCATCATCACCCAAAACAACTTCGGCAATATTCATCTTATACTTGCGCGCGGTAAAGGCAACAAGCAGATTATTCACATTGCGGTTAAAGGCAAACCACCCTGCGACGAAACTGTTAGGAGAAGCGGTGGCATAGTCATAATAGTATGCACTGAGCACATCTTCCCAAACAACATTCACATTCTCCTGATTGGCCAAATAATAGTCAATGAAGCGATATATATAAGCGGGAACATCTTTGCGGGGTTCATCACCCTCCTTCGCCGATGATATGATATCCTCAAGTTCTTCCCTTGTGTAACAGCCCAGGCCGCCAAGCACTGCATCCTCGCCATTGCGAAGAATGTTCAGTATATTGGCATTGTCGGTTGCCAGGAAGATGAGGTTGGCACAGCGCGCGTCGGCCGGGGTGAGCTGAGGATAAATCTCATCCTTGAAACGCTCCACCGTATATGGGGCCTTGCTGCCGTCAAACGCAACATCGGGCAAACCCGCTACCAAGCAATAGTAGTTACCCATTGATTAAGCAAAAAGAAGTTCTACCATTTGGGGGCGCAAGAAAGACTTGAAGAAAGCCTCGAACTCGCCCTCACCGAAATTAACCTTGTACGAGCCATCGGCAGGAGCAATGGAGAACGATGTCTTCAAGCCATTCACCTGCTTAATTTCAACACCCTTGTCGAGCAACGCCTTGGCATTCTTTGCAAAAAAAGCCTTTAGCTCATCGGCCTCTGAAGTAGAGATTACAAGAGCTTCATCGGCACTCCAACGCTCGGCAATTTTCACAAGCAGAGCCTTCATTGAGTCGCCTGCAAGAGCATCCTTCACGGCAGCTTTAACAACTGTATCGGTAACCACTGTGGCAACCTCTGCCTTTAGAGCACCAACAGCCTGCGCGCCATAAAGCTTCACCTCGGAACGGGTATTGGCATCAAGCTCTGCAGCCTCCTTGCGTGCAGCTGCAATTATTGCCTCGGCCTCGGCCTTTGCCGCAGCCACAATGGCAGCAGCCTTCTCATTGGCCTCACCCACAAGACGGTCGGCCTCGACTTTACCTTTCTCTACACCTTCAGCATAGATTTTCTCGGTCAATTCCTGAATTTTATTTTCCATATATATCTATAGTTTATTTATGTTCGCTCCACAAAAATAAAACATTATCTGTTAATAGTGTTGTCCATTTTGCCGTCTGAAAAGCACTCATTGGACACAGCACACCCAAACTTTACAAATTTAGGGTTTTTTATTCAAATATCATAGCTGTTTGGCGATGTTTTTTTCACACACGACAGCAAAAGACAAAAGAGAAGAGAGATTGACACTGTTTACATAATATTTTCATAGCAAAAAAGAAGTACCGCTTTTCACAAAGCAGTACTTCCAACATTTACTAAACAACTAAGAAAAAACTATACTATCATTTCCCCAATCAGGGGACGTGCAAATATATCCACAATTTTCATTCCTGCAAAATATTTCAACAGAAATTAAAAAAATATATAAAAAGAGCTAAAAAGATACACCTCAACGCAACCTGTGGCGCTCGAAATGCTTTGCCACATACACTTTGAAGTATATTGAGGCTGCAAGCACCAATATCGCACCAAAAGCGAAGCTGCCCGAATAGCCGCCGGTGGACAACGCGCCACCAAGCAACATTCCGGCACCTATGCCCACATCCCAACCGGTGAGATAGGTGGCGTTGGCTGTTGCACGGCGAGAATTTGGTGCCATATTTATATACAGCGTATTAAAGGCCGGGAATATGGTTCCAAAGCCATAACCGACGAGCAGCGCCGACACAAAGTAGAGGATATTGGCGGCAACAGCACTCCACCCTGCCACAACAGCGAGCAACGCCTCGGCTGCAATGCCAACCAATGCTATGACCATTCCACGGGAAATGGTCTGCGTAACAAGACCGCGATCGACCTGTCTGCCCGATATTAAGCGAGAGACTATGAGCCCCGCAGCCTGCATTGTAAAGAAGAGACCGGCACCATTGACAATACCAATCTCGGCAGCATATATGGCAATGTAGCTCGATGTCATTCCATAAGGGATGGCAAGCATAAAGAAGGCAAGCGAAGCGGGCACACCTTCAATGAGAAGAAAGCGGTCGAGCGAGAAAAGAGGCCCGTCGTGCGGAATAGGTTGGCGTTTCTTCACCAGCACAAACAACGCCGCAACAACGCCCACAAGCGAAGCGCAAAGGGCAAGTGCAAAAAGAAGATTATAGCCAAGATTGGATATTATAAAAAGCCCCGTCATTGGACCCACAGCCATACCAAGGTTATTTGTAACACCGAAATAGCCCAATCCCTCGCCCCTTCGCGATGAGGGCATCACATCAATGACCAATGTGTTTCCGGTGGTATTGAGTGCTCCAAAAGCAAAGCCGTGCAGCACACGCAGCAGAACAAACTGCAATATATCACCCTTTATGAGGAGATAGCCCGAAAAGAGCAGCGCAAAAAGCATATATGAGATAATATATACCCGCTTGCGGGGGAAAATATCGGCTACAAAGCCTGCAAATGGGCGTATGCAGAGCACAGCCACCACATAACACGAGAGCACCAGCCCCACCACATCAGAGCTCACGCCATATACATCGGCCAAATAGAACGGCAATGTGGGCACAAGCAGAAAGAAGGAGAAAGAGGTAAGAAAATTAGCCACACACACAAGAATGTAGCTGCGAGTAAAAAGTTTATCCTTGCTCACTGTTGCCATAAGAAAATTATTTAAACAAGGTAACAATATAGGAGTTTACCCCAAAAAACTCTCAACAAAAATGCCATTGTGGCAATTGGGCATTGCCACTTGGCGTTAATCACATTCCATAGATAAAGTACCACCAATAGGTGTTGCCATAATAGCGACGCACATAGTTGCTGCGCACGTAGAGGTCGGGATGCAGAGCCTCCTCGGCGCGCATACGTTGAAGTCTCTTCAGCATTGACGCATCGTTTATTGCATAGGCCTTGACGGCGGCTGTATCAATGTCGGCATACAGTGCAAGGGCCTCGCGATAGTGCTTGGGAAGCGCATCAAGCCCCTTGGCGCCATATATAGCAAGCACCTCATCCTTAAACTTCACAAGACGCCTATCGAGCAACAGCGACATAAGATAGTAATCACGCGCAACAAGATTAGCCGAATCGGCGTGTGCAACGCGCTCAAAGAAAGCCGCCCCACTCTCCCCATCGGCTGGTTTTGCACCAATTAGAGAATAGACGCTGTCGGGCACAAAAGGCGAGGCCTGTTCACAGGGGAAAAGCAACCCCTCCACCCCGTAGTATTGAGGATACTCGAAAAGATGTTCGCCAAGAAGCCCCTCACCGGCCAACATATAGGCACGCATAGCTGTGAGCTCACGCGATGCGTCGAGCGACTTATAGCCCACCTTCAGGGCTTTGTCTACCATTCCTGCATTGTACAAGGATGCAGCACGGGTCTCGCGTTTGAAATTCTCCTCACTGTTTGAGAGTGTGCCCACAAGGCAAAACTGAAGGAGCAGAAGCATAAGATTGCGCCACAACATCCTGTTCTGCGACATAGCAGCGCTCTTTATGCTCTCGAAGAGCATACGGCGGAGCATAAACGAGAAAAGCGCATAAAGAGGCACCACCACAGCCAATATCAGCAGCCACCCTTTCATTGAGCCACCGCCGGTGTATATTGTGCGGTCAATGTCGGTAACAAATGCAAGGATGAGCGATGATGGCAAATAGGCCATTGCAGTCCACTCGCGTTTGAAACCTGTGAAACGGTTGAGCCACAACGCAACAAGCGTTAATGAGAGCGAAACAATGCTGCCCACCAACCAAGGATTATACTGCAACTTGCCCGTTGCTATGCTGTTATAGAAAGCCTCGAGCAAGGGCGCCTGATAGACAGACACGAACAAAAAAGAGAAAACAGCAAAGAGGGCGGCGCTCACTGTCGCCACCACTCTCTGCAAACGTTTTTCTTCACTGTTTCTCATCATTATTCCTTGTTTTTCTTGAGCACAAGCGCTGTGCGGGCAGGCAGATAGAGCATCAACCAACCCTTCTTGCGACGTGCGTGCAGCCTGTCATACTGTGTGAAGTGTGTCTGCGTGTCATCAACAAGAGAATAACCGCCAAAGCGCTCGGCATCGGTGTTGAGAACAATGTTGTATGAGCCTTCTGGCACCAACAGTCCATAGTCGGTGAATGAACGGTTGGGGCTGAAGTTGAAGACAAATATCAGGTCCTTGCGCGAGAAGGCGAGAATTTGGTCGCCGTCGTTGTGCCACACCTCCTGCACGGGACGGTTCTGGAAGTTGCGCACATCGCCCACAAGCTCAATCATTTCCTTGTCAAAGGCGCCCAGCAGTGTATAGTTATAGGCAGGATTATCGACAAGACTCCACTGACGGCGGGCATATTTGTGGCTCCAGCCGTTACCCTCGCGCGGGAAGTCTATCCATTCGGGATGACCAAACTCGTTACCCATAAAGTTGAGATAACCGCCATTCATTGTAGCCACTGTCATAAGGCGTATCATCTTGTGCAGCGCAATGCCACGAGATACCATATATGTCTCATCGCCACGGTTGAAGTGCCAGTACATATCGGCATCCACAAGGCGGAAGATGATTGTTTTATCACCCACAAGCGCCTGGTCGTGGCTCTCGGCATAAGAGATTGTCTTCTCGTCCTTGCGACGGTTGGTGAGCTCCCAGAATATTTCCGAGGGTTTCCAATCCTCGTCCTTGCGCTCCTTGATAATCTTTATCCAGAAATCGGGGATGTTCATTGCCATACGATAGTCGAAGCCATAGCCACCATCCTCAATGGGAGCTGCAAGGCCCGGCATACCCGATACCTCCTCGGCAATGGTAATTGCCTTGGGGTTAAGTTCGTGTATGAGCTTGTTGGCAAGTGTGAGATAGCATATTGCATCGCCGTTCTGCCCTGCATTGTAGTAGTCGGCATAGCTGCAGAAGGCCTCGCCAAGACCGTGGCTGTAGTATATCATAGAGGTAACGCCATCGAAGCGGAAACCGTCGAAGCGGAACTCCTCGAGCCAATATTTGCAGTTGGAGAGAAGGAAGTGAACAACCTCGTTCTTGCCATAATCGAAGCAGAGAGAATCCCAGGCGCTGTGAACACGCTTGTCATCGCCATAGAAATACTGTGCGGGGTCGCCGTCGAGCAAGCCAAGGCCCTCGTTCTCGTTCTTCACGGCGTGTGAATGAACAAGGTCCATAATAACGGCAATGCCCATTCCGTGAGCTGCGTCAATGAGCTCTTTCAACTCCTCGGGAGTGCCGAAACGTGATGATGCCGCAAAGAAATTGGAGACGTGATAGCCAAAGCTGCCATAATAGGGGTGCTCCTGAATGGCCATTATCTGAATACAGTTATAGCCGTCGGCAGCAACACGCGGCAACACCTTCTCGCGGAACTCGCGATAGGTGCCCACCTTCTCCTCCTCCTGCGCCATACCTATGTGGCACTCATAGATGAGCAGCGGGGTGCGCTTTGCTGTGAATTTCTTGTTCTTGAAGACATACTCCTGCTGGGGTGCCCACACCTGAGCACTGAAAATCTTAGTATTCTCGTCCTGCACCACTCTGCGCACCCAAGCGGGTATACGCTCGCCGCAGCCACCATCCCAGTAGACCTTCATCTTGTAGTTCTGACCGTGTGAAAGAGCCTTCAGGGGCATCTTGCGTTCCCAAACGCCACCAGGCAAAGCCTTGAGTTCATACTGCGGCAGTTCTTCCCAGTTAGAGAAGTCGCCCACAAGCACTATGCGCTTGGCGTTTGGAGCCCACTCGCGGAACACCCAACCGGTGGATGTGCGGTGCAAACCGAAATAAAGATAACCCGACGCAAAGTCAGAGAGTGTCTGACGTCCGTTCTTTGTAAGCTCCTTCACTCTTTTCACAAAGTACTGGTAACGACCCTCAATGCTCAGGCCATAAGGAGCCAAATAGCTGTCGCGTTCAATAAGTTTCAGCATATCTTCTATTTTTTGGTTAGTTATTGTTCTTATAACAGTCTCATTCCACCGCCACCTTGATGACAATTTTCTTTAGCGGTGCATCGGTTATTGCCGGTGCGTGCCCGTCCTGTGGGAAGAAGATTACGAATTCCCCTTGGCGCACGTTGAAGAACTCCCTTGCGCGCTGCTCCACAGGATAGAGAGCGAAATCGCCCGCCTCGTCAAATTCCACCGGGGGAAGCTGGGCAAGCGGTGAATAACCCATAACCTCATCACCTGTAACCGGCACCTGAATGTCGATGTAACGGCTGTGAATCTCAATGCGTGCCTCTTGCTTTGACTTTGGAGCCACCTCCATAACGTTGGCGAATACAAGGTCGCCGCATATCTCGTTTCGGCCAAGCGGCAGTGCCGCAAGGTCATTGTTCTCTATAAACTCGACAGCCTTGGCAAAATTGGGATTCAAGGCAGCATAGTTCTTTAGGTTTTCCAGTAAATCCAACACCATACTCTTATATTGTTTTAGTCTGTAACTCCACGTGTGTAGACACATTCGCGCAGCACCTTGCCGTTGGCATCCTTCACCACGAATTTGCCGTTGCGCTGCCCATCAAGGAAAAGACCCTCGTAACGTGTGCCATCCTTGTCGGTGGCCACACCTGTTCCGTGTTCAAGGCCATCGACAAAGCCACCCGAATAGGTGCGGCCATTCTTCAGGCGCAAGACACCGGCACCGTTCATCGCATCGTTGTCCCAGCGTCCTTCATACACATCGCCATTGCCCCATGTGTATGTTCCGTTGCCACAGCGCAGGTCATCGCGCCACTCACCCTCATAGACGGCACCGCCGGGGAATTGCATTGTTCCCTTGCCGTGGCGCGCCCCGTAAAGAAAATCGCCAATATAGACAGCACTGTCGCTTGAGACATACTTTCCCTTGCCGTGCCACTGATTTTCTTTGAAATCGCCTTCGTAACAGGAACTGTCGGGAAACTGATACTTGCCATATCCGTGGCACAGGTCATTGGCCCACGTGCCCTCGTAATAGGCACCGTCGTGCGACATAAAGACACCATTGCCGTCGCGGCGGCCATCTTTCCACTCGCCAATGTATTTGCTATTGTCTTCCCAGATGTAGGTGCCTATGCCTGTGCGCTTATCATCGCGCCACTCGCCTGTATAGGATGCACCGTTGGCATAGATGTATGTTCCCGAGCCGGCACGTTCATCGGCAATCCACGCGCCAATATAGAAGTCGCCATTGGGGTAATCCATACGGCCATAGCCATATTTTTGCCCATAGGCCCAGCTTCCGTTGTATTTTACACCATTGGGCAGTGTGAGCACACCGCTGCCGTGGCGCTTGCCTTCATAGTATGAGCCTTCGTATTTCTCGCCGTTTTTAGCTTCAAAGACGCCCTTGCCGTGGCACTGCCCCTTGCTGAACTCGCCGGTATATTTGTTGCCGTTCTTGTAGAGTATGCGGCCATTGCCGTGGGGGCGGCGTTTCTTCAGCGTTCCTGTGTAGATTGAGCCGTCGGCAAGTGTTGTGGTGATGATTTGCTTTTTTTTAGAATCGTCTTCAACATTCTTTTTAAAAAGAGCATTGAAGAACTTTGGTTTCTCTTTGGCAGTGCTGTCGGCAGAGCCGGCCTGCATCGAGGCCGAAAAGAGAGATAGCAATATTATTGTGCAAAGTATATTTTTCATCTATTTTCCTGTTATTACCCCGCCCCATAGGAGCGGTAACGGCAACGCATTGTTTGCCGATTATGGCAAAGATAACAACAAAGTTGATAAACAACAACGTTGGGCAATTTATTTTTAAAAAATATTTATAAGGGAATAGTATCGTGCAACAGAGGCTGCAGCTGAGCCTTCGCTATGGCTTAACAATGCAAATAAAATTCCCAAATTACTACTATTCTGCCACGGATACCTTAAATGAAATAGTCTTTGGTATCAAAAAGCGGACACGGCACGCACATAGTTGTCGATGAGCTTAGTGAGGTAGTCGGTGTTGCCAGAATTCATAGAGACATACCACGCAGAAACCCTATCATCTTGTGTTGAGGACCAATAATAAGAACTAAGTTTTGGTTTTCCTTTAGCTTTTAATGCTTTGTTTATAGCGGTACGTTGAGTATATATTACTTTTAGCTCATCACGCGCCGGCAGGTACCATCCATCACCCAATGAGGCACACCAAGCAAAGGCCGGGTAATCATTTTGCCAATTCTGTAATGAACGAATTTTTTGCATATTGTACATTCCATCTGTTAGAGAAGTTGCACCGGTGTATACTTTCTTTTCAGACCACTTGCAATCCTTCTGTTCAAGGCTCACAATCTTTCCGCTGTAACCGCCATTGCTAATTTCAAAAACAATACCCTCTTTTGTGCCGTCGTTGTAATAGTCGCCTACCTTGTAGGGCGCCGATGTCTTTGGGGCACTCATTGCTTTGCTTTGAGCAGATAAAACATTATGTTGCTCTGTAACACCAACTGCCGCAGTAGCACCATCAAGGGCGAGGCGCAGCCCGTTATTGTTGAAACAGAAGCCGGGAGTCATGCAGTAGCGAATCGCAACACGGCAGTACTGCGCATAGTTGCCCCAGCTACCCCCGCGCAGCACGCGGTTAGAGCCCGATGAGGGGCCCGTGGGGTTAGTTTGAGCCAATGAGGAGTAACTGCCATACCAGTCGCTGCACCACTCACAAACATTGCCGCTCATATCATAGATGCCAAGCTCGTTGGGCTGTTTCTGTTTCACGGGGTGGGTTTTGCGACCACTGTTGCTATCATACCAGGCTACATCATCCAAAATATTGCTGCCGCTGTATTGATAGCCTTTGGATTGGCTGCCGCCACGGGCTGCATACTCCCATTCAGCCTCGGTGGGCAGGCGGAACTTTCTGCCGGCGGGCAGTTGGCTGGCAAGCAAGGTGTTGAGCTTGTTTATAAAGGCTTTGCAATCATCGTAACTGACCATTTCTACCGGGTTGTTTTTACCTTTGTAATCTGATGGGTTGCTGCCCATTACTGCCTGCCACAGGGCTTGGGTAACCTCGGTCTCAGCAATATAGTAGTCGCTGAGAGTTACGCTGTGAACGGGCTTTTCATCGGAGTCGCTATTCTTCTGCTCTCTTGTGGCGCCCATTTTAAAGATGCCGCCCTTGACGGGTAGCATTTTAAAGCTTACACCATTAACGGTGAAGGTGTTGCCACCGGCGCCGTTGCCGCTGTTTTTGGCATTGCCCTGTGAGTCAACGGCCGTGGGACGTTCTGTCTTCTTTAACTGCACGCTGTGCTCGGTGGTTTCGTTCTCTATAATTGTGATATCTACAGTAGCGGTCTCGTAGCCATCCTTTGAGAGTGTAACCTTGTGGTTACCGATAAGAAGCCCCTCTACGATGTTGGGTGTTTCGCCGTGAGACACACCATCAACGGTTATCCGAGCCTTGATTGGAGTGGAGATTAGAGAGAGTACACCAACAATTGGTGTGGGCGCCTTTAGCGCGTGGGTGGAGTTTTTGCCCTCAACAACGGTTATTGTTTCTGTGGTGCTTTTGTGATTGGCCTTGCGGCACTCAACGCTATAGGTGCCGGGAGAAAGGTTGCCGCTCCACTGCCCTGTACCCTGTTTTTCATCGTTTATATAGATTTCGGCACCGTTTTCCACAGTCAATGTTATGCGCGCGAAGTTGGGGCGCAGGGTTACCTTCTCGGTGTGCTTGCCGTTAGGGATAGAGAGGGTTACAATGCCCTCGCTATCGTGGTAGTTCTCGGAGATTATTTTGTAGCTATACCTGCCAAGAACGAGTTTTTTGAAAGCGTAACCATCTTCGAGCTGACCAAAGAACTTTTCGGTGCCGCCCTCCTCGGCATACATCACCGTTCCTTTGCAATCGGCCGGGGTAACCTCGAACATAAGGAACTGCATCGATACGACCTTGGGCTCGGGCTTCAGCACCAGGTCATATACCTTGCCGGGCTGCAAAGTGGTTCCAAGGTTATAGCGTTGCACAGGGTAGAAACCCTCGCGTTCAATGTTCATTGTCTTTGCACCGTTCTGTACATAGACCCACAGCGCGCCACTGCGTTTCTCTTCAACATCCTTCAAGTAGTCAAAGTCGAACTTATAGGCGCCAATATCATCTTTAGGGTCAGTGGAGCGCACTTTTATAATTGCATATAGTGTGCCAGTGCCATCGTCGCGCGAGGTGGGTTTCTCGCGGGCGCTCATATCGAAGGGGTTCTCCCCAAAGCTCTCGACGTGGAAGTTCTGCATCTCCTGTGCCGTTGCGGGCAGTGCCGCAAAGAGCAGCAGAAACAAGAGTAAAATGGATAGGCCTTTATGTTTCATTTTATAATTGTGTTTTTATACTTATATTAAAAGAAAGAATTGGTAAATATAAATCAAAAAGCGGACACGGAGCGCACAGAGAAGTTGTCGTACTTACGGAGGTAGCTGGAGTTGCCAATGTACATACTGACAAGCCACGCACAAAACTCATTATTTTGTGTTGAGGACCAATAGTAAGAATTTTCAAGTTCTGGTTTTCCTTTAGCTTTTAATGCTTTGTTTATAGCTGCACGTTGAGCAGATATTGCTTTTAGTTCTTCAAACACAGGGAGATACCACCCCTCACCCAATGAGGCGCACCAAGCAAAGGCCGGGTAATCATTTTGCCAATTGCTTAAAGAACGTATTTTTTGCATATTATACATTCCATCTGTTTGAGAAGTTGCACCGGTTTTCACTTCCTTTTCAGACCATTTACATTTATTCTGTTCAAGGCTTACAATCTTTCCATTGTAACCGCCATTGTTCACCTCAAAAACGATGCCCTCTTTTGTGCCGTCGTTGTAATAGTCGCCAACCTTATAGGGAGCAGATGTCTTTGAGAGACTTTGAGCGGATGAAGCATTGTCCTTGATACCAAAACCGGACACGGCGCGCACATAGAGGCGGTTGCTCTTATTGCCGTAGCCGGTATAGCCAACGTACATATTGACATCCCACGCACAAAACTTATCATACTGTGTTGAGGACCAATGCCAATCATCTACAAGTTCTGATTTCTCTTTAGCTTTTAATGCTTTGTTTATAGCTGCACGTTGAGCAGATATTGCTTTTAGCTCATCACACACCGGCAGATACCACCCCTCACCTAATGAGGCACACCAAGTAAAAGCGGGATAATCATTTTGCCAATTCTGCAAAGAACGTATTTTCTGCATATTGTACATTCCATCTGTTTTAGAGGTTGCGCCGGTGTATACTACCTTTTCAGACCACTTACATCTATTCTGTTCAAGGCTTACAATCTTTCCGCTGTAACCACCATTGCTAATTTCAAAGACAATGCCCTCTTTTGTGCCGTCGTTGTAATAATCTCCAACCTTGTAGGGAGCAGATGTTATTGAGCCACTCATTGCTGTACTACCGTTGTTTTGAGAATTACCCTGCGATGCAACGGGCGCGGGGCTTTCAATCTTCTTTAACTGCACACTGTGCTCGGTGGTTTCGTTCTCTTTAATTACAACGTCTACAGTGGCGGTCTCGTAACCATCCTTAGAGAGTGTTATTTTATGGTTGCCGATGAGAAGGCCTTTCTTTATGAGTGGCGTTTCACCGGCTGCCTCGCCATCGATGAGTACATTGGCACTCAACGGGGTAGAATTCAAAACAAGACCGCCAACAATGGGTGTTGGTGCCTTTAGCGCGTGAGTGGTGTTCTTGCCGTCGATAACGGTAATAGTCTCTGTGGTGCTTTTGTGGTTGGCTTTGCGGCACTCAATGCTATAGGTGCCGGGGACAAGGTTACCGTTCCAGCTGCCAACGCCTTTTTTCTCTTTGTTGATATAAATATCGGCACCGTTGTCTACTGTCAATGTAATGTGGGCAAAATTGGGGCGCAGGGTAACTTTTTCAATGTGCTTTCCATCGGGCTCGGTAAGTGTAACAACGCCTTCACTGGGATGATAGTTCTCCGATATTATGCGGTAGTAGTATTTGCCAAGAACAAGTAACTTGGCTGCTTTTCCCTCGCCATCGAGCTGACCAAAGAACTTTTCGGTGCCGCCCTCCTCCGCAAACATCACTGTTCCTTTGCAATCGGCAGGGGTAACCTCGAACATAAGGAATTGCATTGAGATGACCTTTGGCTCGGGCTTGATTTTCATATCATAGACCTTGCCGGGTTGCAGGGTGGTTTTCAAGTCATAGCGCTCAACGGTGTAGAAACCGTCGCGTTTGATTGTTACGGCCTTTGCACCATACTGCACATAGACCCACAGCACATCGTCGTGCACCTCCTGCACGTCTTTCAAGTAGTCAAAGTCGAGGTTATAGGCCTTGAGGTCATCATCGGGGTCGGTTGAGCGCACCTTTATAATGGCATAGAGGGTGCCCGTGCCGTCGTCGCGCGAGGTGGGTTTCTCGCGGGCACTCATATCAAATGAATTCTCGCCAAAACTCTCAATGTGGAATTTCTGCTTCTGCTGTGCAGCAGCGGGCATTGCTGCAAAGAGCATCAGCAGAAGAAACAAGAGTAAAATGGATAGGCCTTTATGTTTCATTGATATTGTGCTGTTTGATATTATTGCGAATTAAAGTTTCGGGCATCACGCGCCTGCAATAATCTCTATCATATTTTCCTTCACAAAATAGCGGCGGGCCAAGTGTTGCAATTCATCGGGGGTAACAGAAAGAACGGTATCAAGATAGGCGTTCACATCCTCGAAACCTACGCCCGAAAGCCAGGCATTGATGAATACCTCGGACTTTGCCGACATACCTTCATATTCGCGACACAACTCTCCCATAATGTAGTTGCGCACAAGTTCCACCTCGCTCATTGGTATGGGCCGGGTGCAGAGGCGCTCAAGCTCGCGATAGACCTCTTCGATTAGCGGGGCAACATATTCATTGGCTGCCTCGGAACTTATCATAAAGGCGTTGCGGTGGCCATAGGCATCCATTTCGGATGCGATATGATAGGTATAGCCGTTCTCTTCGCGTATGTTGCTCATCAGACGGCTGCCAAAATAGCCGCCAAGCAGCACGCACAGGAAACGGAATTTGTGATAATCGGGGTGAGAGGTGTCCATTGCCATAAAGCCTATCTTCACGGCGCTCTGCATTGTCTCTTCAATGAGCACCTTGCGGCGGCCGGGCATCGGAACGGGCGGTTCCACAGCAATGGTGGCTGCCGATGTGGCCGTGCCCCAAGCCTGCTCGCCAAAATGAAGCGACACGGCATTGAGCATTGCATCATCGACTGTGCCCGAAATAAATAGCGTGCAGTTGCCGCTGCCATAGACCTTGTCATAGTAGCTGATGAGGTCTTCGCGTGTTATGGCGTCATAGTCGGAAGCAACCACCACGTGCCCCAAGGGGTGGATATCGCCCCACAAGGAGTGCTCGAAATGGCGCTGAGAGACAACATCCACCTTGCGGGAATTAACAGTGAAATAGGATTTATTGTTACTCCTCACCGTGGAGAGGTTCTCCCGGGGGAAGGTGGGCTCTTTCAGCATTGAGGCAAGCACTTCGAGCAGGGGCACAAAGTGCTTGGACATTGCGCAAAGGGTCAGATGGTTACAATTCTGCGACGAGTACATATCGACCCAGGCACCATAGTGGTCGAGCAGGCGCGATATATCGGCTGCGCTGTAGTGGCCGGCGCCTTCGCGAAGCATACGGTTCACAAACATTGCCTGCAGAGGTTTCTGCTGCACGGAATAGCCGCCACCGATGAGGATATCGAAACGAACGACACCACTGTTGCCGCCATCGAGCCTGTAGAGGGGCACACCGTTGGGCAGCGTTACAAGACGCGGCAATGCAAGATGCTGGAGCCTCATTGGCTCTATTGATGGTGGTGTGTGCATTATATCAGTCGTTCCAAGCAAATCCTATTGATGCTGCAAAAGCCTTGGCACGCTCAAGGTCCTCGGGGGTATCTATGCCAATTGTCTCAATGTCGGTAACGCCCACTTTAATTCTGTAGCCGTTTTCGAGCCAGCGGAGCTGCTCGAGCGACTCGGCCTTCTCCATTGGAGACTGTGGCAGAGAGGTGAGGGTTTCAAGGAGTTGGGCACGATAGGCATAGACTCCAAGATGCTTGTAGAAGGTGTGGCTTTGAAGCCATTTATCCTTCTCCACGCCACGCAGATAGGGAACAACGGAACGGCTGAAATAGAGTGCATAGCCCTTTTCGTTGAGGACAACCTTGGGGGAATTGGGGCACTCGAGACGCTCAAGACCGTCGGCCTGCTCAAAAGGCTTCACCAAGGTGGCAATGTCGGTCTCGGGGGAATCGAAACAGGCCATAAGGACATCGACCTGCTTGCGCTGAATGAATGGCTCGTCGCCCTGAATGTTTACAATAACATCACAGTCGAGTGCAAGGCGCTTGTAGGCGTCGAGGCAGCGCTCGGTGCCGTTGTTGCAGTTGGGTGAAGTCATCACCACCTTGCCACCAAAAGCCAGCACTGCGTCTTTTATGCGGTCGTCATCGGTTGCCACATAAAGGTCATCGAAACACTCTTTCACCTGCTCATAAACACGTTGGATTACTGGTTTGCCGCCCAACATTGCCAAGGGCTTGCCGGGGAAACGGGTAGACGCATAGCGTGCCGGTATAATTCCTACGAATTTCATCTTATATTAAGTTTTTTATTTTTATGCTTTTCTCATTCAAAGAGGTCGTCGAAGCCCTCTTGTTTCTCCTCTTCGTTATTGGAGCTGTCAATAGGGCGGTTATAGACGGGTGTATAATCCTCTTCTTCTTCCACTTCATCCTCGATGGGCAGCTCGCCTTCATTCAGTGGTGCCTCGCCTTCGCCAACAGGAGCCTCCTCATCGACCAACGGAGCATAGAACTTGCTGCGGCAAGGATCGAAGCCGGCGGGGATATCAAACAGCTCGGTCTCGTTATAGGGCAAAGTCCTGTCGCCATATACCTTCTTCATATATATGCCGAAGATGGGCAATGCCATTGCTGCGCCCTGTCCTTCGCTCATTTTATCGAAGTGGATGTTACGCTCCTCGCCACCAACCCAGCAGCCGGTAACAAGTGAAGGTGTGTATCCCATAAACCAACCGTCGGACATATTTTGTGTTGTTCCTGTCTTGCCGCACATATCGGCCTTGATGCCATAGGTTGCTCTGACGCGGCGGCCGGTGCCTTCGTTGATGACACCGCGCATCATATCAATCATCTTATATGAGCTCTCGCGGCTGATAACCTCGTTTCTATGGGCCGAGAATGTGGCAATGACATTGCCGGCATTGTCCTCGATGCGTGTTACAAGCAGTGGGGCAACGCGCATACCCTTGCCCACAAAGGCTGTGTAGGCGCTCACCATCTCGGACACCGAGGCATCGCAGGTTCCAAGGCACAACGACGGTGTTGCTGCAATGTCGCGGCTTGTGAGACCGAAATTGTGTATGAGTTTCTTCAACGAATAGGGGCTCAACTGGTTCATAAGATAGGCCGATATCCAGTTGTTGGACTTTGCCAATCCCCAGGAGAGTGTTACCATTTCGCCATATCTCTCCTTGCCCGAATTGCGCGGTTTCCACACACGGCCAAGGTCATCGAGCAGTGTCTGCTCAACATTGCGTGTCTCATCGCAGGGTGTAAAGCCTCGTTCCATTGCAAGTGAATAGAGGAAGGGCTTAATGGTTGAGCCCACCTGACGGCGGCCGCTGCTGACCATATCGTATTTGAAGAAGTGGTAGTTGGTGCCACCAACATAGGCCTTGACCTCGCCCGAGATTGGGTCCATTGACATTGCGCCGGTGCGCAGGAAATATTTATAGTACTTGATTGAGTCGAGCGGGGTCATCACCGTGTCTTTCATACCATTATAGGTGAACACTGTCATCCTTTGCTTGGTGTTGAAAGCCTGTTTAATCTCCTCTTCGCTGTGGCCGTTCTTTTTCATTATGCGATAGCGGTCGGTGTCGCGCATATTGCGAGACATTATCTTCTCTATCTCGGAGGGCTTGAGGTCTTCACTGAATGGACCTGTTTTTTTACCCTTCTTGGCTTTGAAGAAATCAACCTGCAGCTTGCCGGCAACGTGCTCAAGAACAGCCTCCTCGAGGTAGGTCTGCATACGGGAATCTATGGTAGTGTGAATTTTGAGACCGTCGGTGTAGATGCTGTACTTCTCGCCATTGGCCTTGAAATTCCTGTTGCACCAGCCGAAGAGCGAGTCGGTTGCCCAACGAAGTGAGTCGTCATAGAACTGCTGCATCTGCCAACCGCGATAGTTTGACCTGACGGGCTTCTTGGCTGTCATATAGAGGCGCAGATATTCGCGGAAATAGGTTGCAATGCCTTCGTTGTGATTGGCCGGATGATAATTGACACCCAGTGGCAGTGCAGAGAGCGAGTCGCGCTCTGCGGCTGTTATGTAGCCGGCTTTTTCCATTTGCGAGAGCACCACATTGCGACGGCCAAGAGTGAGTTCGGGCCTGCGCAATGGGTTGTAGAGTGAAGAGTTCTTGCACATACCAACGAGCATTGCTCCCTCCTCTATCTTTAGTTTGGAGGGGTGCTTGGCAAAATAGACATTGGCTGCGCTTGCAAGGCCCACTGCATTGTAGCCAAAATCGTATTTATTGAGGTAGAGGGTTATTATCTCCTCCTTGGTATACTGTCTCTCGAGTTGAACGGCAATGACCCACTCCACCGGCTTTTGGAAATAGCGCTCTATCTTGCTGCCCGACACCTTTGAGTGGAGCAGTTTTGCAAGCTGCTGGGTGATGGTGCTTCCGCCACCGGAATTTTCCTGACGCAGAAGAATACTCTTTACAACAACGCGCATAAGGGAGCGTGCATCGATGCCTGAATGAGAGTAGTAACGCACATCCTCGGTTGCCACAAGGGCATCGATGAGGTGTTGCGGAACCTCGTCATACTCTACACGCAAACGGTTTTCCTTCTCGAGCGACCAGGTTCCAAGTTCCTTGCCGTCGGCCGAAAGTATCTGCGACGCATATTTGTATTGCGGGTTCTCGAGCTCGCTGGTATCGGGCACATAACCAATCCACCCTTTGGATATTGCAAAGAACAGCAATACCACAATGAGAACGCCTGCGCCAAAGAGGCACCAAAGAATAAAGAGTATCCGTTTAAGTTTTTTCATAATTCTGTAGTGTTGTAATCAACATTCCCGCCGCAGAGAACTGCGGTCAAGATTTGCAAATTTAATATAAATATTTCAATATCACGCAACCTTTGTGGCAGGTTTAGGTTTTTAAAATAAATATGCCGCCAAATTTTGTTTGGAACATATTATTGAGCTATCTTTACGGGAAATTACAAAGTAACAACACCCGACAATGAAGAACAAGAGTTTTGTTTCAATCAACGACCTCTCAAAAGAGAAGATACTTTCACTGTTGAAAACAGCCGAGACATTCGAAGAGAACCCAAACAGCGACATATTGGCAGGCAAGGTTGTGGGTTCACTGTTCTTTGAGCCATCGACACGCACAAGACTAAGTTTTGAAACTGCAGCAATGCGCCTTGGTGCCCGTGTCATTGGTTTCAGCGACGCAGCAACAAGCTCGGCAACAAAGGGAGAGACACTGAAGGACACGATTATGATGGTATCGAGCTATGCCGACGTGATTGCGATGCGCCACAAGCTCGAAGGTGCGGCACGCTATGCCGCCGAGGTTTCACCGGTGCCCATCATAAACGCCGGCGATGGTGCCAACCAGCATCCCTCGCAAACAATGCTCGACCTCTACTCTATCAAGAAGACACAGGGCACGCTCGAAGGACTGAACATTCACCTTGTGGGAGACTTGAAGTATGGCCGCACAGTGCACTCGCTGTTGCACGCTATGCGCCACTTTAACCCGACATTCCACTTCATATCGCCCGAGGAGCTGCATATGCCCGAGGAGTACAGGGTGTTCTGCCGCAAGAACAACATTCCTTATACCGAAACAACAGAATTCAACGAGGATGTGATTGCAAATGCCGATATCATTTATATGACTCGTGTGCAGCGAGAGCGCTTCAGCGACCTTATGGAATATGAGAAGGTGAAGGATTGCTACCGCTTGACAAACAAGATGCTTGAGGGCACAAAGGAGAATTTGAGAATTCTGCACCCGCTGCCCCGTGTGAATGAGATTGCATACGATGTTGATGACAGCCCCAAGGCATACTATTTCCAACAGGCACAGAACGGCCTCTATGTTCGCGAGGCTATCATTTGTGATGTATTGGGTATAAACTTATAAAGGAAGCTATTATGAACGAGAACAACAAACCGGCTTTGCAGGTATCGGCGCTCTGCAACGGCACTGTGATAGACCACATACCCGCCGACAAGCTCTTTGCAGTGGTGAGCCTGCTGAACATACCATCAATGGACAACAATGTAACCATTGGCTACAACCTCGACAGCAAGAAACTGGGCAAGAAGGGGTTGATAAAGATTGCCGATAGATTTTTCACCAACGAGGAGGTGAGCAAAATCTCTGTGGTTGCACCAAACGTGGTGCTCAACACCATTCGCGACTACAAGGTTACAGAGAAGCTTACATTGAGAATGCCCGAGGAGTTGCACAATATAATAAAGTGCAACAACCCCAGCTGCATAACAAACAACGAGCCTATGGCAACACATTTTCACGTTGTAGATTATGAGCGCGGCATCCTGAAATGCCGTTATTGCGAGAAGGAGGTTAGTGTAAACAAAGTGAAACTGCTGTAACCACCTTGCAATGAAGATAAACTGGAAACCGGGAACAATGATTTATCCATTGCCGGCTGTGCTAATAAGCTGCGGCAATGCACCCGAGAACTATAATATGTTCACGGTATCGTGGGTGGGCACCACCTGCACCAACCCCGCTATGTGCTACATATCGGTGCGCCCGGAGCGACACTCCTACCCCATTATTAAGGAGACAGGAGAGTTTGTCATAAACCTGACCACAGCTTCAATGGCACGTGCCACCGACTGGTGCGGGGTGCGTTCGGGCAAGGAGTATGACAAAGCAAAGGAAACGGGGCTCACATACGGTCCATCGGTAAACATTAAAGCTCCAATAATTATGGAGTCGCCATTGAGCATTGAGTGCAGGGTGAAGCAGATTATTCCGCTTGGCTCACACGATATGTTTCTTGCCGAGGTTGTGAACGTGCAGGCCGATGACCGATATCTTGACCCCATTACCGGCGAATGGAACCTTGCTGCGGCCGACCCGCTTGTCTATACACACGGAAAATATTTCCACCTGGGCGACTTTATTGGAAAGTTTGGGTGGAGCGTTAAGAAAAAGTGATGAAAAGACGCAACATCATAGCCATTGTTATCCTTCTCGTTCTCCCGCTCTTTGCTATGGCACAGGAGAAGGAGAAACCTCGCGTACGTTTCAACGTGGGTATGAAAGCCGGTTTTCAGGCTGTTACATACAACGACCCGGAGTTTGAGATTGACGGTTATGAGTTCGACACCAACAACATACAGAGCAACAAGATTGGATATGCAATATCACCTTTTGCACGTATGATATTTGGAAAATTCTATCTGCAGACAGAGGCTACATTCGGCATCACAAACCACAGTTTCGACTTTCACGATGTGCAGCTGCCCGAAGATGCCATATTCAAGCCTAACAACATCATCTATAACCTGACCACTTATTGTATGCAGGTGCCCATTCTTGTGGGTTACAACTTCATTCAGCAAGATGGGTGCGGCTTGGGAGTTTTCACAGGCCCAAGAACAAAGTTTGTATTTACCTCAATGAGCGACCAGCAATTTGAACATTTTAAATATGAGGACCTTGAAGAGGTTTTGAAAGACAAGACCTATTATTGGGAGATTGGATTAGGAATAAAAATATATAGGGTTTTTCTCGACCTCACATACGACATCGGCTTGACAAAAGCTTCGAGCTACATTGTATCAAAAAGTGCCGGAAAGACCTTTACATCGAACCGCCGCGACAATGTGCTGAGTTTCTCGGTGGGCTTCATCTTCTAAACACTCTAAAGCAATGGTGCGCGACCTATAAAACTTGCCGCTATTTTGCGCATCATTGCTTTTTTTTGTACCTTCGCGAACGATAAAGAAAAAACGTAAATATATGAGCAAGATTATACTTACAGGAGACCGCCCCACAGGACGTCTCCATCTGGGACACTACGTTGGCTCACTGCGTCGCCGTGTGGAGCTGCAGAACTCGGGCCAGTTTGACAAGATTTTCATTATGATTGCCGATGCACAGGCTCTCACCGACAATGCCGATAACCCCGAGAAGGTGCGTCAGAACATCATTGAGGTGGCTCTCGACTATCTCTCTGTTGGCATTGATCCCGAGCAGTGCACAATCTTCATACAGTCGCAGGTTCCCGAGCTTTGCGAGCTTGCATTCTATTATATGAACCTTGTAACGGTATCGCGTTTGCAGCGCAACCCCACTGTGAAGACCGAGATTCAGATGCGCAACTTCGAGACCAGCATCCCCGTTGGTTTCTTCACCTATCCCATAAGCCAGGCGTCGGACATCACTGCGTTCCGCGCAACAACAGTGCCCGCCGGCGAGGACCAGCAGCCTATGATTGAGCAGGCGCGCGAAATTGCACGTCGTTTCAATGGCATATATGGCGAGACACTGGTGGAGCCCGAAATTCTATTGCCCACAAATGCTGCCTGCCTGCGCCTGCCGGGCACCGATGGCAAGGCCAAGATGAGCAAGTCGCTTGGCAACTGCATCTACCTGTCGGACAGCGCCGAGGAGCTGAAGCAGCGTGTGATGTCGATGTATACCGACCCTGACCACCTTCGCGTGCAGGACCCCGGAAAGGTTGAGGGCAACACTGTGTTCACCTACCTTGACGCCTTCTGCCGCCCCGAGCATTTCGAAAAATATTTGTCCGAATATCCCAACCTTGATGAATTGAAGGCGCATTATATGCGCGGTGGCCTTGGCGATGTAAAGGTAAAACGTTTCCTGATTGCTATCCTTGAGGAGGAGCTTGCCCCCATACGCGCACGCCGCAAAGAGTGGGAGATGAAAATTCCTGCTGTATATGAGTTGCTGAAGAAGGGCTGCGATGATGCACGTGCAGTGGCTGCCGACACACTGGCCGATGTGCGCCGCGCGATGAAAATCAACTATTTCGAGGACCAGGAGCTCATCAATGAGCAGGCCAAGAAATTTGCCGAAGGAAAATAAGAATAGATACTGTATATTAAAAGAGTGCGGCCCAATGTTTGGGCCGCACTCTTTGCTGATAGGTTAAAGAAAAGAGTTCTCAGAGAAAAACAAGGCTCACTACTTTTGAGGTGAGCTCATATACAAAAAAACGACAGCCGCCGGCTGTCGTTTTTTGGTATATAGAATAAGGTAACGATTACTTCTCGCTGTAGAACGGAGTCATATTCTCGCGCTCGATATCCTTGAAGTAGTTTACTGTACCAACCTTAAGCTCGGCTGTAGCTGCGTCATCGCAAACAATGATACCGCTCTGGTGCATCTGCAGAACGCTGATGGTCCACATCTGTGTGATGTTGCCCTCAACGGCGTGATAGAGAGCCTGGGCCTTGTTGTGGCCGTTTACAAGAATGAGAACCTCCTTGGCATCCATTACTGTGCCCACACCAACTGTAACTGCAGTCTTGGGAACCTTGTTGATGTCGTTGTCGAAGAAACGTGAGTTGGCGATGATGGTGTCGGTTGTAAGAGTCTTGATGCGTGTGCGTGAAGCGAGTGATGAACCCGGCTCGTTGAAGGCGATGTGGCCGTCGGGACCAATACCACCAAGGAAGAGGTCGATACCGCCATAAGACTTGATCTTTGCCTCGTAGCGAGCGCACTCTGCAACGAGATCCTCGGCATTGCCGTTGAGGATGTTCACATTTTCACGCTTAACATCAACGTGGCTAAAGAAGTTGTTCCACATAAATGAGTGGTAGCTCTCGGGGTGCTCCTCGGGGAGGCCTACATACTCATCCATATTGAATGTAACAACATTCTCAAAACTTACAACGCCTTTGTTGTAGAGGTTGATGAGTTCCTTGTAGGTACCAAGGGGAGTACCTCCTGTGGGAAGACCAAGAACAAAAGGTTTCTCGGCTGTGGGTTTGAAATCGTTGATTTTCTTTGCTACATAAGATGCAGCCCAGCAAGAGAGTTGCTGATAGTTGGGTTGAATAATTAAACGCATAACTTTTAAAATTTATAGTGTCCTTTAATCATTAGTTTTTCAAATTGCATATCAAGCTTAAAGAGCCGGGGGAAGCACTTCTCCACGCCTCCAATAACTGTGTCTTTAGCAACGGCAAGCACCATTGTGCCGTCATAGTCGGCAAAGATTGAAGCACTGCTCACACCGTCGCGCATGAGCGGCTGCGGCTCAACATTCCAAGGGCCGTTGTAGCCATAGAGTTCTGTTTCACTATAGGCAACGCCCAAGGCCTTCTTGCCATCGATATATGTGGTGAATAGTATTCCAAAGCCCTCTTCATCGGTTGCAAAGAGACAGGGAGCCTCAATCATCGGCAAGGAGTTTCCGTCGGTACCCGAGCGCCACTCGCACTGCGATGCTGTAAACATTTCATAGGGCTCGCCCACTCTACGTCCCAAATCATCGGAGAAACGAATTATCTGCATTGCACTGCCCTCGCCCTTATCGCCTTCCCGTGCATATATCATATATGCTGCGTTCAAATAATCTATACCGAATGTGGGGTGAGCCGCAATCTCTTCCAATGCAAGAAGACTGCTCTTGGCATCAATTGTCCTATAGGGGCCTTTTATATTGTCGGCCACCAATGCCACGCAAGAACGACGCGCTGTGCCCTGCGCTTCAACCGTTGCAAGATAGTAGTACTTACCTTTGTAACGGTGTATCTCGGGCGATGTTATCAACGGTGCCTTTCCGGCCCACGATGCACTATCCGGCAACAACACGTCATAGGGGCCCACCCAATTGTAAAGGTCTTTGCTCTGCCACAAATACCCGCCATCGGCAACCATATAATAGTGGTCATCGAGACGTTCATAGCAGATAAAGGGATTCTTCACATCCATTGTGTCAATGACCACCGTATCGAGTACACTGCCCGCCGGGGGTGCAAACTGCCAAGCCTCACAGCCCTGCTGCACACCTTCACTACCCTTTCCGCCGCCACAAGCTGCAAGCAGAAGAGCAGATAAAAAGCATATCGCAGAAACCTTTTTCACCTACAAAACTATTTATTGGTAAAGATAAGCATTTTTTAATCAACCAAACAAACAAAAAGCCAAAAATATGTTACTCTTTAGCCTGTCATATATTTTAGCAAGACGGGACCAGTACCCTTTAATAGCCGATTATGTTAATTTCAAGTTAAAAGTTCACTCGTTTACGGCATCAAGAACTGTGATTATTGTTTTAAGAACAGTATTTATCAACTTGAATGATTATGAAAAGAATTGCATTTTTGGGTGTTTTGTTGCTACTGTTCTGCGCTGTTTCTCTTGAGACATCGGCTCAGGATAAAAAGCTGACAAGAAAAGAGAAAGAGGCGGCGTGGAGAGCCGAGAGATTGCGCAAACGTGCAGCCGAGGAGCGCATTGAGCAGCATAACGACTCCATACTCTATTTGCAGGCGATAGCTGCCATTAAAGAGGGTTCTTGGGCACTGGAAGCATCGAATATAACATTCGACAACGGTGTAACCAATTTTGTAACCGAGAGCACCAACTTTGTTTCGGTGGATGGGGGCACAGGAACTGTGCAGACAGCGCTGAACAACAGCAACATATACTCGCCAAACGGCCTTGGAGGAATTACACTCGAAGGGCGTGTAGATGATGAGACATTGCAGATAGACCGCTATGGGAACATCTACTACAGTTTTTCAATTTTCGGCAGCGAAATTTCGGCCACGGTGAACGTTACACTAACAGCCGGAAGCAACCAGGCAACAGCCTTGATAGACCCCAATTTCAGCAACAGCAAGCTAACAATGAGCGGCTACATATTTCCTTATATAAACGCCGGAATAATTGAGGGGACAACAGGCTACTGACTGACAAATGATGATTGGGACTTGTGGCGATGGGGTTACCCGCCACCGTATTACCGGCCTGTATTGCGTCCAATGCCGCCACCGCCGCCACGCCCTGTTCCACCCGCAATGCGGCCAATTCAACCGCCATCCCGGCCTGTTCAACCACCCGGATTTGGCGGCAACAGCAAGCCTCCGGGCTTTGGTGGACAAGGTGGACAGACCAGACCACCCGGGTTTACAAGGTAAAATAGTGAGAACGCGGAATCTTGTTCTGCGTTCTCACCTTTTACTAATCTTCATCGTCCAACATAAAGATTTCCTCAACACTTTTCCCGAATATATGCGCCATCTTCAATGCCAACACAGTAGAGGGCACAAACTTGCTGCTCTCAATGGCATTGACAGTCTGGCGGCTAACGCCGATGGCATCGGCCAACTGTTGCTGCGTCATACGCACCTCGGCACGGGCAACCCTAATCCTATTCTTCATTCTTCGCCTCCTTATTTAAACACCACATACGATAGCGGAAAACAACCATAAAAACAAACAGTATGGTGAACATATTGTAAATCATCACGTATAGAAAATCAAGACCATAGACAAACAATGAACAGACAATGAGCACTGCATAACTGATGTAAAGTGCCACAAGCAAGGAGTTCAGACGAAGCTGGCGGACCATTTCATCCTCAATCTTCTCCCGCGAACAGGTAGAGAATATTGCGCCCAATATAGTGCCAATGATGGCAATATTGTTTACAAGAGAGCTACCATAGTCTGATGCCAAAGCATAAATGCCAAATATCACACCTACTGCAAGAATACACCAACCCCACTTTTGGAAGACGTGTGGGAAAAGCAACGTTTTCATAAATATACATTTTAAGTTAAACAAAACATAGAAGTACTCGAGTATGCCGCAAATGTAATGCATACTTTACATATAGACAAATATTTTTGACACTAATTTATAATAAAAGCGGGGTTAAATAACCTTTCTTCTTAACAACGCGCTTTGCTGCGTTAAATAATAACAACTGTAGCGCAAGAGGAGTCAAAGTGCAACGAGCTTTTCACCACATAGTCATAAATAGCAACAAGGTCGCGTGCACGCGACCTTGTTGCTATTTGTTTTGTGGATAATTCACCACCAAACCGATTTGCTGTTTTGAAAATCTTACTCCTCGGCGGGTTTCATATTTGTATATACATTCTGTACGTCATCATCCTCCTCGAGACGCTCAACAATCTTGTCGATGGTTGCACGCTGCTCCTCGTTCACATCCTTCTGGTCGTTGGGGATGCGTGTGAACTCACTACCTGTGATTTCAAAGCCTTTCTCCTCGAGTGTCTTCTGAATTGCACCGAATGACTTGGGATCGCCATAGATGGTGATTTCGTTCTCCTCCTCATCATACTCATCCTCTACACCATAGTCAATGAGGTCGAGAATCAACTCATCCATATCAAGACCATCTTTCTTTGTAAAAGTGAACACGCTCTTCTGTGTAAACATAAAGTCGAGACTGCCCTGTGTGCCAAGTGTGCCGCCGAACTTGTTGAAGACAGAACGCACATTGGCAACGGTGCGTGTGGTGTTGTCGGTTGCAGCATCTACAAATATCGCGATACCATAGGGGCCGTATCCCTCGTAGGTTACCTCCTTGTAATCCTTTTGGTCCTTACCCATCGCATTCTTTATTGCGCGCTCGATGTTGTCCTTTGGCATATTCTCGCGCTTGGCATTGGCGATGATAGCTCTCAAGTGAGGGTTGGTATCAGGGTCGGGACCACCGGCCTTAACTGCAATGGCAATCTGTTTTCCAACACGGGTAAATGTGCGTGCCATATTACCCCATCTTTTAAGTTTCGCTGCTTTACGGTATTCAAAAGCTCTACCCATAGTAAATTTATTTTTTGTTTATTGTTATTGTCTTTTTTATATTGCAACACCTATGTTGCAGAAACAAGGAGTTGTCCACTTATTGGCTTATCGCTGCACGGCACCCAGACGTTTCTGGAAGCTCTCCATCAAACGCGCCATTGTTTTGTCGATAACCTTGTCGTTGAGTGTCTGGTTGTCATCCTGAAGTATGAAGCTGACAGCGTAGCTCTTCTTTCCCTCCTCGAGGTTCTTGCCCTCATAGACATCGAAGAGTGTTACGGCCTTCAGCAACTTTTTCTCGGTTTCGCGTGCTACCTGTTCAATCTGGGCAAAGGTTACACTCTTGTCAATGAGAAGTGCAAGGTCGCGCTTAACTGCAGGGTATTTGCTGATTTCGGCATAACCGATTTTTGCATTCTTGATAGCCTTCATAAGCTCGGTCCAGTTTATATCGGCATAGAAGACATCGCTCTCAATATCGAAGTTCTTTGTGATTTTCTTGCGCAGGATACCATATTGTGCAACAGTTTTCTTGCTGCCCTGCACCTGCACCTCAACAGCAGCCGAATAGATATCGTTGCTGAATGTAGATACAAGACGCATAGAAGGCTTGAAGCCCAAGCGGTCGAAGATATGCTCAACAACAGCCTTAAGGTCATAGACCGACAATGGACGTCCTGCCTCTATCCAGGATGAAGCGATATTGTTACCTGTCATCCACAAGGCGAGGTGGTAGCTCTCGCTGTAGGGGCTAAGGATTTTTTCCTCAACACGCTTGTCGGCATCGAAACGGTAGCTGTTGCCAAACTCGAAGAAGCTGAGGTCGGTGAATTTGCGGCTGATGTTGCGCTGCATACTCTCAAGACCACCGAAAAGCAATGTCTGACGCATCACATTGAGGTCGTTGCTCAACGGGTTCATCAATCGCACAAGATTTTCGCTCTTGTAGCTCTCGAGGCCATCGTAGTAGCCGGCTGCTGTAAGCGAGTTGTTGAGTATCTCATTGAAACCGCATCCCACAAGCTGCTCCGACACAAGATTCTGCAACTTGTGCGACTTGTCCTCGGCACCCTTTGTGATGATTGAGGAGTGGAGTGTGGTATCGAAATTGATGTTGTTGTAGCCATAGATGCGCAGGATATCCTCTACTACATCGCAGGGGCGCTGAACATCTACTCGATAGGGAGGAACAAGCAGTGTGAGACCGTTGCTGTTCTCCTCAACAATTTTCATCTCAAGCGATGAAACAATGCTTTTCACAGTCTCGGGAGCAAGTTCAACACCAATGAGACTGTTTACATAGCTATATTCGAGTTCTACCTTAAAATCTTCTACAGGAGTGGGATAAACATCCTTTATCTCCATTGAGATTGTGCCGCCTGCAAGCTCCTTGATGAGCATTGCAGCCTGCTTGAGAGCATAGATGGCGATATTGGGGTCGGTTCCACGCTCAAAGCGGAACGAAGCATCGGTTTGCAAGCCGTGGCGACGTGCCGTCTTGCGCACCCAAGTTGGATGGAAATAGGCGCTCTCGAGGAAGACGTTTTTTGTCTCCTCGGTGGTACCCGATTCAAGACCTCCAAAGACACCGGCAATGCACATAGGCTCCTGGGCATTGCATATCATAAGGTCGCGCTCTGAGAGTTTGCGCTCAACACCATCGAGAGTAACAAAAGGTGTGCCCTCGGGGAATGTGCGCACCACCACCTTGCCGCCCTTTATCTTATCTGCATCGAAGCAGTGCATAGGCTGGCCATAGGCGTGGAGTATGTAGTTTGTTATGTCTACGATATTGTTGATAGGACGCACGCCTATTATCTGCAACTTCTCCTTCAACCACTCGGGGCTCTCTTTTACGGTAACACCCTTCACGGTAACGCCGGCATAGCGCAGACAAGCCTCGGTATTCTGAACATCAATATCTATCTCGAGCGAATTGTCATCCACTTTGAAAGCATCGCAAGAGGGACGGCGCAACGCACTCTCGCCCTTGTTTTGCTTTGTATAGGCATAGAGGTCGCGCGCTACACCATAGTGAGAACAGGCATCGGCACGGTTGGGTGTGATATCAACACCAATGAGATAGTCGCTCTTTATGTTATAGTACTCCTTGGCAGGTGTTCCGGGAACAGCATCGGCTGGTAGCACTATTATGCCGTCGTGGCTTGTACCAATGCCAATTTCATCCTCGGCACATATCATACCGAAAGACTCGGCACCACGTATCTTGCCCTTCTTTATTGTGAAGCATTCATCGCCGCTATAGAGCTTTGTGCCGATGGTTGCAACAACAACCTTCTGCCCTGCAGCCACATTGGGCGCGCCGCACACAATCTGCACGGGGTTGCCATCGCCAAGATTTACAGTTGTTATGTGCAGGTGGTCGCTATCGGGGTGGTCCACACAGGTCAGCACCTCACCAATAACAAGGCCCTCAAGGCCGCCCTTGATTGTCTGAACCTCCTCAACACCGTCGGTCTCAAGACCAATTGATGTGAGGGCGGCCGACACCTCTTCGGGTGTCATATTAAAATCGACATACTCTTTTAGCCAATTATAAGAAATGTTCATATCGTTGTTTTTTTATTGTTACAAAGTAAATCCAAGCGCAGGCCCCTATGCTGCCCCACGCAAAAGTGCTTGGGGAGAGACTCATAGACCAGGCTACGTTATTTCAACTTGCAAATTTAAACTTTTTTTCTCAATAAATGAAGTGAGAAACAAAATAATACATTATTTATAAATAGAAGACACCCTTTTCGGGCTCACATCATTCTCTTTCAAGAAGAACATTCTCCTCTACAAATATATTGCGGGATATTAGAAAGCATCGAGAAGAGGCTCAACAATTCACCGGTGGAACACTCTATAATGCAACAAAAAATCGGTTCCAAGCGCGCTTGGAACCGATTTTTTATTATAACGGAATTTACTTATTCTTATTTACCATTGCATCAATGGCAGCAACTGCCGTAACATTGAGAATCTCCTGTACAGAGCTCTCGAAGTCAATAAAGTGAATAGGCTTGTTCAATCCCATCTGGATGGGGCCGATAATCTCGACATCGGTACCAAGTGCCTGCATCATCTTATACGAAGAGCTTGCAGAGTTGAGATTGGGGAACACAAGTGTGTTCACCTCTTTGCCATAGAGTTTTGAGAAAGGATACATCTTATCGCGCAACTCGCTGTTCATCGCCACATTCACCTGTATCTCGCCATCGATAGCCCAATCGGGGTAGGTTTCGTGCAGATGAGCTATAGCCTTCTTCACACGCTCGGCGCTGCCTCCCTGGTCGCTTCCAAAATTTGAATAGGAGGTCATTGCAATCACCGGCTCGCGATTAAAGAAACGCACAGCTTTCTCGGCAAGGCGAGCTATATCAATGAGCGTGGGAAGCTCGGGGGCACGATTAATGAGTGTATCGGCCACAAAATAGGTTCCTTTCTTGGAGTTAATGATGTGCATTGTGGCAAAGGTGCTGAAGCCTTCCTGCATACCGATAACCTCCTTGGCAACCTTAATTGTGTTTGAGTACTTGGTGTAGAGACCTGTTACAAAAGCATCGGCATCGCCGGTCTCAACCATCATCATACCAAAATAGTTGCGCTCGAACATTTTGTCATTAGCCTCTTCAAGGGTATAGCCCTCGCGCTGGCGTTTGTCGGCAAGTATCTGTGCATAGCGTTCGCGACGCAAATGCTCATTGGGATGACGAAGATTTACCACTTCAATGCCTTCAAGGCTGAGACCAAGCTCGGCAGCAAGATTGGTAATCAGTTCATCATTACCCAACAGAATGGGCTGGCAGATGCCCTCCTCCTTGGCACGCACAGCAGCCTTCATCATTGATGGGTGAGCACCCTCGGCAAATACCACACGTTGTTGCTCGGTGCGGGCCATATCGTAGATTTGCTGTGTGAGTTTCGACTCGCGGCCCATAAACTCAAGCAGATGCTCCTTGTATTTATCCCAGTCGGTAATTGTTTTGCGCGCAACACCGCTTGCAATGGCAGCCTTGGCCACCGCAGTAGAGACCTCTACCAAAAGACGGGGATCGACAGGCTTTGGAATGAAGTAGTCGCGACCAAATGAGAGATGTCCCACTTTGTATACTTTGTTTACAATCTCGGGAACGGGCTGCTTTGCAAGGTTGGCAATTGCGTGCACGGCAGCCAACTTCATCTCCTCATTTATCGCTGTTGCTGCAACATCAAGGGCTCCACGGAAAATATAGGGGAAACCAATCACATTGTTGATTTGATTGGGATAGTCGCTGCGGCCGGTGCTCATAAGAACGTCGGGGCGGCACGATGTGGCAGCCTCATAGGTAATCTCGGGCTCGGGATTTGCAAGTGCAAACACAATGGGGTCTTTAGCCATTGAACGCACCATATCCTGAGACAGGACATTGCCCTTTGAAAGTCCCAGGAACACATCGGCATCCTTCACAGCCTCGGCGAGAGTCGTGATATCGGTTCGTGTAGTTGCAAACTCCAGCTTCTCGGGAGTAAGGTTGGTGCGCGATGTGCTTATTACACCGCGACTGTCGAGCATAACGACATTCTCTCGCTTAACGCCAAGTGCTATGTAGAGCTTTGTGCAAGAGATTGCTGCTGCGCCGGCACCATTAACAACAACCTTTACATCTTCTATTTTCTTACCATTCACCTCAAGAGCATTCAACAGACCCGCCGCAGAGATAATCGCTGTTCCGTGCTGGTCGTCGTGCATCACGGGAATATCGAGCTCTTCCTTCAAACGGCGCTCAATTTCAAAACATTCGGGAGCTTTGATATCCTCGAGATTTATACCACCAAAAGTGGGAGCTATAGCCTTAACAGCCTGAATAAACTTTTCAGGGTCCTGCTCATCAACCTCAATATCAAACACGTCAATTCCTGCATATATCTTGAACAGCAGACCCTTACCTTCCATAACCGGTTTGCCGGCAAGAGGGCCTATATTGCCAAGGCCAAGCACTGCTGTGCCATTTGAGATGACAGCAACAAGATTACCTTTATCGGTATATTTATAAGCATCCTGCGGATTGTCTTTAATCTCGAGACAGGGCTCGGCCACACCGGGCGAATAGGCCAACGAAAGGTCTGTTTGTGTGAAATAGGGCTTTGTGGGTACTACCTCTATCTTTCCGGGACGGCGCCCCGCGTGGTAGTTCAATGCATCTTCTTTTGTAATTTTTGCCATTGTTTTTATCCTTGTTTGGATTTATCTTATTAATATTCTTTTCTTTCCTAATCTTCGATAAACGAATCGCCGGCCTCGCCCACGCCGAATAGCGCGAAATCATATTTAACAGGGTCTTGGGGCGAAAGAAGGCGCAATCTGGAGGTGAGTTCCTCAACCGTGCGACGGTCGTTTTGAGTGCGGGTTACCAGGCCAAGCGCGCGGGCCGTGCGTGCAACGTGCACATCAATGGGCATCATCAGCTCTGCCGGCGAAGGGGAATTCCAGATGCCTATGTCCACCACTCCATCCTTTCTGCACAGCCAACGCAGCATCATATGCATACGTTTGCAGGCCGATGCGGGCCTGCCCTTGCGTGGCACAGGGTTGCTTATATGCCTTGTCTCCACCCCACCATTGGCAATTGCCATCTCGCTGCGCAAATGCTCAATGCCTTCCCACGGCGAGCAACCGCAGAAAAGCGCCTCCATAGTGCCGTATATGCTGTATATTCTATGCAATCCGCGACATATATATTTAAAATCGCGAACGAAAAAGGTGCGATGGATATTCTCACTGTCATTGAGCCGCTCCCAAGCACCACTCATAACATAGTCAAATGGAGCAGAGCCCATAATGCCGTGCAACATACGGTTACCCGATGCAAGTATCATCTTGCGGTTGCCCCAGGCAATCACCGATGCAAGCAGAGCTGCAATCTCAATATCTTCGCGACGAGAGAAGGAGCGGGGGAAACTAATGGGGTCGTTCTCTATGAATGAGGGGGTATTATATTGCGCAACCTTCTCATTAAGCAGGGACCTTAGCTTCTCCATATCAAATTCAAAGTGCTGTTATTGCCTGCTGAAGGTCGCTATAGGTATCATCACAAGCCGGCACAAGCGGCAAACGCAACACATTCTCTATGCGACCGTGTATATTGAGAAGCGCCTTAATACCCGATGGGTTGCCATCAACAAAAATAAGCTGGAAAAGTTCGTTGAGCCTATCGTGCTGGTCGCGGGCATCTCCAATTCGTTTCTCCTGCATTGCCCTGACAAGAGCAATCATCTCCTTGGGATATGCGTTTCCAAAAACAGATATGACACCAACACCACCGGCCTCCATAATATCTACGGTGAGACTGTCATCGCCCGAGAAGACGTCAAAGCCCTCGGGCAAAGCAGCTATCAACTCCCTCACCTGTGCAAGATTACCCGATGCGGCCTTGTAGCCAACAATATTGGGGCACTCTTTTGCCAGGCGCACCACTGTGGAAGGGAGAATATTCACACCTGTGCGACCGGGAACATTGTACATATAAATGGGAAGGTCTGTAGCCTGGGCAATAGCTTTGTAGTGCTGATACACTCCTTCTTGAACGGGTTTATTATAATAGGGAGCAACCGACAGAATAGCATCTATGCCGGTGAGGTCCTCACTCTTAAGCTCCTCAACTACATTGCGAGTGCAGTTACCGCCAAAGCCCACCATAATGGGCATACGGCCATCAACCTGTTTTATGATGCGCTTTCGAATCTCACGTTTCTCCTCGTTTGTTAGTGTGGGGGTTTCACCTGTAGTACCAAGAACACACAAAAAGTCGGTACCGCAATCGAGATGCATCTGCACCAGTGATTCAAGCGCTGCATAATCCACTTCGCCCTCCTTGTCAAAAGGAGTTACAATGGCAACGCCCATTCCTTTGAATTCTTTACGCATTTTTTTAAAATTATTTTCAGTTTGCAAAATTACATCAAATTTTGCTATTATTAAAAATAATGGTGTTTATATTTATTAAAAAAAGGTTACGCCGATGCAATGTAAACATCGGCGTTTTGCCTAATCATTTTTTGGGGCACGTTAGATGCTCTCCATTACTCAACAATCACCGCAGCATTGCGAGAAACTCATCCTCGCTCACAAGGCGAACACCCATCTTCTGAGCCTTTTCGAGTTTAGAAGGCCCCATATTCTCGCCCGCAAGGATAAACGACGTCGATTTGCTGACGCTGCCCACATTCTTGCCACCGTTGCGCTCTATCATCTCCTTGTACTCATCGCGCGAATGATGAGTGAAGACACCGCTGATAACAATGCTTTGTCCCTTGAGAAGATCGGTGCGACCGACAACCTGCTCCTCTTCAACCTCAAACTTAAGACCTGCTGCCTTGAGACGCTCCACAAGCTCCACATTGGCTGCATTTGCAAAGAAACCGCGCACCGCGCCGGCAATGCGCTCACCAATTTCATCAACGGCTGTAAGCTGCTCAAACGTTGCTGCCATCAACGCATCAATATTCCCAAAGGAACGAGCAAGACGCTTGGCAACTGTTGCACCAACAAAACGTATTCCCAAAGCAAAAAGCACCCTTTCAAAAGGAACCTGAAGGGAGGCAACTGCTGCTCCCACGATATTAAGGGCCGATTTTTCACCCATACGCGGAAGGAACATAAGGTCCTCGGGCTGCAAAGAATAGATATCGGCAATATCCTTTATCAGGCCATAGTTGAAGAGTTGTTCTATTGTCTCGGGGCCAATAGAGTCGATATTCATTGCATCGCGCGACACAAAATGCTCAATGCGCCCCTTTATCTGCGGTGCACAGCCTGTCTCATTGGGACAGTAGTGGGCAGCCTCTCCATCAGTGCGCACAAGGGGTGTGCCACATTCGGGACACTGTTTTATGAAAACAACCTTCTCGCCAAGCATAAAACGCGCATCCACATCAACACCGGTAATCTTTGGGATTATCTCACCACCCTTCTCAACATAAACCATATCTCCTATGTGAAGGTCGAGTTTCTCTATTATATCGGCATTGTGCAGCGAGGCACGTTTCACCACTGTGCCCGACAGTTGCACGGGGTCGAGGTTGGCTACGGGGGTTACAACACCTGTGCGGCCAACCTGATAGGTTACCTCATTGAGACGTGTAACTGCGCGCTCGGCCTGAAACTTGTAGGCAATGGCCCAACGTGGCGACTTTGCCGTGTAGCCCAGGTTTTTCTGCTGTCGCAGCGAGTTCACCTTCAACACAATGCCGTCTGTGGCAAAAGGAAGGTTGTGGCGAGCCTCATCCATCTCATCAATGAAGGCAAAAACCTCATCTATGGTGCGGCATTTGCGTGTGGTATCGGAGACTTTGAAACCCCATTCTTTGGCAGCCTGCAGGTTTTCATAGTGTCCTTCGGCCGGAAGTGCATCGCCCAACATAAAATAGAGATAGGCATCGAGCGAACGCTTGGCAACTATTGCAGAATCCTGCAACTTGAGTGTTCCCGATGCTGCATTGCGCGGGTTGGCAAAAAGCGGCTCACCGGCACGCTCACGTTCTTCGTTCAAGCGGCTGAAGACCTCCCAGGGCATAAGCACCTCGCCACGTATCTCAAACTCTGCCGGATAACCGCTGCCGGCAAGCACCAACGGCACACTGCGTATTGTGCGCACATTGGCGGTTACATCATCACCCTTCTCGCCATCGCCACGTGTTACCGCGCGTTCGAGTTTTCCATCCACATAAGTGAGGGAGATTGATGTGCCGTCAAACTTCAGTTCGCAGCAAATCTCGAACTCCTCGTTCAATGTGCGCTGTACACGCTCAAAAAAATCGGCCACCTCGCCCTTGGAATAGGTGTTGCCGAGCGACAGCATTGGATACTTGTGCTGCACCTGGCGGAACTCTTTGGTTATATCGCTTCCCACACGCAAAGTTGGCGAGTTGGGGTCATACATATCGGGATGCAGCGCCTCCAACTCCTGCAACTCACGCAAAAGCATATCAAACTCAAAGTCGCCGATTATAGGCGAATTGAGTACATAATAGCGATGGTTATGTTCGTGAAGTTCTTTCCGAAGTTCAATTATACGTTCTTTAGGGGTCATAGTTTTCTTAATTTCAGCCACGAAGATACAAAGAAATAACAAAAAAATGAAGAGTGAATTCGCGAAATCACTCTTCATTAACAAACAGCACCTTGCCTTACCCTAAGAGAGAGACCTTAAAGCCACACAAGCAGCCGAAAGGATTTTCTGTGAGTTTTTTCACTTACGGCCATTATATAAACTCTCGGACTCACCCACACCATTAACCGAAGCGGGCGAAAGAGCGGGTTGTTCACTCTGCTGCTCCGACAGAGCGGGTTGCCGTATTCCTGATTGCCCGCCCTCGCCAAGTTGCTCTCCCTGCAACTGTGCAAGCAACTCGGTTGGGATACCCTGTGGTGCCTGCCCTGCAGCCATAGCCTCCTCGTTGCGTTTAATGGCTTCGAGTATCTTGGTGGCAAAGGGGTAGGAGGAGTTCTCGAGCATTGTCTTCACATCAAGGGCATTGGCACGGAAAAGTTCCATAAGGAAGTCATTGGCAAGCATCTGATAAGCGGGAGTGTTGTAGCCTTCTGATATTGTAATATCGAGCTCACACTCTTGCACCTTCTTGGGGTCGTACCACTTAGCTTCCTCGCTATACTGCGAACCGGCAAGGTCTATGTAACGATTCTCGGTGTAGAATTGCTGTAAGGTTTTCATCACCTTGGCATCGCGTCGTCGTCGGAAGGTCCTGAAACCGTCGAACAAGCCTTTTAGGTTAAGCGATGAGTTCTGCACCTGCTGGGCATAGAGAGAAGCGGGGGTTCCGGCTCTTGGAGACTGGCCCTGCATTGCCGAATTCACTCCCGATATCTCATTAATGAGGCGCAACTGAAGATTCAACAGTTCAAAATCGCCGGCCACAGCAGCCCCGCTGTTGTATTGCCGCACCACTCCGTCAATGCTTTGCCCGGGCTTGAGCTTTACAAAAAGAACTCCGTTATAGCGCACATATTCATCAATCACCTCCTCGCGCGACATACTTTCGAAAGCATCGTCATCGACAACCAACACGCCTTTGGATGATGTGCCGCGAATGAAGTCTATGAGCGTGGCTGTGCGGTTTATTGCACGTTGCTGGTCAATGAACATCTCCACAAAATTACCAAGACGGCCTTGCACCAATGGAAAGAGATGAAGAACATAGTTGTGCTCACCGTGCCAATAGGGGCTGCGCCCCTCCTGCAGCACATCACCTGCAGGCGACATATAGCGATAGTACCAGTAGCGCTCTGTGGCGAAGCTGTAGTCTATGAGAAGCAGCTCCTCTTGGGGAACGCCACGTTGCGCCCCTTCGTCTCGGCGACGGCTATTCTCGGCATCGAGGGCTGCACGGCTCTTTTCGTCATAGGGGAGATAGCCCCAGGTGCCTCGTTGATCATCATTCCACAAATAGGCGTCGCGCGACTCGAGCTTCCACCCAAGGATTACACGACAAAGGTCGCGACGCGAAGCTGTGTAAAAGGAGAGGTTGCGAGCCTCATCGCCCTGCATTGCACGGCCGGTGTAGAGATTGGAAGCCACATCGCCATAGATAGTGCGCAAGCGCTCTTTCTGCGCAGGAGTGTGGCCAAAATGAGAGAGGACATCGTCGAGCGGCAGGTCGAACAGCTCGCCGATGCAAGTGATATCCCACATTCGCACATCCTCGAGGTTTGTATTGAAGAAAAGCCGTGAAGGATTTACACTGTGGACCCAAACGTCGCGTTTAGCCTTTGAGGGGTTTACGCCATATTCAATCCTTTGGGCAGTCATTCCACCATTGAGAAGCATACGCATAGAGTCGGAATCGAGTTCCTCAAGCTCATTAATATCGTGAACATACTCTATGGCAACGGACATCATCTCGCCCACGCGAGACTCGCTTTGGTCGCGCGCGATGCACACCGGACGCATAAGATTCTGGCGCAACTGTCCATCGATGTTACTGAGGATGGGCGCTATCATATTATTCTTCAGCGGCACCTTGCCGTTTTTCTTAATGAGCTCGCCTTCGGTTATCTGTGCAAGAGTATCGGGGTCGGTAACAACATCACCCCACTGGTCGCCATAGCTATACATAAGGCTCCGCCGTAGTTTGCGGCGGGCCTCATCAAGAGCATACCAACAGGCAGCACACTCCCCAAGAAAATCTATGGCACTGCCATACTCTTTTGGAGCAGAGGGTTCCACCCTTGCGGTAGCCTTAACACGTTTATCAAGAAATTTGTTCATCGCATCAGTCTATTAGTTTTTGTTATCGGGGTCGAGTTTGAAATTGGGGAATATTTTTTTCAAATCCTCATAGTTCTTTTCTCTCTTTCGCTTGTCTTTGCGTTCCTGGAGCCACTCCTTGAAACGGTCATATCCATAGCCCCAATGATGGTCATAATTGCCATAATTGTTCACCTTCTGCAAATTTTCAATCTCACGTTCAAGGCGGTCGGACGACTCCCATTCATAGTCGGCCCTCTCGAGAGGAGATAGCTCGCTGCGGCGTGGACGCTTGAAATCTTTATCGAAATGCAACTTATTATCGGTAACATTGTTCTGCATCCAGCGATAGATTACATCGAGCGGACCGGTGAAATATTTCTTCAGGTCGTCAAACTTTTTAATAACCATCTGTCTGTCTCGTGGCACATCTTCGGTATCTCCGGCAAGGAACTCCCTATTGTGGTTGCTTATGCCATAACGTCCTTCAACATTGCGGGCTTCAACATTGCCACTGAAAGAGAGGTTCTTGTGTGTGAGGCGGTAGATGATATACTCATCGACCGAGGGAAAGCGCAGCTTGAACTCACGCGGAGCAAACCCATATTGTTGCTTAAACACCTTGTCGATAGCGCCTGCGGCATCAAAGGATGGAACCTCGCGCTTTGATTTCTCAAGAGCCTTAATCACATTAATAGCTTCATTATAGGACTGACCGAGGCGGGTATTGACAGCCATAAGATTGAGCGACACAGCCTTGGAGAAGCCCTCATAATCCTGAATCACATTCTGCAGCACTCCCGACATCTGCCTTGCGTTGTTGGGACTAATGAAGAAGCTTCTGTCGAGAAGAATCTTCTTGTTCTTGTTATCGTAGCGGCAAGCAATATTCGCATCCGACACAATCTCCACAGGCAATGTAGCGAGTTCGGGATAGGTTGCAAAGAACGAGGGCTCGTGAAGAACATCGCGCAAATTCATTCCCTTGGGAAAAGAGATATGAGCATCTTTTATGCGACCCCACAGAAAGAAATCATTATGATCCCAACTGTCGATTGGCACCTCGCGAAGCTCCTGATAACGCTTGGCAAGTTTCTCATCGGTGCGAAGCAGCGAGTTATAGAGTTGGTCATTTACACGCAATCTATTATCGGGCATCTCCATACGCCACATCTCATCGGGACCCAGTTCCCAGCCGGTGAGCTGCTTGATTAGGCGAGGCGACTCACCGCGTTGGTGCATAGCCTTGGCACTGGCAAGATTTACATCAACATCGCGCCCCTCATAGTAGGCAAGATTATTTGCTCCTTTCTCGCCAATAAAGCGAAAGTGGTCATCACCTTTTTGGTTTCTGATGAACTCATCTGTGGTATTCCAGCGACGGCGAAAAGTCTCCTGCATATCTTCGGGCATAAGTTCATAGTGGCGATAGGCCTTGTGGTCATAGAGCTCATTGGGGGTGCGTCTCAGGTAGTTGCCCTCTTTGAGTCGCGCACGCACATCATCGGCATAGGCAGCACGGTCGCTGTATGTCCTTTCATCCATCTTTGCAGCTTCAAAGCCACCAAAGACACGCTTGCGGTAATCGGCAGGAGCCACATTTTTGCTTATATACTTGGCGTGCTGCCTGATGAGACCGATAAGGTCCTGCTCTGTGATGCGGCGATTGCGCCCTGTATATATATTAAGACGCAAAAGTGAGCCTCGGATAAAATCCTTGAAACTAGTCTTTAGAGAACGTTCCTCGCTTGTGAGGTTAGCCTTCTCGGAAAGTTCGGCAAGATACTCCTCAATGGAGATATACATATTCTTAAAGCGTCTGTACTTTGAATGTACCCTCTCAATACCCTCACGCACATCGGGCGATGCCTTGCGGTAAACCTCTTCGAGAAAGGTGTTCAGGTGGTTACCAAAAAGCTTGTTAAAACCATCGTGAGCAACAGTCTCGTGTACAAAAGTCTTCTCAAGTTCCTCTACCGAAGCAATGTTGGGAAGGTTGATGGTGATGCGTCCCTTGGAGTCGAGCCAACCGAGCGACATTACCCTGTTGTTATAATTAGCCACATCATACTTGTCATTGGCATCGGGCAATGGAATTTCTCGTTCATCGCTAATAAAATCTACCTTTGCATTGAATTTATCGGCCAGTTTCTGCGCTACTTCTTTGTAGTTCTCAATCTCGGTCCTTGTTATATTGTTCCCTTCATAGTTCCACACATATTCCGGGTCGCCTTCATCTTCAATCTCAATTGGTTTCTCTTTGAAGTTGCCACTGCCCGAAGGGCCCTGCTTCTCGGGGTGGGCGCGATAGAAGTCCTGCACCTCGTTGTGCTTGACCTCATCGTTGCTCATTCCCTTGTAGGGGCTATCGGCGGCAAGAGCAGCAAGCTGTTGTTTGCGAACCTCGTCGGTGCCCTTTTTAAGAGTTTCAACCTCGCGGCGCACAAAATGCTCATAGGCATTGAGCGCTGCATTCTCGGCTTCGTTGCACATATAGAACGGCTCATTGATTTTGGTGAGCAACGCTCCTTCCTGAAGGCCATAATCACTCTCAAGAGCACGTCGTTTGTCGGCAAGCATCTGCACCATTCCTGTCTGCTCGTATGTAGAGCGCTCAAGAATATCATTCACAGCACCCTCTTCCCAGGGAGCAAGAGGCTCCTTCTTGGCACGGCGATAGAGAATTGATGCAAGGTCATCGGCTGCTATACCCTTCTCCTGTGCATAGAGTCCTGCCTGACGCAAGAAGTTTTGCGAATCTACACCCTGAAGCAACTCATTCTCAAAGGCCGAAATTCGGTTTCTTCTTATATTGGCACACTCAACAAGCATCTTGTTATATGCAACACCCGAGTGGGGATAGATATTGCGCTCCAAAAGCCTGCCTTCGGCATCGAAGGTATTGAGCACCCAACGCCCCGAAGAGTTCTTGTAGGCCCTGTAATCGAAGGGCACAGGCGGTGTCGATGTAACCTTGTTGTCGATGATATACATAAGCTTTGACTTGGCCGATGCCGAAAGTTCGCTGTTCGACATAAGCTTAAGATAGTTATCATAGATTTGCTCGAGGGTTGAAGGCGCGGCAATGTTGGGCAACCTCAGGTTGCGCTCCACAGCCTCCATAAATTCCTCCGGCTCAACATTCAGTTCGCGCAACTCTTCCATTTCGGACCTCGATAGTTTCAACTCATCGCGCAGTTTTCCTTTCTCGTTGAGCTTTGCATTACCCCCTTTGGGACGCCAATGGGTCATTTTCATTACACCAAGCGTAGCTGTTCCTTCAAGAAAATCATTGACGATATCAATTGGTTCAATCTCGATGTCGTCATACACCTTCTGCATTTCACCAGACGCCGTAAAAACAGCCGATTCGGCACTTAGCACACCGGCCGAAGCCATCATCTTGCGACCACCGGTGAGCCCGCGCGTTGCTCCGCGCAAGCCGGCACCCACAGCGCCCACAGTGCCACCGGTGATAAATCCTCGCGCAAACGCACCCGCCGCTTTACCGCCATCTACACCGCTGTCATAGAGAATATCATCGGCAATGCTGTGTGCCACGTCGTATGTTCCCAATGTGAGACCTTGCGTTGCCGCACTCTGCATCATCCTATTGCCCAACTTGCCCACAATAGCGCGCTCGGCCATTTTAGAGGCAAAGGCTTTGGATATTCCATCGGCTGCGCCATAGGAATATATGCGCGAAGCAAGGCTGCGAGTTGCAAGGTTTGTTGCACCACCCACCAGTTTACCGGCCACAGAGCCTGCACCATAGAATGCCGGGGCATCTACCAAAAGGCTTCCGACACCCGATGCCAAACGGTCGAACCAGTTGGCGTCATACCTTGCGAGCGCCTCATTTTCCAGCAGGACATCATTCTTGTCCCTAAAGGCATAGTTAAAGCCCTTTCCAAGGAGTGAATTGTTGATGGTAGATTTTAGAATATAGTCTCCGTGCCCCTTGGGCATCTTCTCCTTTATATACTCCTCTATCATCTTGTCGTGCAGGGCGGGCTTCACAAAGTCGTTTGTATACTGCCCGGCATCAAAACCGCCATCACGTGCAAGCGGCTCGGCCATACGCTGCAGATGCCCATCATCGAGCCCCGACACAGTCTTGTCAATAACCTTGAACGGGTCTTTAATCTTCTTCTTTTTGTTATCCTCGAAAACAGGACGCACTGTTTGATTGTAATATGTTTCGGCAAAATCATTCAGGGCGCGAGGGGAACGCGCATAGATACCTTTTATGCGCTCCGGGGTTGCCACCAGCATCATATCGGCCAAATGTTGCTGTTTAACCCTGTTGGCTACGGAGTTTTTCTCATCGTAACCGCCCTGTGAAAAGGCATCCCATTGGTTGTTTGCCTGGGCAAAGCCCGTTTCGGTGGCAGACAGCCCATCATCATACACACTTGGGCTCTGTTCAAAGCCGCCATTGAAGGAGTTTGACAAATAGTTGTCGTTAGCCTTCTTCTTTTTCTCTTCATTGTTTAAGGAATACATAATATCTTTCATTTTTTGTTTTTAGTTGAATTCATATGCCACAAGAAGCCTGTTCCCTGAAACTCCCCATTGAAGGGTGTTTTCTTTTGGGCCTTTCTAACCGACGCAGCATCGCCTCCAAGCAGGCGGCTACCGGCAATTGCACCTTTGAAATCGCGCATAGCCTCTTTATGCTGTGCCCGGATACTCTTGTAGAGAGCGTTATATCTTGGAAAATTGTTTGTTGCAAAGGAGTGATGCACCCCTTTACTGTTGCCAATCAAGGAGATAAGATTAGATGCAAAATCAACTATTGCAGCCACGTTGCGTTTGTGGGCAGCCTCTTTCACTCTCGACCTTCGGCGTTCAAGGACATTCTCAACCTTGTCGCCCAGTAAATCATTTAAATAACTATTCTCCATTACACAACTGTTTTTTTTTAGCGTTCCTTGCCCCATTCTGCACCAAGCATAGCATTCTGAAACAGATTGAGGCCATTGGCAGCTGCTGTAACTGCCATTCTTTCATCCATAGCAGTGTCATTGAGTTCGCCATTGAGAAGCGCCGCCCTGTTTTGACGATGCATTGCATCGATACTGCTCTTGCGGTTGCCATCCATTGAAGCAAGGTTAGTAATAACATTGTCCATTGAACGCAACCCCTGCTCGTTGCGAGCCAGCGAATACTCGGGCGTTGCACCTGTAACCACGCTGCGGGCACGGTTTTGCTCATTCTGACGGCGCAAACTGTTCTCAACACGCTTCATTGCTGCCGATGCAGCTGTGCTGTCGAGGAAGTTCTCGTAATAATTACGTTTGAACCACCCCTCCTCCTCGGCCTTGGCCTTGCTGCGCAATTGTTTTCTACTTTCCGATGCTTTTGCGGCATCGAGCACTCCTTTCACTCCCGAATAGAGCCCCAGCGCTCCATTCAGTCCGGTCATTACCATTGATAGACTCATAGCTCTTTTTTTGGCGCAAAAGAAATACACGAAACAAGAAAGAAGGTTGCTGAAATGACACTATGGAGCAGCAGCAAAGCATAATGTCATTACAGCAACCTTGTGAGAAAATTTTGTGCTATATTCGCGAATAAAAAATATATGGTGAAGAAGAGTAGAAATTGTATCAGCCTTGATGATGTACACAGTGAAACACTTGCACTGTTTCACAGGCTGATACAGAGGTTGGAGAGGCTGACCGCGAATTGTGAGGACCCTGGAACAATAAACCAGGCATTGAAGACAACTGCCGATTTTCTCGTTAAACTGAACAAGGAACGCGAGAACGGCAACGACGAGATTGATACCCTGCTGCAACAAACACTACAGGGTATATAAAGAGTAGCGGGTGGTTGCAAATTGGCAACCACCCGCTACTCTTTATATACATTATCACATTAGAAATTCTCAATTCTGTTCACAACCTTGAAGAGTGCGCACACATCGTTTTTGTTAATGGGGAACGACGGATAGTTGGGCGAAACACACCAAATGAGCATTGGATTTTCATTATCGTGATAGCAGCGCTTTATCATACGCGAGTCATTTGTTACTATCATATACACATCGCCGTGCACTATGCCCTCGTTTCTATCGATACGCTTCACACCTACAATGTCGCCATCATTAATTTCGGGCTCCATCGATGTTCCCGACACGGGAAAGAAGAAGTCGGCATTGCGTCTGGGCAACGAAATGAATGAAGAGGGCCTCTCGCGCCCGGGGTCAAAAGCATCTCGATACCCGGCACTGACAGGCAAATCATCATAAAATGGAACGCTGCACACATCCATAGCATTCTCCTCAATGAACATTGAGCCCTCGCCAAACAGCAACCACACCGGAGAAATCTCGGGGAAAGAGTCGAGCAATGCATATACCAAGTCTATACCCACATTGCCGTCCTCGTTCACCTGGCGATTTAATGTTCTTTGCGGCATACCAAGCATAACACTGGCCCTGTTCACATTAATTTTCTTATAGCGGAACAGTTCGGCAACACGTTTTTTAAGTCCTTTATCTCTCATAACAACATATAAATATTGAGTTTGCGGCAAAGCACCTTTTGCATTCCTATTTAGACAATGTCCAAATAGAAAAAAATAGCTAAAACAGCAACTCGTTTTTTGTATTAAAGTCTTATATTTGTAGCCACAATTGGCTATTTGTTTTATCAATCATTATAATCGGCTCTAAAAAAGCAGAAAAAAGGAAAGCCGATACAAACATAATACAAATAAAACAAACCACAAAAAAACATTTAATTCTATTTTACTATGAGGAGTAAAGCGATATACAACAATCCCGCAGGAATTGTTGTGGAAAAATTTATGGAGTGGTGTCATCATCTATACCACATTGCAACAGGAGATAGAAAAGCTAAAAGCCATCTCACAGAGGAGTATATCATTGGCGAGGAGTATAGCAACGAGCCGTTTGTTAAAGAGTTCCTAAATGAGCGCGCACGCAACATTATGCTCAACAGGTACAAAATGGAGATAAGGTCCACCAATGAGCAGTTGTGCAGCAACAAGGGAACTGTTGCAATTGGCAAGGTGAGGCTAAAGAGAAAGAACACACTGGTTGATGAAGCCACACTTGTTATAAAGAGAGGAGAGAAAGACAAAATAATATATTGGCAATTCAACAAATAAAGATATAGAGACTATGAGAGCAACAACACTACTTGCATTGCAGTTTGCAAGCCTCATTGCAATGCTTATTACAGCAGAAAACCTTTTCACCAACAAAATTGCAACATCCATTTTTGCAATAGGCATCTTTCTGTTTGCACGCACAAGCATATATATAAGCAAGAACAGCAAGAGATTGCTTAAAGAGCTGGAAAAGGAGAAGCATTGAAGCCGCACCTGTTACACGAATGAAGCTGACTAAAAAAGGCTCTTTTGTTGTTATACTCGCAAGCCTAAGAACAGCTCTTTTTATTCAACTTCTCACAAACGAGGGTGCCCCTTTAACTTTTGGGGCACCCTCGTCTTTTTTAGCAGCAACACACTATCAGCGCAACCTATTGTTCCAAGCAGCATTAACATCAAGTTCAATTGCCGAAATTGCACTGTTGGCACCAAGACGACCAACAATAGCAACAACAAAATATTTATAGGCTTGAGTGGGAAAATAGGGGAAACGAACATCTTGAAGCCTCTCATATTTCTCACACCCTGAAACAAGTTTGAAAGAAGCCCCATCGTTGCTACACAACAGGTAGCAGGCAAGCAACGGCACCCCTTCGGGGAGCGTTTTAGGCATTGAAGCGTAGGCGTGCAGCAAAAGCTGCATCACACGTTTGGGAAGTTTGGTTCCCCAAATCTGTGGCCGTGTATATAGCAACACGTTATTATCCCCCGACCTCTCTTCGCTGAACTTCACAATACACGTTCCGGCATTGCATCTCTCAAACATAAGCAGTTCAAACGCACCATAGACACCCCCGGAAACCCTCCCCGAGAACAGTCCCCACGTGTGAGACTCCAAGGAGTAGACATAAGAATAGGGAAAGGCATCATTGCTTATTATTATCTCGTTATGAGCCGGAGAATATATCACTGCAGCCTCTTTGGCATAACCATAAAAATCCTTCACCCGCACACACTTCGACAAGGAGACAAGAGCAGCAATTTGCTGCAGCTTCATAAGCCCCTGGCGCAAAATGGGCGACGCATCACCATCGACAGCTTTGGAAAACTCCTTGACACTGGAACCGGTAACAAGCATCATACCCTGACGACCGAGAAACACCACTCCACCACCAATTGCACACACGCTCAACCTTGAGCAACAACCCTCACGCGAGAGCTGATGCGATGCAACATAGGCCATTGTCCCTGAGCTATCAACCGACATTGCCCATATTCCGTCGGCGCAAAAAAGATAGAGCGGGAATTGCCCAAACTGCCCCTGTGAAACCACAGAGGTGTTGCCGCAAATGGCAACAATCTCGGCCTGTGAAGGAGAATAGGTATTCTTGGCCGGAAATACAAAAGGATTATCAACAAGCGACACCTTCAACACATTAGGTCGCACCTCGAACGCCCCGGGCTCAACATCGGGCAAGGTGTCCACAACACCCCAGGTAGCATCCACAGGAATATTATTTATATCCTTGAAACTGAAGTTACTGACTTCACGCACTATAGAGAATACAATTTTATCGCCATCGGTAACATCACGTGGCACTGCAAAAATTCTGTGCGAAGCATATTGAGCCGGGGGGAAGCTTTTACCATTGTAGGTCCAGCACTTCATCGATGAATTGTATATAACCTCGTGAACACCAACCTTGTTTTCAAATATCTCAAGCACATATTCATCGGCCACTGATGCCACATCGCCTCCATTGGCAAACACAGCTTGCACCAATACCGTATAAGGTAAATACCATTTATGCAAATAATATGCAACATTAAGATATCTGTGGGGTGTGAGTTTAAAAGCCTTGCGATATATGACACCACCCATAGAGATATATACCTGCATCTCCGTAGCCCTGGCATCGGGATAGGAGAGAAAGGGAGGCAGCTCCACCTCGTAGCCGTTCCAGCAAAGAGACGGTTTATCAATGCGTCTCACCACCACCTCATCTCCGCCCGTTGTAGAGAGCTTTGTGCAGATGCACACATAGTCGGCCTCACGCACAGCAGCTCCACAAGAGAAGAGCATACCGGCTCCATAGCCACAGAAAAGCATTTCGCGGAGCGATGCCACGTGTAACCTATTGTTATACACATAGGAGCATCCGGCCGCAATGGAATTCAATGACGCAGGCATATCACCGGCGTCAAGCATCTGCTGCAATGCAAGATTGACATCCGACACATCACCAAGCTCGCTAAGGACATTACCGTCAATATCAAACTCGGCCACCTTGTAGAAAAGTGATGCGCCGGCAACCTCTTCATATAGTTTCTCAACACCCTTGAAGGCATAACCCTCCAACTGCCTTGCACGCCCCACAAGAGAAATCCCATTGCCTGGTATTGAAGGAGTAGAAAAAACATCTACACCAACAACAATATTCCTCCACGCTTGCAGTGCGCTGCAATCCAATTTGAATTTCACCTTAAAGCCCCTTACACTTACCGTGTATTTAGACGACGTTGTTGAAGTGTCCAAAGCCTTGGACAACATATTCCTTGCATCGCGCCCCACACCTTTGTCAAAAGTGTTGTCGCACAGATAAATCACATTGGAACAGTTGATATACGTACCGTCAAACAGGCGCAATGCCACACGAAACAAGGTGCGGTCAATGTAATACCCCTCCTTGTTTAACAGATGTATGCACTCATCAACAAAACCTTTCTCATTGTAGCCCCAGGTGCTCTCTTCATCCACATCATAACCCGAAGATACAAACTCATTTTCTGTTGTAACCGACTGCACTTTAGACTCCAGTTCAACTGTAAAGACGGGAACGGAAGGTCTCTCGCCCAGCCAAATATAACTGCCGCTATTAAAAAGAAGATACCTCATTCCCCTCTGCGTAAGGCAGCAGGCAATATTTCCAAGAAACTCAACCCCCTCTACCCCATTGAGCTCGGGAAACTCCAACACCACGCGCTTCCACTCGGCATCATAGAAATGCACACCACGCTCACTGTCATTTACAACGCAAAGATAGTGCTTTGTATGCGGGTGCCAATAGATGGCGAAATACTCAGTCTCAAGCTCCGCCACTTGCCCAAGGGCCGGCATCGGCTGCAACACACCGTTGTTCATACGCAGATTAACGACATCCATACACTCGCCATCGGCCGCCAATGACACATCACCGCTGCGGTTCAACCCCTTAAACGAAAAACTCTTATGCATAATCCAACTCCTTTGAGAATAAAGTTAAACAAACGGCGCAGAAGACCACTGCGCCACATCTGGTACACCAGAAGAAAAAATGTAAGAGCACGCCAAATGCGCAAAGCACTCTTCTTGCCATTCTCATCATCGGCAACCACCACGTTTCGTTCCAGGAACAACGTATCCTGCCTAATGAGAGTGTCCACACGCAGCCTCTCCTTGAAGATTGTGCGGTATTTGGTATAGAATACCGTATCGGCCTTTTCGCGTATGAACACACTGTCGTGCAGCACAATGCTGTCGGTGCGCACCCTCTCTACATATTCGTTTCTGCCGTGCAGCTCCACATTCCCCACACTGCGGGGCGCAGTGCAAGCTGCAAGACAAAATAGTGCCACACACAACCCCCACACACTACTTCGCCTTGCCATAATGAATATAATCTTTAAGACAACTGCTGCGTTCAAGCATACGCAAACTAAAAACATAGTACAGAAAATCGAGCACACGATAGAGCGTACTCTGCTCGTGAGTTATAAGACGCGCATTGCGCAAGATATTTGTACCATAGAAATATATGGCAACATAAATCATAAACGACACACAGTGTACAGCTGCCTGCTCCTCGCCTTTGAGATAGCCCAAGAGATAGATGCAGGCAACCATCGCAAAATAGATTCCGGCGTCCCTGAAAAAGCGGAAAGCCTTTCTAAAACTCCATTCGCGACGGTTGCACACATCGGCAAGCATCCCAAAAACAAAATTGGCTGCGAAAAGCAGGACAAGCCCGAAAATATCGTTCCTTATCGGGAACAACAACCCCACCACATTGGCAAGCAGCGAGGCCATAACAAATCTCAAGCTATCCATAACAAAACAGAACAAATAAATTATGTGGCGGCTCCACGTCCACAGGCTGCAAGCGCAAGGGAGTGAAATGTGTTTGCTGCATCGTAGCGCTCAAAGAGGGTATAGAGCAATGCGGTGCACTCATAGAGTACAGCATCCAACATCTCGTTGTCATAGCATTGCAGCCCTTTAGAAAAATCAAAGAGAGCCTCATAGACAAAGCTATCGGGGGCAATCAGCGTTGTGAACGGAGCCGGAAACAGCAACGCCACCTTTCTTCCCTCCACGTCAAGAGCCTCCACTGCCACCGGTTTGGAAACCCCTGCACGTGTATGCGCGTTGAACTGTCTCATTGCCAAGCGAGATGCAGCAGGCTGCAACGCTGTTATGGGGCGCTCCCACGCAGGGAGTTTAAAATGCACCAAAGAGACAAAATCATTGGGCAACAACATACGTCCCCCACCCGAATCATCTTTTTCAACCAGCTGCACAGTCGAGATTGAGACTGTGTTTACACGCTTGCAAGCACTGCTTTTGTTCCTCTGCACAAACGCCACCGCCTGTGGCAGCAGCTCCTTTATACTATCATCGAGCGAACGAGTGTCCGGCGACAACAACGAAACATCGCTGCTGTCATCGCTCTCATTCACAAGAAGCCGCACCTTTTTCACAAGTTCTTCCCCGTTCATCACAACCAATTAGGAAAAGATACACCCATAGCCTGTGCAACACCCTTCACCGCACTCTTATTCTGCAACTGTGCAAGCTGGCAATTATAGGGCTCGGCCATAAGGAATGTGCGGGCCTGCTGCAAATTGGTAACCTCGGGCGCAACATTCTGTTCAACAACCGGCGCCTCGCCCTCGGGTGCAGCATCAGCAGTAACAGCTGTAACAACATCCACGCGCCCACGCTTAATTTCACCGCAACGGAAAGCCTCGCTGTTCTCTATTGCACGCTGAAAGAGCGGATTATCGGTAGTATACTGCGCCGGGTAGACCCCTGTTGAGTTTATTGCACCGCCGGTAAAATCAATTCTCACAAGCGCTTTTCCTATTCTGAAATAACTGTTACGTTCAATCTGTCCGTGAATCTCGTATGTAATTTTCTTTTTCATAGTAAAAATCTTTTAAAATAGCCCATTGCAGCCACCGCCGCAATGGGCACAAAACTGAATGTCAGACAATGATTTCTCCTGTATATTCCACCCAAGTGATGCCGTTGTAGGTTACCACTGTGCCGGCCGAGAACCACAATTTCTGCTCATCGTTCACAGTGTGCTTCACATCAGCAGTGAGAATAACCACATCATTTAGGTTGGGCTCTGCAGGAAGTGTAGCAGCACTCACCACACGCGAAGCACCGGGTATATCACTTTCGGCTGCCGAGCCATTGACCCAGATGTGCGAATAACCCTTCAAGCAGAGACAGTCAATTGTCATCACCACCTCGCGCTTTGCCTCCTCACCATCAACATTCTCGGTCTTGGCATCCTCGTTCTTCATATAGTAGCGCACAAGGCCGTTCTCATCAATGAGACCACCACAGTGGGCATAGCCAAGAGCATCGAGCGTGGGGTCGTGAATGAGGTCAATATCGCCAAACACGGTATGAATCTTGGTACACTCAATACCAAACACCTTGTCGCCACCAACAGTAATATTCTTGTGCAGCGTCAAGTCAATCTTCTGAATATCGTTGAGCAACTGCTTGCCCAGCAACCATATAGCCCTCTTGGTGCAGTTGAAACCTGTGAACTTAACCATTGACAGGTTAATGAGATCGGCAAAAGTGATCTTTGAAGAGAGGTCATACTGGCGCTTGAACTGCCAACGAATACCCTTTGAGAAGTAGTCCCACTGGTAGCCCATTGCATTGTCCATTGCCTGCACCTTGAACTTTCCGGGCTGACCTACCCAGGCAGTGCGACAGCTCTCAAGACGGAACTGACGCAGCACCGCCTCGGCAATCTGCGACTCGCTGAACTGTATGCGCTTCTTCTGCGCAGCGAAATAGTCGCTCACAATGCTGTTGCAAAGCTGCTTTTGCAGATACATACGCTCGGGCACAGGAACAATGGTAGAAGGAGCAATGAACTTCTGTGTCTCATAGGCCGCCGATGAAAGCAGTATCACCTCGGTACCCGCAGGAATGGTGGGCACCACGCAATAGTCATCACTTGCATTAATTTTCGGACCATTGACAGCCATTGCAATGGGAGCCTCAGAGGTGCTGTTCTTGCCCACGAAGAAGAGCATCAAATCAACGCCGGGAAGCTCAATCTGCCCTGTGGGGTCATAGCCGTTCACACCCTTGCAAATGGCTGTGTAATACTCCTGAAAAATCTTCCTCTCGCCGGTTGTTGAGAAAGGAATCTCGGCACGCGTTGCCTTGATGCCGTTGTAGACCTCATTGGTGTAGGCTTTGGAACGCTTGTCGTCGATGAGATAGTGATCTACCTCGAATGAATTGACACGCACCTGGCGGCGAATCTTGCGCTTGATGGTGTCAATGACACTCTCATCACTTGCGATGTTAATTATCTGCTCATCAGCGTCGGCATCGATAAAATCGCTACCAAGCTCACTCGCATTGGACACTGTTGTTGCCTCGCCTACACCGTGGGAGTTGAGTCCCGCAATGCCCTTCGATGTCTTGGGTACACCGGCAGGCACCACATTAACGACGGCAAGCATCATTCCTGCCTCGGCATTGTCAAACACCCAAAGCAGAGCCGACACAGCGGCAACAATCACAAAGAGGGGATTTTCCCTCAAAAAACCAATAAATCTTTTCATAGAGAAAATAATTAAAAAATGGATAAATAGAAAAACAAAAAATTAATCGAAACAATCAGGCACCAAGCGCCTTCTCAATAAGCGAATTCTTGGGACGTTTCTGCTGCGCATCGGGTGCCACACTGTTCATCCCCTTGGGCAAGCCGTCGCCAAAATCCTCTTTCATACGCTGTATGCTGGCATTGCGACCCTTTATATCACCGGCAGCAAAGGCATCCTCCACATCGCGGTCATAAGTGATAGCGTGGTCGAGCATAGTGCACACATCGGTGCTATACACCCCTGCCATAATGGGGAAAATGAGTTTCTCCCAAACATTGTCCATAAAATCGGAAGAGTCGTAGCCCTTCTCCTTGCAAAATGCCTCAATCACAGGCAAGCTCTGCTGAAGGTTGTTCTCATACTCACGACGGTCATTGGCAAGGCGCATCACCTCGTTCTTGCGCTCCTCATCGGCCATCATCATCTCTTCAAACTCGGGACTATCCTCGTCCACATTCACAAAGCCTCGGCCAAAGTAGCGCGCCACTGCGCTGTGGGCATTGCGCTTGCCTTCAACCATATCCACAAGCATCTGCGCCAGGCGAGGGTCTTGCTCAAGAGCCGAAGCCAAACGCTCGTTCTGCTCTCTGTTGAGCGCAATGTGTCTCACCAAAAGGTCCTGCGAGAGTTTGTCGTTAATGTCAAAGTCCTCGCCAAACTGTGCCTTCAACATCTTGTTAAGATTGTCGGTAGATGAAGTAACTTCGGGAGACACTGCATCACCCATAACAGCAGCACCATCGGGTGCCGCGGGCTCCTGTAGAGCCGGAGCCACCGCATTCTTTTTAAAATCCTGTTCCATACTTGAATATTTATTTCGAGAGCAAAGGAACAACACAAAACCGCCTACAAGGTTGCTGAAATGCCACTTTAGAGAAAAATAGAGGCAAAAAACAGATAAACTGCATTGCTTCACATCCGCACGCATCATATATAAATAGGAGGCTACTTGCATCGTGAACTTTTTTACACAATAGAAAAAAATTATGGCAAAACAGCAAACAAAATAGCCATTTTTGACTATATTTTTGTACTCAAAAAAGCAGAATGAAAAACAAGAGAAACGGCAACATCCGCGAGCTCAGGAAGCAGGATGTTGTGAACTCATTTTTTGAGTCGGTGAAAGAGTTGAGAAAGACACGCCCTTATGCAACACAGAGCGAAGTGATTGAATATGCAGCCAATGGCAAAGCACCACGCTTCTACGTAACATTCGAGAATGCACGGCGCTTCATCTCACTGCTGTCGCGCAAGAAACGGCTGCCAATCATCAACCCCAACAAACTTGCAATGTACAAGGAGATATACCGCCGCTACACACAGAGAGTGAAGGATTGTAGCAAACGCTATCGCTACCTTGTACTTGAGCAGATTATAGAGGAGCCGGCACCATCGTTCTACCTCGACCCCGAAACATTCCGGGGAATAGTCTACCGCAGCCTTAGAGAAAGAGAGATAGCATTTCAATAGCAAAGTGTTAAAACAACAACCTTAAAAACAACCAAAGCACATAACTTTGCAACTATGGAAAGAGTTACAATAGAGATAATGAGTAAAGACATATTGGATGGCATTGAGAGATTCAGCGCCTACGCATCACGTTCGCGCGAGGCAATGGGAGCGCCGCCCCCACTCAGCGACACTATGCAAGCCACAGGCGACGACAGCCGCATACTCACAACAATAATAGACAGTTGTGCCGACGAGGCATTTCTCATCATAGCACGCTATCTGCCGGCCAGCAGCAAGAGCAGCAGCAACGGAACGCACTGCTATTCGATAGCATTGCCGGCCAACTACCCCACCGGGCGCATTGAAGCAATAACCCAAGCCCTTTCGGGCTACATCAGGGAACGCGCGCTGCAACTGTGGTACACCACAGTGAAGCCCGATGAGAGCGGCATTGCCGGCACAAGAGCCGAGCTTCAGACAGCCAATCTAAGACAACTGCTCACGCAACGGGAAAAGCCAACCAAAGGCCCCGAGCAATAAACCAAAGATACCACTATGAAAAACACAATAATTATAAAGAGGAACGAGCTGCAACAGCAGATTAATTTAAGAAACCATTATATGGGAGATGCGGCCAAGCGCAGGGATGCCGATGCCGACACCATACAAAGTAGCAACGATGATGAAGAACTGCTCCTTGAATTCACGCACAGAGCGTGCAACGAGCTTATAACTGCTGTTGCGCTCCGTTTCCCTTCAATAGCCTACACCATTGATGAGAGCGAAATAACCTTCACCTTTGAAACCAATGAGAATATTCGTGCACATCTGTTACCAATGCTAAAGCAGGCAATAACAGACTACCTGACAAACGAAGTGATACTGCACTGGCTGCTACTGCGCCAGCCCTCAATGGCACAAACAAACATTTCGCTGCGCAGCAGCCTCTACAACAACGTGCAGTTCACCTTCGCCAAACTCTACAACACACACCGCCCACGACGGCGTTGCACCGACCTTGCAGGCATTTGAAATTATGAAGAAAGAGGAGATAATAACCGAAAACAAACGACGGCTGGAAGAGATTTCAGCCGTTTATAATCCCATAACGGGTGAAGGCAGCACGTCAATAGAGAGGGAGAAAGTGGAGATTAGCGGTTTTCCCATTGAGGAGCTATACCTTCCCACAACAATGTGCAGCGACCCCTTTGTGCAGCAACTCGCGGCACTTGGAGCCGAGGGGTACATCAAAGAGATATTGCACGCAGAAGCCACCGGCCGCAACATCATCAAGCTGTGGCTCAACTTCTGCCTCAAGCGCATAAAACACGACTTTGAATATTGGGCACGCACAATGACCACAATATCGGCCAAAGGCAAGGGGCGCGACACCCCTTTCATCCTCAACCGACCGCAACGCATATACCTGAAGGCAATGGAACAGCTGCGCCTGCAACAAAAGCCAATAGACATAATCCTGTGCAAAGCACGCCAATGGGGCGGAAGCACACTCACGCAGCTCTATATGCTGTGGATACAACTTGTTCACAAGCGCAACTGGAACAGTGTCATCTGTGGCGACATTGAGAAACAGTCGTCCATCGTTGCAGGAATACTCAACAAGGTTATCACGCGCTATCCCCAATGGGCCTGCGGAGGAGAGAAACTAACCACCACCCCCTATCAAGGCGCGCAAAAGACCCGCGTAATAAGCTGGAGCAACAGCCGCTACTCCCTGGGCTCGGCCCAAAAGCCCGACTCACTGCGCAGCGAGGACATAAGTATGGCCCATCTCACCGAAGTGGGCCTTTGGAAAGCCACACAAGGACGCAAGCCCGAAGACCTTGTGCAATCAATCTTCGGCTCCATTGCAGCCGGACCATACACGATGAAAGTGATAGAGTCCACAGCAAAGGGAGTGGGCAATTTTTTCCATCGCACGTGGCTCGACGCCACAGAGAACCGCAACAATTTCACCCCGGTATTCATCCCTTGGTTCACCATAGACCTCTATAGCAAGCCACTCAACGAGAGCGATTATGCAGCCTTCATAGAGAGTATGGACCACTATGAACACCACCTCTTTGAGCTTGGTGCCACACTCGAAGCCATAGCCTGGTATCGCAGCAAGCGGCGCGAGATGCCCGATGAGTGGCGCCTCTTCAGCGAGTTTCCCTCAACAGCGGCCGAGGCATTTCAAAGCAGCGGCCGCCGGGTGTTCCGCATCCCCTATGTGAACGAGATGCGTAAGGGGTGCATACCACCTGTTTTCATTGGCGACATCACCGGGAACAGCAACGGCAAAACGCAGTTCACCCCACTTGCACCGGGAGAGAAGAGCGACAGCAACGTGCTGAAGGTGTGGCTTATGCCCGAGTGTGATGAACACCTGCGCGACAGATACATTGTAGCCGTTGATGTTGGCGGCACTGGCGACAAGGCCGACTATTCGTGTATTCTTGTAGCCGACCGCCTTGCAATGCCCAATGGCGGTGTGCCCGAGATTGCAGCCTGCTGGCACGGACACATAGAGCACGACCAACTCGCCTGGAAGGCTGTTGAAATTGCGCGGGCCTATGACAACGCCCTTCTTGTCATTGAGAGCAACACACTTGAGACCGAGGGAACAGAAGGCGATAATTTCGAGTATATCCTTAACGAGATTGCAGGGCGCTACAGCAACCTCTATTGCCGCACCTCACAGGTAGAGATAAAACAAGGCCGCCCGCGCCGTTGGGGCTTCCACACCAACAGCTCCACAAAGCCAATGGTAATAAACTTCCTTGTAAAAGCACTGCGCGACGGGCTCTACATAGAACGCTCCATAGAAACCACCTATGAGCTCGATCTCTATGAGTTCAAGGAGAACGGCAAAGAGATGGGAGCAGTGGAGGGCAACCACGATGACCGGGTTATGGCAACCGCCATACTCATTTGGGTGTGCTACAACCACCCACTGCCCTCGGCAATATGCAAGCCTGCAGGGCACACCAAAAAAACACGCATCATCTCCGAAGCAAGTCTTTAGAATGATGCATAATATATATAATGTAAAAAAGGGGCTTCACAATCGTGAAGCCCCTGACTATTAGAAATTGTTTGCTACAATTACTTAGCAGCGATAACGCGAGCCATTTCGCAAACCTTGTTTGAGTAACCCCACTCGTTGTCATACCAAGAAACAACCTTAGCGAAGTTAGCATCCAAAGAGATACCGGCCTTTGCGTCGAAGATTGAAGTGTTGGCGCAGCCACGGAAGTCTGTAGAAACAACAGCGTCCTCTGTGTAGCCAAGGATACCCTTCAACTCGCCCTCAGAAGCCTCCTTCATAGCAGCGCAGATGTCAGCCATTGAAGCTTCCTTCTCCAATACTACAGTGAGGTCTACAACTGAAACGTCAGAAGTAGGAACGCGGAAAGCCATACCGGTGAGCTTACCGTTGAGAACGGGAAGAACCTTACCTACAGCCTTAGCAGCACCTGTTGAAGAGGGGATGATGTTCTCGAGGATACCGCGACCACCACGCCAATCCTTCTTTGAAGGACCGTCAACAGTCTTCTGAGTAGCTGTTGCAGCGTGTACAGTAGTCATCAAGCCCTTAACGATACCAAACTTGTCGTTCAACACCTTAGCGATGGGAGCCAAGCAGTTTGTTGTACAAGAAGCGTTAGAGATGATGTCCTGACCAGCGTATGTAGTGTGATTAACACCGTATACGAACATAGGAGTGTTGTCCTTTGAAGGAGCAGACATAATAACCTTCTTTGCACCGGCGGTGATGTGCTTGCGAGCTGTCTCGTCTGTCAAGAAGAAACCTGTAGACTCAACAACAACCTCAGCACCTACCTCGTCCCACTTCAAGTTAGCGGGGTCCATCTCAGCTGTCAAACGGATCTTGTTACCGTTTACTACCAAATAGTTGCCCTCAACCTCGATTGTACCGTCGAACTGACCGTGTACTGAGTCGTAACGCAGCATATATGCCAAGTAATCAGCATCGAGAAGGTCATTGATACCTACAACCTGAATGTCGTTGCCGAAGTTCTTAACAGCAGCGCGGAAAACCATACGGCCGATACGACCGAAACCGTTAATACCAAGTTTAATCATTTTCTTAAAAATTTAATTAAAACGTTTATAATTAAAAAAACTCTCGTTTCCTTTTTTTAAACAAGTTCAATGAGGCACAGCCCCACAGGAACTATCCACAATTGCAATATTCAGCACTGCGACACGCCACAACCAAAATGGCTGCAAGCAACATAAGCAGCAAAAAGTAGCCTTTTTTCATAATGTACCCAACTAAATATTGCCGCGCAGAGCAACAAAACCGTTAATTACCAATGTTTTACATCAGCAAAAACCGTCTCTGCACAGTTTTCACTGCAAATTTAAATAAATGTTTTCACATATACAAAGCAAATCACAAGCTAAAATAGAAAAAATGCAATAAAAAAACACAAAAAGCACAACTGCACCCCACAGACAACAATCCCACACCACCCAACCGCCACATCCGAATAAAGGGAAAAAGCCCCTCTTTCACCCCTTCCAAAGCACCACCAAGCGCCAAGAAAAACACGCTGCAAACTTTTTTCTTTGTTCAATGCAATATTTTTTACCATTTTTCACATCATTTTCACAAATTTCCCTATCTTTGCGTTCAGTTTTTAGCACAATCATTAATAATTTAAACAATACTACTATGGGATTTCTTAAAGATTTTAAGGCCTTTGCAATGAAAGGCAACGTAATTGATATGGCAGTCGGTGTCATCATCGGTGGAGCATTCGGTAAAATTGTAACATCTGTTGTAAATGACATCATTATGCCCCCCATCGGTCTTTTGGTAGGCGGTATGGACTTCAAGGAACTCAAATGGGTTATGCAGGCCGCAAAGCCCGAGGTTCTCAACGAGGCCGGCGAAGTTGTTGAGCCCGCTGTTGCAGCCGTTACACTCAACTATGGTAACTTCCTGCAGCAGACATTCGACTTCCTCATCATCGCAATGTCAATCTTCATTGTAATCAGACTCATTGCCAAGGTAACAGAGATGACAAAGAAGAAAGAGGAAGAGGCAAAGAAGGCAGCTCCTGCTCCCGCACCCGCTCCTGCACCTGCTCCCGAGCCCAGTGCAGAAGAGAAACTCCTCACCGAAATTCGCGACCTCTTGAAAGAGAAGAAATAATAGCGCACACAAATGAGAGTGAAACCACGCGGGTTTCACTCTCATTTTTTATAAAACATTATCACTCCACCCTCTTGTGGAAAAAGATAAAAAGCAGTAACTTCGCAACACAAAAAGCAACCTATAATATATATAAGAATATGAAACAGGATATGATTGTTATTTTGGACCTTGGCAGCCACGAGAACACCGTGCTTGCAAGAGCCATCCGCGCATTGGGAGTATATAGCGAAATCTACCCCCACGACATCACAGTAGATGAACTCAAGGCCCTCCCCAACGTAAAAGGTATAATCATCAACGGCGGCCCCAACAATGTTATTGACGGTGTAGCCATTGATGTGAACCACGACATATACAATGCAGGCTTCCCCATTATGGCAGCCGGCCACGACAAGGCACTCTGCGACCTCAAGATAGAGCAGATAGGCAACGATGTTGAGGTTGTGAAAGCAGCCGTTGAGTCATTCGTTCTCAACACCTGCAAGGCCGAGAAGAACTGGAATATGACCAACTTCGTAAACGACCAGGTAGAGCTCATCCGTCGTCAGGTGGGCAACCGCAAAGTGCTGTTGGCCCTCTCGGGCGGTGTAGACAGTTCAGTTGTTGCAGCCCTCCTTCTCAAAGCCATTGGCGACAACCTTGTGTGCGTGCACGTGAACCACGGCCTGATGCGCAAGGGCGAGAGCGAAGCAGTTGTTGAGGTATTCAGCAAGCAGCTATGCGCCAACCTCGTATATGTTGATGCAACAGACCGCTTCCTTGGCAAGCTCGAAAACGTAGCCGACCCCGAAGAGAAGCGCAAGATTATCGGCGGCGAGTTTATCCGCGTCTTTGAAGAGGAAGCACGCAAGCTCGACGGCATCGACTTCCTGGGCCAGGGAACAATCTACCCCGACATTGTGGAGAGCGGCACCAAAACAGCCAAAATGGTTAAATCTCACCACAACGTTGGCGGCCTTCCCGAAGACCTCCAGTTCGAATTGGTAGAGCCCATTCGCCAGCTATTCAAGGACGAGGTACGCGCCTGTGGTCTCGAGCTTGGCTTGCCCTATGATATGGTATACCGCCAGCCATTCCCCGGTCCCGGTCTTGGAGTGCGCTGCCTTGGCGCCATCACCCGCGACCGCCTTGAGGCACTTCGCGAGAGCGACGCCATCCTGCGCGAGGAGTTCAAGAACGCCGGCCTCGACAAAACCGTATGGCAATACTTCACCGTAGTGCCCGACTTCAAGTCGGTAGGCGTGCGCAACAACGCCCGCTCATACGATTGGCCCGTAATCATCCGTGCCGTGAACACAGTGGATGCAATGACAGCCACCATAGAGCAAATCGAGTGGCCCATCCTCCTAAAGATTACCGACCGCATACTCGCCGAAGTTCCCAACATCAACCGCGTATGCTACGATATGTCGCCCAAACCCAGCGCCACAATTGAGTGGGAGTAACAAAAAAAAGAGCCTCAGGGCTCTTTTTTTTGTTACTCCTTCCGAAGCAATTACAAAGCAATGGTCGCGCGTAGCATAGCCGAAGGTTATGCTACGCGCGGGTTGCGGTCGCAAAGCGATTGTAATTGTTTCAATGGGAGAGCCGCAACGCGGCTACAATCACCAGAAAGAAGAATACAAAGAGGTTATTTCTTTCTTGAAGCGTGGTTACTCTGTACGAAATACAGCAACCCTCGCTAATGTTAGCGTTAGTACAGTACAGAGAGTAAAGAGAGAGTTTAGTATTTAATTTGAATTTAGTTTGTAAGTTATTGCTCCTGGCGAAGCCGGGAGCAATAACTTTGTTTTATTAATTTCACTTGATTATAATTATACGAATATGTATTTTTGCGCTATAAAATATAAGATAGATGGGCGAATTAAATTTGCAAAAGTCAATAGATACAGGCCAAATGGAAGATATGCTCAAGTTTAGCGAAGATGAAAAAACAGTAATTGGTGTTAATGACAGGAACATTACTCATATTGCAATTCCCCACGGCGTAACAGCCATAGGGGATTTTGCGTTCAATGGATGTGCCTCATTGGAAAGCATTGACATTCCCTGCAGTGTAACGTCAATTGGCATTGCCGCGTTCACAGAATGTGCATTGCTAAAGGAGATTAACATCCCCAACAGCGTAAGAAGCATTGGCTGCAGCACATTCGAAGGGTGCAAGTCGCTGCGCAGCATAAGTCTTTCAAACAGAATAACAAAGATACCGTGCACAGCATTCGAGGGCTGCTCGGCATTGGAATCTATAGACATCCCCAACAGTGTTGTTCAAATTGAACTATATGCATTCCGCCAATGCTCATCACTGAAAAGAATAGACATGGGCAACAGCATAGTCACTATAGAAGACAGCGTTTTTGAAGAGTGCCCACAGCTGAAAAGTATCTACATTCCCCAAAGCATAACATCCATTGCAGAGAGGGCATTCAACGGCTGCCACTACCTGAGAAGGATTGATGTTGCCGAGGATAACAAGCACTACGCATCGAAAAACGGCATACTATTCAACAAAGAGCTCACCCGGATAGTGAGACTGCCCATTGGAAGAAAGATAAAGAAGTTTACCATTCCCAACGGCGTAGAAGAGATATCACGATATGCCTTTGGCGACTGTTCTGCATTGCAGAGCGTTAAAATCCCCAAAAGCGTAACAGTGATTAAGGAGTTTGCCTTTATGTACTGCATAGGGCTGCAGGAGATTGTACTGCCCCACACCATCACAGCCATAAAAGACTTTGCCTTTTTGGCCTGCTCGGCATTGAAGAGCATTGAGATACCCTGCAATGTAGCAACACTTGGCTACAAGGCTTTTGCCTATTGCAAATCGTTGGAAAGCATAAACATTAAGGCCCCATTGCCCAAGATTGAGTCGCGCACATTCACCGAGTGCTACTCGCTGCGCAACATTGAGCTCCCTAACAGCATAACAACCATTGAAGAAGCGGCTTTTGAGAGATGCACTTCGCTGAAGAGTATAACAATACCCAACAGCGTAACTGTAATAGAGAACAACGCCTTTGCCTATTGCAGTTCACTGGAGAGCGTCGAACTGCCCGCAAACCTCACCGAGCTTGCACACTTCACATTCCACTACTGCGAATCACTGAAAGAGATTGAACTGCCGCAAAGCATAACACTCATTGGAGCGAACGCCTTTAGTGAATGTACATCACTCACAAGCATTGTAATCCCTTGCAATGTAACCCAAATTGAAGAGTACGCCTTCAACAACTGCATCAACCTGAAGAGTGTAGAGATACCGGGCAGCGTTAATAGCATAGGGAATAGCACATTCTGCTGGTGCGGCTCCCTTGAGAACATCACAATGCACTATGGCATAGAGCACATTGGCCAGTATGCATTCTTCAGCTGTACCGTACTGGAGAGGATTGAACTCCCCGACAGCATAAAGTCCATTGGGGAGATGACATTCTACGGCTGCAAATCATTGAAGGAGATAAAAATCCCCGAGGGAGTAACCTGCATAAGCAAGCATCTGCTGAACGGTTGCCCGGCGCTGGAGAGCGTAAGCCTCCCCCATAGCATAGAGTATATTGGAGCATACTCTTTCGCCGACTGCAGTGCCCTCACACATTTTGAAATCCCCGACAACACAGATACCATTGCCGACAATGCCTTCTATGGCTGCACAGCGTTGCAAGAATTGACAGTGGGAACAGGCATCAGAGTTATAGGAAGTGAGGCTTTTGCCAATTGCAGTGCACTGCACAACATCTATATGAAAACACCCGACATTGCCCGTTGCACCATAGACAGCACAACATTCACAGGCATAGACACAGCAAACTGCACCGTTCACATTCCGCAAGGAGCAATGGCAGCATACACCCAACACCCCCTACCGGGGAATTTCATTATTGTAGAAACAGAACTACAGGAATAGCACGCAGACAGCATCAATACCACCCCAACGGGGATGCACATCCGGGTGAATATTCGCATACATTCATAGGTTATAAAACACAGCCCCTGCGGTGCTGTATACCAACAATGCGGAACAACACAGCCCTGAAAAGGCGGAATTAACAAATATAGTCCGTGAGGGCTATGACACCCCACCCCTCAACGAACATAACAAGGCATCACTTGACTTTATAACGCCAACAGTTCTCTTGCCGTATTGCCCAAATACTCAATCATATCACAAGGACTTATTGATTCGTAGCTGAAACGCGCCGGATGCAAAGACCATAAAACTTTGGTTTTGTATCCGGCTATATTATAAACAGCCCTTAATTTATCCTCGTACCACTGCTCCTCCCACCGGTACTCAAGCCCCTCAAAAACATCATCCCGCTCCTCCCAGTTCAGCACAATAATCAAGTCGGGGCTATACGCCTCAATAATATGCCTTAGACGGTCAATTTTGCGCGACTCCTCGCGCAACAGCTGAAATTTTGAAATATCAGTAATATCTTGCCAAGTTCCCATCTTCTGCAATGTCCTATCGTGCTCTATGCTGTTGAGATTGCCATACGCCATCTGCTCTATTGACTGATAATCGGCATCAGTAAGTTCGCATAAATCCACATCCATTTTATGCAGAGTGATATAAAGATGCAGCTTTTGGCAAAAAGTCCAAAACGACCAGCGGTTGTTTATGTTCCACCCCTCTTTCAGGCTGTGTTCATCAGCACCCACCTGATTCCTGCCCTGAACTGTTACAACATTAGAGTTTTTCTGCAAATAATTGTCCAGTTCTCCGTTCTTGAAGTCCTGCATCATTTCATTAAAGCTAATCCACCCATAAGTGTCCCTCCCCACATAAAAAATCTTTATGGGCGCCTCTTCATACTTCTCAAACGTATATGGAACAAACAAACCATGAGGCGGATACGATTGTGCGCCTAAATCCACAGCTTTTTTACAGAATTCCTCAACCAATGGAAGAAAATATTGTTTATTAACAGGCATAGCTTTTCATTTGAATTAAAAACATTTCTTTTGCAAATATAAGAAGCTATTTGAATTTATAAAAACTTTACTTAACTTTGCGTTGACGGCAAATAAAGCCATGACATTTATATATAATATTGCTCAAAGCTGTCTGAAATCACCACCTCGGAAATATCAGGAGCAAAATAATAGTTCTATTGAGAGTAGGCACTTATAGTGCAAGCAATCTCATAGTGTACTATGGTTTGTGGTGAGCCAGGGGGCGTATGACGGTGGTCTGCGCTTTTCTTTTATACATAGTGCCAATGATTGGAGCAAATGTCTTTGACTATAGAGATTTTTAAATATTTAACCTCATACCTTTCGACACCAGTTTGCTTACTTTAGAGTAAAGCCTCAGGTTAAAGCATTGATAATTAAGTCAAATATTCAGCAGCAAATTGTTATTTCCAACAAAGCAATTACATAGCGATGGCCGAAGCGATTAACTCAATTCGAGTTTGCCATATGTTACTGTTTAAGATAGAGAACACATCCGCGCCGCTTAGCCATATATAACTAAATGGCGTAGATATTACCTGAGCATTTCTTTTTCAACATCATAGGTGCAAAATTTGCACATACCGATATTAGGGAGTATTTTTGCTGTACAAATAACTTTTATGCACATTTTGCATATTGCTCTTATTAACTCCATACAATGGAAACACCGATACTCAACGACCATAACAAAACCGAGTACCCTCCTATGCACACAGTGGAGCACATTCTAAACCAAACAATGGTTAGGATGTTCAACTGTGGGCGCAGCCGCAATGCGCACATAGAGCGCAAGAAGAGCAAATGCGACTACCCGTTGCCAATCGCACCCACCGAGGAACAAATTGAAGAGATTGAGAGACGTGTGAACGAGGTTATAGCGCAGGGATTGCCTGTTACAATTGAATTTGTAACACGCGAAAATGCACCGCAGGAGATTGACCTGAGCAAGCTTCCGGCCGAGGCAAGCAACACACTGCGCATTGTGCGCATAGGCGACTATGATGTGTGTGCCTGCATTGGAGCACACGTTGCAAACACTTGCGAAATTGGCACATTCCGCATAATAAGCCACACCTATGAGAACGGCACGTTGCGCCTACGTTTCAAGCTCGAGCAGCAACAGCACCCCTAAAAGCTATGGCACTGCAATGCAAAGACCACAGCATTTGCACACTCAGGGCATTATATTGAAAGAGGAATGAGCAATATTATTGCCCACTGCTCTGTTTTTACCAAAAATAATGCTAAATTTGCGAATTATATACAGAATGCAATATGTTTGGCAAAACACAAAAAATCATTGAGGCAAGAAGAGCGGGCACACTCAGAGATATGTGTCTCGATGTATTGTCCCAAGCCAAAGGCGAGGGGTTGCTGAAGATTGCATTTTTTCACTCTGCAGCAAATGACAACGACTATCTTGAAACGCTTGAAACACTGCGCACAACAGTCAATGATTTTTCCGCTGCAACTCCCCCTTTAATGAGTTATATCTCTCAAGGAGCCGGCAACGACAGACTCATTGCCGAGGCTACATACCTCACAAACAACAACGTGTGCATTGAGCGCCACTCTAATTATCTGCTTCTTTCAAGCGGCAACTGTCAAGAGATTATCACAAACGGCATTGTGCCCGGCGATGTTTCCAAGAGTGCCTTTGAGCAGTCTGTGGAGATATTTGGCATCATTGGCGACATACTGAAAAGAAACGGTTTCCGCCCAAGCGACATCTACCGTCAGTGGAACTACATACAACACATAACAGACGGCAAGGAGGGCAGCCAGAACTATCAGGAATTCAACGATGCACGTTCAATATTCTACAGTGGCGACAGTTGGGCCAACGGCTACCCTGCCGCAACAGGCATTGGCACAAGCGCCGGTGGCGTGATGGTGGAGCTATGCGCAATAAAGGATTGCGACGTGCCCAACAAGCCCATTGACAACCCGCTGCAGATAGCAGCGCACAACTACTCGCAAAGAGTGCTCGACGGCAAAGCCATTGATGCACTGCAAGGGCTCACAACCCCCAAATTTGAGCGTGCACGCCTGCTCGATGACAAGATTTTCATCTCGGGGACAGCAGCCATCAAGGGCGAGAACAGCAATTTCAGCAACAACACCGTGGAACAGGCTGCAGAGACAATGGAGATTATGAACCACCTTGTTTCAAAAGAGAACATTCCTGTTGAGAGCAATGGCTCGGAATATGAGTTGCTGCGCATATATGTGAAGCGCAAGGGCGACATCCCAGCAGTGATGCAGTATATGCAACAGCACTACCCCGCCCCAGCCAAGCACTACCTTGTTGCCGATGTTTGCCGTCCTGAGCTGCTCATAGAAATTGAAGGAGTGGCAAAGGTTAAAGCACCAAGAAGCGAGCAAGCATAAAAGCACCATCGGCAAACATAGGCGAGTCTAAAGCGCATACGGTGCATAGCTGACGCCATTTTTACCATTCACAACGCAACAGTGCAACATAAAAGACACACCACGAATAAACAACAAAACAGAGAATCATAATTTATGAAAATCAAAACAACAATTCTGATGACAGCACTATCATTGTCGCTTTGCGGTTGCAACCCCAAACCAAGCAACCCGCTGCTAAACGAGTTCAACACCCCCTATGGCATAGCCCCTTTTGCCGATATAACCATTGACAACTACCGCGAAGGTATGTTGGTTGGAATGGAAGAGCACAAGGCCGAGATAAAAGCCATCATTGAGAACAAGGAGGCACCCACTTTTGAGAACACCATTGTTGCCCTCGACCAGTGCGGCAAGCTGCTGAGCAAAGTGCGTGGCACATTCAGCCCACTCGCAAGCAGCAACTCCACCGAGGAGATGCGCGCATTGCAGAAAGAGATGTCGCCCCTCTTTTCGGCCCACAGCGATGATATCTACCTAAACGAAGCACTCTTTGCACGCGTGAAAGCAGTCTACGACACAAAGGAGAGCCTTGAACTCACTGCCGAGGAGAAAAAAATCCTTGAGAACATTTACGACCGCTTTGTGAACAGCGGCGCCAACCTTGGCGACAGCGAAAAGGCAAGGCTGCGCGAACTCAACAAGGAGATATCGATGCTTCAGCTCGAATTCACACAGAACCTCTTGCACGAAACCAACAACACATTCGTTGTTGCCAACAGCATCGACGAGCTGAAGGGCCTTTCACAGGCAAACATAGACGCTGCCGCAAAGATGGCCGAGGCCAATGGACAACCCGGCAAGTGGATGTTCAATATGCAGCGCCCAAGCTGCAACCCCGTGCTGCAGAATTGCGAAAACCGCGAGCTGCGCCGCAAAGTATATGAAGCCTATTACAACCGAGGCAACCAAGGCAACGAATACGACAGCAAGGAGATATGCGCCAAGATTGTAGCCCTGCGCCTTGAAAAAGCAAAACTTATGGGCTTCAACAACTATGCCGAGATGGCGCTTGAAAACCGTATGGCAAGCACCCCTGCTGCGGTCTACGACCTTCTGATGCAGGTGTGGACACCCGCAGTGGCCAAGGCCAAGGAGGAGCTCGATGACATACGTGCCGAGATAAAGAAGGAGGGCCACAGTTTCGAGCCCGAGGGCTGGGACTATATGTACTACCTCGACAAGGCAAAGAGAACAAAATACGCTGTCAATGAGGAAGAAATTCGCCAATACCTTGAGATAAACAATGTGATGCAAGGCATCTTCCACGTAGCCAACAAGCTCTATGGCATCACATTCAAGGAGGTTACAGCGCAGGTACCATCCTATGAGCCCACAGCAAAGGCCTATGAGGTTATTGACAAAGACGGCACACTGCTTGCAATCTTCTATAGCGACAACTTCCCCCGCGAGAGCAAGCGTGCCGGTGCGTGGTGCACATCGTTCCGCCCCCAGAGCTACAAAAATGGCAAGCGCGAAATTCCCGTTGTTGTGAACAGCTGCAATATGACACTCCCCAACAGCGAAGGCTATGCACTGCTGAGCATCGACAACGTGGAGACACTCTTCCATGAGTTTGGCCACGCACTTCACAACTTTATGCGCGACGTGAAATACAATGGCGCAAGCGGCGTTGAGCGCGACTTTGTGGAGCTGCCTTCACAAATCAATGAGCACTGGGCATTCGCTCCCGAGGTGCTCGAGGTATATGCAAAGCACTACAAGACCGGCGAGACAATACCAATGGAGCTTGTGAACAAAATTCAGGAGAGCGCCAAGTATGGCCAGGGCTTTGCCACAGTTGAGTATGTTGCAGCATCGCTCAGTGATATGGACCTGCACGTTCTCACCGAAATACCCGCCAACCTTAATGTAATGGATTTTGAGGCAGCCAAGCTTGCCGAGCGCGGCATCCCATCACAGATACTTCCCCGCTATCGTATGACCAACTTCAGCCACACAATGGGCGGCGGCTACACAGCCGGCTACTATAGCTATATGTGGGCCGAGGTGCTCGATGCCGACGCCTTTGATGCATTTGCCGAGACAGGCGACATCTTCAACCCCCAGGTTGCCGAGAAGTTCCGCAAATACATCCTCACCCCCGGCGGCATAGATGATGGAATGACGATGTACCGCAATTTCCGCGGACGCGAACCACAGATTGATGCGCTGTTGAGAAACAGAGGACTATAAGCAAAAATAATACCTAAAAGTAAACGAGATGAGGGTGCCCCAAAAGTATTAAAGGGGCACCCTCGTTTGTGAGAAGTTGAATAAAAAGAGCTGTTTTAGTCAGCTTCATCTTGTTTATCATTAATAAAGCATAAAACCGCACCTGCCACACGAACCAAGCGCACGCACTGTGCATTATAAAGTCAAGAACGCGCCTGGTGCCTGAGGGCATTCAATAAGTTACTCAACGAGAGACTGCGGCTCGGCCAACACCTGCATCACATCGGAGCCGTTATTACCCTACAGGGCATTGGGCGCGTTTGTATTTTATGTACAACTAAAAAAGAGTCATTATGAGTATGCTTATGAAACGTAACGGGCAGCAATGGTTGCCAAGTATTTTCAACGACTTCTTCAACAGCGACCTCATTGTGCGCGGCGGTGCCACAGCCCCTGCCATCAATGTGCTGGAGACAGAAAAGGAGTATAAGGTGGAGGTTGCTGCGGCAGGAATGAAAAAAGAGGATTTCAAAATCCACATCGACAGCGAGAACGACCTCACCATCACAATGGAGAAGAACTGCAACTGCGACCCCAAGAAGGGATGCGAATGTGGCGACGGCAAGAAGGATGAGAAGTGCGACGATGCAAAATGCGAAGAGAAGGGCCGCTATCTGCGCCGCGAATTCTCCTATACCAAGTTCCAGCAGACGCTGATTCTGCCCGATGATGCCGACACGGCAAAGATTGAGGCAAAAGTGAAGCACGGTGTGCTGCGCATAAACATCCCCAAGAAGGAGATGAAGCACGAAGAGAAGAGCAACAGAGTCATTGCCATTGAATAATAAGCACCGGCAACAACTGGGCACAACATTCAACCGGCTACGATACAATATAAAAAAATATATCCCGCAATTTGCAGGATATATTTTTTTATATCAAAAGGGAGTGGATTACTCGGCCTTTGTTGCGCGACGGATACCACGACGCTTGGGTGCGGGAGCCTCCACAGCCTTATCCTGCTGAACACCTGCAAGCTCGGGGTCAATCATAATGCGACCACAGTTCTCGCAAACAATGATTTTCTTTCTCATACGAATGTCCATCTGTCGCTGAGGGGGAATCTTGCTGAAGCAACCGCCACAAGCGTCGCGCTCAACATAAACGATACCAAGACCGTTGCGTGAGCTCTTTCTGATGCGCTTGAACGACATAAGCAAACGAGGCTCAATGTTGTGCTCGAGTTCAATAGCCTGCTCGCGGAGCTTCTCCTCCTCGGCCTTTGTCTCGGCAACAATATCCTCAAGCTCGGCCTTCTTCATCTCGAGGTCCTTTGTGCGCTCCTCGAGCTGGTTGTTTGTTCTCTCAAGTTCCTCGCTCTTCTGCTGCTCCTGCTTGCGTGCATCGTTGATTTTCTTCTCATCGTGCTCAATAACAAGACGGTTATACTCAATCTCCTTGTTCAGGATATCGAACTCGCGGTTGTTACGAACATTATTCTGATCCTCGGTATACTTCTCAATGCTGCGCTTTGCCTGCTCCATCTCCTCGCGGAAAACAACAACATTATCGCGTATAGATTTAATCTCGGCGTTGATATTCTCAATGCGTGTGCCAAGACCAACAATCTCATCCTCAAGGTCTTTAACCTCGAGAGGAAGCTCACCACGCAAAATTTTTATCTTGTCAATCTGTGAAAGTATTGTCTGAAGCTCGTAAAGGGTTTTCAGTTTCTCTTCCACTGTGTACTCAGAAGGATCTTTCTTTGCCATTTTCTTATATATTTAAAAGGTTAATAATTTCATTTACAAATAGTGCACAGGATTTGTGCTGTGTGTTGTTGTCAAAAGTTTCACTCCCGGGAAAGCCGCCGATATCACCTCGGCAAATATCTCCATTGTATACTGCTCGCTCTCATAGTGTCCAATGATGGCAACAAGCATTTTGCCATCATAGTTGAAGAGGTCGTGATAACGGGCCTCACCTGTGAGATAGAGGTCGGCACCGGCAGCCATTGCCGCCCCTGCAAACGATGCACCTGCACCGCCGCAAAGCGCCACACGCCTCACCTTGCGCCCAAGCAACGAGGTGTGGCGCAAACTGCCCACTGCAAACTTCTCCTTTATTGAGCGCAGCACATCAAGCTCGTCCACAGGCTGTGGCAGCTCGCCAATGACACCGCTTCCCACACTCATCCATTGGTTCTTCAAGGGATAGATATCATAGGCCGGCTCCTCATAGGGATGTGCAGCAAGCAGTGCCTTAACAACGCGGCTCTTCATATATGCCGGCAACACTGTGTCAATTCTCACCTCGCTCTCCTTGTGCAGCTCACCAACAGTGCCACAGAAAGGATTGCACAGCTCGCCGGCCTTGAAAGTTCCATAGCCCTCCACATTATAACTGCACGAGCCATAGTTGCCAATGTTGCCGCATCCCGCAGCAAAAAGAGCCTCGCGCACAGCATCGGCATAATCAACGGGAACATAGACCGAAAGTTTGAGCAAGGAATCCTCCTTGGGTTGAAGGATTCTCACATTCTCAAGGCCCAATTTCTGCGCTATGCGATAGTTTACACCGCCGGGGGCATTGTCCAGGTTGGTGTGTGCCGAATAGATTGCAATGCCGTTAGAGAGAGCCTTCAGCACGCAACGCTCAACATAACCGTTGCCGGTGATGCGTTTCAATGGAGAGAAAATAAGGGGATGATGAGACACAATGAGGTTGCACCCCTTTGCGATAGCTTCATCTATGACGGGCTCGTTCACATCAAGGCACAATAAAACCCCTGCAACTTCCGCTTCTGTTAATCCAATCTGCATTCCGGCATTGTCAAACCCGTCCTGCAACGGCAGAGGCGCGAACATTTCAAGGGCATCCGCTATATCCTTTATCTTAACCAAAATTGATATAAGGTCATTTTCAATTGCAAATTTAGCACAAAATCCGATAAACTCCAAATATTGCAGCACACACTTTTAGAGACATCCACCATTTCAATGCCGTGAAAAAGCCAAGGATACAAAAAAACGCAACACGCCGCTGGCGTGTTGCGTTGTAACAGAGAGTCTAATCTCACGCAATCTTGTCATAAGCAGCCTTTATCTGCCCGAGCGCCTTCACAAGAACCGAACGCGGGCAACCAAGGTTCATACGCATAAAGCCCGAGCCCTCCTCGCCAAACATTGCGCCATCGTTCATTCCCACCTTTGCCTCGCGGATGAAGAACTCCACCAACCTATCGTGGGGCAAGCCCAATCCACGTGCATCAAGGAACACAAGGAACGAAGCCTGCGGGCGTATCATACCCATCTTGGGCATATTATCCTTGAGATACTGCTCCATAAAGTCGATATTCGCCTCAACATATTCAAGCATCTGCTCAACCCACTCCTCGCCCTGCTCATAGGCAGTGGCAACAGGGCCGGTAGCAAAGACGTGAGCAGTGTCGAGCTCGCTCTTGCGCAAGAACTCGTTGTAACGGTTACGTATCTCCTCGTTCTGTATAATGTGATAAGAGCTCTTCAGGCCGGCAATATTGAATGTCTTGCTTGCAGCCATAAAGGTGATGCTATTGTTCTTTGCCTCCTCGCTTACACTTGCAAAAGGAACGTGCTTGAAACCCTTGAGAGCCATATCGCAATGAATCTCATCGCTAATCACCAACACGTTATTTTTCACACAAATGTTACACATCCTCAGCAGCTCATCCTTTGTCCACACACGACCACAAGGGTTGTGAGGGTTACACAACAAGAAAACCTTGCACCCCTTAACCTTCTCCTCAAAATCATCGAAATCTATACGCAGCTGGCCATCGACAAGTTTCAGCGAATTGAACACCAATGTGCGACCAAGGTCATTGGTAACGTGGTGATAGGGGTGATAAACAGGCGGCTGAATCATCACCTTGTCGCCCACGCTTGTGAAACACTGCAAGGCAAAAGAAATTGCAGGAACAATGCCACCGACAAAGCCAATCTCATCGGCCTCCACATTCCAGCCATAACGACGCGACACCCATTTTTGAATTGCAGGGCGCCACCTTTTGCAAATATAGCTGTAGCCAAGCAGCTCGTGGCTCAATCTATTGCGAATAGCATCAACAATAAAGTCCGGTGTCTTGAAATCCATATCAGCTATCCACATAGGGAGAATTTCCTCTGTACCGAACATCTCCTTCACATTGTCGTACTTTAGGCAATCGGTATGCTTGCGTGGTACGATTTCGTCAAAATTGTATTTCATTTCCGTATTTGTGTTAAAACAGGCCCTTTGTTCAAAGGATTATATCCACCCGGCCTGTTGTTTTGTCATATTTTATACCATCGCCGTCAATGAACGACTGCAGCACCCCATTCCCGGCCAACAACGCAGGTGTTCCCACGCGCAATTTACCGTCGGCAATTATCCACAGTTCGTCGGCAAAACGCAATGCCATCTCCACATCGTGTGTGGACACAAGCACCGCCTTTCCCGCCTCACCAGCCAAGGAGCGCATTGTGCGAAAGAGCGCCACCTTGCTCTGGAAATCAAGAAAAGCCGTAGGCTCGTCCAACAGCATCAATGGTGTCTGTTGTGCAATAGCCTTGGCTATCAAGCACTTCTGCCTCTCGCCATCGCTCAAATTCTCAACCGGGCGCTGTGCCAAGTGCATCACCCCCATCTGCAGCATTGCCTCCTCAACAATCTCCTTGTCGGTGCGTGTCAGACGCCCCATAAAATTGGTGTAGGGCGTGCGCCCCAGCGACACCAGTTCGCGCACTGTGAGAGCAGCAAACCCGCCACCCGTGAGCACCACAGCAACTTTTTTGGCAAGCTCCTGCTGCGACAGATGCCCCTGTTCGTTATATCCATAACAGACCTTTCCGGCCAAAGGCTGCTGAAAGGCAGCCAACGTGCGCAACAGGGTAGATTTACCCGCGCCATTGCGACCAAGAAGGGCAACAAGCCTTCCACGTTCAAGAGTTGCATCTATTCCACGCACTACAGTAGTTAAATCACCACCTCTCCTGTACCCCACTGCAACATCTTCAAGCGCAACTGCCACACGCTCGTTCACCATAAAGGAAACTATTTATTTACTTGTACTGCATCCACTCGTTGAGCTGCTCAAGAATTTCATCACGCATATCCTCGGGCATATTCATAATCCTTGCTCTGTGGCTTCCTCCGGGCTGGATATAAACCTTAACATTCTTCTTGTTGCGGTCGCGCATCCAAGTGATGCCGCTTGCAGTCCAGGGATCCACCTCGCCATAGATAAGAATCATCTTGGGGTCATTCTCGGTGTAGTAATCGGTAACGAAGCGGTAGTTGCTGTCGTCAAACTTCACATCAGCAAACTCCTCGGGAAGAAGCACGCGCTTCAAATAACCCTCAACATCCTCTTCGTCAAGATATTTGTGGAACGGCTCTATGTTGTAGCCATAGTAGCCAAAATCCTTCACTGCCTGCACAAAAAACGATTCAATGTTGCTACCGGCCGCAAAATAGTCGGGGCCACACATCTTCATAAAGTAGTCGAAGATAGTCTTGTCGTCGGAATCGAGTGCAGGGATTGTGTTTGTGGGTGTGCCCCACTGCCACATAGAGAACTGATACTCAAGTACCAAAAGGTCATAAATCTGCGAAGTGGGCACACGGAATACATACTCCTTCTCAAGGCAATAGGCATCGAACATCGGCATCAGGCGCTCCTTGCGCTCAAAAAGTTCGAACTGGAAATTGCGTATTGCATCGCGATTGGCCTTGGTGGAAACGCGCTCCAGGAACGACTCGTGGCGACCATCCTCAACAGCACCGCTCAACGGGCCCACATAGGGAACAGATACATCAATATCCTCGGGATAGTATGCGCGCAAGAAGATTGATGTTGAGCCACCCTTGCTTATACCTGTTGAAGCCCATTTGGCTTTATAGTAGGGCTTGAACGAGGTGATGATGTTGTGATAATCCTCCATTGAGTTGGCAACGGTGAGATAGTCCCAATTGCAGGGCTTGGGCATAGAGCCTGAAAAATAGCGATACTCCACAAAAAGGATATTGGCATCCAATATATTTGTGAGTTCCTCAACACAGATGGGAGCATTGAATGCATAATCGGCGCCATAGCCCTCGGTAACCACCACCATAGGACGGTCATAGCCACGGTGGCCCAGCATCACACGCTGCTCAAATGTTCCGGCAGCAGGATTGTTTGGGTCGAGCAACTGGTTTACCTTCATAAGGTAATACTGGCGTGTGGTATCTCTCTTCTCAATCTTCTCGAAGCTATTGACAGCCTTGATACCCTTGAGCATTTTCTCAACATCACCGGCCTGTGCATTAGAGAAAAGGCAAAGGCAAGCCAGCGACAAAAACAAAATCATTCTTTTCATATCTTGTATAAAATTTATCTTCACAATCAACTGCCACCCAAAAGAGCGGCATCCAATATTTTACAAATTTAGCACTTATTGACGGAATGAGAAAACAAAAAGCAAAATTTTAACACACCACTTTAATATACAAGAGCCGGGTGCGCAATGCGTGCCCGGCTCTATACTATCAGTTTACAATGATTAATATCACTTCATCACCTCTGCGATGAAAGCCTGCATCTCGGCCTGATGAGCCTCTACGCTCTGCAACAGCTTGAACTGAGCCTTTGAGCGAACAAGGTTGTGCTCGGGATACTGAGTCTTGTAGTAGGTATCACCGTTGATATAATCGGCCAGGAAGCGCACTGTCTGCATATAGGGGAACAGGGCAGCCGCGTAGGGCAGATTTTCAACCTCAAGAGGAGTGATGAACGAAGCCGCAGACTTGAGGTAGCCCTTGGTGAACGACTTGAAAATCTCCATATTGAAGTTCACATTGTCAAGATCCTTGTCATCCTCCTTGCCGGTATTGGCTGCAGAACGCAGATAATCACCAAAATCGGAGAACACGAAGTTAGGCATCACTGTGTCAAGGTCAATCACGCAAAGAACATTATCCTGCTGGTCAAAAAGGATGTTATCGACCTTGGTATCGCAGTGGCAGATACGTTTGGGCAACTTACCCTCGCGGTGCAGACGCTCGCCCTTGCACATCTCCTCGGCGCGCTTCTCAAGCTCATCAACAAGCCACTGCACCTCGGCAAGACGGCCGGCCTTGTTCTCGGCAACAGCCTCGCGCAACTGACGCAGACGGAACTCCATATTGTGGAAGTCCTTGATTGTCTCTCCCAACTGCACGGGGATATCGGCAAGCATAGCCTGGAAGTTACCGAATGTCTCACCCACAATGTATGAAGTCTCGGGGGTTACAGCTGTCATTCCCTTTGTATCGGGGATGAACTCCATAACACGCCAATACTTCTCACCGTCGAAATAGTAATACTTGCCATCCTTTGCAGGAACAAACTTCAACACCTTGCGCTCGATATCTTCTGCACCGGCAGCAACAAGCTTGCCGTGAATGTGTTCAGTAACAGCAACAATGTTGTTCATAAGCATATCCACGTCGGGGAAGATTGCATTGTTCACGTGCTGGAGAACATAGTCGGGTGCAGACCCCTCGGTCTTCACGCGGTATGTGGTGTTGATGAGACCATTGCCCAAAGGAGCTACTTCTACAACATTGCCCTGAATGTTGAACTGAGAAACAATTGTGTTCATTGGTATATAATTTTTAAGGTTAGTACTCTGCTATTTCAGGCAAATTTAAGCAAAATAAAGAGCATTACAAAATTATGACACTTTTTGTATAAAAAAATGAGGCTGGGTCAAAAGTAATTTTGGCTCAGCCTCTTGTTTGGAGTAATTTTTCCGTTTTTATCTTCAGATTCGAAGAAATATCATTTTTGTACGCATAAATCCTTTATGCAGCCCGACAACATTCTAAATATGCTC
>JAZONR010000064.1:0-52353 GCA_045654645.1 Bacteroidaceae bacterium
GCAAGGTGTTGAGCTTGTTTATAAAGGCTTTGCAATCATCGTAACTGACCATTTCTACCGGTTTGTTTTTGCCTTTGAAATGTGATGGGTTGCTGCCCATTACTGCCTGCCACAGGGCTTGGGTAACCTCGGTCTCGCCAACATAGTAGTCGCTTAGTGTTACGCTGTGAACGGGTTTTTCATCATCATAGCTATTCTGTTGCTCGCTTGTGGCACCCATTTTGAAAGTGCCGCCTTTGACGGGTATCATTGTAAAGCTTACACCATTGACAGTAAAGGTGTTGCCACCGGTGCTATTGCCGCTGAATGTGGTATTTTCGTTCTTTGTTAGTTGAGCTTTGTGCTCGGTGGTTTCGTTCTCCTTTATTACGACATCCACGGTGGCTGTTTCGTAACCCTCCTTTGAGATTGTAACCTTGTGGTTACCGATGAGAAGACCCTCTATTATGTTGGGTGTTTCGCCGTGGGCTATACCATCAACGGTTATCTTTGCCCTCATTGGAGCAGAGGTGAGTGATAGCACGCCAACAATGGGTGTTGGTGCCTTTAGCGCGTGGGTGGTGTTTTTGCCCTCAACAACTGTTATTGTCTCTGTGGTGCTCTTGTGGTTATCCTTGCGGCACTCAACGCTGTAGGTGCCGGGAGAAAGGTTGCCGCTCCAACTGCCGGTGCCTTTTCTCTCACCGTTGATATAGATTTCGGCGCCACCTTCAACAGTCAATGTTATGCGCGCAAAATTGGGGCGCAGGGTAACTTGCTCTATGTGCTTGCCATTGGGGGTGGAGAGGGTTACAATGCCCTCGCTGTCGTGATAGTTCTTGGAGATTATGCGGTAGCTGTAGCGGCCAAGCACCAGTTTGTCCACAGCAATACCCTCATCATCGAGCTGCCCAAAGAGTTTTTCGGCGCCACCCTCCTCGGCAAACATAACTGTTCCCTTGCAATCGGCAGGGGTAACCTCAAACATAAGGAACTGCATTGAGATAACCTTTGGCTCGGGCTTAATCCTCATATCATAGACCTTGCCGGGTTGCAGGGTGGTTTTCAAGTCATAGCGCTCAACGGTGTAGAAACCGTCGCGTTTGATTGTTACGGTCTTTGCTCCATACTGCACATAGACCCACAACACGCCGTCGTGCATCTCCTGCACGTCTTTCAGGTAGTCAAAGTCGAGCTCATAGGCCTTTAGGTCGTCTTCGGGCACAGAGGAGCGCACCTTAATTATGGCATAACGCGTACCTGTTCCGTCGTCGCGCGAGGTGGGCTTCTCTTTAGCACTCATATCAAATGAATTCTCACCAAAACTCTCAATGTGAAATTTCTGCATCTGCTGCGCTGCAATGGGCAGTGCAACGGTGAACAACAGAAGGAGAAGAAGGGATTTTAAAACAGTCTGTTTCATATCATTGCTATCTTAACAAAGGATAAACATATATATTCACTTAAAAAGCAGGAAAATGCAGGGAATTTTAGAGAGGTCGGGCACCTTGCCTTTCCACTCTTTTATGGTGCGTGTCTTCACATACTCGCCCTCGCAGGTGAGATTGGCTGCAATGCAGAGCTTTGTTTGCGGGCGGCAGGTTGCGAGAATATCATCAACCATCTTGCCATTGCGATAGGGGGTCTCAATGAAGAGCTGTGTCTGCTCCTCGTTGTAGATGCGCTGTTCGAGCTTGCGCAGTGCCTTCACGCGCTCATCGGGTTTCACAGGGAGGTAGCCGTTGAAAGCAAAGCTTTGGCCGTTGAAGCCCGACGCCATAACCGATAGTATGATGCTCGAGGGGCCCACCAGCGGCACCACCTTCAAGCCCTTGCGCTGTGCAATGGCAACAACGTCGGCCCCCGGGTCGGCAACAGCCGGACAACCCGCCTCGGAGATAACACCCATAGGCTTGCCGCCCTGCAGCGGCTTCAGATAGCCGGCCACAGCCTCGGGCGAGGTGTGTTTGTTTAGCTCAAAGAACTGCGAGCCGTCAATGTCGAACTGAGGGTCCACCTTGCGCAGGAAACGGCGCGCCGAGCGCACATCCTCCACAATGAAATGGCGTATACCGGCAATAATTTCGCTGTTATAGTGCGGCAACACATTGCCAAGGGGCGTTTCGCCCAGAGTAACGGGTATGAGATACAATGCTGTTTCCATCGTTTTTACATTTTCAGTCGGGTATATGTTTTTCTGCCACGCACATAGTATTGCCACAGCAGTGAAAAGGGCAAACGCCCCCACACGGTGCCCACAGTTGAGACAATATTGTCGCGCCGCGCAGCCTCGTAGCCGCCACGCAAACGCCTATAGTGGCACCTTGCACGCAGCACGGCCCTGAAGCTGCCCCACGCACCGGTGAACAGGAACTTTAGAGCTGCCACATAGTCGAGCACCGTGCGCATAAGCATAACAGCACGCAGCTCATCATCGGGCAGATTCTTGTAGAGCATTATCAGATTGTTGCGGAAATTGAGGTATGTTTTTCGCGGGTTATCCTTGGAGAGCGTTGCACCGCCAACGTGATAGACCACACTCTGCGGCACTGCATAAACCTCCCCGCCAAGCGTCTGCAAGCGCCAGCAGAGGTCTATCTCCTCCATATGAGCAAAGAAACTGCCATCAAAGCCACCGGCCTCGAAAAACGATGCGCTGCGCACCATAAGAGCCGCGCCTGTTGCCCAAAAAAGGCGGCAAGGAGCATCATACTGCCCACTGTCCTTCTCCACGGTGTCAAACAGACGGCCACGGCAGAAGGGGTAGCCATAGCGGTCGATGAAGCCGCCCGCCGCACCGGCATATTCAAAGTACTCTTTGTTGTTGAAGGAGAGCACCTTGGGCTGACAAGCCACAACTGCGGCATTGGCATCCATAAAGGCAAGCAGCGGCTGCAGCCACCCTGCCGTAACTTCAACATCGGAATTAAGCAACAGGAAGAACTCGGCCTCAACCAGTGCAAGCGCCCTGTTGTAGCCATCGGCAAAGCCATAGTTGTGCCCAAGCTCTATGAGGCGCACCACCGGAAACTGCTCCTTAACCACAGCAACCGACTCATCAGTGGAGCCGTTGTCGGCAACCACAATGGCAGCACCCCCCGAGTGCGCAAGCACCACAGGCAGGAAACGGCGCAACATTGCGGCACCATTATAATTGAGTATTACAACTGCTACCCTATCCATTGCATCAATCGGCAAAGCCCATTATTTCATCGGCAACAAGCGCCGACTTGTCATCATTGAAACCGCCAAGACGCACACGCACCAAACGGTTTATGCACAATGCGTCGGCAGGCGCCTCCACACGTATATAGTTGTCGGTGAAACCGCCCATAGGCATCCCCGAACGCGGCTTCTCAAAGAGCACAACAGCCTCGCGCCCAATGTGGCGTTCATAGAAGGCAACACGCTTCTCCTCGCTGAGCGCAATGAGCAACTGGCTGCGTCGGTGCTTCTCGGCCGGGGGCACGGCACCATCAATTCGAAGAGCCTGTGTACCGGGACGCTCAGAATAGCTAAAAACGTGAAGCTGTGAGATATCGAGCCCCTTGATAAACTCATAGGCACGGGCAAAGAGCTCCTCACTCTCGCCGCGAGTGCCCACAATAACATCCACGCCAATGAAGGCATCGGGCATCACCTGTCGCACCTTGGCAATTTTTGCCGCAAAGAGCGCAGTATCGTAGCGACGGTGCATAAGCTTGAGCACCTCGTCGCTGCCGGCCTGCAATGGGATGTGAAAGTGAGGCATAAAGGAACGCGACTGCGGAACATACTCAATGATTTCATCGGTGAGCAGGTTGGGCTCTATCGATGAGATGCGATAGCGCGAAATGCCTTCAACGCCATCGAGTGCCTTCACAAGCGACACAAAACTCTCGCCGGTGGACTTTCCAAAATCGCCGATGTTCACTCCTGTGATAACAATCTCCCGCCCGCCCTCGGCAGCAGCAGAGTGGGCCTGAGCCACAAGCTCCTCAATCTTGGGATTACGGCTGCGGCCACGAGCAAAGGGTATTGTGCAATAGGTGCAAAAATAGTCGCAGCCGTCCTGCACCTTCAGGAAATAGCGCGTGCGGTCGCCGCGCGAACACGACGGAACAAAGTTGCGCACATCCTTGGTGGGCTGTGCAAACCATTCGCCTTCGCCACTGTGCTTTTCGAGGTTGCCGAGGTGTTCAAGCACCTCACCCTTCCTGTCAATGCCAAGCACCACATCAACACCGGGCTCCTTGGCAAGCCTCTCGGCCGACAGCTGCGCATAGCAACCGGTTACAACCACATAGGCCCCGGGATGCTGTCGCACCAGCTTGTGTATCGTTTGACGGCACTTCTTTTCGGCCTCCTGTGTAACAGCACAGCTGTTTATGATGCAGATGTCGGCCTTCTCGCCACGACGTGCCGTGCGTATGCCGGCATCCTGCAAAGTGCGCTCAATGGTGGCAGTCTCCGAAAAGTTCAACTTGCACCCAAGTGTGTAATATACCGCTTTTTTATCCTGAAAAACTGTCTTATCAATCATTGTTCCTGAACAGAGCTTCGCTCTTATATATTATTCTGCGAAAATAGCACTTTTTTCCGAGAATACGAGCAGAAATAAAAAAAAACACGGACCACAAATTGATGTGGACCGTGTCTGTTATTTTGTTTTAATCTCTTTTTAAAACAAAAGAAGTGTAGAGGCCAATCCCTTTGTTCTTGCGAACAACTGGATTGTTTCTCTAAACTTCTAATAGGTCAATTACTTTGCAGGCTCGTTGGGGATAACCTCAGTAGCAACCTTACCGCCGTTCTCAGCGCTGGGAGCAGCTGCGGGGAGTACATCAGTTGCAGCAGCAGGAACGATGTCTGTTGCGTTAGTTACAGGAGCCTCCTCCTTCTTCTCAGTCTGGGCGCAAGATACGAATGCGAGAGCCAGAACAGCTACATAGAAAAACTTCTTCATAGTTGTAATAAATATATATGTTTAATGCCTACTCCCTTCATAGCGTTTCGGCAACCTCTTTTCAAATTTCTTTGCAAAATTACATTAAATTATTCAAACACAAACATTTTATCACAAAAAATTACATTTTCGCAAGCAATTAGCAACATTTCGCGGCTATTTTAAAATATGACACGCAAAAAAATAGCAGAAAACACAATACTTCACATAACAAACAAAGGTGCCCCAAAAGTATTAATGAGGCACCCCCGTTTGTGAGAAATTGAATAAAAAGAGCTGTTTTTAGGCTTGCAAGTATAACAACAAAAGAGCCTTTTTAGTCAGTTTCGTTAAACATTGATAGATTTAAAATTGCTGTATCATTCCATTAATCAAAGAACCACCTTGTGCACTCTTGTTCCGGCAGCACTCTTCACAACCACCAGATAAGAGCCGTGTGGCAGCCCTGCGACAGGCAAGGCAACCTTGTGGGATGTTGCAACGGAAGATGCCACAAGCACGCCGCCGATATTGAAGAGAGAGACTGCATCGCCATTCTCCAAACCGCCTTCGCACACAAGCACGCCATCGGCTGCATTGAAGCGTAACATCTCGTCCTTCACACCCTCAACGCCACTCTCTACATCAGTTACAGGAGTAAAGAGCAACGAACAGCTGTATTTTGCACCATTCTTTATGAGATACTTGTCGAGCGTTGCCACATTACCGCAGCTGCCGTTTCCAATACCCTTTTGGTAGCAGTCGAAATGAGCATAGACATTGCCCTTCTCAAGCTCCCAAGTGTGGTCCTTTATCTTCAAATGCTCATCGCTGTAGTGCAGAAGCGAGAAAGCCACGTTGCCACGTGTCTGCACCTTGATGCCCACGTTCTTCTCTTCGCTAAAGAGCAAGAGGTCGCGCAAGCCCTCGCGGTTACCCATACTCTGTGGCATAGGATAGGGCTCGAACATATCACTGACTGTGGTGTAGTAGCGTCCAAGCATAGAGCCGCCCCTGCGGTCTACATAGTTCTCAAAGGGACCATAGGCATAATACTCTACCTGCTCAAAGCTTGCAGGGAACTCCATTGTCATACCAATGCGGCGGGCATCGGAAACAGTTGCAGTATATGACGCGTCTATGAGCATTGAGCCGTCGCCGGCAATGGTGTAGATGAACTTGTAGTCGCTGCACCAGGTGGAGGCATTCACCTCAACCATCACACTCTTTTTATCATCGCTCAATTTGAATGTTGCCGCTTTTGACTTCACGCCCGGGCCCACAGCATACTGGTTGAGGGTTTCGGTGGGCTTGTCATTCTCCACCCAACGATAGTTGCCATACTCGGGACCTGCCATAAGAAGTTTTTTACCACCGACAACCCAAGAGAGCATTGTGCCGTCTTTCTTGAATGTCATCTCCATTCTTGAGCTCTCTATTGAATAGCCCTGCGCAGTAGATGTGAGAGAGAGCTCCTCGCCTGCAGAGACTGCAAGAGCCGACGCATCACGTTCAACCAACGTATACTGCTCTGTTGCAATGGCATAACCGGCCTCAACCCAAGATTGCTCCTCCTTGTGGCGCAATTCAATGTTCAGAAGCATCTCCTTGCCACTGACGGGCTCTGTCTTGTAGGGGATATTCAATGTAGCCTGGGCATTGGGAGCCACCGCAGGCACAACAACATCACCCTCTTCCACCACCTCACCATCAATAAGCACCGAGTAGTTAAGGGTGAACTTGTCCAATGAGATAAAATCGTAGCAGTTCTTAATTGTGAGGTTGCGGTTTGCAGCGTCATAGCCCAAGAACTTCACATACTGATATACATATTTCACGTTTGTGAGCTCGGGGCTCCACGCTCTGTCGGCAGTAACAAGACCATTATTGACAAAGTTACCCTGATGAGGACCGGGATAGTCGAAACCGGTGCGGTATTTGTTCATTCCATTGACCTCGAAATTGCCGTTCTTTATATCCTTGGCATCATAGATAGACTGGTCGGCCCAATCCCAGATGCAACCACCAATGCCATACTTGCTGCTCTCTATGGCATCCCAATACTCTTGAAGATTACCCACAGCATTACCCATTGCGTGAGCATATTCGCACATAAAATAGGGCTGCTCCTTGGAATTGGTATAGAAGGGATAGCTTGTATCGGGTTTACCGTTGGCGTGGTCGTCGAGCTCGCTCAAAAGCGGATACATCTCGGAATAGATATCGGTGTGGGCTGTTCCCGCACGCGATGCTCCTTCATAATGTATCGGGCGCGGGTCGAGCGCTCTCACTGCAGCGTATGTGTGGCCGAAATTCTTTCCACCGCCACTCTCGTTACCGAGCGACCAGAAGATTATAGAGGGGAAATTACGGTCGCGAAGCACCATACGCTCGGTTCTATCGACATACTGTGCACGCCAAGAATCCACATTGGTTATTCCGCCATTCTCTTTACCCTCTTCCCAACTGAAGTGGCACTCCAAATCGGCCTCATCCATACAGTAAAGGCCATAGTAGTCGAACATCGCGTTCATCTTGGCCTGACGCGGATAGTGGCTTGTGCGCACGGTGTTCATATTGGCCTGCTTCATCATCACCACATCCTTGAGCATTGTGGCAACATCCACCGAACGGCCTGTAACAGGATGAGTATCCTGCAAATTGGCACCCTTGAAGAGCACAGCCTCACCGTTGATATATACACGACCCTCCTTAATCTCAATGTGGCGGAAACCATATTTTGTGGAGAAGACGTGCTCCTCGTTGCCGGCAGCATCCTTCTGTGCCACAACAACAGTGTAGAGATTGGGAGTTTCGGCGCTCCACAACTTAAGGCCGGTGAGGTTCTCAAAGAGGATATTGCTCTTTTTCACCGTCTCACCCGCAGCAAATTCAAAAAGAACGCTCTTTTTGGCCACCTCGCTGCCGTCGGTGCCAAGCAACAGAACATCGACGCTCTTAGCAACGGCTGCACCGTCGCGATTATCCATCTCAAGTGCTACATCAAGCGCACCGGCAGTGTAGAGAGCGTCCTTGTCAAGAGTGCTTGTTATATAGTGGTCGCGCACAAAGGTCTTGGGTGTGGCCACCAGGTAGACATCGCGGTGTATGCCGCTCATATGCCACATATCCTGTCCCTCGAGGTAAGAAGCGTCGCTCCAGCGCACAACCTGCACGCTCACATTATTCTTGCCCTCGCGCACGTGCTCGGTTACATCAAATTCGGCATCATTGTTGCCGCTTTGGGTGTAACCCACATATTTTCCGTTCATCCACACAAATGCAGCACCGTATATACCATCGAAATGCAGGAACACGCGCTTATCGCCCCACGCCAAGGGGAACTCAAAATCGCGGCGATAGGATGCCACCGAATTGAGCAAACCGCTCTTCATCTCAATTTTGGGAGGGTTGTTATTGAAAGGATAGTTCACATTTATGTAGAGAGGGTCGCCATAGCCCTTCATCTCGAGACAAGAGGGCACGTCAATCTTGTCCCACGAAGAGACATCCACGCCGTCGCCCCAAAAAGCATCTTTGCCGGGGCGCTGAGCAGGCGACTCAACCCAGTTGAGATTCCACACGCCGTTAAGGCTCAAATACTCGGCACTCTCGGGCTCAAGCCAAGGAAGGGCAAAGCGCTCATCGGCCTTCATCGCAGCAACAGATGCATAGGGCATATAAGTTGCGCGCCCAGGCTCTTTATTCTCGCCAAAGAAGGTCTCATCCTCCCACACGTTGGGCATTGGAACATCATCGGCCGAGGTCTCTTCAAGTGTAAACAACGAGCCGCTGCCATAACCCGAAACCATTGAGAGGTTGCCACCTTCGGCCTTCAAGCTCCACCACGAACCGCCGGTCTTCACCTGGATGCGATAAACACCTCTCTTGCCCTCCTCGGGGATAAAGCGCAACTGCTGATTTTCGTTAGTGTAATCGGAATTCCAAAGCAACGGATATCTCACGCCACCCAAAGCAACGTCGATAGCCTTGTCGTAATAGGGTGCATAGAACTGGCAATACTCGGCATTGGCCGCAGTGCGGCGCAACTGCCAAACAAATGTCTCCTTGTTGTTCTCGTCGTATGCATCAATATACACTCGCGCATTGTTATCCTTAACACCACGAGTGTTCAGAGCATAACCACTACTCTGCTCGCGAATAATGAAATAACGGCCAATCACGGGAAGATAATCCACCTTGTTCTGCTTCACAAAATCCAGACGGAAATGAGTGAGTTCGCCTGTTGCGTTCTTTTCCATAAGCAATGAGCCGTCATTCTGCACCTTGAGCACAAGTTCGCGCTCACCCTTACAAAGCAACTGCACAATGCCGGTAGATGCATCGACAACATTCACATAGAATGTCTGGTTATCGGTGCAAGTAGCATCCCACTGCAGCAGTTTGCCGGGAGTGCCCGATGACAAGGCCATATCGATGGCCTGATTGTAGTTCTCGTTATAAAGAACGAACAAAGGCTCCTTTGCCGAGAGTGAAACCATTGTCCACTCCTGGCCTTTGGATGCAGCATCAACATCGGCAACACTCAAATAGGTGTTGTGCGCAGCAACATCGCCATTGGTAACAGCCTTGCCAGTAGCCACATTCACCAAACGGTAAACACCGTCGGCCTGTGGAAAGGATGCCGCAAACGCAAACGACGTCGCAAGCATCAATGCAACAAAAAGAAAAGTTTTTTTCATATTATTCATATTATGATTTATACCCATTTTCCGCAATATATCGTAATATCTGCAAAAATAGGCAAAAAAAGAGAAACTGCAACATCCACACAATTAATATTGTTTGCGCGCGCACTTTAATAATTATTATATTGCATATATATAATTTTATGAGTAAATTTGCAGTTAATTTGCATACACAATAGAAAAGCACATATTTATACAACCAAAAACAAAAAACAAAGAATATGATGAAAAGGAGCATAGCGATTATGATGTCTGCACTAACAATTACAGGCGCCGCACAGGCAGCCGGCGACGGTGCCACTGTTGCCACAAAACCCATAGGCAAGTCAGAAATAGAGATAAAGGGCGGTCTTATGACACCCGAAGCCCTTTGGGCGATGGGCCGCATAGGAGGCCTCGCGGTATCACCCGACGCCAAGAGCATAGTATATGGTGTGAGCTACTACAGCGTAGAGCAGAACAAGAGCCACCACACCCTCAACATAATGGGCGCCGACGGCAGCAACGACACCAAGCTGACAACCACAGCAGCCAATGAGAGCAGCGCAGTGTGGATAAAGAAGGGCAGCAAGATTGCTTTCCTCTCTAACGAAAGCGGCAGCAGCCAGCTGTGGGAGATGAACCCTGACGGCACAGGCCGCAAACAGCTCACCAACGACGCAAGCGACATCGAGGGATTCCTCTTCTCGCCCGATGAGAGCAAGGTCATTCTCATCAAGCGCATAAAGACCAAGCCCACAACAGCCGACATTCACCCCGACCTGCCCCTGGCAAAGGGTTTTGTGGTGGACGACCTAATGTACAAACACTGGGACGAGTGGTTGGTTGATGCCCCACACCCCTTTGTTGCCAATTTCGACGGCAACTCCATAGACGAAGGCAAGGACCTGCTCGAAGGAACCATATATGACTGCCCCAACCGCCCCTTTGGCGGCAGCGAGCAGCTTGCCTGGAGCAACGACTCCAAGAAGATTGCCTACTCTTGCATAAAGAAGAGCGGACGCGACTACACCGTGAGCACCGACACCGACATCTATCTCTACAACCTTGAGGACGGCACCACAGAAAACCTCTGCAAGCTCGATGAGGCACGTTCAAGCTATGGTTACGACACCGCACCGCAGTTCTCTCCCGATGGAAAGAAAATTGCGTGGCTTAGTATGGAGCACGACGGTTATGAGAGCGACCTCAACCGTTTGAGCATACTGGACCTTGCCACCGGCGAGCGCAAATACATAACAGAGAAGCCAAATGGCGAGGAGAAGGCCATCTTCGACAGCAATGTAGACAGCTACTGCTGGGCACCCGACAGCAAAAGCCTCTACTTCACCGGCACCTGGCACGGTACCACACAGGTCTACAACATCAGCCTCAAAGGCAAGCTCACCAAGATGACCGAGGGCGACCACGACTACAATTCAGTTGCAATGCTCGGCAACAAAAACCTTGTGATGACACGTGTTTCAATGAGCGCGCCCGCCGACATCTACTCTATGAAGGCCAAGGCCAATGCCGAGGTAAAGCAGCTTACACAGGAGAACAAGCATATCCTCGACCAGTTAGCAATTGGCAAGGTTGAGGCACGTTGGTGCAAGGCTGTAGACGGCAAGGACCTCCACTCTTGGGTAATATACCCACCCCATTTCGACCCCGCAAAGAAATACCCCACACTGCTCTTCTGCGAAGGTGGACCACAGTCGCCCGTGAGCCAGTTCTGGAGCTACCGTTGGAATTTCCAGATAATGGCAGCCAACGGCTACATAATCATTGCTCCCAACCGCCGCGGCCTTCCCGGCTTCGGCCACGCCTGGAACTGGGAAATAAGCACCAACTACGGTGGCAACTGTATGAGCGACCTTCTCACCGCAATTGACGACATCTCGAAAGAGCCCTATGTGGACACCGACCGTTTGGGTTGCGTGGGTGCAAGCTTCGGCGGCTACTCGGCAATGTGGCTTGCAGGACACCACGAAAAGCGCTTCAAGGCATTCATTGCACACGATGGTTTCTTCAATATGGAACAGCAATATTATGAGACCGAGGAGAGCTGGTTCCCCAACTGGGACCTTGGCGGTGCACCCTATGAGCAGACCGAGGGCGTGAAGCGCTCTTATGCCAACTCGCCCCACAAGTTCGTGGACAAGTGGGATACCCCAATCCTGCTCATTCACGGCGACCGCGACTATCGTATCCTCTCTTCACAGTCAATGGCAGCCTTCAACGCGGCACGCCTCAAGGGCATACCCGCACAGTTGCTTCTCTTCCCCGACGAGAACCACTGGGTGCTGAAACCCCAAAACGGAATTCTGTGGCAGCGCACCTTCTTTGGCTGGCTTGCAAAGTGGCTGAAATAAGATTTTGACAAAAGAGAAATAATAACGAACTATCACTATGACTACTACACAAAAGATTCAAAAAAGACTCAACGATTCGAAGGCCGCACGTTGGAGCGCACTAATCATCGTTTCGTTTACAATGATGATGGCCTACTTCTTCACCGACGTGATGGGCCCTCTTGAAGCGCCCCTCACCACAAAGGGTAAAATTGTATATTTCACCGACGGCACCTACCTCTCGGCTGACTCTTTGATGAAAATCAGCACAAACCCCATTAACAGTGCCGATGAGATTGTTGTCGGCAACGAATATCGCACAATGTTCGTTGGCGAGAGCGGCAGCATCGAGAGCAAAGATGTTAAAGTATCATCCACCATCAACGGACTTGGCTGGGGTGGCGACAACTACGGTATCTTCTCCGGTGCATACGGATACATCAATGTATTCCTCTTTATGCTGTTCTTTGGCGGACTGATTCTTGACAAGATGGGCGTGCGCTTCACAGGCCTTATGAGCACAGCATTGATGTTCATTGGAGCTGCAATAAAGTGGTATGCGGTAGACAACGGCTTTGAGGGTGAGGTGTTCGGCCTTCCCACACAGGTTGCCATTGCCTGCCTTGGATTTGCCATTTACGGTATGGGCGCCGAGATTGCGGGAATAACAGTTACCAAGGTTATTGCAAAGTGGTTCACCGGACACGAAATGGCATTGGCAATGGGCCTTCAGGTAGCTCTTGCGCGTGTGGGAACAGCTTGCGCACTATTCTTCGCACTCCCCATAGCACAGTCAGCCGGCAAGGTATCGGCACCTGTGATGTTTGGTGCATCGATGCTTTGCATAGGCCTTCTCTCATACATTGTCTACTGCGTAATGGACAAGAAGCTCGACAAGTCGGCCCAAGGCATTGCCATTGAAAGCGAGAGCGAGGAGCAGTTCAAGCTTGGCGACCTGAAGGAAATATTCTGCAACCGCGGATTTTGGCTCATCACCATCCTGTGCCTCATCTTCTATTCGGCAGTGTTCCCCTTCCTTAAGTTCGCTACAAACCTTATGATTATAAAGTATGGTGTAAGCCCCGACCTTGCCGGTATGATTCCCGGCTTGCTGCCCTTTGGCACAATACTGCTCACACCGCTGTTCGGCTCACTCTATGACAAGATGGGCAAGGGTGCCACACTTATGATAATAGGCTCTGTGCTCCTCACTGTGGTGCACATTCTCTTTGCAATGCCCCTTCTCAATGTGTGGTGGTTTGCTGTTATCATTATGGTGCTTCTGGGCATCGCATTCTCGCTTGTTCCCTCGGCAATGTGGCCCTCAGTACCCAAGATTATCCCTATGAAGCAGCTGGGCTCGGCCTATGCAATAATATTCTACATTCAGAACATCGGCCTTTCAATGGTTCCCGTGCTCATTGGCAAGGTTATTTCGGCAAACACAGCCAACGGCACAACCGACTACACTGCGCCTATGTCAATATTCGCACTCTTTGGCGCCATAGCTGTTGTGGTAGCCGTGCTGCTGAAGATTGTAGACAAGAAATATGGCTATGGTCTTGAAAAGAAAAATATGGAATAAGAGACCTTGCAGCTGACATCCCCATTTACGGACGCCGCGATGCGGCGTCCGTAAATGTAGGTATATATAACCCCACACACTAAAAACCACCGTTAAAAAATGAGCAGAGCCTTTTTAAAAACATTGCTTACAGTGCTTCTATTGTTTCACATCACAGATGCACAAGCAATTGCGCCCGTAAGCCCGGCAAAACCCTCGCCAAAGGATAGTGTGCAGATGACAAAATACATCTACCCTGGCGCAGCAAAATGCTGGAGCGAGGAGTTCTCATACGACGGCATACCATTCCTGGCTGCGGGAGCACTCATCCGGAGCGAGAAAAAGGAGTGGCAAAATGTGCGCAACAGTGTTGCGGGGGATTTTAGCACCGAATATGATGATTTTGTGCAATACTCGCCCATCGGCATCACGGCACTGCTGAAACTTTGCGGAGTGAAGACGCGCAGCAACTGGTGGCGCTTCATCACAAGCACCGGAATGAGCGCAGCAACCACAGCGGCAATAGCCCATTCACTAAAATACAGTGTCAGGGAGATGCGCCCCGACGGCACAGAAAACACCTCTTTCCCATCGGGCCACACATCAATGGCCTTTATGGCAGCCACAGTGATGCACAAGGAGCTTGGAGCGCGCAGCCCCTGGTACAGCATAGGGGCCTACACCATTGCCACAGCCACCGGATTTACACGCCTGCTCAATAACCGACATTGGATAAGTGATATTGTCTTTGGAGCCGGCGTGGGAATAACATCGGTAAACCTTGGTTATTTTATCACTGACCTCATATTCAAAGAGCGCGGCATAGATGCACGCTACACCGGCTTCGACAAACGCACCGACCTCACAGAAAACCCCTCTTTCGCATCAATAGGTATGGAGATTGGTGCTGCTACACCATTTAAAGCACCGCAGTTTGACAGCGCACAACAGCTTGGGCTGAAATTCAAACCCGGCCTCGCCACAGCCATAACAGCCGAAGGAGCCTACTTCTTCAACAGCTATATCGGCATAGGAGCACAAGCACGCGCAACAGTGGCATCGCTCGAAGCCACTTTCAGCGGAGGCAACACACAGCAGGCAAACGGACTCACCTACAGGCTGCAAAGCATCGTCCCCACAAGCTTTGGAACAATCGACACCAACATTGGCCCATACGCCTCACTGCCCATAAACCGCCGTCTGCGCATTGAGTGCAAGGCAATGGCCGGTTACCGTCTTGTTGGAAAATATGATTTCAGCGGCACCTACACACTCGATGCTAACAGCAAAGCAGCACTCATAAAAGAACGCCTTGAAAACAAGATAAGCCAACAGGAGTACAAGGAACAGAGCGCCTGCTTCACCCACAATACATTCTTGAAGGCAGCCACTGCACATTCAATGAATATGAGCATTGGCGCAGGCATCACATTCATTCCATTGAAGAACAGCGTTGCAAGAGCATATATTGATTACACCTACAGCGCACCCAATATAAGCTACACTCTAAACAGCGACGAGAGCACAGACGTGCACACACCAATGCACAATTTCAATTTTGGTCTCTCAATCTGCACCACATTCTAAACAAACGAGGGTGCCCCGGGGCACCCTCGTTTGTGAGAAGTTGAATAAAAAGAGCTGTTTTTAGGCTTGCGAAGCCCGAAAAAGCGCAGTTTACTTAGCGTAAATGAGCATTTTGAGGGCGAGTATAACAACAAAAGAGCCTTTTTAGTCAGCTTCATTTCCATAAAAGAAATATCAAATCAGTTAAGTACGAATTCCCTTATATCGCCTTCCACCTCCTTTTGCACCCTGAAATTGCGGGCAAAATTTCTTATAAACTCGAGCGACACAGCACCGGGCTTGGGAAAGTTCTGTTGTTTCAACGCCTGCCTGATTATTGCACCGGCGTTGTCCAATTCTTGAGTAGATGTTTTATCCATAGGCTTTTCCGTTTTTCTATATCTATAACGGAAAAGATTTGGAAAAAGTATGTGCCCAACAAAGAAATATTGCAAAAAAGCGGCAACATCATTCAAGCGCAAGCGAAATGCACTTCTCGGCTGCAATGCGACGCATATTAAGCACTGCATAACGCATACGACCAAGAGCCGTGTTTATGCTGACACCTGTGATATCGGCAATCTCCTTGAAAGAGAGGTCCTGATAGTAACGCATAAAGACCACCTCGCGCTGACAGTCGGGCAACTCATCTACAAGAGCACGCACATCATTGAGCACCTGCTCGTTCACCATACGGTTTTCTATAGTACCCTCGGAGAGGCTCGCATCGTTGAAGAGGTCAATCTCGGTCTCATCATTGGAAACGGTATTCTCGTTCCTTTCCACACGGAACTGGTCAATGACAAGATTGTGGGCAATGCGTGTTATCCAAGCCGAGAACTTGCCGTCATTGGTGTAACGGCCCTGTTGCAGGGTTACAATAGCCTTCACGAAAGTCTCCTGGAATATATCCTCGGCAACCTCGCGTGAGCGCACAATAAAATATATGTAGTTGAATAACCTCTCCTTGTGGCGGTTCAACAAAATGTCGAATGCAGAATTATTGCCTTGCAAATAGAGTGTAACCAATGCATCATCGGTCATCTGTCTCAAATTGTTCATCTTTTCTACTGTTTGAATTGAAGTAGAGATTTTTCTATAGGCAATAGTTTTTAGAGGTTTATAAAATGATTTATCGGCACAAAGGAAAGAAAATATTGCTTCAAATCCAAATTTTTTGCTAAAAAAGCGTCTTTTTAACACAATATGAGGGGCTTGTACACGTTACAGCCCCTCTATTTTAACAATTAACAGCTATAAAGCTTACTTTGCAAGCGCAAGCCCTTCTATTGAGAAACCACGCAAAAGATCGGCCACCGGCATACGTTTCTTGCCTGCAAGCTGCACCTCGAGCAGAGATATGTAACCGCCCTCAACAGCCACCTTAATAAAGTTCTTGCCATCGCTCACCAACGTGCCGGACTCCTTTTCGTGAGCAGCATACTCCTTGGCAACGGAATAGACCTTGAGGGCTGTGAGATTGCCCGACGCATCCACAAGTTCGCACCACGCAGCCGGATAGGGCGACATTCCACGCACAAAATCATACACCTTTGCAACGCTCTGCAGCCAGTTGATGCGACAAGTGTCGCGGAAAATCTTGGGAGCCGGACGCAGCTCGTTCTCCGATACATACATTGTATCTTGAGCCATTGCCGTTGCCTCACCCTTAACAATAGCCTCAACAGTGCGCACAACGGTATCACCGCCCTGAAGCATCAGTTTATCGTGCAGAGTCCCAGCATTGTCATCTTCATCAATGGCAACAGTGTCGCGATAGATAACATCACCTGTGTCAATCTCGTGCTTAAGGAAGAAAGTGGTAACACCGGTCTCCTTGTCGCCGTTGATAATTGCCCAATTGATGGGCGCTGCGCCACGATACTGCGGCAACAGAGAGGCGTGAAGGTTAAAAGTGCCAAGGCGCGGCATATTCCACACACTCTCGGGGAGCATACGGAAAGCCACAACAATCTGCAGGTCGGCACTCCACGCACGCAAAGAGGCCTGGAAAGTCTCATCCTTGAGCGATTCGGGCTGCAAGACAGGAAGTCCCTGTTCCACGGCATATTGTTTCACGGGGCTCATCAAAAGCTGATTACCACGCTTGTTAATCATCTTGTCGGGCATAGTAACCACGCCCACAATCTCATAGCCACACTCGCTGCAGCTACGTTGCTTTTCAAGCAGACGGCGCAACGGCTCCACCGCAAAATCGGGTGTACCAAGATATACTATTCTCAAATTCTCCATAACTCTTTTTGAAAGGACAGAAGCCCTTTTATATTATTATGTATAAAACAGACCACTTGCCGAGGCCTTAGTCTGATGTAAACTCAAGCAATGTCTTACGGTAAACCGTGAAGATAGCCGATTTTGAGATAAAGCCCAAATATTCGCCATTGACATCCTCCACAGGAAGGTTCCAGGCACCGGTCTCCTCAAATTTACGCATAACACCCTCCATAGGCTCCTCTATGCTCAGCCTCTGAGGCACTTCGCGCATAAGCGTCGCCACCGAATAGCGGTGATAGAGCTCCTGGCGGAACATTATGTGTCTTATATCATCGAGATAAAGAATACCCACAAGATGATTAGCCGCATTCACCACCGGGAAAATATTGCGCTTAGTCTTTGCCACCACCGAGGTGAGCGCACCAAGGTCCATTTCGGGATTTATAGTCATAAAATTCTTCTCCACCACATCGGCCACCTTCAGTATGGTGAGCACCGCCTGGTCCTTGTGGTGAGTTATCAGCTCACCGCGCTGCGCAAGACGTATGGCATAGATATTGTTCTTGTCGAACATCTTTACCGTGAGGTAGGATGAGACAGAAACCATCATCAAGGGCAAGAAAAGTGCATAGCCACCTGTGAGCTCCGCTATGAGGAATACACCTGTCAGCGGCGCGTGAAAGACTCCCGACATAAGAGCCGCCATTCCAAAGAGGGCAAAATTCTTGTCGGACACCATCACGCCAATGCCTGTCATATTGCACAGGCTCGCAAAGAGATAGCCGGTTACGCAGCCTAGGAAGAGGCTGGGAGCAAAAATACCGCCACAACCACCACCGCAGTTGGTAACCGTAGATGCAAAGGCCTTGAAGAGTACAAGACAGAACATAAAGAGCAGCAACATACTGCCGTGCCCATAAAAGATTGAGTTCTCAAGAATGATATTCTCGGAATTGCCGTTTATGAGCTGGGTGATGGTCTCGTAGCCCTCGCCATAGAGAGGCGGAAAGAGGAAAATGAGCACACTCAATATGCCGCCGCCGATGAGCAGCTTCATATAGGGGTTCTTCAGCTTCTTGAACTGCTTCTCAATAGTTGTGGTAACGTGCGTAAAATAGAGCGACACTAGGCCACACACCACACCAAGCAACAACACATAAGGTACGCGCGCGAGGTCAAATGCGTCCTGCATATGAAACTCAAAGGTAGCCTCGGTACCCATAAGCAGATAGGAGAGTGTGGCAGCCGTAACGCTTGAGATGAGCAACGGCAAAAGCGAAGTCATCGTCAGGTCAATCATAAGCACCTCAATAACAAACACAAGGCCTGCAATTGGCGCCTTGAAGATGCCCGACACTGCACCGGCTGCGCCGCAGCCAATGAGCAGCATCATCACCTTCTTCTCCATTTTAAAAAAGCTGCCAAGGTTGGAGCCTATGGCCGAGCCCGTCATCACAATTGGCGACTCGGCTCCCACCGAACCACCGAAACCAATGGTTATACCACTGGCAATGAGAGACGACCAGGTGTTGTGCCGTCTTATCTTTCCTTGACGGCAAGAGATGGCATAGAGCACCTTGGTTACGCCGTGGCTTATGTCATCGCGCACCACATTGCGGATGAAAAGGCCGGTGATGAAGATACCGATGACCGGGAACAGAAGATAGAGCCAATTAAACGACTGCGTATCGAAATTTCCAGTCAATAGGTGCTGAATAAAATGAATAAGATGCTTGAGCGCAAAGGCAGCAAGCGCCGACAACACACCCACAATAAAGCTCAAAATGAGCACAAACTGTGTGTGTGGTATATGCTTCTCGCGCCAAGCTATGAAGCGGTCGAGCAAGCCTGCATCTTTCTTCTCCATTGTTATTGTCTTATAATTGTAACAGTTCCGTTCTCCGTGAGTTTAATTATTCCCGAAGACTTTGCCTTGCCCTTCTCGAGTTGCTTATAGTTCACAACATAATCAACTGCCGAGATTATTTCGGGGCTTATCTCGCTGAAGTTATTGGGAGTGGGCTCACCGCTGATATTGGCCGATGTAGATACCACAGCCTTCTGGAAACGGTAGCACAGTTCCTTTGAGAAGAGTTCCGATGTTACACGTATACCCACGCTGCCATCCTCGGCAATGAGGTTGGGCGCAAGATTGCGCGCCCCATCGTAGATTATAGTCAATGGCTTGTCGGCCAGTTCAATCAAATCCCACGCCACCGCAGGCACCGTGCCCACATAACGCGCAAGACGGTCGGCACTATCAACAAGCAGCAGCATAGCCTTGCTATCGCTACGGCGCTTAATTTCATACACTCGCTTCACAGCCTCCACATTCGTGGCATCGCAACCAATACCCCACACTGTGTCGGTGGGATAGAGGATTACACCACCCTTGCGCATCACTTCAACGCACTTCTTCGCTTCATCTGCTATTGTACCCATCAGAATTCACTTGTAAAATGGAAACGTATCGATTTAAAATCATTCTGCGCCATCTGCAGCACATAGCCGCTATCGGCGAGGAACACATCGCGTCCCTCGATATCCTTGGCCATATACTGATATTTGCGCTTCTTGAAGGCCTCGAGCTCGGCGGCATCGTCGCTCTCAATCCAGCAAGCCTTGTAGAGGCTCACAGGCTCCCAACGACACTTGGCGTTATACTCATTCTCAAGGCGATACTGTATCACCTCAAACTGTAGCTGTCCCACTGTACCAATGAGCTTTCTACCATTATGCTGGTTCACAAACAGCTGCGCAACGCCCTCACCCATCAGCTGGTCAATACCTTTGGCAAGCTGTTTGGTCTTCATTGGGTCGGCATTCTCAATGTATTTGAACATCTCGGGAGAGAAACTCGGCAAGCCCTTGAAGTGAAGAATCTCACCCTCGGTAAGGGTATCGCCAATCTTGAAGTTTCCGGTATCGGGCAAGCCAATTATATCGCCCGGATAGGCCTCCTCAATGGTGCTCTTGCGCTGGGCCATAAACTGCGTGGGAGAAGAGAAGCGCAACTCCTTGCCAAGACGTATGTGGCGATAAGGGGTATTACGCACAAACTTACCCGAGCAAATCTTGCAGAAAGCGACACAAGAACGGTGATTGGGGTCGATGTTGGCAGTAATCTTAAAGATGAAGCCTGTGAACTTTGAATCCTCGGGATTGACAACACGCTCCAACGCCTGCACAGGACGCGGACTGGGAGCAATCTTCACAAAGCAGTTGAGCAGCTCCTCAACACCGAAATTGTTGAGTGCCGAACCAAAGAACACCGGCGCAACCTTTGCATCGAGGTAATCCTGAACATTGAACTCGGGATACACTCCATCAACCAGTTCAATATCGGAACGAAGCTTGAAAGCAAGCTCCTCGCCAATGCTCTTGTCAAGTTCATCGCTGTTTATATCAACCTCAACCTTCTCGGTTACACGCTGCTTGTTAGGGGTAAAGAGGTCAAGTTTCTGTTCATAGATGTTATATACACCCTTGAAACGGGCACCCTGGTCAATGGGCCAGCTCAATGGGCGCACCGCAATCTGCAACTCGCTCTCAAGTTCATCGAGCAGTTCAAAGGGGTCGCGGCCCTCGCGGTCCATCTTGTTTACATAGACAATCACCGGAGTGTTGCGCATACGGCACACCGACATCAGTTTGCGTGTCTGTGTCTCCACACCCTTGGCGCTATCCACAACAATGATAACACTATCAACAGCTGTAAGTGTGCGGAAAGTATCCTCGGCAAAGTCCTGGTGGCCCGGCGTGTCGAGAATATTTATCTTGTATCCGGCATAATCGAACTCCATCACCGATGTTGTTACCGAAATACCACGCTGCTTCTCAATCTCCATCCAGTCCGATGTAGCCGTCTTCTTTATCTTGTTCGATTTCACTGCACCGGCCACCTGAATCTGACCACCGAAAAGCAACAGCTTCTCGGTCAGAGTTGTCTTACCGGCATCAGGGTGCGATATAATCGCAAAAGTTCTTCTTCTGCCAATTTCTTCCTGTATACTCATCCTTATATCAAATGTTTTTTATAGTAACAAAAAAATCAGGCCTCGCCTTCAAGGTCCAGCCTGCCCTCCTCTTCCTCCTTGTAGTAGAAAGAGAGCATTGAAACAAATTTACCAATCTCGGTTGTGGCCTTGAGTGTCTCCTCGCCCAATTCGCGCTTCTGAAGCTTCATCATCCACACCATATACAACGCATCAAAGCAGTTCTCAAGCTCGGCCTTTTCGCGTCCTTCGCTCTTGCCCCTGAATTCCACGATAAAAGGCAGCACTTTGTAATAGGCTGCCGAATAGAATGGCACTTTTGGCGATTTAAGCAAACGCAGGTGCAGGTCGGTGAGATTAATCACCACGTTGCGGTTTATCTGCAGATGACCGCTCTCCTTCACACCCTCTTGCCCCATCATATCAATTAGGTCGGCATACCAACCGAGCAACTCAGCCGCTGCCTCTGTCGGAAGCCCATAAGGCTCCACAACACTCTCCTTAATTCTCTCCAACGACAAATCATTCGCGCGCAGCAAGTCCTCGACCTGCCACATATACAGCAGATACTCCGCTATATTTTTCTTTCGAAGTTCCCTTGAAACAAACAAAACCAAAATATTTTTTAGTGTAACGAAAATGTACCGGTTGCAATAAGCACGGCACCAATAAGCGAGCCAACCATAACAGCTGCACCAATAACCTTATTGATTATGGCAATGCCACGCACATCAAATCGCTCCCTCAGCTTATTGACCACAAAGGTTATAAAGAACCACCACAGCATTGCACCTGCAAATATGGATAGATAGCCGACACACTGGAACGACAACGACATTTCCGGTATCACGAAATTAAAGGGAGTGAACAGTGCCAGAAACAGCAATATAATCATCGGATTGGACAAAGTGATGAAAAAGCCGGTTATGCCGTTCCTCACCAAATTGCTCTTGTTGTGGCTCACATTTCTTGTATTCTGTATTGGGTTGGAGCGGAAAGTGTGAATTCCAAATACAAACATTATGGCAGCGCCAACCAATTGCATCCAATATATGGTAGTGGGATTGTTTATTACATCGTAGAGAAGATTAAGGCTGTAACCCGTCAATAAAGCATAGAGAATGTCGCTTAACGCCGCTCCCATACCGGTAACAAGACCATAGGCACGTCCCTTGTTCAATGTACGCTGCACACAAAGGACACCCACCGGACCCATAGGGGCTGATGCGACAACACCTATCACAACACCCTTAACGATGATTTCCAATAAAACAATCTGCGATAACAAGTCATTCATAATGCAAAATTGTCATTTTTTTGTGTAATTTCATACATTAAACCACTGTTTTTTTTACCACAAAAAGCAAAAAACAACACTTTTTCGGTAAATTCACAAATCTCAAAGCTTGTCTACACCCTCTTTTTCGGCCAAAAGCCTCTCCTTGCGGGATGAACGCCACCTGAACAAAGAGACCACAATATCCCAAAAAGCAGCAACAAGCGCACACACGCCATAGGTCATTGGCGTCACACTGAAATTGCCGAACTCCACCGCAAGAAGCACAATGGCAACAACCACAAGCAGCAGTGGAACAACAAACAAGACCTTTCCAACAGACATCTTGCGACGCACCTGCAGCAACACCACCATTTGATAAACAGCAACAAGCAGCAACAGCAGTGCCAACAACTTCACAAATATCTCCTCAAAGAGCACAGGCCTTGCAATAAGAACAACGCCGAACGCCATACTACCCACACCCACAAGCGCCACAATCATTTTCGAAGAAAGCCTTCCCTCGGCACGTGAAAGCCACACATTCACCACCGAAACCAATGCCGGAAGGAAAAATGCCACTCCAAGCAGACGCACAAGCAAAATCACAGCCCCGTTATCCATAAGCAGAAGCAAAAGCCCCACAAGCACCATTGCCACACTGCGAATTACACTGTTTAACATAATATTCCAATATTTTTATTAAAACTCCTTTCCACTGCAAAGCTGAAGCCGGCTAAAAAAACATCCACACAGCGAGAGCTTTTAAACAATCAGCGACTGCACAACACAAGCAGCACACCATTATCATAAACACATTCGGCAGCAAAATCGGCATCAACACCATCACCCATTCCGGTTACACTCACACAAAACGAGCCGCCCGGCGGTGGAACAAACGCACTCACGCGGATATTCTCTTTAAAATTTCCACCCAAATCGCCAACCACTTTATAGAGCGCCTCTTTGGCACACCAATGAAAAAGCGCCACACGCGATGCCTCCTCAAAAGAGAGCCCCTCAAGCAACGAAGGCTCCATAAAACGCCCGGCAGCCTGCAAGGCATTACGTGAAAGCAATTCCACATCAACACCCACCTCGGCCTCCCGCGAGACGGCAAGCACCGCATAGCCACGCGTGTGGGAAACACTTATGTGCACGCCACCGCCTTCAACACTCGGTTTTCCTGCAACGTCATACACAATGCGAGCATCATCACCCAACATCTGTTTCAGCAGCGCACGCACCGCAAGCCATTCACAGCAACGCGCATCGCTGCCAAACCTGCCACGCCACTCTTCGGCATACTCTTCGGCCACCAAGCACGACAACTCCCGGGGCGTCTCTGTTACACGCCACACAGCAACGGCAGCGCCGCACAACTCATATTGCCCACAGAACGGCATCAGGCCTCCTCCACTTCAACCACGTCGGCAGGCCCATCACACGACGGCAACACAGCCTTTATTCTCACAATGCGGTGCCTGTCCTTTTGCATAACCTCAAAGGCCACACCGTTACACTCTATCACCTCGCCAAGCTGTGGAAACTCACCCTTCACCTCAAGCAGCAGACCCGCCAAGGTGTCAGCCTCGCCCGACAACTCCTCAAAGACATCACTGTCAAGCGCGGTAATCTTAAAGAAATCCGACAACGAAGTGCGCCCATCGAACAGATATACACCCTCGGCAAGCATTTCGTATGATGTATCGGGCTCGTCAAACTCATCATTAATCTCACCCACAATCTCCTCAATGATATCCTCGAGAGTGATAAGGCCCGACACGCCGCCAAACTCATCGACAACAACAGCCATATGCACCTTCACAGCCTGGAAATCGCACAACAAATCATCGATTTTTTTAGTTTCAGGCACAAAGAAGGGCTGACGGATAAGCGACTGCCAGCGGAAAGAGCTGCCACGGTCGAGATGCGGTATCAAATCCTTTATATACAAAACGCCGCGTATATCATCCTGTGTCTTACCATAGACAGGAATACGCGAATAGGCATTCTCGGCCGCGCATTTGAGAACCTCGGAATAGGGAGCACGCATATCAAGCATCACCATATCAAGACGCGAAGTCATAATATTCTTCACCGTCTCATCACCAAAACGGATTATACCCTCGAGCATATTCTTCTGCTCACCAATCTCCTTTTTATCGGTAAGTTCAAGCGCCTGCTCCAGCTCATCCACCGAAAGCAGACGGTTTTTCTTTGACACAATGCGCTGTGCAAACGCTGTTGAACGCACAAGAAACCTCGCAAATGGCGACAGCAGACGCGACAGCAGAGAGAAACCTACCGCCGCAAAACGCGCCGACTTCACAACGTTGCTCTTGCAATAGATTTTAGGCATCACCTCGCCAAACAACAACAACAGGAAGGTGAGCAACACTGTGAGCAGCAAGAACTCAAGCCACTCGGCACCCGGCGCAAAGTCCAGAACATCCATAAAAAAGAAATTCAGGAGCATCACCACGCCCACATTCACAAAATCATTCACAATAAGAATTGTTGCCAACAGTTTCTCGGGGTCCTTCAACAACTCCAGCACACGCTTGTCGCCGGCCGACTTACTATCGGCCATATCATTGAGATTTTCGCGCGTCAAAGAGAAGAACGCCATTTCAGAGCCCGATGCGAAGGCCGAACAGAGCAACAACACCGCTGCAACACAAGCAGCAACAACGGCACTCACCGATGGAGCCGTTACGGCAACGTCGGAAAGTGAAATCATATATACCCACGCCAAGGTGGAAGAAAATATTTCCAAAACTACAAATTTAAATTAGAAAGGAGCACCCGACACAGGCACATCACTGCCCGGAACGGCACCGGTTGTCTTTGAGGAGAGCATCTCCATTGTCTCGGCAAGAATTTCGGTCCTATAACGACGTATACCATTCTGGTCCTCATAAGTATTGGTCCTTATCTTGCCCTCGATATATATGCGGTCGCCCTTGTGCACATAGCGCTCGGCCACCTCGGCCAAGCCACCCCACAGCACCACATTGTGCCACTCTGTGCGCTCGGGCACCTGTGTTCCATTCTGCAAAGTATAAGAACGCTCGGTTGTAGCAAGCACCATATTGGCAACAACGACATTGCGATCGAGATGACGGACATCCGGGTCCTTGCCCACATTTCCTATTAGAATAACCTTGTTCACTGACATATCTTTATTTTTTTTAAATTTACTGCAAAGATAAGAAATAGAAAACTTAAATTCAAAGATAAATATCCTATTATTAATATTTATAGAAAGAATTGGGCAAAAAGCGACTACCGACACACCGTAAATGTGCAAATATCACATTTTTTACAAAAAAACGTGTCAAAATTTCGAGGGTTGCAAAAATTGATATATATTTGTAACCCGAAAATCAAAACCTTACAAAACAATTTGGTTGAATAACAAAATTTTAAGAAGAGATGACAAAAGCAGAGATTGTTAATGAGATTGCAAAAAAGACGGGAATTGAAAAATCTGTAGTGCTGACAACAATTGAATCATTTATGGATGTTGTAAAGACATCTTTGATTGAGAAGGAGCCTGTATACCTCCGCGGTTTCGGCAGTTTCATCATTAAGCACAGAAAAGAGAAAACAGCACGCGATATACACAAAGGGGAAAAGATGGAGATCGCTGCACACGATATTCCGGCTTTCAAGCCCGCAAAGATTTTTTTGAACGAAGTAAAGAAATAAGAGTGATTAACTAATAATATTTTTAACTATGCCAAGCGGAAAGAAGAAAAAAAGACATAAAATGTCTACGCACAAGCGTAAAAAAAGACTGAGGAAGAACAGACACAAGAACAAGTAAGTAGTTGTCTGCACAAACACAAAAAACAAACTTGCAAGGAGAGTTAAAGTGTCCTCAAGTTTGTTTTTTGTTTTAATGGCCAATTTCGCACACCTTTTATAAAGTGTTGGAAACAGGCAGTGAATGACATTAAAAGCAAACAACAGTTTGCAACAGCAAAGGCAACGGGCCTCGCCTTAAAGTAAATGAGACCCAAGAAAGAAACAACAGTATTGTGACAAGCGAACTAATTGTAGACGTTCACTCCCAAGAGGTATCCATCGCCATCACTGAAGAGAAGCAGCTGGTGGAGTTCCAAAGGGAGCAACAGACCGAAACATTTTCAGTAGGCAACATCTACCACGGGCGTGTTAAAAAGATTATGCCCGGGCTGAATGCCTGCTTTGTAGATGTCGGTTCCGAAAAAGAGGCATTCCTGCACTATACTGATTTAGGTCCGCAATTCTATTCTCTCCAGAAATATCTGAAACAGATAACCAGCGACCGAAAAAAAAGCTTTCCAATAGCAAAGGCATCTATTATGCCCGAGAAGAAAAAGGAAGGCAACATAAGCGAAGCACTGCAAACAGGACAAGAGATACTTGTACAGGTTACCAAAGAGCCCATCAACACAAAAGGGCCACGTCTCACCTGTGAAATCTCCTTTGCAGGCCGTTTCCTGATACTAATACCCTTTGAAGACAAGGTGTCTGTATCGTCAAAGATAAAGTCCCCCGAGGAGCGCACACGCCTAAAGCAGTTGCTACAGAGCATCAAGCCCAAGAATTTTGGAATTATTGTGCGCACAGTGGCCGAAGGCAAGAAGGTTGCCGAACTGGACAGCGAGTTGCGCTCCCTTGTCAATAACTGGGAAGCACTCGTTGGCAAGGTGCAAAAGAGCACCAAGCCCCCAACACTGGTACACGAAGAGACCGACAGGACCCTCGCACTGCTGCGAGACCTCTTCAACCCCTCCTACGAAAGCATACACGTCAATGACATCGACGTGTACAAGCGTATCAGGGACTACGTATCAGTCATCGCACCCGAGAGCGTGAACATCATAAAGCTCTACCGCGGCGAGCTGCCCATATTCGACCATTTTGGCATAACCAGGCAGATAAAGTCATCATTTGGCAGAATCGTCTCGTTCAAAGGCGGAGCCTACCTGGTAATTGAGCACACCGAGGCACTGCACGTTGTAGACGTGAACAGCGGCAACAGAGCCCGCAACAACGCAAGCACGCAGGAAGAGAATGCACTCGAGGTGAACCTTGGCGCCGCCGATGAACTCGCACGCCAACTGCGCCTTCGCGATATGGGCGGTATCATCGTAGTAGACTTCATAGATATGGACAAGGCCGAAAACCGCCAGAAACTCTATGAAAGAATGACCGAAAATATGAGCCGCGACAGAGCAAAGCACAACATACTGCCGCTCAGCAAATTCGGTTTGATGCAGATAACACGTCAAAGAGTGCGCCCGGCAACCGACCTCGAGGTAGAAGAGTGCTGCCCCGTATGCCACGGAAAAGGCAAGATACAGCCGTCGGTACTGTTTACCGACACACTGGAGAGCAAGATTGAGACACTTGTAAGCACAATAGGTGTCAAGCGATTTAAATTGAATGTGCACCCGTATGTTGCCGCCTACATAGAAAAGGGATTCTTCTCCCTGCTGCGAAAGTGGCAAATAAAATACGGAATGGGAATACGCGTTGTCCCCAACCAGAAACTCGCCTACCTTGAATACCATTTCTATGACAAGGATGGAAACGAGATTGATATGAAGGAGGCAACCGACATCAAGTAAACGCAGAGAAAAGAGAACAAGAGGCAGCAAACGCCTCGCCACAACATCACGTACCCCCGCGCGCGGGGGTACGTTTTTTATTGCCCCAAGCCCTGAAAAGCACCCTCAATCCTTCAAAAACGAAAAAAAAGCAATAAAATGTTGCCGTTACATTTTATTGTATTAACTTCGCACTAAACGGAACAGGCAGAACACCCCTGCCCAAAACAGATGTTACTATATGAAAATTTCAAGAATTGAACATTTAGGCATTGCCGTAAAGAGCATTGAAGAGGCCCTGCCCTACTACCAGCAAGTTCTTGGCTTCGAGTGCTACAACATTGAAACAGTAGAGGATCAAAAAGTGCGCACAGCATTTCTGAAGGTTGGCGAAACCAAGATTGAGCTTCTCGAGGCCACATCGCCCGACAGCACCATTGCAAAGTTCATAGAGAACCGCGGCGAGGGAATACACCACATCGCATACAAAGTGGAAGACGGTGTTGCAAACGCCCTTGCCGAGTGCGAAAGCAAAGAGGTGCGCACCATAGACAAAACACCGCGCAACGGCGCCGAGGGGCTGCACATCGCATTCCTGCACCCAAAATCAACAATGGGAGTGCTCACCGAGCTTTGCGAGGAGCAATAACATTAAATCAATTGTCAAAACATAACAGATAACACAATGAGCAAGCAATTTGAAAAAATCAAAGAGCTGGTTGCCCTGCGCGCAAAGGCACGTCTGGGCGGCGGAGAAAAAGCCATTGAAAAGCAGCACGAGCGCGGCAAGTACACAGCTCGCGAGCGCATAGAAATGTTGCTCGACAAAGGCAGTTTCGAAGAGATGGATATGTTTGTAACACACCGCTGCACAAATTTCGGTCAGGAGAAGAAACAGTTTCTGGGCGACGGCGTAGTAGTTGGCTGCGGAACAATTGAAGGACGTCTTGTATACGTATTCGCACAAGACTTCACAGTTACCGGCGGCTCACTATCCGAAACTATGGCGCAAAAAATATGCAAGGTGATGGATATGGCAATGAAGGTGGGCGCCCCGGTAATCGGCATAAACGACAGCGGCGGCGCACGCATACAAGAAGGCATCAATGCCCTTGCCGGATATGCCGAGATTTTCCAGCGCAACATTATGGCCTCGGGAGTTATCCCACAAATTTCGGGCATCTTCGGCCCCTGCGCCGGCGGAGCCGTATACTCCCCCGCACTCACCGACTTCACCATAATGATGGAAGGAACGTCATATATGTTCCTCACCGGCCCCAAGGTGGTGAAGACCGTGCTTGGTGAGGTTGTTACACAAGAAGAGCTTGGCGGCGCCAGCGTTCACGCAAGCAAATCGGGTGTTACCCACTTCACTGCACAGACCGAGGAAGAGGGCCTGGCGCTCATACGCAAACTGATGAGCTACATTCCCCAGAACAATATGGAGAGCGTTCCCGCCGTTCCCTGCACCGACCCCGTAAACCGCACAAGCGACATCCTCAACACCATAATCCCCGACAACCCCAACCAAGCCTACGATATGTATCGCGTGATTGCAGAGATTGTTGATAATGGCGAATTCCTTGAGGTGCACCGCGACTATGCCCAAAACATAATTGTGGGCTTCGCACGTATGAACGGCAAATCGGTGGGCATTGTAGCCAACCAACCCTGCAAGTATGCCGGTGTGCTCGACTGCAACTCATCGCGCAAGGGCGCACGTTTCGTACGCTTCTGCGATGCGTTCAACATCCCCCTTGTAACACTTGTAGACGTGCCGGGCTTCCTCCCGGGCACAGCCCAGGAGTACAACGCCGTGATACTGCACGGAGCCAAGTTGCTCTACGCCTTTGGCGAAGCAACAGTCCCCAAAGTAACCGTTACACTGCGCAAGTCATACGGCGGCTCACACATCGTGATGGCCTGCAAACAACTGCGTGCCGACCTCAACTACGCTTGGCCAAGTGCCGAAATTGCAGTTATGGGCGCAGCCGGAGCAGCTGAAGTTCTCTATGCCAAGGAGGCCAAGGAAGCCGAGGACCCCAAAGCATTCATCGCCGAAAAAGAGCAAGAATACAACCGCCTGTTCGCCAACCCCTATCAGGCCGCCAAGTATGGCTACATCGACGATGTCATAGAGCCACGCAACACCCGTTTCCGCATAATACGAGCCCTTGCACAGCTCGAGAGCAAACGCCAGGACCTTCCCAGAAAGAAACACGGCAACATACCACTTTAAAACAAGTAGCTTTATGGAAGAGAACAAAAAGATTGACGGAGCCATCATTGCTGCAATATCAATGGCACTTGCAACCTATCAGGGCGACAACGTGCACGATAATGAAAGCGGCGTGCTCACAATAACTTATGTCAATAAACATTGGAACAACCTGAATAAATAACTGTTATGAAAGAGTACAAATATAAAATAGATGGCAATCAGTATGATGTAACCATCAACGAAGTAGCCGAAACCACAGCCAAAGTTACAGTAAACGGTGCAGATTACACCGTAGAGTGGGAAAAAGCAGTTGAACAAAAACCTGTGATAAAAGTTCAGCCCACAGTGGCAAAGCCGGCAGCACCTGCTGCCACAGCTGCAGCACCCACCGCATCACCCGTCAAGGGCAATGCTATAAAAACACCGCTACCGGGCGTTATCATCGACGTTAAAGTAAATGTTGGCGACACAGTTGCCAAAGGACAGACAGTAGTAGTGCTCGAGGCAATGAAAATGGAGAACAACATCAACGCCGACCGAGAAGGAAAAGTCATTGCAATAGAGGTTGCCAAGGGCGACACAGTTGCCGACGGTGCTGTGCTTGTGGTTCTTGAGTAAGAGAATAGCAGAGCAAATACAAAAAAACGATGGAATCCATCGTTTTTTTGTATTTTAAATTCTGTTATGACGGTCAGGAATTATCACCTTAGCCTTAAAGGCAACAGCCTCCTCGGGAGTCATTGAAGCATAAGCCATTATTATAACAACATCCCCCGGCTGAAATTTATGAGCAGCAGCACCGTTCAAGCATATCACGCCCGACCCCGGCTCGCCCTTGATTGTATAAGTAACAATGCGCTCACCGTTACTGTTATTAACCACGTGCACTTGCTCACCCTCAACAATTCCGGCCGCCTGCATCAACGACTCATCAATGGTGATACTACCCATATAATGAAGATTAGCTTCGGTTACAGTGGCACAATGTATCTTTGATTTCAACATCTGAAGCAACATATCAATTCCCCTCCTTGTATTTAACATTATCTATAAGCCTTATCTTACCGCAGAACAAAGCAATGCAGCCAACCACATAATCACTGTCATCCCACTCCTCAATCTCCTGCAGCGTATTGCCATCAACAATTTTGTAATACTCCAGTTCCAAGCCGGGAGTATCATTTATCATATCCTCCACAAAAGCCTTTGTGGCAGCAAGAGTATTTACCTCGGCAAAATCAGCGCTGGCAAAAAGTGCACTCGAAATTGTGAGTGCAAGCTCACGCTCCTCCTCAGAAAGCAACGTATTGCGGCTGCTCATCGCAAGACCATCCTCCTCGCGCACAATGGGACAACCCACAATCTGCACAGGCAGTTCAAGCTGACGCACCATCTCACGAATAATCGCAAGCTGTTGAAAATCCTTCTCACCAAAATAGGCTCTGTCGGGCTCCACTGCATAAAAAAGTTTGCTCACAATCTGCGCAACACCATTAAAGTGCCCGGGACGACAAGCCCCCTCCATCACCGTATCAAGCGGTGCAAAAGAGAAAACGCGCTCGTCCTTGGTGGGATACATCTCCTCCACCGACGGCGCAAACACCAACGTGGCACCCACCTTTTCGAGCAAAGCACAGTCAGCCTCAAGCGTACGGGGATAATTCTTCAAGTCATTCTTGTCATTAAACTGTGTGGGATTTACGAATACACTCACAACAGTAACATCATTCTCCTTCACCGAGCGCTCAACCAACGAAGCGTGCCCATTGTGAAGCGCACCCATTGTTGGAACAAAGCCCACGCTCTTCCCATGAGCACGACAGGCATCGAGCAACGATTTTAATTCTATGATTGTGTTTGTAACTTTCATAATTGTCAATGAATTTATGGCTAAAAAGCCTTCGTTCTTTCATTTTTCATTTCGGACTGCAAAGTAACAAACAAATAAGCATAAAAAGAAATAAAAGAATTAAAAAAAACGGGCAAACACACCTCATCCCCTTTACCCGCCCCTTCAGCAACGGCGCCTATACACTGCACACTGCAACATATCATAGCCAAAATCGTAACTATTTGTCATAAAAACCATTAAAAAGAGGTTTCCATTTGCCTATTTGCCATTTTTTTAGTAATTTTGCAATTCCACGAAACATATTCGAGGAAAAGAAAGAAATGAAAGCGAACAAAATTCTATTTATCACACAGGAAATCACTCCATTCGTACCCGAGTCATTACTCTCCGGTATTGGCCGCAATCTGCCGCAGGCAACACAGGATATGGGCAGGGAGATAAGAATTTTCACTCCCAAATGGGGCAACATAAACGAAAGACGCAACCAGCTGCACGAGGTTATACGTCTCTCAGGAATGAATCTCATCATCAATGACACCGACCACCCCCTTATCATCAAAGTCGCATCATTGCAAGCAGCAAGAATGCAGGTCTATTTCATTGACAACGACGACTATTTCCACAACAGATTGATGACCTGCGACGCCAACGGCAAGGAGTATGCCGACAACGACGAGCGCGCAATCTTCTTTGCACGCGGTGTGCTTGAGACCGTTAAAAAACTGCGTTGGTGCCCCGAGGTTGTACATTGCCACGGTTGGATAACAGCACTTGCACCACTCTACATAAAGAGCTCCTACAAAGATGAGCCCTCGTTCCGCGACTCAAAGATTGTCATTTCGCTCTATGACGAGAACTTCAGCGAGAACTTCCCCGACAACTTCGCACAGAAGCTCTTCAACTCCGACATTCAGGGAGATTTCACATCGGAGATAGCACAGCCGGTAACATACAGCGAACTGGCAAAGCTGGCCATAAGAAACTGCGACGGAATAATTGTCAATGGCGACAACATTCCCCAGGAGCTCATCGACTATGCCCAGTCCCTTGGCAAGCCGGTGTTGCCACGATGCAGCGATGACGAGTATGCAACAGCTTGCAACGAGTTCTATGACAAAGTAATGGAATAAACAACACACCTTCAAGCAACGTCAGCAGTGATGTTGCTTGATTTAATTAATACCCACACCATTAACCTTTATTCAACATCCTTAACAAGAGATATGAAAAAACTGTCACACATACTGTTTGCCATTGCAACACTGTTACTCTTCACACAGTGCGATGACAACACCAACACACTCGGCGGCAGCATAATCCCCAACAAGGATAAAGCAACAGCCGACACCAAGACATTCAAGGCCAGCAGCAAAACAATTATGGCCAACGACTCCATTCTCGCAAACTCAAGCGATGTTTATCTTGGCCGTTATACAGACAGCGAGACAGGCACCATATTCACATCCAGTTTCATCACCCAATTCGCCTGCACCGAAGACTTTGGTTTCCCCGACGAAGGCGTGATTGGCGACAGCGCCACATACACCAAGCTGCGTCTCTATTTCAACGAATACTATGGCGACTCACTCAATGCAATGCAGTGCGAGGTCTATGAACTCGATAACACACTGATAGAGGGTACCCCCTACTACACCAACCTCGACCCCACAGAGTTCTATGACCCCGACAAGGGCCCCATAGCCACAAAGACATACAACGCCATCGACTACACCCTGCACGATACAATCCTCAATGGAGAATACTCAAAACAGATAGAGATAACACTCCCCAACAGCATTGGCAACCTTTTCATCGACAAATACTATGAGAAGGACAGCGAGGGCAACCACATCGGCAAGAAATATTTCGCAAACTCCGAGACCTTCATCAACGAGCTCTTCAAAGGACTCTACATCAAAAGCACACACGGCGACGGCACAGTGCTCAAGGTCTACCGTTCACGCCTCGACATCGGCTTCAAGCGCTACATATTGAGCGAAAACGGTCATCTCGACTCCATACAAGCACTCTCTGCCCCCTTCTATTCAGGCAAAGAAGTGTTGCAGGCCAACAAGTTCGACAACGACGGCCTTGACTCCCTTGCAGCCGAAAACCGGCACACCTACATAAAGACCCCGGCAGGCCTTTACACAGAGGTAACACTGCCAATTGCCGAAATCATAGAGAGCTGCGACACCATAAACTCGGCAAAGATAACCTTCACACGCTATAACGAAACAGCAGGATACACAAGAAACCCACACACCACCCTGCTAATGGTGAGAAAGAGCGATATGTACAATTTCTTCACCAAAAACAGAGTACCCGACAACACAACATCGTTCCTGACCACACTTGCCATTTCAACAAACCAATACACATTCAATAACATCTCGGCACTGCTTAAAACAGCCTATGAAGAGTATAGCAAGGGCATTGAGAACAACCCCGATTGGGAAGCACAAAACCCCGACTGGGCAACTGTGGTACTTATTCCCGTAAACACATCAACCGACGCCAATGGCAACATCGTAAAAGTTACACACGACACAAGCATCAGCAGCATACGCCTGCGTGGAGGCACAGAATACGAAATACCTATTGAGGTTGTTACAAGCAAATACAACTACTAAAAACAGACAATCCATACAATATTCAATCGGGCGCTCATTGAGCGCCCGATTTCATTATCAAAAGGAGATTAATCAAATATCATTCAACGCAGAAGAGGTTCTTTCGCTCTCCTTCAGTTCGGCATTTGCACTATCCTCATAGCTAATCGATAATCGAACTGAGCCTGTAAGTTGAATAGCAATCAAACCATTAGACCTTTCAAAATATGTAAAATAAGTACATTTCTCGTTTCTGAGAGCTTGAAGCTCATAACCATCACCTTCATAATAAGGAGAAGAGAAGAACTCAAATTCATTTTTAGGAGAACCATATTTAATCTTATACAAATCTTTATACTCAAAATACAGACTCTTTAATGAACTCCAAGAAACTTGCTCTGGGAAAAACACAGCAACTTTCCACACTTGCTTTGTTTTTGGACTAGAAACAATCACTAAATCCACATCCCTGTTAGCAAATTGCCCCTTCATTAGTGCCAGTTTTCCATCTTTCTCAACATAAGTATAACCTAGTTCTTTCATTTTTGCCACAAAATTATCAATATGGCCACAAATAGGAACTCCACGGAAGTCAAGATGTTGCTGAGCACAAAGAGGCATTTGCAAAGCAAACAACAACACTAATAAAAAACATTTTTTCATAAAAAAAGGATTTCTGCCATAGCCCCAACGGCATTATTAAACAAAGAAAGTGTGGGGCCAAATTTCGAATATCTGTTAGAAGGTTGTGGAAAGACCTGTACAAGAATAAACGATAATACACCCCACACCTGAATAGTATGAGATGTATTTCCCCAAAGGAGATAACCACATAGCTACACAAGTTATGAGTGCTACTCGTTTGACTTCTTGTACCGAAAACTTCCACATTCTCTAACAAAGACAAAACGAAAAACACTTTCGTAAAATATGTCCGTTGCAAATGGCTCACCTGCAAAAGTTGGGGGGGCTATGCAAAAAGTTTAGTCAATCTATAAAAGAAGAACTTTAAGTCGGTAACACCTCTAAGCTGTGCTCTGAATGCTTTGATTTTGGCATTAAAACTTTCTGCAAAAGCATTTGTGGAACGATTGACGAAATAGTTGAGTATTTCCTCGTAATGTTCGTATATTGTTCCGGCAATTGTATTGAATGATACAAAGCCACTGTTATCTACCTTGTCGTACCAACGTGCCAGTTGAAGCCTTGCCTGCTCCTTTGTAAATCTGCGTGAGAATATCATTCTTAAGGAATGTGTGAGCGAGTAAGCCTCTTTCAAGTCCGGATATTGTGCAAAAAGAATTGCAGCCCTCTCTTTTTGTGATTTGCTCCATTTTTCCGGTGATTTAAACAGCAAATATCTGCTGCGTGCAAGCAGTTGCTTCTTCGTATCTCCATTTGGGAATACAAATGGATGATATTCCTTGCCGCTCCATTTTGCATTTTCCTTGGCGTCGGTTTCTTCCTGTATTGCATCCCACCGGTGCTTTATGCGCAGTTCTTGTACAGCTTCGCAAGCTTCTTTCTGAACGTGAAAACGGTCAATAACCTTTATTGCGGAGGGGAAGCAACGTGTTACGATGCGGTTCATACTATTTGACATATCAAGCGTAACCTCCTTTACCAACCGCCTGTGCTTTTCGGGTATCCTGTTGATTATTGCAATGATATCATCAGACTTGACGCCTTCTATCATTGCAACAAGAGTACCTTTCTTCCCTCTGGCATCAGGGTTGGATATTATGGTGTAAAGTTCTCCATTACTCATCGAGGTCTCATCTATGCAAAGGCGAGGACCTATATTCTTGGCAAAAAGCAACCATTTGTCGGCATGCTCTTTTGCACTCCACGATTCGTAATCGCTCAGATGATGTTTATAAGAACGCTCTATCTCATCGCCGTTTATATGGCATAACGGTTCAAGCGAACGGGCCGATTGGGGATATGTCTCCAGGTAATGCTTTTAAAAAAGCCGCAAACTCCATTGAGTAGCGGGTACCTTTGTAAGTGGTGTCATAGCTGTTGGTAAAATACTCGTCAGTGGTGTGGTCGTACCATTTGCGACGACGTACCTTAAAATTGACACGCTTGTCGCGAAGAGGAAAGTCTCGCACTGTTACTGCGTCAAGAAACCCCTTGGACTCTATCTTATGGCCTTGGCGTTCTGAAGGAAGATTATCGAACTCATCAAGTGAAATCTCAACATCAATATCATTGCTGGTGATACCTGTAATCTTGAAGTTTTCGATGAAACCTGATGGCAATATCAAACGGGCTAATTCCAATAGTATTTTTTCGTCCTGCATAGTACTTATTTTAACTATGCGAAGATAATATTTTTATATAATCCCCCCAACTTTTGCAGGTGAGCCCATTTGTGGGAGAGTAGGTCATCGCCACTTTTTTTCAAGAGAGTTTAAAGCAATTGAGACTCTTTTTTTTGTTGTGTGTTGCTGTTAAGCCCCCTCGTTCAGCTTGGGCCGATGGTGCTGCAAACATTTGTGGGAGAGTAGGACATCGCCACTTTTTTTCGAGAGAGTTTCAAGCAATTGAGACTCTCTTTTTTGTTGTATTGTGCCGTTAAGCCCCCTCGTTCAGCTTGGGCCGATGTTACTGCAAACATTTGTGGGAGAGTAGGTCATCGCCACTTTTTTTCAAGAGAGTTTCAAGCAATTGGGACTCTCTTTTTTTGTTGTGTGTTGCTGTTAATCCCCCTCGTTCAGCTTGGGCCGATGGTGCTGCAAACATTTGTGGGAGCTGGCTATTGCTACTTTTTTAGAGATGCACTTCAGTTAATTCTGAGGTGCTTTTTTTGTTAAAGGGAAAGTGGAAAACGGAGAAGTTGGGTATTTGACTTTATGGAGACTGAGAAAGAGTTAATAGAGTCTTGTGGTATTTATTTGTTAAATGATGTGAAAAATAGCCCGAAAAAATGAATTTTTATCTCTTTGTTACTATATTATGTGCGTAACTTAATTTAAAGCGTTATGAGCAGAAAGAAATTGTTTTTTGATATGGACGGTGTCCTTGTTGATTTCAAGAGTGGAATAGATAGATTGAGCGAGGAGGAGAAGTGTGAGTATGGGGATAATTTGGACAATGTGCCCGGTATTTTTTCTCGTATGGATCCCATTCCCGGGGCTATTGAGGCTGTGCACCGATTGAGTGAGTATTATGATGTGTATATTCTCTCCACAGCGCCCTGGAACAACCCCACCGCTTGGAACGATAAGATTGATTGGCTTAAGCGCCACTTTGGCGACCTGTTCAAGAAGCGTGTGATGCTAACGCACTGCAAGAATTTGTGCGATGGCGATTATCTCGTTGATGATAATCCCAAGAACGGCGCAAGCGAATTTCCCGGTGAATGGATACACTTTGGTTCGGAGATTTTCCCGAATTGGGAGTCGGTTACCAACTATTTGATTTCCATAACTCTTTTTCACGAACTTGAAGAGGGTAGCATCAATCGTAGAGCAATTGATTATGGTATGGTTGAAAAGACCATTAAGGTTCTCGATTCCTATATGAAGGTGTTGGAGGCAAGGTACGATGAGGAGGGCAGCAATGAATTATATAAAGAGATTCTCCAATTGACCCAATTGACCAATAAGTGGCTCATCGCTTCGGGTGAGGTTAATGAAAGCGAATACTACATTGATTGAGTGTGATAATAAGAAGCTGACTAAAAAGGCTCTTTTGTTGTTATACTCGCCCTCAAAAAGCTCATTTACGTTTAGTAAATTAATCCGTAATGCAAGGTTTTCCTCCTTGCTGCTCGGCATAGAATGCAAGCACTCTCTGCTTTCGCGTGCTGCGTCGGTTGCGCTTTTTCGGGCTTCGCAAGCCTAAAAACAGCTCTTTTTATTCAACTTCTCACAAACGAGGGTGCCCTTTGATGATACTTTTAAAGGGGCACCCTCTTATTTAATGTCCTGAGCTATACTAAAAACGCTGTTTTTGCGTTTTTTCTAAAAATAGAGGCTATGAGATGGTTAAGAAACTTTGGTAAACTTAGGTATTTGCTTGTGGTGCTGGCTGCGTTCATTGCTGCAGCCTCGCTGTTGGTGTCCAATGTCATTGTCAATGACTTGAAGGCCGAAGAGGAGCGTCGCGTGGCGGTGTGGGCTTCTGCAGTCAGTTCGCTCATTAATGCCGGCGAGGGCGAGGATGTCTCCCTCGAGGGTGAAATTCTTGCCAGCAACAAGACTATTCCTGTGATACTCTTCGATGAGCAGGGTGCTATTGAGATACATAATAACATTCCATTGTCGCGCCTTGCCAAACGTGCCGAAGAGATGCGCAAGAGTGGGAAAAAGATGTCGGTGCCCATTGGAGACGGCAGGGAAAAGAGTGTCTATTATGATGATTCCGATATTCTTGTACAGCTATCCTATTACCCCTACATACAGTTGGGTGTAGTGGTGCTCTTCTTCATAATCTGCTTTGTGGCAATTCTCAATTCTAAGCGTGCCGAGCAGAATAGGGTGTGGGTGGGCCTTTCCAAGGAGACTGCTCATCAGTTGGGTACCCCAATATCTTCGCTTATGGCGTGGGTGGAGGTCTTAAAGTCTAAATATCCTGATGACGAGCTTATGCCCGAGATGGAGCGTGATGTGCAGCGCTTGCAGATGATTGCAGAGCGCTTTTCAAAGATAGGCTCTAAAACAGAGCCGGTTCTCGAGGATATAAACCTTGTGATTGACAGGGCTGTGGCATATATGAAGCGTCGCAGTCCCGCAATGGTCAGCTATGATGTGCATCTTGCTGCTTCGCCGCTTGTGGTGCCGGTGAATGTGCAACTGCTGGAGTGGGTAATTGAGAACTTGTGCAAGAATGCCATTGATGCAATGGGCGGAAAAGGAAGTATCGAGGTGTGTGTAACAGATAGCAACGAGCGTGTGGCCATTGAGGTCAGCGACACAGGCAAGGGCATTGCGCGCTCTCATTGGAAACGTGTGTTCGACCCCGGTTACACCACAAAACCGCGCGGATGGGGCCTGGGTCTTTCGCTTGCCAAGAGGATTGTAGAGGAGTTCCATAATGGCAGCATTTATATAAGAAAATCTGTTGTGGGAAAGGGTACAACATTCCGCATTGAACTAAAAAAGTGAAGATTTTTATCAAATTAGGTGTTTCTAAAGAATTTTATTACTATCTTTGTGGCCTAAAATAGGATAGTCCGTGTAGTGGGCACTGCTTTTGAGGATTTATATTGTTGATAGTGATGATTTTATAGAAGCGATGGGAAGATTTGATAAATACAATGTTGACCTCAAGGGAATGAAAGCAGCATCCCTTGAACTGAGTTTTGACCTTGATAATGCTTTTTTTGCAAGTATTGAGGGCGAGGAATTTCAGAAAGGTAATGTGAAGGCAACAGTAACTGTTGTCAAGGGAAGGGATGTCTTTGAACTTTTATTTGTGCTTAGTGGCAAGGTGGTGGTTCCGTGCGACCGTTGTCTCGATGACCTTGAGATTGAGGTTGAGACCGAGAATACCTTGCGTGTAAAGCTGGGCGATGACTATGCCGATGATGGTGATTTTGTGATAATCCCCGAGCAGGAGGGCGACCTGAACGTTGCGTGGTATCTTTACGAGTTTATTGTTTTGGCCTTGCCAATGAAGCGTGTGCACGCCCCGGGCAAATGCAATCACGAAATGACAGGTAAGTTAAAACGTCATTCGGCCGAGGCTCACGACGGTGAATGTGATGGTGATGAAGCCGACATCGATCCACGTTGGGCAGGATTGAAAGATATTCAGTTTGAAGAAGATAATTGAAAATAGAATAATTAAAAAGTTAGAAAAATGGCACATCCTAAAAGAAGACAATCAAAGACTAGAACTGCCAAGAGAAGAACTCACGACAAGGCAGTAGCTCCTACATTGGCAATTTGCCCTAACTGTGGCGAGTGGCACGTTTATCACACCGTATGTGGTGCGTGTGGTTATTACAGAGGCAAGCTCGCTGTAGAGAAGCAGGCTGCAGTCTAAAATAATTAATCTTCCGCATAGGCAGGTGCCGTGCGGCAGTTTTGTACGTAAGTAAAGGCGCACCTAGACATTAGTCGGGGGTGTGCTTTTGCATTAAATGAACAACTATGCATAAAGCCGGTTTTGTAAATATCGTGGGTAATCCCAATGTGGGTAAGTCTACATTGATGAACCTTCTTGTGGGAGAGAGGATTTCCATTGCCACATTCAAGGCGCAGACTACGCGCCACCGCATAATGGGAATATTGAATACCGATGAGGCACAGGTGGTCTTTTCGGACACTCCGGGCGTGCTTAAACCCAACTATAAGTTACAGGAGGCAATGCTCCGCTTCTCGCGCAGTGCCTTGCGTGATGCCGATGTGCTGCTCTATGTAACCGATGTGGTTGAGAGTCCCGAGAAGAACAGTGATTTTATTGCCGAGGTGCGCAAGATTGATGTGCCCATCATTGTTCTCATAAACAAGATAGACCTCACTACTCAAGCCGAGCTTGTGAAAAAAGTGGAGTTGTGGCACGAGCTTATCCCCGAGGCCGAGATACTTCCAATTTCTGCCACTGCAAAGTTTAATGTGGATGTGGTTATGCGTCGTGTGATGGAGCTGTTGCCCGAGTCTCCCCCCTATTTCGAGAAAGATGCCCTCACAGACAAACCGGCGCGTTTCTTCGTTACGGAGATTATTCGCGAGAAGATTCTTCTGCACTATGACAAGGAGATTCCCTATGTGTGCGAGGCCGTGGTGGAGTATTTCAAGGAGAATGAGGGAAGCATATACATTAAGTCGCTCATCTATGTAGAGCGTGATTCACAGAAGGGCATCATCATTGGGCACGAGGGTTCTGCACTCAAGCGTGTGGCAACCGATGCACGCCGAGAGTTGGAGAAGTTCTTTGGCAAGAAGATATTTTTGGAAATTTATGTCAGAGTCGATAAGGATTGGCGCAATAGCGACCGCCAGTTGCGCCGTTTCGGCTACGACCAAAAGGATTGATAATATATGGGAAATTTGGTAGCAATAGTAGGACGCCCCAATGTGGGAAAGTCTACGCTTTTTAACCGCCTGACCGAGACAAAGCAGGCGATAATATCGGACGAGGCCGGTACCACCCGCGACCGCCAGTATGGTCGTTGTCTGTGGTGTGGCAAGGAGTTTTCCCTTGTTGATACGGGCGGTTGGGTGCGCAATTCCGATGATGTGTTCGAGGAGGCTATCTGTGATCAGGTTACGCTTGCCCTTGAGGAGGCCGATGTGGTTCTCTTCGTCGTTGATGCAATGAATGGCCTCACCGATTTGGATATGGAGATGGCATCAATGTTGCGTCGTTCCAAGAAACCGGTGCTTGTTGTTGCCAACAAGGTCGATACCTATGAGATGCAGTATGCAACAGCCGAGTTCTATAGCCTTGGCCTGGGCGATATGTATTGCATCTCTGCTGCCAATGGCAGTGGAACAGGTGATTTGCTCGATGCGGTGGTGTCCAACTTCACCAAGGAGGCCGAGGAGGCACCTCAGGAGGATATCCCCCGCTTTGCGGTTGTGGGTCGTCCCAATGCCGGAAAAAGCTCAATCATCAATGTGTTCTTGGGTGAGGACCGCAACATTGTTACTAACATAGCAGGTACCACTCGCGATTCAATACTGACACGCTACACAAAGTTCGGCTTTGATTTCTATCTTGTCGATACAGCGGGAATACGCAAGAAGGGCAAGGTTACCGAGGATATCGAGTATTACTCTGTGCTGCGTTCAATACGTGCCATTGAGAATAGCGACGTGTGCATCCTTATGATTGACGCCACTCGTGGAATTGAGTCGCAGGACCTCAACATCTTCTCCATCATACAGCGCAACCAGAAGGGGCTTGTGGTGGTTGTAAACAAGTGGGACCTTGTGGAGGATAGAAGTGAGAAGGTGCAGAAGTTCTTTGAGAATGCCATACGTGAGCGTGTGGCTCCCTTTGTGGATTTCCCCATTATCTTCACCTCGGCTGTTACCAAACAGCGTGTCTTCAAGGTTCTTGAAATGGCCAAGCAGGTGTATCTGAATTCAAGGACAAAGATTTCAACTGCAAAGTTTAACGAGGAGATGCTCCCGCTCATTGAGGCCTATCCGCCGCCATCAATCAAGGGTAAGTATATAAAGATTAAGTATTGTATGCAGTTGCACGAGACACGTGTGCCGTCATTCCTCTTCTTTGCAAACTTGCCACAGTATGTGAAGGAGCCTTATAAGCGTTTCCTTGAGAATAAGATACGCGCAAGATGGAATTTCCACGGCGTGCCGATGAATATCTTCATCAGACAGAAGTGATTTGTATAAAAAAGCGTTGCCGGTTATAATCGGCAACGCTTTTTTTATTTGTCTTATGGTTTGTCAATCTCTTATATCCTTGCCCCACATAAGTTTCTCCTGGAGATTCTGGATGAAAGAGTGTTCTTTGCGGCGTATGATGAGCTGCTTGTATGGGGCTTTTTTCACTCTTATGGTTGTGCTCTCGTTGCAGCTCTCGTTGCGACCGTCTATTGCTATCAGGTAGTTACCGCTGCGGCTGCTCACCTCAATATCTATTGTTGTGTTGTCGCTCACAATCAGTGGGCGCGCGCTTAGGCTGTGAGGGGCAATTGGGGTTAGTGATAGAACGCTGGCCTCGGGGGTTATGATGGGGCCGCCTACGCTCAACGAATAGCCTGTGGAGCCCGAAGGGGTGGCCACAATAAGGCCGTCGGCCTGGTAGGTGATTGTGCTGCCGCCGTTGATGGTGGCCCTGAGAGTTATCATTGATGAGCTGTCGTGTTTCATTATTGCAATCTCGTTGAGGGCACAAGGGTAGCTCTTTAGTGGCTCGCCGTTGGCAGTGGCCTCAATTAACAGGTGTTCTTCAATCTCATATTCACCCTTATACACACGCTCTATCACGTGGTCGAGGTTGGCATTTGAAGTGGCAGTGAGAAAGCCTAAGCGGCCGGCATTGATGCCCAAAATGGGGATGCGTTTGTTGCCTACTCGGCTGGCGGTGCGCAGCAGTGTGCCGTCGCCACCAAAGCTTATGGCAATGTCGGCGCTGAAGTCATTGTCTGTTATGAATTCCTGTGGCACGGGAACTGCTATGTTCTCGTTGCACAGGAAGTTGTAGAAGGGGCGGTCTATGGCACAGGTGCCGCCGTGTTTTGCAATTGCATCGAAAAGTTGTGCAATGCTCTCAGCCTTCTTGGCCTGGTGCTTGTTGCCGAATATCGCGAATCTCATAATGCTATTTCTTTGTTGCATTGGCCGTTATTGGCGCATTAGTCTCTTTTATAACTGCAAAATTAAGATAAATTATAATATAAAATTTTTTATTTGTGCTAATTTTGCAAAAAATACAATTAAACTGCCTGTGGTGTAGTTTGTTGCTTTAAAAAAGTTGTTTCTATGAGAACAAAACTTAGTGTAAATATAAACAAGATTGCTACCATAAGGAATGCTCGTGGTGGCAATAATCCCAATCTCATAAAGGTTGCCAAGGATTGTGAGGCTTTTGGAGCAGATGGCATTACTGTGCATCCGCGTCCCGATGAGAGGCACGTTCGTCGTGCCGATGTTCCTGCTTTGCAGGCAGTGCTGCGCACCGAGTTCAATATCGAGGGCTATCCCTCAAAGGAGTTTCTTGACCTGGTGTTGCGTGTGCGTCCGTCGCAGGTAACGCTTGTTCCCGACAAGCCGGGGCAGCTCACATCGGACAACGGATGGGACACGGAGAAGGAGCAGTTCTTCCTGCGCGATGTTCTTGGCGATTTGCGTGCGGCAGGCATACGTACCTCTATATTCATTAATGCCGATGTGCGTATGGCCGAGTTTGCTGCGCAGGCCGGTGCCGACAGAGTGGAACTCTACACCGGTCCTTATGCCCACGGCTATGCCATCAATCGCGAGGCTGCCATAGCGCCTTTCCTTGAGACGGCAAAGCGTGTGAAGCAGTTGGGTATAGGCCTGAACGCAGGGCACGACCTCAGCCTTGAGAATCTGGCCTATTTTACCGATGTAATCCCCTGGGTTGATGAGGTATCTATTGGCCACGCATTGGTGTGTGATGCTCTTTATATGGGGCTTGAGGCAACCATTGCCGCATACAAGAAATGTTTGACAAAATAAAATTATCCGTTTATAGTTATGATTTCACTTACTGCAGCTGTTGATACAGCAATGACAGATGTTATGGCGGCTACAGGTGCCGCGCAGGCACAGGAGAGCCTGAATGTTCTTGAACTTGCAATGAAGGGTGGCTGGATTATGATTGTCCTTGCCGTGCTCTCTCTCATTGGTATATATATCTTTTTTGAGCGCTTTGTGGTGTTGCGCAAGGCGGGTGGCAAAAATCCCTCACTCTTGGCACGCATCAACGACAATATCAAGGAGGGCGACTTTAAGTCTGCAATGAAATATTGCAAGAAGCAGGGTACACCAATATCCCGCATTCTGGCCAAGGGCGTAAAGGATTACCGTTTGGACAACGCCTCTATCCGTCAGGCGCTCGATAACACAGCCGGTCTTGAGATTGCAGCGCTTGAGAAGGGGCTGCCGGTCCTTTCAACCATCTCGGCCGTTGCTCCAATGCTTGGCTTCCTGGGTACTGTAACAGGTATGGTGCAGGCCTTCTGGAATATGTCTCAGGCCGGTGATAGCATTGAGGTATCGGCACTTTCGGGCGGTATCTATGAGGCTATGGTAACAACAGTGGCGGGTCTCATTGTGGGTATCATTGCCATATTTGCCTATAATTACCTGGTTGTAAAGGTCGATAAGGTGCAGAATGCTATGGAGGCCGATATTATATCGTTCCTTGAGATTGTTACAGAGACCAAGGAGGCCGATTCTGTGTTGCCCGATTGCGACAATGATGACGAAACCGTGTAAATGCTATGATAAAGAGAAGAACAAAGACAATTGGCGTGTTCTCAATGTCGTCGATGACGGATATCATCTTTCTGTTGTTGATATTCTTTATGCTCACCTCGACAATTGTTGCGCCCAATGCCATAAAGGTCTCTCTGCCTCAGGCCAAAGGCCGTGTGCAGTCGCAGCCTATGGCGCGTGTTACGATAAAAGCCGACCTCACCTACTATGCGCAGTGGGACAAAGAGGATGTGAAGCGCGTGCAGGAGGACGAGCTCTATACATTCCTTGCCGAGTGCAGTGCCAAGGACCCCGAAATGTTTGTGGCGCTGTATGCCGATGAGAGTGTGCCCTACAGCGAGGTTGTGAAGGTGCTTGATATAGCTAACGAAAATAAATATAGGGTAGTGCTTGCTACAAGCCGCCCCAAGAAGAAGTGATGAGATATTTTCAGACAGAAAAGATAGTGGGCATTGTGGGCACGCTGCTTGTGCACGTGCTTGTGGCTGTGCTGCTCTATTTCCTGGTGCTGGAGCGTCCCGAGAAGGTGCAAGAGAATGGTATCGAGGTTATTATGGGTGCCGATGTCAAGGACCTCACCTTGTCCGATGTCAATGAGGTGCCTCCACCGGCAGTCAATCCTGTCAGTCCGACGCCACCGCAGCCCAAGCCTGTTGAGGAGCTTATGACGCAGAATATGGAGGAGAGCCTTGCCATTCTTGAGAAAGAGGCAAAGAAGGAGCCACCAAAGAAGGCCGAGAAGAGTCCCGAGCAGTTGCAGAAGGAGCGCGAGGAGGCCGAGCGCAAAGAGCGTGAGCGTCGCGAAGCCGAGGCGAAGAAACAGGCCGAGAACTCAATTCTTAATGCCTTCAACAAAGGTAACAAGATGAACAAAAAGGCAGAAAGCGAGAGTGGCAGTGCTGCAAAGGGCTCTGTGCTGGGAAATTCCAACAAAGGAGCTTCTGCCGGTGTAGGGCTGTCGTTCAGTCTTGAGGGGCGTGATGTGGGTACGGGTGGTCTCACCTATCCCGCCTACAATGTGCAGGCCGAGGGACGTGTTGTGGTGAATATCACAGTTACTCCGGCCGGTAAGGTTTTGAGCGCCAAGGTTAATGTTGCAAAATCCAACACCTCGAATGCAGCCCTGCGCAGTGCGGCAGAGAAGGCTGCTCTCAGCACCTATTTCACAGCTGTTGAGGGTGTGGATAATCAGAATGGCACAATTACCTACAATTTTGAACTTACAAAGTAAATGTTGCACAGCGCTGCCGTGCGTGCTGCATTTTATCAAAAAACAAGTATATTAAAATGAACAAAGTATATCTTTTTCTTGCCGATGGCTTTGAGACTGTTGAAGCATTGGCTCCGGTAGATGTAATGCGCCGTGCCGGTTTGCAGGTGGTAACGGTTTCAATAATGGGACGCCGCAATGTGGTGTCGGCCCAGGGAGTAACAGTTGAGGCCGATGCTCTTTTCGACGAGGTTGCATTGGAGGGCGCTGCAGCGCTTGTGTTGCCGGGTGGCGGTGTTGGTACCGATAACCTTTCGGCCCACACAGCTTTGCGCGCGTTGCTTGAGAGTGAATGTGCCAAGGGTGTGCTTGTAGCAGCCATTTGTGCCGCACCAATGGTGCTTGGCCGCACAGGACTGCTCAATGGTAAACGTGCTACCTGTTATCCGGGCTGCGAGAGCGACCTCTTTGGTGCAACATACACTGCAGCTCCTGTTGAACAGGATGGTAACATCATCACCGCTTGTGGTCCCGGCGTGTCGTTCGATTTTGGCTTTGCAATTGTTGAGCGTCTTTGTGGTAAAGAGATAGTGGATACACTGCGTTCACAAATGCAATTTTGATTTCCATTATGAAAAGATATCTTATAGTAGTTGCCGGTGGCAAAGGCACACGTATGGGCGGCGAAATGCCCAAACAGTTTCAGTTGCTTGGTGGCAAGCCATTGGTTATGGTTACGCTTGAAAACCTCAATGCCATAGATCCTACAATGCAGCTTATTCTTGTGCTTCCGGCGCAGCATATCGAGCTGTGGAAAAATCTCTGCAAGGAGTACTCTTTTGCCGTTCCTCTCATTCTCACTCAGGGGGGTAGCACACGTTTCCATTCAGTGCAGAATGGCTTGGCGCAAGTTGATGACATTGCCGATGCACTTGTTGGTGTGCACGATGGCGTGCGTCCCTTTGTGTCGCCCAGGGTGCTTGATGAGTGTTTCTGCCAGGCGTGGGTTCACGGGGCTGCAATACCTATGATTGACCTTCAGGATAGCTTGCGCCATATTGTTGGCGGCAATGGTGTTACGGAGGTGGTTCCGCGCGACCGTTACCGCCTTGTGCAAACCCCTCAGGTCTTTAAACTCTCTCTGCTGCGTCGTGCCTATGAACAGCGCTTTGTTGAGAGTTTTACCGATGACGCTTCGGTTGTTGAGGCTCTTGGCGAGCAGGTAACAGGCGTAGAGGGCAATCGTGAGAATATAAAAATAACAACTCCTTTCGATATGTTGGTGGCCAACACATTGATGGAATGCTGGACCTCGGAACAAGGAATATAAAGTTTTTGCCCGGTGTGGGCGAGCAGCGCGCAATGTTGCTTGACAAGGAGCTTGGAATACGCTCCTTGTATGACTTGTTATACTATTTCCCTTACAAATATATTGACCGCAGTCGTGTGTTCAAGGTGAGCGAGCTTGGTGGTCAGTTGCAGCACGTGCAGCTTGTTGGCGAGATTCGCTCGTTTGAAGAGATGGGCGAGGGGGCATCGCGTCGTCTTGTGGCGCATTTTACCGATGGAACGGCATTCATAGACCTTGTGTGGTTTCGCGGCATAAAGTTTGTGAGGAATAAGTTGCGCACAGGGGCTCGTTACGTGGTATTTGGTAAACCCACTGTGTTCAATGGCAGAGTAAATATAGCGCATCCCGATGTTGATGATGCAGCGCTGCTGCAACTCGATGCTATGGGGCTGCAACCCTATTACAACACCACCGAGAAGATGAAAAGGCACGGCCTTAACTCCAATGCAATGGCAAAGCTTGTGCACAATCTTATGGAGCTGTTGCGCGAGCCGTTGCCCGAGACACTGTCGGCCGATATAATACACAAACACGGGCTTATGTCTGTTGATGACGCATTGCGCATAATACATTTCCCTCGTAACGGGAAAGAGTTGCAGCTTGCGCAGTATCGTCTGAAATTTGAGGAGCTCTTCTACATTCAGCTGAACATATTGCACTATGCGCGTGAGCGCCAGTCGCGTTATATGGGACATCGCTTTGCCAAGGTGGGCGATATGTTTAACCGTTTCTATAACGAAAGATTGCCTTTTGAGCTCACCGGTGCGCAGAAACGCGTCATACGCGAGATACGTGCCGATGTGAATATCGACCGCCAGATGAACCGTCTGTTGCAGGGTGATGTGGGCAGTGGCAAGACACTGGTTGCGCTTATGTCTATGCTTTTGGCCAAGGATAACGGCTACCAGGCCTGTCTGTTGGCCCCAACAGAGATTCTCGCAGAGCAGCATTTTGCAACCTTGCGCCGTATGTTGGGCGATTTGCCGGTGCGTGTGGAGCTGCTTACAGGCAGCACCAAGCAGAAAGAGAGGGTGCCGCTCCTTCAGGGCCTCGATGATGGTAGTGTAGACATTCTTGTGGGCACGCACGCGGTGCTCGAGGATAATGTGCAGTTTAGCAATCTTGGAATTGTGGTCATCGACGAACAGCACCGCTTTGGTGTGGCACAGCGTGCCAAGATGTGGGCAAAGAACAGTATCCCTCCCCACATACTTGTGATGACAGCAACCCCCATTCCTCGCACATTGGCTATGACCCTCTATGGCGACCTTGATGTGTCGGTCATCGATGAGTTGCCACCCGGTCGCAAGCCCATAACAACAACGCATATCTTCAGAAACCGCATAGACAGCCTTTATGGTTTCATACGCCGCCAGATAGAGGAGGGACGTCAGGCCTATGTGGTCTATCCGCTCATCAATGAGAGTGAAAAGCTCGACCTGAAGAACCTTGAAGAGGGCTACAAGCAACTGTGTAATGTTTTCTGCGACTACAGGCTCAGCAAGCTGCACGGCAAGATGAAGCCTAAGGAGAAGGATGATGAGATGCGCCGCTTTGCGTCGGGCGAGACACAGATTCTTGTCTCCACAACTGTGATTGAGGTGGGTGTGGATGTTCCCAATGCCTCGGTGATGGTTATTGAGAATGCCGAGCGTTTCGGTCTCTCCCAGTTGCATCAGCTGCGTGGCCGTGTGGGGCGTGGCGCATCGCAGTCCTATTGTATGCTGGTTACCGACTATAAACTTTCCGAGGATACACGCAAGCGTATGGAGATAATGACCACAAGCAACGATGGCTTTGAGATTGCCGAAGCCGATTTGAAACTGCGCGGTCCGGGTGATATGGAGGGAACACAGCAGAGTGGCATTGCCTTTGATTTGAAAATGGCCAACCTTGCACGTGATGAGCAATTGCTGCAGTTTGTACGCGAAGTGGCTCGTGGAGTGGTTGAGTCCGACCCGCAATGCAACAATCCACTCTATGGCGTTGTGTGGGAGCGTTTGCGCAACATAAAGCGAATGAATAACTGGAACTGGGGTGCTATATCGTAAAAACAGCCGTTTTTGTTGTCCGGTGGCCTATTCTGTTCTCTTTCTCCTACTCAAGAGAGTGTTATGATAATTACAAGTATAATGCTCTATCAAAAAAATATTGTATCTTTGCCTTGTATGATAAAAAACTTATAACTGATTATGGAAAAGACTCTTATTCTTATTAAACCCAACGCGATACAACGCGGATTGACCGGTGATATAATCACACGTTTTGAACGCAAAGGCTTGCGCCTGGTTGGCCTGAAGATGCTCTTTATGAGCGACGAGATAGTTGCCGAGCACTATGCCCACCTTGTAGAACGTCCTTTCTATCCCTATTTGAAGGCGTCTATGCAGGCAGCTCCCATCATCGCCTGCTGTCTTGAGGGCGCCGAGGCTGTTGAGACAGTACGCCTGTTGGTGGGTGTAACAAATTCACGCAAGGCTCTTCCAGGCACAATACGAGGCGATTTTTCAATGAGCGGTGAGCAGAATGTTGTTCACGCATCGGACTCGGTGGAGAATGCTCTGGTTGAAATAGAGCGCTTCTTCAAGCCCGAGGAGCTGTTTGACTACGAGTCTGCTGTTACACGTTTCGAGTATGGTGGCGAGGAGTCAATAAAATTCAAATAATTGAATGAAGAATATCTATAAGCGTTTCTATTGCGCCGCCCTGTTTGCAATGTTTGCACTGTGTGGCTTGGCACAGGACAGGCCTTCTGAAAAGGTTGTCCTGCAGGATTATATGGAGTATACCGACACGTTGGCACTGCGCACAATGCTGTTGAACGAGGCCTATATAATACCCTCGGACCATATGTACCCCGACTGGAAGAACAGTGTTGTTCATTATGATGTGGCAATGCCCGACTCTTTCAAGATTGACCTTAGCAACTACGTGATGCCCACCAGTAACACCAAGATAACCGATATCTTTGGCTATCGTCCGCGTCGCAGGCGTGAGCACAAGGGGCTCGACATAAAGGTGCAGAAGGGCGATACCATCTATGCTGCTTTTGATGGAAAAATACGCATCACGGCCTATCAGCGCGGTGGCTATGGCCATTATGTTGTTATACGTCATAATAACGGAATAGAGACACTCTATGCCCATCTGTCAAAGAAGTTGGTTAAGAATAACCAGAATGTGAAGGCCGGGGAGCCTATAGGCCTTGGTGGCAATACCGGCCGCAGCTCGGGCGCGCATCTCCATTTTGAGACAATCCTTATGGGAAAGAGTCTCGACCCTGCTCTTATGTTCGATTTTAAGAACCAGAGCGTAACGGGAGAATATTACATCTACCGCAAGCCGGGTACAAAGTACATAGAGAATGGCAAGGTGAAGATTGCCGGTCCTGAACGGAAATACCATAAGGTGAAGAGTGGCGATACCATTGAGAGGATTGCCCGAAAGTATGGCGTGCCACAAAGACGCATATTCGAGCTTAACGGGTTGAATTCAAAATCAATAATACGTCCGGGGCAGCGCCTGCGCTATCAGTAAAATGTGTAGCAACGCAGCTCCATAGATGTTGATGACAGGGGCTATAGTTACGCGATATGGTTAAATATAAGGAAGCTGGCTAAAAGGCTCTTTTGTTGTTATATTCACCCTCAAAAAGCTCATTTACGTTTAGCAAATTAATCCGCAATGCAAGGTTTTTCCTCCTTGCTGCTCGGCATAGAATGCAAGCACTCTCTGCTCTCGCGTGCTGCGTCGGTTAATCCGCAATGCTTGGTTTTTCCTCCTTGCTGCTCGGCATAGAATGCAAGCACTCTCTGCTCTCGCGTGCTGCGTCGGTTGCGCTTTTTTCGGGTTCCGCAAGCCTAAAAACAGCTCTTTTTATTCACATTTCACAAACGAGAGGCTGGGTCAAAAGTAATTTTGGCTCAGCCTCTTGTTTGGAGTAATTTTTCCGTTTTTATCTTCAGATTCGAAGAAATATCATTTTTGTACGCATAAATCCTTTATGCAGCCCGACAACATTCTAAATATGC
>JAZONR010000065.1:0-9124 GCA_045654645.1 Bacteroidaceae bacterium
GGCCGACCGTGAGGGTTATCCCGAGATTGCCGAGGCTTTCAAGCGCTATGCTTGGGAAGAGGCCGAGCACGCAGCCAAGTTTGCCGAGCTTCTTGGCGACTGTGTTTGGGATACAAAGACCAACCTTGAGAAGCGTATGAATGCCGAGGCCGAGGCCAACAGCGACAAGTATCGCATTGCAAAGCGCGCCAAGGAGCTCAATCTCGATGCTATCCACGACACCGTTCACGAGATGGCCAAGGATGAGGCACGCCACGGCAAGGGCTTCGAGGGTCTTTTCAACCGCTACTTTGGAAAGTGAAAACTACTTCCGATATTTACAAACAACCAAAAGAAAAACAAGACTCAAGAAAGACCATAAATGTAATTGTTTTAGTGAATGAATAGTGTTTAAATTGTTAGCGCCGGCTGTAGTGATACACCCGGCGCTTTTTCTGTCTATTTAGTTTGTGGTCTCTCTGTTTTTGAGCTTTGCTGTCAAAGATTGTATGCCACTCCGAATGTCATAGCAAAATTGTGTCTTTGAATGGTGATGCCTGTCTTTATTCCAACTCTCTTTTTGGGAGTAAAGTATATGTGGTCGAACATTACACCATAGTTTACATAGGTTTTGTTTTTTATGCTCTTTTCATCTGCTGATGTATTGAATTGGGTTATTCCAACCAAAGGTGTTGCTCCAAAACCGTTGAGTATTTTTATTCTGTATCCCGCATTTGCCTGAATGATGCTTGTTTTTAGGGTTCCAATGCCGGCAGTCTCCTGAGTCTGTGTGGGCACCATACGGAAATCGGCATAGACGTTATAGCAACTAATGTATGCTCCATAACACAGCCCAATGAAACCCTCTTTGGGGAGTGAAACTATTCCAGCGCTGGCTCCAATGCCCAACTTCTCCATCGGGCGCTTTGTTCTCTTTGAGTTTCTTTTGTTTTTACGGGCTATGGCGATGGCTTTGGAGATGTGCTCCTCGAAGACCTTTTTGCATAGTTCGCTCCTTTGGTCGTTCTTGATGCCGATGCTGCATTTCTCTCCAATCTTTATCTTGTGAAGCGGCTTCTTCCTCAGTTTGTCAGTGTCTACAACAAATTCGGCATAGAGAACCTCGGACCTGTTTACGGTGTGTATCTCTGTGGTGTCTGCCGTGATGTCGGAATATTCTATAATCACTCTGTCGCCTTTTGCAATTTGTGTCTTCTCATCTGCGGTCAGCTTCAGTGTGAGTGTTGTGTATTCCTTGTTGCTTGTTATGAAATGGCAGAAAAACGCTTCGGTTTTTGTGCCCGATGTGGTGGGCAGTGCAAAATGTTTGGAGCAACCGAATATCGCTTGGGCGCCGGCGGGTAGTGTGGCTGTGATGATGAGCCAGAAAAATAGCGCTGTTTTTTTCATATTTATGAATGTGCTCTATGATGGCCCTTGGTTTATTTCATAAATACAAAGTAGACGGCAAGTATCAGGAACAGCACGGCAACAAGGTGGTTCCACTGTATTGACTCGCCCTTGAAGAGCACGGAAACTATTACGCCGAACACCAGGCAGGAGATTACCTCCTGTATTACCTTGAGCTGCACCAATGAGAAGGGGCCGCCGTTGATGTCGGAGCCTATGCGGTTTGCGGGGATTAGGAACGAGTACTCCAGCAGCGCAACGCACCAGCTTATAAGCACTATGACTACAATGGATGTGTTGGGCGAGATTACCTTCATATCCTGCAATTTCAGGTTGCCATACCAGGCGAGGGTCATAAAACTGTTGGAAATTATCAACAACAGAATGGTGAGTAGTGATTTTGACATTGTATGATTTTTTTATTGTTTATTGCTCATTTTGGGTGGTAGCAGTGCCGGCTGTATGTTGCTCATTGCGCCCCATAGGTTATAGCGTGCCTCGGGGTTCAGTTGCTCGAGCTGTTGAAGCAGCTCTTTCATTGTGCGGCGGTTGGAGGCGTTCTCGTGGGGGCAGTTCTTTATCTGCGGCGGAAAGTTGCGTTGCTTGGCATATTCTTCCACGTCTTGCTCATTGACAAGGCACAATGGTCTTATCACGGTGATGGGGAACTTCTCCATCTGCATTACGGGTGCCATTGCACTGAATGCGCCCTGGAAGGTGATGTTCATTAGCATTGTCTCTATGAAATCGTCCATATTGTGCCCCAGTGCAATTTTGTTGCAGCCAATCTCTTGTGCAAGTGTGAAGAGGGCCTTGCGGCGGTTCCACGAGCATAGGAAGCAGGGCGATTTGCGTGTGTCGGTGCTTGCATCGAAACTGCTCTCGAGTAGATGCAGCTCAACGCCCAGCCCGTCGCAGAATTGTTTTAGGAAGGTGTGGTCGCTTTTGTAAGGAATGTTTACCATTGCTACGTGTGCGGCAACAATGCTTATGGCAGGTTTGTGTATGCGGCTGCGCTCGCTTAACAGTTGAAGCAGTGTCAGGGAGTCTTTTCCTCCCGACAGGGCAACAAGGATTTTGTCTCCGTCGGCAAACATTGAGTATCCCTTGGTGGCCTTGTTGAACTGTTTTTGTATCTTGTTCTTCAGTAGTTGTTCTTCTGTGAGTTTGGGCATTGGGTCTTTCTTGTTTCTGGGCTGTTTTGTTAAGCCGCGCAAAATTAATGAAAATAGTGCTTCCAAGGTTTGCCGCTCTTCTCTTTTTTTGCGCTGTGGCTGCATTTTTGCTCCTTTTCCTCACTCTTTTATTAATTTATTTAAAAAAAAGAGGGTTGTGGGGCAATTATTATATTTTATTTGTACATTTGGAAAATGATAACAGTTATAGAATTGCTGCGATGAGGAGATTTGCGACTATTATAATGTGTCTGTTGCTGTTTGCGGGTGCATCGGCCCAGAACAGAAACACGGCAAAGAAACTTTTTAACGAAGGCAAATATGTCGAGGCCAAGCCGATGTTTAAAAAACTGCTAAAAGGCAGTCCTAAGAATAGTGAGTATAACTATTGGTATGCAGCTTGCTGCATAGAGACAGCCGATTCGGTTGAGGTTGTCGAGATGCTGGAGTTTGCTGCATCGCGCAACATTGCCAATGCTTTTAAATATTTGGGTGATATATATTTCGGCGAGAAGGAGTATCCCGTGGCGGCCGATTATTATAGCGACTTTATTGACAAAACAAAGAGCGATTCTCTTAGGGCGATCTACAAACAGCGTCTCTCCTATTGCGAGAGGCTCGACCGTATGGTGCGAAACACTGAAATGGTGTGCATCATAGATAGCATTGTTCTTGAGAAGGAGAATTTTCTGCGCGCCTACAGTATGGGTGCCGATGTGGGGCGTCTTGCAAGCTGCGCAAGCTACTTTGATGACCCTTCGTTGCCCGGGCACCTTAATGAAACAGAGAGGGGAATGGATATTTTCTTCTCCGATGAGAGTGGCGACACCCTTCCGCAACTGAAACTCTTTCACCGTTCCAAAGTGGGCGATGAGTGGGGCAAAGTGATGCCGGTTGCCGGGTTTGACACTGGTGGCAACGATGATTTTCCCTTCCTGCTTTCCGACGGCACAACGCTCTATTTTGCCAGCGACGGCGAGGGGGCCATTGGCGGTTATGACATTTTTGTTTCAAGAATGAACACCGAGGATGGCTGTTTCTTGCGTCCCGATAATCTTGGAATGCCGTTTAACTCGCCGGCCAATGATTATATGATGGCTATTAACGAGGTTGCAAATTTGGGTTGGTTTGCCAGCGACCGCAATCAGCCCCAAGGCAAGGTGTGTGTCTATGTTTTTGTTCCCAACGACAAGAGGGTGAAGGTGGATGTTGATGAGGTTGGCTATGAGCGTGCTCTCTCTCTTGCAGAGATTGAGTCGATAGCCGATACGCAAACCGATGATGAAGCTGTGCGCAAGGCTCGCCAGCAGTTGGCACTGCTTGCCTATTCCTTTGAGTCGGTGCGCAAGAATGTCGATTTTCTGTTCATCATCGACGATTTTAATGAATATAAGACTCTCTCCGATTTTCGCAGCAGCCGTGCGCGTGAGCTCTTTGAGGAGTGGCGGGCGCAGACAAAGCAGCACAAGGCCAATGTGGAGCGTTTGGAACAGTATCGTCTCGATTACGCCTCGGCAACAGCAGCTGCCCGCAATGGGATGCGCAGCCGCATATTGCAACTCGAAACTCAGGTAGAAGATGAGGTGGATGCCTTGCTTGAACTGGAATATGAGGTGCGCAGGGTGGAGCAGCAGGCTCTCTATGGCGAGATTAGATGAGAAACGCTTTTTTTGAGTGTGAAGAATAATTGTTGAATGTAATAAAAAATATTTTATATGGATATCTTGGTAACTGTTTTGCTCGCCATCTTTGCTACCGTGCTGTTGGTGGTTGAGGTTGTGTTTATTCCGGGCTTTGGATTTACCGGTTTTGCCGGGCTTGTTGCAATGGCAGGCTCAATTTTCTATGCTTTTGCTCAGATTGGCAATGCGGCAGGGTGGATAACTATCCTGGTGATGGGAATGGTGTGTATTTCTCTCTTTTTGTGGGCGCTCTATGGAAATTCGCTCGACAAGGTTGCGCTTAACAAGAATATCGACTCCACAGTGAGGGATAATGATGTCTCTACCTTGCGTGTGGGGCAGCGTGGCGTGGCAAAAACACGTCTTGCCCTCATTGGCGAGGCGTTGTTCGATGGCCGTGTTTTTGAGGTAAAGTCCGAGTCGGGGCTCATTGATGAGGATGATGAAATTGAGATTATCCGCATATCGGGCGACACGTTGTTTGTTGCAAAGGTAGGTAAGAAGTAATAACCACAATATTTTTATATATGATTATGGATAACAGTATGTATGTGATTGGTGGAATGGTGGTTGCTGCCATTGTGCTTATGGCTTTTGTGCTCCACTATGTTCCCTTTGTGCTTTGGCTGTCGGCCAAGGTTTCAGGTGTCAGAATTTCTTTGTTGCAGTTGTTCCTTATGCGCATCCGCAATGTGCCGCCATCGGTGATTGTGCGTGCTATGATTGAGGCGCACAAGGCCGGGCTCGAGAATATCACACGCGACAGTCTCGAGGCGCACTATCTTGCCGGTGGTAATGTGGAGAAGGTTGTTCACGCACTTGTTTCGGCATCAAAGGCCAACATTGAGCTCTCGTTCCAGATGGCTACTGCCATTGACCTTGCCGGCCGCGATGTGTTTGAGGCGGTGCAGATGTCGGTTAATCCCAAGGTTATTGACACTCCCCACGTAACGGCTGTTGCCAAGGATGGTATTCAGCTGATAGCTATTGCCCGCGTTACCGTGCGTGCCAACATCAAGCGCCTGGTGGGTGGTGCAGGCGAGGATACAGTGCTTGCCCGTGTGGGCGAGGGTATCGTCTCCTCAATTGGTTCTGCCGAGAGTCATAAGGCTGTGCTCGAGAACCCCGATTCAATATCCAAGCTTGTTCTTCGCAAGGGACTCGATGCCGGTACTGCGTTCGAGATTCTGTCAATTGATATTGCCGATATTGACATAGGTAAGAACATTGGTGCTGCTTTGCAGATAGACCAGGCTAATGCCGATAAGAATATCGCTCAGGCCAAGGCCGAGGAGCGCCGTGCGATGGCTGTTGCTCTTGAGCAGGAGAACAAGGCCCGCGCCCAGGAGGCACGTGCCCACGTTATTGAGGCCGAGGCCGAGGTGCCAAGAGCTATGGCCGAGGCGTTCCGTAATGGCAATCTTGGCATTATGGACTACTATCGGATGAAGAATATTCAGGCCGATACTGCAATGCGCGACAACATTGCCAAGGAGTAAAATGTTGATTAAATAGGCTTGGCGCGCGTGCGGCAGCTGTAAATGTTTTGTTGAACTATATTAAGGAAGATGATTATGAAGCGTTATTTCGCTCCCTCGGAGCTGCTGATAGAGCCCAATGGGGCTATCTATCATTTGGGCGTGAAACCCGAACAGTTGGCCGACAAGATTATCCTTGTGGGCGACCCCAATCGTGTCCCTAAGGTGGCGGCATTCTTCGACACGCAGGAGTGTGAGGTGTCGGCACGCGAGTTTCGCACCATCACCGGAACCTATAAGGGTAAACGCATAAGTGTTGTGGGAACAGGAATTGGTTGCGATAACATAGATATTGTTGTGAATGAGCTCGATGCCCTTGCCAACATTGATTTCAATACCCGCTATGAGAAGGATAACTTCCGTCAGCTGGAAATGGTGCGCATTGGCACTTGCGGCGGCCTGCAGGAGTATACACCTATGGGCTCTTTCATCTGCTCCAGAAAGTCGGTGGGCTTCGACGGCTTGCTCAATTTCTATGCCGGACGCAACGAGGTGTGCGACCTTCCAATGGAGCGTGCTCTTTTAAATCATCTTGGTTGGAGTGGCAATATGTGTCAGCCGGCGCCCTATGTGATTGCTGCCGATGAAGAACTTGTGGAGCGCATAGCCCAGGATGATATGGTGCGTGGCGTTACTGTTGCCTGTGGCGGCTTCTTTGGCCCGCAGGGACGTCGTTTGCGTGTGCCATTGGCCGACCCTCATCAGAACGAAAAGATTGAGTCCTTCTCTTTCCAGGGGCAGGAGATAACAAACTTTGAGATGGAGAGTTCGGCGCTTGCCGGCTTGGCAGCGCTTATGGGGCACAAGGCTGTTACAGTGTGCCTTGTCATTGCCAACCGTCGTGCCAAAGAGGCCAATATAGACTATGGCACAAAGATGAACGAACTGATACAGACAGTGCTCGATAGAATTTAAAAGCGTGCACAGCCGTTGAAAATAAGGGTTTGACTAAAAGGCTCTTTTGTTCAAACTCAAACAGCAAAGAGGGCAGCCCGTGTGGGTTGCCCTCTTATATTCTTTCTTTGGAGTGCTGTTTCTTTCCATAAATCCTATGCGAACAGCTCAATAGTTCCAATTCACAGCAAAATATTCGGGCAAACCTTATAAATCTTGCCCGTTTGTTGCTAATTTTGCGCTCTATGATGAACTGCATAACTCTTGTAAAAAGATAACGATAGAAATGAAGGATACAATATGTGCTTTGGCAACCCCGCAGGGTGGGGCAATTAATGTGGTTAGAATATCGGGCAACAGAGCGGTGGACATTGCATCCTCGCTTTTTGTGCAGGCCAAGGGAGCCTCTCTCGCCGAGCGAAAAAGCCACACTGTGGTGTTTGGCAATCTCTACACCGGCGGCGAGCTGCTCGATGAGGCACTGCTCACAATAATGCGCGCGCCGCACACCTACACCGGCGAAGATGTGGTGGAGATAAGCTGCCACGCATCGCCCTACATCACGCAACAGCTGCTGCTTGCACTTCTCAATGCCGGCGCACGTCAGGCCGAGCCCGGCGAGTTTACAATGCGCGCCTTCCTTAACGGCCGTATGGACTTGAGCCGTGCCGAGGCCGTTGCCGACCTCATAGCATCAACCTCGCGCGCATCGCACCGCCTTGCAATGAACCAACTAAAGGGAGGATTCAGCAACGAGCTTGGTCGTCTGCGCGACAAACTGCTGAAACTGACCACCCTTATGGAACTGGAACTCGATTTTGGCGAGGAGGATGTAACCTTTGCCGACCGCAGCGAGCTTATGAACCTATGTAGCGAGGTTGAAGGTGTGATGAGCCGCCTGGCCGATAGCTTCAGCGTTGGAAACGCCGTGAAGAACGGCGTGCCTGTAGCTATCGTGGGCGAGACAAACACCGGCAAGAGCACCCTGTTGAACACCCTTCTGCGCGAGGACAGAGCAATCGTCAGCGATATCAGTGGCACCACCCGCGATACCATAGAAGGTACAATGAACATCGGCGGCACAACCTTCCGCTTCATAGATACCGCCGGCGTGCGCAACACCCACGACATAGTGGAGCAGATGGGCATAGAACGCACCCTTGAGCAACTGAAACGCTCATCAATAGCCCTGTGGTTAATAGACCCCACAGCACCCACAGAGCAGCTTCAAGAGTTGGCACACAGAATACTTCCCCTGTGCGGCGGAAAGAAACTTGCAGTGGTGGTGAACAAGAGCGATGCAGTAGACAGCGAAACACTCGGCAAAGTGATGGAGTGGGGCGCAGCAATGGTGCAACAGTGGGGCGGCGACACCATTTGGGATAGCAACGACACCTTTGCAATATCAGCCCGTCAAGGCACCAATATCAACAAACTCGAAGAGTTCCTTGTGCGCAGCGCAGCCATTCCCAACATCGCCTCAAGCGACGTTGTAGTAACCAATGTGCGCCACTACGAAGCCCTCACCCACGCCCTTGGCAACATAAGAGAAGTGCAGACAGGCCTTGCCAACGGCCTCCCGGGCGACCTCGTGAGCGAGCCCCTCCGCGCCGCCATAGGCAACCTCTCCGAAATCCTCGGCGAAATGACCACCGATGAAATCCTCGGCAACATATTCGCCAATTTCTGCATCGGGAAATAAGTAGTTGATTACCAAATAGTTAAACCAATCATAAATGATTAATATAGCACTCTTTGTCGGGTGCTATTTTTGTTTGTGCAAGCATCGTTGTTAATCGTTGCTAAGCCTTTTTACGCCTGTTTTTGTACCTCCTATGTACCTCGCCGCTTGAAATGCAATTTTGCGTTGGCGAGGTAATGGAAAAATGAGACGCTGTGAGACACAGTGAGACGCAGAGATACATTTTTGGCGAAATTAAAAGATAAATGAAATGGCTAGTAACATCGACATTCAGAAAAAATGCGAGTGGTGTGGCAAATTATTTATTGCTCACAAAACCTCGACACGATGCTGTTCGCATCGTTGTGCTAACCTTGCCTACAAAGAAAGAACAAGGCAAAAGCGTGTTAGTGAATTTCAAACAATGGTCAATCAGCAAATCGAAAAAGAGGATTGCATTGACAAGGACTTCTTTACCCCAAGCGAAGCCGCTAAGTATATCGGTATAAGCAGGGCGACCTTTTATAGGTATCTTGAAACGAATCTAATAAAATCGGTTCAGCTAAAGAGAAAGACTATTATCAGGAAACGAGACATCGAGGCTCTGTTTGATAATGCTTCTCCTTACAAAAAACATCTGCCAAGAAGCAAGCAGAGTATTACCGACTTCTACACCACTGCCGAGATTAAAGAGAAATTTGGTGTTAAGGAGTCGTGGATTTATGAGATTGCGAAGGAGCATAATATCCCTCGCACATTCAATCG
>JAZONR010000066.1:0-57103 GCA_045654645.1 Bacteroidaceae bacterium
TATTGGAGCATATTTAGAATGTTGTCGGGCTGCATAAAGGATTTATGCGTACAAAAATGATATTTCTTCGAATCTGAAGATAAAAACGGAAAAATTACTCCAAACAAGAGGCTGAGCCAAAATTATTTTTGACCCAGCCTCTATTATATATTTCCACCACCCATATATGGAGCTAAAAGAAGTGGAATTATTGCATCGAACACCGTGAACACCATCACTGCAAAGCTCCAGTTCTTAAGGTAGATATACAGGATTTCGGCCCAGTCGAATTTCTTGAATTTCCAGCAATGGTAGCTTATGTCGCCGCCTTTTTTTGTAGAAAGACTGTCTATCTGTATCATCTTCAAAATCTACCATATAGCTTGGTCTATTGTCATTTATTACTTAAAACTCAATATCCGAAGAAGAGCCTATCTACAATCTTTTCCAAAAAGCTCTTCTGTGATTCCAGAACTTTTACAAGCACATCTATGTTTGCGTCGGTCAGTCTTGGCCGCTTTCTCCATTTTGCCTCTTCTTGTGCATCATAATACTTCAGGCTGCTCTCAATGCTCTTTAATTTATCGATTTTCCATTCACCCTTCTCCTTTCCTCCATAACTACGGCGTCTTACGCTCCACTTTGTAGTTTCCACCATATTGACTAGCTCTTCCCAAGTGTAACGATATTTCTCTCTCTTTCTGGGGTAATCATAGGTCTGATGCTCTTCATTTACCATAAAATAGAGTTCGCCATTCAGATGCATTATCTTATAAACTTCAAAGTTGTCATAGTGATAACCCTTTATGGGTACAAGCAACAGTTGCCACCCCTTGGGGATGACCTTTATTTTGCCAATTTGTGAATCAAAAATACCAATGTCGTAAGATACCAATCCGTGTACCTTCATCAAATTCTTAATTGATTCTAGAAGCTCTTTCTCTTTAGCACTTATCATATATTGCATTTTAATAAAATCTCATCAAATTCTCATCATCTGCTACCTTGCCAATAGTTGGTGCGCAGGGTAGCGGAGCGTTGTTGCAGTCGGCCAGCAGGTGTACATCGGACAAGCCATTCTTGACAATTGTACCTATTATGTCGCAAAAGCTCCATTTTGCGTGGAGTGTGCCATCGGTATTGAACGCAGGGAAAACAAGGAAATCCAATCCCTTTTGCATGTACTCCTTGAATGTCTCTAGTCTCAGCAACCCGGCAGAGCTGTGCACGAGCAGGCTGGCGAATGGTATGCGCCCCAAGGCTTCCAACGTCTTTTCCAAATTCTCGGTAGCCTCTTTTCCTTCTGCTTCAAGGCTAAAATCGAGAGCCTCGGCTAACGCCGCGCACTGTTCCTTTAGTGTGGTGTATGCCTTGTCGGCAAAAGCGAACAACGAATAGTGGTATATGTAGGCCATAAGGTTTGCCTGCGCTTCAATATTGTGAAGCTGATCTATGTTGCAAGGTAGCATTTTTTTTGTTATAGGCAAAAGCTCAATAACTAAACTCTGCAACTTGGCCAATACAGCACATCCCTCTTCGGCAGCCTTCAACAGTTCCGGGCAATAGTTTTCCAGAACTCCTCTAATTGTGCGGGGCTGTTGCATTATCCAAGTTCTTGTACAATCCATAGTCTATAGTTTTGTGCTTTTTATATACGCTCTTGTTTTGCTGCCTGCCCAGTCAAGTGTAAAATGTATATATAATATAGAAACAAATGGAAAAAAATTCAAAGTTACAAGCTTGTTTCGGCAAAAATGATTTTCAAAGTATTGAGATACAATAAGATGCGAAAGGTTAAAGTTTGTTAAACACAAATTGTCGGTCACAAGCAAGCTACAGATTGGCGTTAATTAGATATAAAAGTTGAGTGGCTAAAATGAAGTGCCTCGTTTTTTGCTTTGGGGACACGGAATAGTCCTATGTGGGCCGAGTAGGGAGCTGTGGCTTTTATCTTATGCAAATTTATTGAAACTCAGTAATCGAAGATGCACTATTGAGTATTTTGAAACTCTTATTGTTTGATATGAGATAAAATTGGGGAATTTATAATTTTGATAAATTTTGTATCACTATCTAAATAATTTTACTTATCTTCGCAAATGGTGGCATTGTGCGCCAATGGCATTTGAATATCAAATAACAATTGATGCCTTAAAGGGATTTTAATCAGTTTATAAATACAAAAGCAAATGAAAAAACTTTTAATCATCGTGCTGTTGCTGGCGACGTCGGTTGCTGCAGGCTTGGCACAAATTGACACAAGCAAGGAGTACCGCATAATGAATTCAGACGGTACATATATGAACGTTAAAAACCACGATTGGTATACCGGCTCTTGTGGTGGTGTTAATGTTGCAGCTTGGAACGGCAGTGAAAGTCAGATTTTTACATTTGTGCAGAGTGGTGATGGCTACAAAGTAAAATGCAGAGATGGCTATTACATCAAATGCCACGAATGGAATGTTAATGCTTCTACTAGTAATGAAGATGAAGCATCTTTGCTTTTTTTCGAAGAGACCGAAGAAGAGTTGCAGTACTTGATTAAGTGGGTAAATACATATAAAGACGACCAAACCCTTTATTTCAAGGTCGGCCCAGATTCTAAAGGCTCAGGCAATCACCCTTATGGAGATGCTGGGAAAGCTGATGCTGCAACTTGGACATTGCTCCCTGCAAGTATCAACGTAATAGTGCTTGGAACATCCGATGCAACAGCGGGTGTCATTTACAATAAGGAAGAGTATAAAAACGGAAGCACGCTGAATACTATTGGTGCTGTCGAGAAAGATGATTTCACAGCTGTGCCGGTGAGTGGTATGCACGCTGTGATAAACATCGACGAGGCAAATGTTTATGTAAGCTACTTTAGCAACAGTACCAAGTTCTATACTGTAAAGGGGCATAAGGTGGATCTCTACTATATGAGCCTCAACCCTGATTATTGTGATGGCGCAAACCTTAAACTGACAAACAAAAATACACCACAGGATAACCGTGGTCTTTGGATGTTCGAGGCACAGAGTGATGGTGGATACAAAATCTACAACTATTCAACAGGTCTCACAAAGGTGCTTGGCATAACAGGTAACGAAGCTAACGCTCGTGCATCAATGGTTGACCGCAACAGCACTTCACATTCAACGGTTTTCGATGGCACTATCAATTTCGACGGCACTGCATCATATATAAAGATTAAAGGCAGTAACAATAATTATTGGAACAAACGAGGTAATTATCTGGCTCTGTGGGCTGCTGACGGTGCAGTTGGCGACAACGGAAGTACATTCTTTATGGAAGAGGCCGACTACACCCTGTTCCCCGATGAATATAATTTTGAATACACGCCAAAGAACGCCAACACGCTGTGGTACAAATCGTCGGCCAAATCGGGTGACTCAGGCAATGCTTGGCAGGAGTATGCCTTGCCATTGGGTAACGGTGAACTTGGATGTATGGTATTTGGCGAGGTGCAGAGCGAGGAGATTCAGTTTAACGAGAAGACTCTGTGGAGTGGCCCTGCAAATACCATCGGTGCAGATAACGGTAAACGTACATTCGTAAATTTTGGTTCACTGTTCATCACCGACAACAATGCACAGGCGGCAATCGACTATGTGCGTTACCTTGACCTTGAAGAGGGTATTGCAGGTGTTGAGTTCAAGAAAAGCAATGATACAAAGCAGGTACGCAGGTATTTCAGTTCGGCTCCCGACTCAGTGATTGTAATAAACTACAAGAACATCGGCAGCGAGAAACTGAACCTCACATTCAGACTTACTCCTTGTAGCGACATCGGTGCAAGTAGCGTGGAATACAGCGATGGCACAGCATCGTTCACAGGAGCAATGGAAGCTGTGGAGTACGCAGCACGTGTGCATATTGCTACCGACAACGGCGCTACAGTGAGCACGGCTTCGGACGGAATTACAGTGAGCGACGCAACAGAGGTTACATTCTTTCTGAAGGGTGGTACTAACTTCAACGGTGATATGACTGTTCTCAACAACTATTTCACAAACGAGACAAAGGACGATGTCAATAACCGCATAAAGGCTGATATCGAGAAGGCAGCAGCAAAGGAATATGCAGTGCTTGAGAAAACTCATATTGACGACTTCAGCGCCATAACAAAACGTATGACATTCAGCCTTGGTCTTGAAACTCCAAGCGTAGATACTAAAGAACTCATTGACAAATATTATCCCAATAATCAGGCAGGCAACAGCACCGATAACGACCACCTGTTCCTGGAGCAGCTCTACTTCCACTATGGCCGCTACCTGGCTATCAGCTCAAACCGCAAGCCTATTGCAGCTCCTAACAACCTGCAAGGAATATGGAATAATATGGGATGCCAGGCTTCCCAAGGCGTGTGGAACTCTGATATCCACACCAATATCAACGTACAGATGAACTACTGGCCCACAGAGATTACTAACCTCAGCGACCTCCACAAGCCTTTTGTAAACTTCATCATCCGTGGTGCACAGAGCGAGGGTTGGAAGATGGTTGCTCAGCAGTACAACGATGGCTATGGCTGGAGCGTGCTCACCGAGTCTTCACTCTACAACAGTATGAGTACTTGGGGCAGCAACTATCTCGTTGCCAATGTTTGGTACACAAGCCACCTGTGGATGCACTGGCGCTACACCCAAGACAAGGAGTTCCTCAAGAAGGCATTCCCTGTGATGTGGGATTGTGCCGAGTTCTGGTTCCATCGTTTGATTCAGGACCGCAAGGTTTATGACGGTACATACGTGGCTCCCGATGAGTTCAGTGCCGAGCAGCACGGAAACGAGAAAGAGGATGGTACAGCACACGCACAGCAGATGATTAGCTACCTGTTCCAGAACTTGACCGATGCTGTTGAGATACTTGGTGCTGAGAATACCGGTCTTTCACAGGCCGACCTCGACAAGCTCGCTCTCTACCTGGAGAAGACCGACAAGGGCTTGCACACCGAGACATACGACGGTGCTTGGGGTAATCCTTTCAACGGCGTAAGCACGGGTGAGCAGCTGCTCCGCGAGTGGAAGTATTCTCCATACTCAGTAGGTGAGAGAGGCCACCGCCACATCTCACACCTGATGGCATTGTTCCCAATGGACCAGATTACTCCAGAGAGCGAGTACTTCACTCCTGCAGTGAACGCCTTGAAGCATCGTGGCGACGCAGCTACAGGTTGGTCAATGGGTTGGAAGGTGAACCTCTGGGCACGTGCTCAGGATGGCGACCACGCCCACATCATCATAAAGAATGCACTGCAACACGCAGGCAGCAATGGTGGTGTATATTACAACCTGTTCGACGCGCACCCACCATTCCAAATTGACGGTAACTTTGGTGTATGTTCGGGTATGGCCGAGATGCTTTTGCAGAGTGCGCACGGCTACATAAACATACTCCCTGCACTTCCCAAGGTTTGGGAAAAGAGCGGAGATGTTGCGGGTATGAAGGCTATGGGTAACTTCACCGTTGATTTTAATTGGGCCGATGGCAAGTGCCAGAAGGCAACAATCGTAAGTAATGCCGGTGCAGAGCTCAAGGTGCGTTGCAACCGCGGTGCAATGGAAATTGGCAAGGCGCTTGTAACCGTGAACGGCAAGAAAGCTACCGTAGTTGTAGAAAACGGTATAGCAACCATTCCTTGTGTTAAGGATGATGTTGTTGTCATTGACTTTACCACGACCGCAGATTCCTATGTCGAGAGCCACGAGCTAAATATGTCAGAGGTTGGATACGCAACTCTCTACCTTGGCTTTGATGCAGCAATTCCTGAACTCAAAGGCGAGGATAGTGGTGTCTATACCATCACAAGTGTAGGCAACGGTTATGCGCATATGGAGATTGTAACCGGTACGCTACCTGCAAACACAGGTGTGGTGGTGAAAGCCGATGAGGGTAAATACACATTCGTGCAGTCGTCAAGTTCTCCTGAAAATATAGACAAGGGATTGCTCAAGGGCACACTTGTTCGCGAACAGATAACCAAGGAGGCTGATAAGGAATATTATATTCTTTCTAACGAATATGACCAACTCGGTTTTTACATAGCTGGTAATGGGGCCGACAACGGCTATTTCTTGAATGACTCCAACAAGGCATACCTCGTAATTTCAAAGGAGATGGCGCAGGGTAGCGCTGGTTTCCGTTTCGACTTTGGCGGCACAACTGATGTTAATGAAGTGAACACAGATGAGTGGAAACTGGAGACTGAAATATGTGATTTACAAGGTAGGAAAGTAATAAAGCCAAGTAAAGGTGTATACATTATCAATGGCAAAAAGGTAGTTGTAAAGTAAAATAAGTATATTGTTGTTCTGAGCATAGCCAAGGACCTCGGATAGGGGGGTGGTGAGATATTTCACTTAGTTCAGTATTACAACGAATATTAGGGTGAATCGTTTTACCCTAATAGAGATACGGCAAAGAGAGGGCGCTGACAACAGACAGCGCCCTCTCTTTGCTCTTCAGTGTCAGTTGTATTGGCGTTTTGGCTATTGTATTGCCATATCTCACATTTTGTGTTATATCGTATACTTAAACAGTCAAAAAAATGTGTGTAATATTCTGTATTAAAGGAGTGTGTGAGTTCGGGGAAATAGAGCACCGTCTTATGTTGGATGCCGTAAATTGTGATTAAACGGCCTATTTGCGACCACCCGAAAAGTGGTCGCTTTTTGGTCGCAAAAGGTCGCACGGAATAGTGGTTTATGGGCTTATGTGGGACCGTTTAAGGCCACCGAATATGGATTTAAGTAATTTGTATATAAAGGGAATTCGGAAGCCGCAGAATGGTTGTAATAAACTCCTGACACCCACCGCAATACCCAACAAAAAAAGAGACATCCCCGAAAGGATGTCTCTCTATAAAGTATTAGGTTTTAACAAATTACTTGCTCAATGCGCCAGCGATATCCACTGCGATAGCGCAACTGTGTTGCGCGTCCTTGTCTTTTTGGAGCACCAACCACTAAGGTTGTACCGATACTTTAGGAACCATCATCTCTACGTGTACCGGAACAGAATGAGAACACAAACGGCAACGATGTTGCTGCAGTGGCAAAGAAATAAATGGAATTATTATGAACATTGAAGAGTTTAAACAGCGTGCAGCCGCCGGCGGTGCCGCAAGTGTGTATAGAAACACTCACGGTTGGAATGTGTTTACAGCTATTGTAGAATTGTAGTTTCTCTATTTTGCGTTTCAGTATAAAAGTGTGATGAGATATTTTCTCCTCTCCCCGCGGGGTAGTGAGGTGGGGCATCATTTTCAATTAGTGTCTCAATGGCATCAATGAAGTGGCTGTTTCTATAAAAAGAAAAAATCCTTGTAACCATTCAATTACAAGGACTTAATATTTGGGAAATTACTTAAAATTATATCGAACTCACGTTAATATAATCTATCGGCCTAGAAACTGTTTAAATTTCTAATAAAGGTTTTTATTATATTGGAAGCTGTTTTTATATTCAAAAATGTCTGTTTCCACCTTTTGTAGTTACATAGCCCGCTATGTGTCCTTTAAAAAAGCAGACATCCTATTTTTGTCCTATAAAAAAATTCTAAATTTGTGTTGGGAAGAAAACAAACCTTCTTGCCACTCGTTTGTATAGTATTTAGTGTATTATAGTAAAAGCTGACAGTTATGAATATATCAGAGATTAAAGGTCGAGAAATTCTGGACTCGCGTGGAAATCCTACGATAGAGGCTGAAGTTATATTGGAAAATGGTGTGATGGGGCGCGCTTCTGTTCCATCGGGGGCATCTACCGGTGAAAATGAGGCATTGGAGTTACGTGATGAAGATGAACATCGCTATAATGGCAAAGGGGTATCAAAGGCTGTGGCAAATATCAACGAACGCATAGCCCCTGTGTTGCGCGGATGTAATGTGTATGACCAACGAGGCTTGGACCGAATGATGCTTGAACTTGATGATACACCCACAAAATGCAATCTTGGAGCCAATGCCATATTGGGAGTGTCATTGGCTATTGCGCGAGCTGCGGCAAAGGCGTGCGGTATGCCTCTATATCGTTATATTGGTGGTGTCAATGCACACGTGTTGCCTGTTCCTATGATGAACCTGCTTAATGGAGGACGCCACTCCGATGCTCCTATTGCTTTTCAGGAGTTTATGATACGTCCAATAGGTGCTGCCAGCATACGCCAAGCTGTGCAGATGGGTGCCGAGGTCTTCAGTGCTCTGAAAAGCGTGTTGAAGAATAACGGTTATAGCACAGGTGTAGGCGATGAAGGTGGTTTTGCTCCGGCACTCAATGGCACGGAAGAGGCTTTGGATATATTGGTTCAGGCGATAAAGACTGCCGGATATACTCCGGGAACAGATATTACATTGGCTCTTGATTGTGCGGCATCCGAATATCATCGCGACGGTGTGTATGACTATACGCTTTTTGAAGGTAGCAAGGGAAAAAAGCTTACATCCGCAGAGCAGGTCGATTATCTGGAACGTCTCATTGAAAAATATCCAATCGATTCAATTGAAGATGGTATGGGTGAGAATGATTGGGAGGGATGGGCTATGCTCACTGCGCGCATAGGCAACCGTTGCCAGCTTGTGGGTGATGACCTTTTTGTAACCAATGTCAAATACCTTGGCAAAGGTGTTGAACTGAATTGCGCTAATAGTGTGCTGGTAAAGGTTAATCAGATAGGAACGCTTACAGAAACTCTCGACACTATTGAAATGGCACGTCGTAATGGCTATACAACCATAATAAGCCATCGTTCCGGTGAAACTGAAGATACTACAATTGCTGATATTGCAGTGGCTGTAAATGCCGGACAGATAAAGACCGGTTCAATGAGCCGCAGCGACCGCACTGCCAAGTATAACCAACTGATACGCATTGAAGAGGAATTGGGAGGTACAGCACAATATGGAGTGTAGTTGCTGTTACTAAACGCTATCTCGAACTGCGTCAAGAGGAGATACTTGAAACGTATGATTGCTTGACTTTCTAAACTACTACACATAATAATCCCCAGGACTACCTAATTATGCAGGCAGTTCTGGGGGAAACTTTTTTTTAACCTGTCGGAAATTCCGACATCTTCTTTTTAAAAGTTAGAAAAGAATTTTGTCATGCCATTTGTTTTCTAAACAATATTGTTTATTTTTGCACTATGAATGCTACAATAGAAATACTCAAAGGATTACATCCTGGTTTGTTCTTGCAACGAGAATTAAACAAAAGAAAACTCAGAAGCGGACATTTTGCCGAATCAATAGGCGAATATCCGCAAACGCTCAGTGCTATAATCCGTGGACGCAGATCTATGAATATCCCGCTTTCACTTCGCATTGAAAGAGCCTTAGGATTGGAAGAGGGTTTCTTGATGACTTTGCAAGTGCATTATGATATTTCAGAGGAGAAACGACGATTGTCAACAAACAATCGCCCGGATTGTAATAAATTCCGCTCTACATTGTTTTGGGATACATCATTCGAACACATCGATTTCATCGCACACAAACGTTATGTTATAAACAGGGTATTTGAACGTGGTACAGAAGAGGAGATTTTAGAAACAATCCGTTTTTATGGTAAAGACACAATTTTGGCAACAATAGACCTCATAGCAACTTCTCCATTTGCTGAAAACATTAAACAAAACTTAAAGGCATACCTTGATTATGAAGCATAAAGAATTACAGTTTAAAACGGTTAAGCCGATTCTGCGTTCAACACTGGAGCATCTTATGACAATAGAAGAATTTGCTCCTTTTCGTCTTGTTGGTGGTACCTCACTCTCATTGAGATATGGTCATCGTATGTCCGATGATATAGACCTTTTCACCGATGCAGAGTACGGTTCATTGGATTTTTATAAATTGCAAGATATTCTGAGAAAAGAGTTTCCATATTGCTCCGGTGACTGTGGAACTGTTGTCAGCTTTGGTGTATTTTATCTCGTTGGCAATTCAAAAGAGGATTGCGTAAAACTCGACCTTTTCTACACAGATCCTTTCATACGTCCAATGGAACTGCAAGGCAATATACGCATCGCATCAGTTGATGATATTGTCGCAATGAAGATGGATGTCCTTTCTCGTGGTGGACGTAAAAAAGATTTTTGGGATTTACATCTATTGCATAATCACTATACAATAGAACAGATGCTTTCATTATACGAGGAACGCTATCCCTATGGTGCAACACGTGAAGAATGCATAAAAGGATTGACTGATTTTACATTTGCCGATTCTGATCCCAACCCGATATGCTTACAAGAGAAGGTTTGGCAGTTAATCAAACTTGATTTTATAGAGTGGGTTACGGCTTTGAATGACTAATTCTTGAAACCCACTATTGATTGAGCTTAAACTACTAAACATAATAATCCCCAGGACTACCTATAAATGGTGGTCTTGGGGGATTTGTTTTTTATTTTTGTTGCATTAAAATAACGGCATTGCATAATCATTGTTCAATACATTGATAGTCAATAATAAATGTAAATCTTTTCACACAATTACATATCAAAACACGATGCGTTTTCACATAATACGCCTTATTTTTGTTGATAATTTTCACGCATTCTAGGTATAATCGGAATTTATAAAAGATGTAAATTATCTTTAGCTGTGATATTCTTATTTTTTTGTTCAATAACATACAGCGTATAAACTTTTTTACAATTTTGACCTTTGGTATAGGACTAAAATAAATTTTATTTATTTTTGTATCTATGTACGATATTACCACATACCAAGCTAAATATCTGGCAAATTACCTTACAAGACGTTTACCAGCTAATGATATTAACAAACTGACCGCTTCGCTTCAAGATGCGCAGGTTGATTTGACTCCGCATCAGGTGGAGGCGGCCTTGTTTGCATTCAAGTCCCCGTTGTCGAAAGGTGCTATTCTGGCAGATGAGGTAGGTTTGGGCAAGACTATTGAGGCTGGTATTATTCTGTCGCAACATTGGGCAGAATACAAAAGAAAACTACTCATTATCTGCCCCGCCAACCTTCGCAAGCAGTGGTCGAGCGAGTTGCAAGAGAAGTTCTCGCTGGAGTCTGTAATTCTCGAAAAACGCAGCTTTGATGCTATTCTCGATACGGGTAATCTCAATCCATTTACAACCGACAAGATTGTCATCTGCTCATATCAGTTTGCCAAGACCAAGGCACCTTACATCAAACATATAGATTGGGACTTGGTTATCATTGACGAGGCGCACCGTCTCCGCAATGTGTACAAGCCGACTAATAAAATATCGAATATTATTAAGTCTGCCATTGAGTCGCGTAAGAAAATCCTGCTTACTGCCACACCGTTACAAAACTCTATCTTAGAGCTGTATGGACTTGTGTCGATTATAGACGACTATGTTTTTGGCGACCTAAAGAGTTTTAAGACTCAATTCGGTCGTATGCTTGACGAAGAAGATTACAATTCTCTCCGCGAAAGATTGCAGCCTATATGTAAGCGCACACTTCGTCGTCAGGTGCTTGAGTATATCAAATACACTAAACGTATAGCAATTTTGCAAGAGTTCTTCCCAACTAAAGATGAACAAGCTCTTTATGATTTAGTCTCAGATTATCTTGCAAGACCTAAACTCTATGCGCTACCTAACAGTCAGCGACAGCTGATGACCTTGATTCTCCGTAAGCTTTTGGCATCATCAACATACGCGATACACGATACTTTCTGCTCGCTTATTGCTCGTTTGGAGGCTAAACTGCAACGTCAGGAGAGCGCAAGCTTGGAGGAGGTTTACATGGATTTTGATGGTAGTGATGATGACTGGATTGATGACGAGGAGGTAGAAGAAGAGGAACAAGAAGTACTGCATCCTTCGGATATTGAAGGAATTAAAAATGAGTTAAAAGAGCTTTATGCCTTTAGAGACCTAGCTGCAAAGATTAAGAAAAACAGCAAGGCGGAGCAGTTGTTTACAGCTCTTGACAAAGGTTTTGAACAGTTGGATACGCTTGGAGCTCAGAAGAAGGCTCTTATCTTTACAGAGTCTCGTAGAACACAGGAGTTTCTCTATGAACTTTTAGAGAAACGAGGCTACAAAGGTAAGATTGTACGTTTTAACGGAACAAATACAGATAGACAATCTACCGAGATATACAATGCCTGGATAGAAAAGCACAAAGGTAGCCATAAGATTACAGGCTCCCCAACAGCAGACCGTCGTGCCGCTATTGTGGATTACTTTCGAGAGGATGGAACTATTATGATTGCAACTGAGGCTGCTGCTGAGGGTATTAACTTGCAGTTCTGCTCTCTGATTGTAAACTATGATATGCCATGGAACCCGCAGCGTATTGAGCAACGTATTGGTAGATGCCACAGATATGGTCAGAAGTTCGATGTTGTGGTTATAAACTTCCTCAATAAGGCAAATGCTGCTGATATTCGTGTATATGAGTTGCTGGACCAAAAGTTCCAACTGTTTAGCGGTGTCTTTGGCGCAAGTGATGAGGTGTTGGGTAGTATTGGCAATGGTCTGGATTTCGAGAAACGCATTGCTCAAATATATAATGAGTGTCGTACTACAGCAGAAATTGAGGAGGCATTTGATGCTCTCCAGGCAGAGCTGCAAACTGAGATTTCAGATAAAATGCTCAAAGCTCGTAGTACACTTTTGGAGAACTTTGATGAATCAGTTCAGGAGAAGCTACGTTTCAACCTGGCTCAGAGTTTAAATAATCTTGACCTCTTTGAGAAACGATTGTGGATGTTGGCCATGTATGCTCTGCGTAATGATGCCGAGTTTGATAAGGAACACTATCGTTTCACACTGAATAATGGCTCTCTCTTCGATGGCAATTACTTTATGACATCAGAGCGAGAGACCAAGAGCAGCGTGGAACTTCCGGATAATGCTCAACCTTTCCGTGTTGGTAGCCCGCTGGCACAAGCTATTATTGGTGATTACCTCAACGCAGATACACCATGCCAAGAGGTTGTCTTTGACTATTCAGGCAGTGTAGGTAAAACGGTTCTGCTTGAAGAATTAGTTGGCAAGAGTGGCTGGATGCGTGTTGAGAAGGTATCGATTGACTCCTTCGAGCAGGAGGACCATCTGTTGCTCGCCTGTTACACCGATGATGGCGTAGGCATATATCCTGATATTGCAGAACGTATGTTGATGTTGCCGGCAGTGAGTACTGAAGCTATTACACCATCGGCTTTTATCCAAGAAAAGATTGCTGAATGTATTGTGCTGCTAAAAAGCACGATTACAGAACAAAGTGCACTACGCAACGAAGTCTTTTTTGAAGAAGAAATGGATAAACTTGATACTTGGGCAAACGACATGAAAGTTGCTCTTGAACGAGAGATTAAAGACCTCGATGCTGAGATTAAGCTACGTAAGTCTAATGCAAAGAAACTTTCTCAACTTGCTGAGAAGGTAGCAGAGCATCGTATCATTAAGGAACTGGAGAATAAACGTGCTGATAAACGCCAGAACTTGTACGAGGCACAAGACGAGGTGGATGCCCGCAAGGAGACCCTGCTCACCAAGGTAGAACGTATGCTCGAACAGAAGATAGAGCAAACAGAGTTGTTTACGATTAAATGGAGAGTGAAATGATAGCACCTACATACATACAAAAGCCAGTTAATTGGCAGGACTTTGAGAGCCTTTGTAAAAAACTTTGGGGTGAGATATGGGGCTGTTCAGATACCATAAAGAAAAATGGTAGAAGCGGACAAGCGCAACATGGTGTAGATGTATATGGTATTCCCAAAGGTGAAACAAAGTATTATGGTATTCAATGTAAGGGTAAAGATGATTACACTCAAAGCCAACTCACGAGAGATGAAATTGACGCAGAGATTGAAAAGGCTAAAACCTTTAAGCCAGACCTTAAATTATTGATTTTTGCAACTTCTGCTAATAAAGATGCCGTTATAGAAGAATATATTAGAGTAAAAAATATACAGCATTTACAAGAAGGATTGTTTGGAGTAGATATTTTTTCATGGGAAGATATTGCCGATTTAATCTGTGAGAGAAAAGTTGTTAAGGATTGGTATGTTCGCAACATACAATACAAAACAAGTACTGATATTTCAATAACATTCGATGGAGAAACCTCAAAAACCATAACTCCTGTTTACATTAAAGAGTATATAAAATATAAATACACTCCAAAACCTTCAATAGGAGAATTCTCTTTAGGTAATCCTCTGTTAGGTCAATACCTTCAGAGTATGGTTGCGGCTAAAGAATTAACAAAAAACTTTACGGTTATTAATCCTCCAACGCTATTTGGCAGAGGTAGATACAAAACCAATTATACTTGGTGTGATATTTTTATTGCAATACAGAATATTGGAGATATTGCTATTGATGATTATAAATTATATATACAATTTGATTCAGCCACAACTGAAGATATAGACGATTGCTTGCGATTAATAAACGACCCATTAATTGGAGAAAGAGTGCATATAAACAATCATCGTCTTAGTACACAAGAAGTGTTTGAGTCAAAAGATTACACCACGGCAATAGAGTATATACCCAAAGAGAGAACTCTTGTCCCAATAGATAGAAAGCGATTTAAGATTAGAATTAAACCTAAACAAGGAGCAACTGAAATAAACGCTACATGGTTATTCGTATCAAGAGAGTTTAGTAAACACGGAGAACTTAAAGTCGTAATAAGCCCGATTTACGAAGACAAAGAAACAATAATTGAGGTAGAAAGCGAAGAACATTTGAAAGAAGAATCTGTCAAGATATATCCCAAAATAGTAGAAGAATAATTAGCACGATATGGTACAAGATAGAAAATTACAGAAATTGGAGCTTACCTGGGTTGGTAAGTATGATGAACAGCAGCCGTTGGAGCCGAGGATTTTGATTGAGAATCCTGAATACTCGTATGGCGAGATTGAGACAGGAGTATTGCCAAATGGCAAACCTTGGAAGGGCAATATGCTTATACACGGAGATAATCTGCTTGCTCTGAAAGCCCTCGAACAAGACTATGCTGGTTGTGTAAAGTGTATCTATATAGACCCTCCGTACAATACGGGTAATGCCTTCGAGTATTATGATGATGGCTTAGAACATTCTATCTGGCTGGGACTAATGTACGAGCGTATAAAGGTATTGCATACATTGTTAGCTGACGACGGAGCTTTTTGTATGCATCTTGATGATTGTGAGGTACATTATGCCAAAGTTATATGTGATGAGATTTTTGGAAGAAGCAACTTTATTGCAACCGTTGCGATTCGCTCTTCTACTCCAAGTGGTGTAAAAACAGCCCACAAAAACAAGAAGCTGATTAAACAGAAGGATTTGATGTTAGTGTACAAAAAGACTGATAAACTGACCATCTATCCTCAGTATGTGCGCAAAACATCATTTGATACTCACTTCAACTATTATGCTGATAAAGAAAATGGAACGGTAAGACCTCTGATAGAGATACTTATAGAAAATGGTATTCTTAAAAAAGGAGACCGTTTATCTACTTTAGATATAAACAATCCCAAACATCGTGCGTTCTACACACAGCATGCAGATAATATTTGCCAAACACAGTCCTTCAAAAATGCGGAAGTTAAGGAAGCGTCAAGAGCTTATGTAGACAGAATCTATTTTGTTAATAAGGGAGAGCCTAATGAAACGATGTTCTACAATGGTAGGCAGCTTACTCCATTAAGAAATAGTTTAAATGTTGTGCTGTATGGAGATAGTATAGTAGAGGATATAAGTGTTTTATTGTGTGATTTCTGGGAAGATGTGGATTTTCAGAATACCCAGCACGAAGGTGGTGTAGGCTTCCCTAATTCAAAAAAACCAGAGTTCTTAATACATCGAGTTCTATCATTGTTTACACAAGAGGGCGATATTGTCCTCGATAGTTTCCTTGGCTCTGGTACAACAGCAGCTGTAGCACAAAAGATGAAACGAAAGTACCTCGGAGTGGAATTGGGCGAACATGCGTATTCATTGTGTTATCAGAGGCTTGTCAATGTTATAAGTGGTAGCGATATAAGGGGTATTACAAATGCATTACAATGGAAAGGTGGAGGTGGATTCCGCTTCTATGAGTTAGCACCGAGCCTTTTGAAGAAGGATAAGTTTGGCAACCTTGTAATCAACAAGGAGTACAATGCAGATATGTTAGCAGCTGCAATGGCAAAACAGGAGGGATTTACATACGAGCCATCTGCGGAGCACTATTGGAAGCAGGGATATTCACACGAGAGCGACTACATATACACCACCACACAGTTTATGACCGTAGAGGGCTTGGCTGCCATAGCAGAGCAGATGAAGGAAGGAGAGTCGTTGTTGGTATGCTGCACCGCTTTTCAGAAGGAGTGTCGCAGTGCCTTCCCGAACATCACCATCAAGAAGATACCACAGATGTTGCTTGGTCGTTGTGAATTCAACAAAGATGACTATTCGTTGAATATTGTAGAACTTCCCGTTGTGGAAAATGAGGAGAGTGAAGAAGAATAATACAAAAGCTAATTGTGTAAGAATATGGGAAAGACTTATAACAGATATTGCGACGAAAGTTGTCACCTTGAGAATGATCACAAAAGATATATGTTTTTAGGATATATCAGTTGTGCGTACAATCAAGTAAAAATACAGACAAACAGAATCAACGACATCAAAAAAGCACACAACTTTTTTGCTGAAATTAAATGGAATAGAGTTTCAAGAGCGAAATTGGATTTCTACTTGGATTTGGTTGATTTCTTTTTCTCAACAGATATGAAATTCAGAGCTATTGGTGTTGACAAACAACAGACCGTTTGTGATGATTTTGATGAATATTATTATAGTATGTATCATAATCTATTGATACATGATATAAATATAACACATACCTACAATGTATATCTTGACATTAGAGACACATTAAGTGCTTACAAAGTGAGTAAATTGAAAGATTTGTTGAATATAAAGTATGGTGCATTCCGAAATGTTCAGAATATCAATTCAAAGGAGAGCCTATTGTTGCAACTTGCCGATTTTATTTTAGGAGCATTGTCTTATGATAAAAATAATAGAGAACAGAAAAATGAGGCAAAACGCATGATTATAGACCGCATAAAAAAACGCTCTAATTCATGGTGTGAGTGTAATTGTGATGAAAGTTCTTCAAACATTTTTTTTATAGATCTTTGATATGCCATTTAACCAAACCAAAATATACAACGAGCTATTGGACATTCTATCATTGAATGAGGTGCAAAGAACAAAATCACTAAGACTTATTTTTGAGCGTGATTTTGTTGACAGATCTCCGGTCTTCCAGAAGAAAAAGATATACCCAACTCCTCAAGCCAATGGGGAAATACCGATGGATACTTTATTTAGGCATCTGACAACTGAGATGCAAGATACTCAAACAAGGCATAGAATATTTGAAAAAGACCGCTCTATGAGACTGCATTGGGTAAGATTTCACCTTGATGAAAAAAAGAGAGATAAGATGCTGTTGTTTTCGGTTAAAGAACCTGAAGGTTATAGAACATACTATTATGATAAGGATGAAAAATATGTTATTGTTCTTGAGCCAATGAGGGATGGTACTGCATACTATCTTCTTACCGCTTATTACATTAAAGGTAAAGATGCTCAAAGAGATAAAATGATGAAAAAATATAAACGTAAGTTAGATACTGTACTATAAAAGCAGAATGCGACATATATCCAAGATATGCCGCATTCCGATTTCCTTAACTCAAATGAGTTATGAACTCATTGCAAAGATATATCTTTTTGACATTTAAACAAAATTATAACAGAAATAATTCTTAATTTGCTGTTAAAAATAGTCATTACCACAAATCAAAATAGAACAAAATGACAGATGTTGTATATTTAATGGGAGCAGGAGCCAGCTTTGGAAAACGAGCCCAAGATGTCTTGTCTCATAAAGTTGAAATAATTAAAGGTGATACTAAATCTATAAGTCATATATCTTGTGCAAATATTCTTGAAGGTATGCCACTTGTTGTTGAAATACCTAAAAGAATACTTTATATATGCGACCTCATTAGAAATTCAGAATGTACTCTAGATCTTAGCGTCAAAACTGTAAATTCAATGCCTAGCATTGAATTTACAAAAGAACTACTTGTAAAAGATTTAATGTGGTTGTATGATGGTGCCATCAAGCACGCAACTATAGATACTTTTGCAAAAAAACTATTTTTGACCGGAAAATCAGAAGAATATAATAAATTAAAGAAGTTACTTGCAATTTATTTTATCATTGAACAGGTCATTAATAAGCCCGATTCAAGATATGATACTTTCCTGGCGAATATATTGACTCCTAATTTGGAGATTCCGGATAGAATAAAAATATTAACTTGGAACTATGATAGTCAATTTGAAATTGCATTCAATGAATATAAAAAAACTATAATCACTCCAAGAGATATTGGTTGTTATAGTTTGCATGATAATGAAATAACAAAATCTCCAGCCATATTTAAGATTAATGGAACTGCATCATTTAAAGATTGGGGATCGTTGGCAAATGTTAAAAATAATAGCAATAAACTAAGTAAAGAAGTAGTTGACAAAATTATCAAAGCTTATAAGGACGATATTTCTTTGCTATCTTTTGCTTGGGAGAACACAGGGCTTAAAAACTCAAACACAGCTGTAAGAACGTTTATTCAAAATATCCAATTTGCTAAAACGTTGGTTGTTATCGGTTACACTTTCCCTTTCTTCAATCGATTAGTGGACAAAGAAATTATTGGTTCTTTAAATAATTTTAAAAAGGTTTATATACAGGATCTTAGGGCGGATGAAGTGGCGCAGAGTATTGATGCAGTCTTAGCCTCATCTCAAAAGCCTCCAATAAATCCATTGTCAATTATACCAATAACAAACTGCAACCAATTTTATTTACCCCCTGAATTGTAAGTACTATGAATCCTACTGTAAACAATATAAAACAACGTTTGTCACTTCGCGAGCCTTTGGCTGAAGCCTTAGAAGTGGTGGCAAAACTTACAGACAAACTTGCTTTAAAGAAACCTGCAAATAAAGATGATTACGAAGCGTATCTAAATGAGCAATTGGCATTGACCAAAGAGATATGTCCGCATTGCAAAGATTTTGAACGAGATTTTCCTTCATTTGCATTTTCTATTGCCACAGGCATTGGTAAAACAAGGTTGATGGCGGCGTGTATCGCTTATCTTTATTTGAAGAAAGGTATCAGACATTTTTTCATTCTTGCTCCTAATCTTACATTATATGAGAAACTGATACGTGATTTTGGAGATACATCATACGAAAAGTATGTTTTCAAAGGATTGTCTGAGTTTGTACATAATACACCTGTCGTTATCACTGGAGATACATATGAAAAAGCTGTTACCTTCTTTTCAGAGAAGGAGATACAGATAAACATATTCAATATCGCAAAATTTAATACAGAAAGTAAGGAAGGCGGCAAAAAAGGTGTACCCAAAATGCGCCGTTTAGCAGAATATTTGGGTCAATCATACTTTGACTACCTAGCTTCGCTTGATGACTTGGTAATCCTTATGGATGAGGCTCACCGATACCATGCTGACGCTTCAAAGAAGGCGATTAACGAGTTGCGCCCAATCCTGGGTTTGGAGATGACAGCTACCCCTACTGATGAAAAAGGAAAGTCGTTCAAGAACATTGTGTACGAGTACAATCTTGCACAAGCTCTTGATGATGGTAAATATGTGAAAATACCAACTGTTGCTCGACGCAAGAACTTCTCTAAGGGTACAATGTCTGATGAGGAGTTAGATGTGCTGAAGATTGAAGATGCTATCAATATCCATGAGCGAACAAAGGTACATCTGGAACTCTATGCACGCAATACCAATCAGCAGTTGGTAAAGCCGTTTATCTTGGTTGTTTGTAGGAATATCAGCCATGCAGAGAGAACAAAAACCTTAATAGAGGAAGAACTGTTTGATGGCAGATATGCAGGCAAGGTACTTCAGATTGATAGCTCGACAAAGAAGGATGAGGATATAGAAAAGCTATTCGTCTCTTTGGAAAATGCTGATAACCAGATAGAAATAGTTATCCATGTAAATATGCTAAAGGAGGGATGGGATGTAAAGAACCTTTATACAATCGTTCCTCTCCGAGCTGCTGATGCTCCAATTTTGGTAGAGCAGTCGATTGGTCGTGGCCTTCGTTTGCCGTATGGAGGTAAGCGTACTGGGGACACAGATGTTGATAAACTGACAGTGATTGCTCACGAGAACTTCGAGGCAGTTATTGCTAAGGCTAAAGACCCGAATTCGGTGTTAAGCAAATACACTTATGTAGAACTGGATGAAGATGAATATTCTGCCGAAGTTAGCAAAGTTACACCTGTTCAAACTATCATTGAGATACAGCAACACAAAGCAGTAGAGGCTGCCAGAACAGAAGTAGAGAAGCAGGATATAAAACAGCGATACGACATACTTCGAGTTGTGAGCGATGTTATACCTATAGCCAATACGCAAGTAAGGAGCAAAGCTGACCTCGCTAAACCAGAAGTGAAAGAGTATATAAAGCGCCACGCAGAAAAAGCCATTAGAGATAATGCACAATTATCCAATTCTCTATTCGCAGAAGAATTTGCTACTGAGCAGATTGCACATATAGATGAGGTTGTTGAATTGGCTATAAAAACTTTTATTGACAATACAATTGAAATACCTCGAATGACTGTTCAGAAAGAGGTCTACAGAGCAGAATATCGTTGGTTTGACCTTGATACAAGAATTGGCTTTGACCTCCCAGCTCTTCAAGATGAATTGATTAGAGTGTCTATTGGTGCAGGAGAACAAAGTGTTGAAACAATTCAAATTGAGACGGGTCGTAGGTTTGACACTCCTATAAATGTGATTGTGAGTGCTCTTATTGATTATGATGATATTGACTATGATGAAAACTCTGAGTTATTATACCATCTTGCCGGTCAAGCTATAGAGGCTATTTCCGAGAATCTTGAGAATAAGGATACTTTGGCAAAAGTTGTTCATGATTTCAAGAAAGCCATTGCAAGTTCTATATATGACCAGATGAAGCGACACTTTGTGATGCAATCAACAGGCTATGTAAGGCCAAAAGTATTGCCATTTACGGGTATTGCGCCTCAGAATGTTAAAGAAATAGAGGGCTATGGACGAACAGACTACCGAAATGTTATATCGCCATCGCACCTTCGTAAATTTATATTTACCGGGTATTTAAAATCATACTATGCCGAGTACAAGTTCGATAGTAAGACCGAGCATGATTTCTCGTTTGTATTAGAGAACGATCCAAAGGTTTTGAGATGGTTGCGTCCTGCAAAAGAGCAGTTTAGCATCTACTGGTCTAATGGTTCGAAGAGATATGAACCTGACTTTATTGTGGAGACCGAAGATTGTATTTACATGATAGAAACCAAGGCGGCAAATGAAGTTGCAAATGAAGAGGTGCAGATGAAAAAACAGGCAGCGGAAGAGTATTGTCGCCATGCATCAGAATACACTGCTGAAAATAATGGTAAACCATGGAAGTATATTTTACTTGCTCACGACAAAGTTGAGCGTACATCAGGTTTTGATTATTTGATAGCTTGTAGTTAAATACTTTGAAGAGTATAAATAAGGCTCTTGTTTTTTGCCTAATACTATTTATTTCTGAACTATGAATAATAACAACATAGTAATCTACCAAAGCGAGGATGGTAAAGTACATCTTGATGTGGTGTATAATGAGGAGACAATGTGGCTCACTCAGCAACAGCTTTGTGACTTGTACCAAACAAGTAAATCGAATGTAAGTGAGCATATTAAGCATATATTCGAGGATGGTGAACTAGTTCGAGAGGCAACTGTTCGGAAATTCCGAACAGTTCAAATTGAGGGCATACGCAAAGTGGAGCGCGAAGTTGAGCATTACAACCTCGATATGATTCTTTCGCTTGGTTATCGTGTTCGTTCTGTTACTGCAACACGTTTCCGTCAGTGGGCTACCGAGCGATTAAAAGAGTATATCATAAAGGGCTTCACAATGGACGATGAACGCCTGAAACAGTTGGGTGGCGGTAACTATTGGAAAGAGTTGCTCGGCCGCATAAGGGATATTCGTTCATCGGAAAAGGTTATGTATCGCCAGGTGCTTGACCTTTATGCGACTGCGGTGGATTATGACCCACGAAGTGACCTATCAATTGAGTTCTTCAAAATTGTGCAGAATAAATTGCACTTTGCAGCGCACGGACACACTGCCGCGGAGGTTATTTATGAAAGAGCCGATGCTGAGCAACCTTTTATGGGATTGACAACCTTCAAAGGGGAGCATCCAACGCTTGCCGATGCTAAAATTGCAAAGAATTATCTAAAGGAAGACGAACTGAAGATACTTAATAACCTTGTTTCGGGATATTTCGATTTCGCCGAGATACAAGCAATGAAACGTCGTCCTATGTATATGAGTGATTATATACAACAACTTGACAATATCCTTTCATCGACAGGTGAGCCTTTATTGACAGGTGCTGGCAAGGTGAGTCATACCGCAGCAATCTCAAAGGCTGAAAGCGAATATCGTAAATATGAGCAACGCACCCTCTCACCGGTAGAACAGGCTTACCTGGATACCATTAAGCAATTAAGCAAAGAGGCGAAGGAAAAGAACACATAGTGATTATACCAGAGAAATTCAAAGATGATATTCAAAAGCTTCAAGATTATTGCGGAGTCGAGTTGAGAAGCGGACTCTGTATTGAAATTGAATTGAGTGAGTTGTTGGAGATTTTGCCAAGAGAACGTCGCAGAAAGGATGCTTATGACAAGTTGGTGAAGTTTCTGGCAGAGGAAATGAATATGCGATTAACGATTCATATTGCTCGAAGCCAAATTACAGTCCAATGTAATCTACCCCTATATTGTTGAAAAATTTATAGAATTAGACAGCTCCGGAGGGTTGGCAATAGAGATAATTCCTTCTGCTAGGAAATAGAACACCGTCTTATGTTGGATGCTCTGAATTTTGATTGACGACCTTATTTGCGACCACCCGAAAAGTGGTCGCTATTTGGTCGCACGAAACACCTCGTAAAGGTTAATATAAACCCATTTAAGACCTTCGAAGGTGGAATAAGGTATTTGTATATAAAATGGATTTGGAAGTCGTAGAATGGCTATAAACGACCTCTAATGCCAATCAGAAATATCAACAAAAAAGAGAGTCGTTAAAAAATGACTCTCTGTAATGTGTTAGGCTTTGACTGATTATACTGCTTGTGATCTTATTTCTCACTGTGGAATAGATACTGGGTTATCTCCTCTTTTGAGACCCCCAATTTTTCGCCAATTCCATACAAGCAAACTATTTCATCTTGTGTAAGTATGCTGTCTGCCTTAATTACTTTTATAATTGCTTTTATATAACGCTTCTTCTCATTTTCGTCATTGATATATTGAAACTCGACCTTTCCATTTGCTATTTCCTTTTTGATTTTATCAAGATCTTTTTCTATATTATCGGTGGAAACGCCCAATGTCTTAGCAACTTTTTTCAATACTTTAAGCTCGCTGTCATTAATTACTCCATCTCTGCAAACCGCAAACATCATCATCCTGAATTGCGCGTAAGCTGAATACTCTGCAGTCTTTCCCTCATTATAGAATACAAAAGTAGGAGCCAAAAGAATTGCAATAATGACATAACATATCAGATCTGCAAATGGGAAAAATTTCGTATTAAGATTCTCTATAGAGAGCATTGTTACAAGATTTTCTGTCAAGTAAAATTCATAACAAATATATGCAGTTGCAATACCGAATATAGCGCACAAGATATAATATATAACCGCTCTGATGTTCATATGCTGTTTCTTATAATTAATAAGGAGAGGAATTTTAAAAATCCTCTCCTTGATTATGTAATCTATATCATTACCATTGTAAATTACTTGCTCAATGCGCCTGCGATATCCACTGCGATAGCAACAGTAGCACCAACCATTGGGTTGTTACCGATACCGAGGAAGCCCATCATCTCAACGTGTGCTGGAACTGAAGAAGAACCTGCGAACTGAGCGTCTGAGTGCATACGGCCCATTGTGTCGGTCATACCGTATGAAGCGGGACCTGCGGCCATATTGTCGGGGTGCAGTGTGCGGCCTGTACCACCACCTGAAGCTACTGAGAAGTAGTTCTGGCCGGCGAGTACGCGCTCTTTCTTGTATGTACCTGCAACGGGGTGCTGGAAACGTGTGGGGTTGGTTGAGTTACCTGTGATAGATACATCAACGCCTTCCTTCCACATAATGGCAACACCTTCGCGAACGTCATCGGCACCATAGCAACGTACCTTTGCGCGGGGACCATCGCTGTAGGCGATTTCGCGAACTACCTTCAACTCACCTGTGAAGTAGTCGAACTCTGTCTGTACGTATGTGAAACCGTTGATACGTGAGATAATCTGTGCGGCGTCCTTGCCAAGGCCGTTGAGGATGCAACGGAGGGGCTCCTTGCGCACCTTGTCTGCCTTAGCGGCAATCTTGATGGCGCCCTCGGCTGCTGCGAATGACTCGTGGCCTGCGAGGAATGCGAAGCACTTTGTCTCCTCGCGGAGCAGACGTGCTGCGAGGTTACCGTGGCCGATACCTACCTTGCGGTCATCGGCAACTGAACCGGGGATGCAGAATGCCTGCAGGCCAAGGCCGATGGCCTCTGCTGCGTCGGCTGCATTGGCGCAACCCTTCTTCAATGCGATAGCTGCACCTACAACGTAGGCCCACTTTGCGTTCTCGAAACAGATGGGCTGTGTCTCCTCACAAATCTTGTAGGGGTCGATGCCATACTGCTCGCAAATCTCATTTGCCTCTTCGATAGAAGCGATACCGTTCTCGTTAAGTACAGCGAGGATCTGCTTGATACGACGATCCTGACTTTCAAATTTTACGGGTCTTATCATAGCTCTTTTCCTCCTTATTCTTTACGTGGGTCAATATACTTAACGGCACCGGCCTCCTCTGAGAAACGACCGTAAGACTTTGTCAATTTCTTGACTGCCTCGTTGGCGTCTGTGCCCTTCTTGATCTCGTCCATAAGCTGGCCGAGGTTGATGAACTCGTAACCGCAAATCTCATCGTTCTTGTCGAGAGCGAGGCGTGTGATGTAACCCTCGGCCATCTCAAGGTAGCGTGAGCCCTTTGCCAAAGTACCATAGAGGGTACCTGTCTGGCTGCGGAGACCCTTGCCAAGGTCCTCAAGACCTGCACCGATGATGAGACCGCCCTCTGAGAAAGCTGACTGGCTGCGGCCGTAAACAATCTGCAGGAAGAGCTCGCGCATTGCGGTGTTGATAGCGTCGCAAACAAGGTCGGTGTTCAATGCCTCAAGAATAGTCTTGCCGGGGAGAATCTCTGATGCCATAGCTGCAGAGTGTGTCATACCCGAGCAACCGATTGTCTCAACGAGAGCCTCCTGGATGATACCGTTCTTGATGTTCAATGAAAGCTTGCACGCGCCCTGCTGGGGAGCACACCAACCAATACCGTGTGTGAAGCCTGAGATGTCGGCAACCTCCTTGGCCTTGATCCACTTACCCTCTTCGGGGATGGGAGCAGGACCGTGGTTAGGACCCTTCTTTACTACACACATGTTTTCTACTTCGTGTGAATAAACCATAATTTTTGTATGTTTAAAATGTGAAACATAGTCTCTTTCAGTTTGCGAAGATAGACAAAATAAGATTTTCAGCAAAGATTGTGGCGTTTTTTTTTAGTCCGGCGGTCTAATATAGACTAAAATCATACGTGTAAAATAATTATTAACACAATTAGAGGGGTTGTTTGCCGATTTGTTGTTATCTTCGCAGTTGATTTTCTATAAATTAAACGGCTATGAAGAGACTGAATGTTATATTTGCCGCTGTGTCGGCGTTGTTGATGATGTGGGCCTGTGAGCCTGCCGAGGTGAGTTATAATGAGTATGGATATGCCGAGGGGTTATATACCGTGAACAAGGCTACGGTGAAGGCCGAGTTTGGCGACACGGCGCTCTTTATGAGAAATTTCGATGATTATAAGCATATGCTTAAAACGGGGGACCACGCCTGGTTGAGGTTGCGCTTTGACTATGATGCCTACAGTGGCCAGCCGCCCGTGTGGTGTATTTCTGAAATTATTGAGGTGGTGCCAACATATCCTCTTTCTGTGTTGGACAGTGCTGCTATAGCGCAGTATGACACCCCTTTCACTGCACTCAACGCAACCAATCTTGGCATTGGAAAGTGGGTTGCAGCCTGGGTGTGGAACGGAAGGCAGAATTTGAACCTCTCCTATCGTGGAACGGAGCTCGATGCTGAGTTTGCGATGGTGGTGCGTGGCTACAACGAGGGGTGTGTGGAACTTGAATTGCTGGCAAAGGCTGCACAGGGAACAGGTGATACTGATAAATTACTGGTGTTTGACCTGACCAACGTGGCCGATTTCTTGCCGGTTGAGGTGCGCGACTCGTTGCCAAAGGGCGAGGATTTCGACAAGATAAAGACCAGGGTGTTCTATAAGTATCTCGACAAGAAAGGGAATGTCAATGAGGTGAACATTTTAGGTAATAACATTTGAACAGTGGCCGCATTGGCGTGCCGTGGAGTATAATGGATAAAAGAGTTTCAAATATAAATATAAAGAATCGCAGGGCCTCCTTTGACTACATATTTACCGAGACCTACACGGCGGGTATTGTGCTCACCGGAACCGAGATTAAGTCGATAAGGCTCTCCAAGGTGAGTCTTGTCGATACCTACTGCACCTTCATCAACGGGGAACTGTGGGTGAAGAATATGCACATTGCCGAGTATTTCTATGGCTCCTACAACAATCACGTGGCAAGGCGCGACCGCAAGCTGCTGCTTGAACGCAAGGAGTTGCGCAAGCTGAAGCAAGCTGTTAAAAATCCCGGTTTCACAATAGTGCCTACAAGGCTCTTCATCAACGAAAAGGGGCTTGCGAAACTGGTGATAGCACTTGCGAGGGGTAAGCACGAATATGACAAACGCGAGTCCTTGAAGGAGCGCGATGACAAGCGTGAGATGGACCGCATAAGAAGGAATTATTGATACTGTACGGTTGTTTTGCTCTATCCTGTGAAGGGTAGAGTAAAATGCTATAATAAGGGCTGCGTGTCATTGCCTGAATGGCGTTGCAGCGTTAGAGTGAAAAGATGGGTATAAAAGAGATTTTAAAGGAGAGAATATTGGTGCTCGACGGTGCAATGGGCACAATGTTGCAGGGCTATGGATTGCGCGAGGAGGATTTTCGCGGCAGTTGCTTGGCCGGCCACCATTGCGCCCTCAAGGGTAATAACGACATTTTGGTGCTCACTCGCCCCGATGTGGTGCAGGAGGTGCACACTCGCTATATGTCTGCCGGTGCCGATATCATAGAAACCTGTACCTTCAATGCCAACAGGGTGTCGCAGGCCGAGTATGGCTGCGCTCATCTGTGCCGAGAGATTAATCTTGCTGCAGCGCGCTTGGCGCGTGGTGTTGCCGATTCCTTCTCCACTCCCACCAAGCCACGTTTTGTGGCCGGCTCGGTGGGGCCCACCGGGCGCGCCTGTTCGTTGAGCCCAAGTGTGGAGGATGCGGCGTTCCGGAATATCACCTTTGATGAACTTGCCGCGGCCTATAAGGAGCAGATGGTTGCGCTCATTGAGGGTGGGGTGGATGTGCTGTTGTGCGAGACAATCTTTGACACTCTCAATGCCAAGGCTGCGCTGTATGCTGCCGATGAGGCTATGGAGGATGCCGGGCGCAAGGTGCCTGTGATGCTCTCCTTTACGATAGCCGATAAGCAGGGGCGCATCCTTTCGGGGCAGTCTATTGAGGCCTTCTTGGCTTCGGTGAGTGGCCGCGACTTGTTGTCGGTGGGGTTGAATTGCTCTTTCGGTGCAAGGGAGATGAAACCGTTCCTCAAGCGATTGAGCGAGCTGGCCCCCTGTTATGTGAGTGTATATCCAAATGCCGGCCTTCCCAATGAGATGGGCTCTTATGACCAGACACCCGAGGAGATGGCTGCCATTGTGCGTGAATATATTGATGAGGGGCTTGTGAACATTGTTGGTGGTTGCTGTGGCACAACCGATGCGTTCATCTCGCTGTTCCCGCCAATGGTTGAGGGAGTGGCGCCGCGCCTGCCCAAGAAAAAGCCTTGTGAGCTGTGGCTTTCGGGGCTCGACCCGCTTGTGGTGAACAGCCGTATGAATTTTATAAATGTGGGTGAGCGTTGCAATGTGGCCGGTTCGCGCAAGTTTCTGCGTCTCATAAATGAGAAGAATTATGCCGAGGCTCTTGATATTGCCCGCAAACAGGTTGATGACGGAGCCCAGGTGCTTGACATAAATATGGATGACGGCTTGCTGAATGCAGCGGCCGAGATGACAGTGTTCCTTAATATGCTTGCCGGGGAGCCGGATATAGCGCGTTTGCCCATTATGGTGGACTCTTCGAACTGGGAGGTGATACGTGCCGGCCTCAAGTGCATACAGGGACGTGCCATAGTTAATTCCATTTCGCTGAAAGAGGGTGAGGCGCTTTTTGTTGAGCGTGCCCGCGAGGCGAAACGTTTGGGCGCTGTGGTTGTGGTTATGGCCTTCGATGAGCAAGGGCAGGCAACAACCTTTGAGCGCAAGGTGGAGGTGTGTACAAGGGCGTATGACTTGCTCACGCAGAAGGCCGCCTTTGAGCCCTATGAGATAATCTTTGACCCCAACATACTTGCTGTGGCAACGGGCATAGAGGAGCACGCTGCCTATGGCATTGACTATATACGTGCTTGTGCCCGGATAAGAGAGAACCTTCCGGGTGTGCACATCAGCGGTGGTGTCAGCAACCTGTCGTTTGCAATGCGCGGCAACAATTATGTGCGTGAGGCGCTGCACGCGGTGTTCCTTTATCACGCTATTGCGGCGGGAATGGATATGGGAATAGTGAACCCGCAAACATCGGTGCAATATGATGACATTCCGCAGCCTCTGCGCGATGTGATGGAGGATGTTATTCTTAACCGCAGTGCCGATGCCACCGAGCGTCTCATTGAGATGGCTGCCGAACTGAAGGATAAGGGGGCTGCTGTGCAACAGCAGAGTGCCGACGAGTGGCGCGAGTTCTCTGTTGAGAAACGTTTGGAATGGGCGTTGCTGAAGGGAATTGGCGAGCATCTTGCCACCGACCTCGATGAGGCGCTGCTGAAATATGACACGGCTGTGGATGTCATTGGTGGTCCGTTGATGGATGGAATGTCTGTGGTGGGCGATCTTTTTGGTCAAGGCAAACTGTTCCTTCCCCAGGTGGTGAAGGCTGCACGCGTGATGAAGCAGGCAGTGTCGCATTTGCAACCGCTAATTGAAGCGTCTAAGAACGGCGCCGTGCAGTCGGCGGGAAAGGTGCTTGTTGCCACTGTGAAGGGCGATGTGCACGATATTGGAAAAAATATTGCAGCTGTGGTGATGGGTTGCAACGGCTACGAGGTTATTGACCTTGGTGTTATGGTGCCGCCCGAGACGATTGTTGCCGAGGCGCAGCGCAATAATGTTGATATAGTGGCATTGAGCGGTCTCATCACTCCCTCGCTCGAGGAGATGACCACCGTTGTGCGCGAGTTGAAGGCTGCCGGCCTGAGTGTCCCTGTGATGATTGCCGGTGCAACAACAAGTCCGCTTCACACGGCGCTGAAGATTGCTCCCGAGTATGATGGTGTGGTGGTGCACGTGAAGGATGTGTCGCAGAATGTGCTTGTTGCTGCCGAATTGCTTGGCGGCGCGTCGCGCCGAGTGGCTTTTGAGCAGGCTCTTTCCCTGGAGCAGCAAGCGTTGCGCAGGGCGGCCGAACAAAAGGCGGCAACGCAGTTGCGCACGCTTGACGAGGCACGTGCCAACAGGCTCAACCTCTTTGGCCCGCAGGGAGATGGTGAGTAAATAATGAATAGGAATATTAAAATAGAATACGATGAAGAAAATCTTTTCAATCATTGCCCTGCTTGGGCTTTTGTTTATTGCAGTGCCTGCAGTGGCGCAGGAGGCTGTTACTGCTTGTGGTGGTGAGGCGGCTGTGGTTGCCGCATCGGTGCCCGATGGCGTTGCCGCAGATGAGTCGGTAATGGAGAGACTTATACGTTTCTGTCTCGAGCACCTGAACTATTGGACTGTTACTCTCTTTATGGCTATTGAGAGTTCGTTCATTCCCTTCCCATCAGAGGCTGTTGTGCCGCCTGCTGCGTGGAAGGCTGCCACCACCGGCGATATGAGCATTGTGCTTGTTGTGGTGTTTGCCACCTTGGGTGCGCTCATTGGTGCGTTGGTAAACTATGTACTTGCCTTGTGGCTTGGCCGTCCCATTGTCTACAGCTTTGCAAGAAGCCGCTTTGGCCATATGTGTCTCATTGATGAGGCCAAGGTGCAGCACGCCGAGGAGTATTTTGCCAAGCACGGCGCGGTGTCTACCTTTTTCGGTCGCCTTGTTCCGGCGGTTAGGCAGTTGATTTCAATACCTGCGGGATTGGTGCGAATGAAACTGGGACGCTTTATGTTGTTTACTGTATTGGGTGCCGGCTTGTGGAACATTGTTCTTGCGGCATTGGGTTACTCAATGAAATATGTGCCGGGAATGGATAGCGAGGCTGCTGTTATGGCGGCTGTAAAGGAGCATAGCAGCACCATTGGCTATGTGTTCATTGCGCTTGCTGTTTTTGTTGTGGGCTTTGTGCTTTATAAAGGACTCAAGAAGAGTAAATAAACACGGATTGAGTGTATGACAATGTTAAAAGAGCTTGCCCGTTTGGAACAAGCTCTTTTATGTATGTGTCAATCGAGTGAGTATTTCACTGTGGTTACAACCCTTATGTTCTTTATTTGAGGTGTTGTCTCATCACTTGTTATTGTGAACTGCCCTTGTGATGCTTGCTTTATGCTGCCAAGACGGCTTCCCGAATCGTCGGCAAACTTCTGCGCTACAGCGCGTGCGTTGCGGGTGGCGTCTTCAACCATTGCGGGCTTTATGCTGTTGAGCTCGGTATATTCGAAACTTGCCTCGTAGCCATATTCTGTGCCCACAACAACACCCTGTTCAAGAAGTGTAATCTGTTGCTTCATAAGCTCTATAACCTTTTCCACTTTTTGGGATGTAACGGTTATTACAGCTTCGGCCTGGTAGCGGTATTTTAGATTGTCGGGGGTGTAGCTCTGTGCAAGGCGGTCGGTAACACGTGGGGCAGAAACGATTATCTCTTCATCGGTGATGCCGTTTTGCTTGAGGAATGTGGTTATCACATTGCCGGTGCGCTCTATCTCTCTGTATAGCTGCTGCATATCGTTGCTCACGCACTTGTAGGGCATTGGCCACACAACCTTGTTGGCAAGCACCTCTCTCTCGGCAAGTCCTTTGACGGTTACATACTGGTCGCGGCTGGCGATGCTCTTCAGACCGTTGCTGATGAAGAGGCCAAGCAGGGCAAGCCCGGCAACAGTCATCAATCCGGAAACAAGCTGCTTTTTCCAGCAGCACTCTTTTGCTTTTTCCATAATGGTTGTTTCTCTTTAGTTGTTATCATTTGCCCAACACGGCATCGAGGTTGGCGCGCTCAAAGAGCTCGAGCTTGCCGCCGCGTGTGGCATTGTAGACTTTTATTCCCAACTTGTCGCACACCTTGCGGGCACACGCATAGGCCAGCAGATTGGTGTCTATCTCGGGCGCTGCATAGCTGCGGCTGCCGTTGAAGAGCTTGGGGTTGAAATAGCTATCGGCAGTTATAACGCTGTTGCCTGCCGAATAGTTGCAATCGACACCTATCAGGTATATCTCCTTAAATCCCATATATGCAGCAAACTGCATCATTGAGTAGGTTACTGTTTGTCCGCTGTAGACAACGTGCGGTATTTGGGTGGAGAATTTTATTGGCTGTGGGAACAGCATATTGTAGTATGTTGCTCCCTTTATGTGGTATCGGCGTGCATAGTGGCTCTTGATGAAGCGCGTGCCGTTGTATGCCTCAATCTCGGATTTATTGTCGAGTATTATTTTGTTGTCTTGTGCAAAATAGTAGGTGGGGCGGAACGGTATTTCGTTGAAGAGCTTGATGAGTGAGTTGCAGGCAAAAGTGTATTCGCCACGTTTCATCAGGCGGATGAGGTCTTCATTGGTGAGGCTGGGTCCGTTGCCTATTATGAAACAGCGTTCTCCGCTGTGGACGTTTTTTAACGCCCGCAGCCTGCGGCGGCTGCCGATGCGCAACATTCCATAGAGGAAGTTAAACGCATTCCACGTCTTTAGCCAGGCCTTTCCCATTGTTGCTGTCTTGTTGTTTATACTTGTGGAAGGACTCTTTGTGCAAGTTCAAAATCCTCGGGGTTATCAATGTCTATCCCTTCAATGGGGTCTACAATGGCCATAAATGGATTTTTGCCGATGCGTTGGCCCATAAGGGTCCACAACTCTTTGCGGAAGATGTAGAAGGCGCTTGTTTCAAAATAGACGGGCTCTATTGTCTGTGTGCGCGGCACGGCTTTCAGGTCATAGTTTAGCGGCTTTCCCTGGTACCAGGCAAAGGTTTGTACCTTTTGTGCACTGAATGATGAGTCGTGCTCTCCACTGCGCACCTTCTCCACTGCGTTCTCTATTGTTGCGGCGCTTATGAACGGCGATGTGGTGTGTGCAAGCATATATATGTCTGCATCAACATCTTCAACAAAAGCATCGTAAATCTCTTTGCCCAGCGTCTCATCTCTGTCGAGTAACTCGCTGCGCTTGAGGAACTTCACCCCTTGTGGAAGAAGGGGTATAATCTCTTCGCTGCTGCAATATACATATACCTCATCTATGTTGCCTACCTTGACGAGTGTCTCAAGAATGTATTGCAGCAGTGGCTTGTTGCCAAGAAGTTTCAGATTCTTGCCAACGACTCGTTTGCTGTTGAGCCTTATGGGAACAAATGCTACGGTTTTCATATTGGTGTCCTCTTTATTTTGCTTAAATGCAACTGAAAGCATCAATTACACCAACTAATTTATTGTTGTTATCAACCACAATCAAAGACTTTATATTGTGCTGGCGCATCACCTTCTCGGCTTGCGACAGCTTGGCATCCTCTTTTATAGTCTTTGGGTTACTGTTCATAAGGTCCTTTACCGTGAGCTGGAAGAAGCTCTCTTGGTCGCGCTGCATAGTGCGGCGTATATCACCGTCGGTTACGGCGCCAATGATTCTCTCATCTTCGATTACCACTGCAATTCCCATCTTTGTGCGGCTGATTTGCATAAGCGTGTCGCTGATTTTTGAATCGCGGGTAACGATGGGAAGGTTGTCGCTTGTCATATAGTCTTTAACTCTTGAGAGGAGTCTGCGCCCCAATGAGCCACCGGGGTGGAACTGTGCAAAGTCCTTGGCCTGGAAATTGCGAACAGTCATAAGGGCACAAGCTATGGCGTCGCCCATCGCAAGGGTGGCTGTTGTTGATGATGTGGGTGCAAGGTTCAGTGGACAGGCCTCTCTTTGCACCGAGATGTCGAGGTGGCAGTCGGAGTATTTTGCAAGCAGCGACGCCGGGTTTCCCGACATTGATATGATGGGTATGTTCCTCTCCTTGAGAAGGGGGATGAAGCGCAGCAGCTCATCGGTTTGTCCCGAGTTGGAGATTGCGAGCACAACGTCGCCCTTGCCAATCATTCCCAGGTCGCCGTGGAAAGCGTCGAGTGGGTTCACAAAGAATGCGGGTGTGCCGGTGCTGGCCATTGTGGATGCTATCTTGGCACCAATGTGTCCCGATTTTCCCACGCCGGTGAGAATGAGTTTTCCCTTGCTCTCTATTATAAGCTCAATTGCCTTTGTGAAATTGTCATCGAGCTTGGGTATTAGGTTGAGTATTGCCTGAGCTTCATCCTGAAAGCACTTCTTGGCTACATCAATTACATTTGTCATAATGCTGTTTGTTGTGTTGTAGGCGTGCTGGCCTGTTACTTTTTGCGAAGATATAAATAAACGGTCAAATAAACGGGGTTTGTTCTCTTTTTTTAGCAACTGATTGTGCTAATTTTATGATATTCTTGTGTGGAGAACGGAGATGCGCTACTGCGCTGTGCCGTGTGCCGGCATTGCTCCCCAAAAACAAAAGTTAGTCCCCCGGGTGAACAGGGGACTAACTTTTTTTATGTGTTGTTTATTTAGATGACAGCAATAACCTCAACCTCAACAAGTACGTTCTTGGGGAGTGTCTTCACTGCCACGCAAGAGCGTGCGGGCTTGCTTGTGAAGTACTCGGCATAAACGGCGTTGAACGCTGCAAAGTCGTTCATATCGCTGAGGAAGCAGGTTGTCTTCACAACGTTCTCAAATGTTGTGCCGGCCTCTTCGAGCACTGCTGCAAGGTTCTTCATAACCTGGGTAGCCTGATCTGTGATACCCTCGGTCTCAACATTGCCTGTTGCGGGGTTGATGGGTACCTGGCCCGATGTGAACAGCATATTGCCGCAGATGATTGCCTGTGAGTAGGGGCCGATGGCCTCGGGGGCGTTGCTTGTATAAACTTTCTTCAACATAGCTTTATTTATTTTTAATTGTTTGAAAATGATGTTTAGTCCCAAATCTTGAAACCGGCGTCGGTGAGCGCTGCCTTGATTTTGCTTATGTGCTCAAAGTTACGTGTCTCAAGGTCTATGCGTATGAAACAGCCGGTTACGCCTGTGTTGGCGTTTGTGCGCTCGTGGTGCACGCCAATGATGTTACCGCCAAGATCGGCAATAATCTTTGATACCTGAAGCAGCTGGCCGGGTTTGTCGAGCAACTCCACCTTCAGGAGTGCTGTGCGGCCCGATGTGAGCAGGCCGCGCTTTATTACGCGGTCGAGGATATTCACGTCGATGTTACCACCCGATACAACGCATATCACGTTCTTGCCCTCAACGGGAACTTTGTCAAACATCACAGCTGCTACGGCTACAGCGCCTGCACCCTCGGCAATGAGCTTCTGGTGCTCGAGCATTGAGAGGATTGCAGATGAAACCTCGTCATCGGTAACGGTTACAATGCCGTCTACATATTGGCTGCAGAAGTTGAAGGTGTTCTCGCCGGGCTGCTTGACAGCGATGCCGTCGGCAATGGTAGATACAGCAGCAAGGCGTTCTATCTGCTTGTGCTCCACAGAGTTCTTCATACTGGGAGCGCCCGCAGCCTGCACACCATATACCTTGATGTTTGGGTTGAGGGATTTCAATGCAAAGGCAACGCCTGAGATGAGGCCGCCGCCGCCAATGGGCACAACAACGGTATCAACATCCTTCATCTGGTCAATGAGCTCAAGGCCGATTGTGCCTTGGCCTGCTATCACATCAATATCATCGAAAGGATGAATGAATGTGTAGCCCATCTCATCGCGCAACTCAATAGCGCGCTTGTAGGCATCATCATACACACCTTCTACAAGACAAATCTCGGCGCCATAGCCTCTTGTTGCCTCAACCTTTGAGATGGGGGCGCAGTCGGGCAGGCAGATAGTTGATTTGATGCCGTTCTTTGTGGCTGCAAGGGCAACACCCTGGGCGTGGTTGCCGGCCGAGCAGGCTATTACACCCTTGGCCTTCTCCTCTTCAGAGAGCTGAGAAATCTTGTAGTATGAACCGCGTACCTTGAAAGAGCCTGTAAGCTGCAGATTTTCGGGCTTCAGGAAAATGTTGCCTTTCTTGTTGAGGTAGGGAGCCGGAATGAGCTCTGTGCGGCGTATTACATCCTTTAGTACATACGACGCGTGATAAATCTTGTCTAATGTAAGCATTTGTGTTATACTTTTAGTGTGTTGTACTCATTGTTGCAAAAGTACAATCATTTTCTGTTATAACTAACATTGTGGGGATTTTTTTTAGCCTAAAAACAAAAAACTGCCTAAACTTTTTCTTGGATTTTTTCTTGTGCCTTGGCTTGGGGGATGTTCCCGGGCGAGTGTGGAAATCTGTTTTATGGGACTTTTTGCCCATCTGTCAAAAAACGCTACAAACGGGTGTCCATTTTTTAGACATTTTAATGAGTGTTGTGTTTTTGTTAAAACATTGTAGATTAGGTGAATAACTGTTTTGGCACGCTTTTGGCACGTAGTTTTGCAGAAGATGTTTGTTCGTTTATGAAAAGATTTTTGACAACAATTTTGTTTTTGTGTTCGTTTGCTCTTGTTTCGGCGCAGATGATGACAATGGAGGAGTGTATGGCTTATGCCATAGAGCACTCGGTTTTGGTGGAGAAGCAGAAAAATGCTCTCGATGATGCAAAGATGGTCTACAAGGAGTCGGTTGCTGCGTTTTTCCCATCTTTGTCGGCAGGCGTGTCGGCATCGGCCAATTTTGGTCGTTCTATAGACCCCGAGACCAACAACTACACAACCGTTTCAACATTCAGCAACTCCTATAGTCTGTCGGCCGGAATGCCGCTGTTTGCCGGTTTGCGCTATGTGAACAGTTTGCGTGCTGCAAAGGTTGCGCGCCAACGTGGATGCAGCGAGCTGCAGATAACGCGCGACAGGGTGGCAATGGAGGTTATGAGGGCATATATAGATGTAATATATTATATAGGTGCTGTGAAGATTGCTCAAGAGCAGCTTGCGGCGTCGCGCGGCACATTGCGTCAGGCACAAAAGCTTTATGAACTGGGGCGTAAGAGTGCTGCCGAGGTCGCCGAGGTTGCTTCTCAAGAGGCCAATTTTGACTATATGCTCACCGAGCAGCAGAACAATCTTGTTATGGCTCGCATAAAGTTGCGCGAGGTGATGAACTATCCCCAGGATGCACTGCTCGAAGTTTCGGAGAACTGCTTGACTGCTGTTGTGCCGCTTCTCCCGGTTGAGGATGATGTGCTGCAATTTGCGCTTGCCAATAATGCGCAGATTCTCTCATCGGAGCTTGCCGTAAAGGAGCGGAAGGTGCAGCTTATGAGGGCAAAGGGTGCTTGGTTTCCCACAATAAGTCTCTCGGCAGGTCTCAGCTCCAACTATTTCACAGGCTTTGGCAACGGATACTCCTATCCGGGCTTCTCATCGCAACTCAAGAATAACCGGGGCGAGTATGTGGGAGTTTCAATGTCGGTGCCGATATTTTCCAACTGGGGCCGCAAGGCGTCGGTGCGTTACTCGCGCAATGCGTTGCGCAATGCCGAGCTTGAGATGACTGCCACACGCACTGCCGTGGAGAGTGCGGTGGTGCAGGCCTGCAGGCAGATGGAGGGATATGCCAAGCAATATGAACTTGCAGTGAAGAAGGTTGAGGCTTCGCAGTTGGCCTATAATGGCATAGCGGCAAAGTTTGCCAAAGGACTCGTTACTGCCATTGAACTGCAGAGCGCCTCTGCAACGCTGCTGCAGGCGCAGTCCGACAGCTTGCGTTGTCGTTTGCAATATGTTGTTGAGGCGCGTATGGTAGACTATTACAGTGGCCGCCCGTTTGTAACAGATAAGTAACAATAGAAATAAATAAAAAAACTATGGATATAAAATTGGAAAAGAAGAAAGGATGGCGCGCTGTGGTGCAGAAGAAAAATCTGCCCTATTTCCTGGCTGTGCCGGTGGCTCTACTTGTTGTGTGGCTATTGTTTAAGGAGAATACATCCACGCTGCGCGTGAACACTGCAACAGTGATGGTGTCGAGCGTGGAGGAGGGCGAGTTTAATGACTATGTGAGCCTCAGCGGCACTGTGCAGCCGGTAACATCAGTGCAACTTTCGCCCCTTGAGACCGGTGTGGTGGAGCGCATTGTGGCCGAAGAGGGAACAACGGTGAAGGTTGGTGATGTGATTGTTGAGATGACAAATAAACAGCTCTCTATGCAGATTCTGCAGTCCGAGGCCGACCTTGCCGAGAAACAGAATATCTTGCGCAACACACTTATCTCAATGGAACAGGAGCGTTTGGCCTTGCGCCAGGAGATGTTGCAGCTCGACCTTGAGGTGAGTCGCAAGCAGCGTGCCTATGAGCAGAATAAGGAGCTTTATGCCGAGCAACTTGTTGCCAAAGAGACCTATTTGCAGTCAAAAGAGGATTATGAACTTGCTGTGAACCGTCGCTCTCTTGTGCTGGAGCGTCAAAAGCAGGATTCGCTCTATCGCACCGTGCAGGTTGCCCAGCTCAATGAAAACCTGCGTTCAATGCAACTCAATATGCAGCTCATTCGTGAGAGGGTCGATAATTTGAAGCTGAAGGCTCCCATTGACGGCGAGGTGGGCTCCTTGAATGTGCTGCTTGGACAGACAGTTTCCCAAGGTGGTGCAATTGGTCAAATAAACGACCTTTCATCCTACAAGGTTACGGCAATGGTGGATGAGCACTACATTGACCGCGTGGTGCCGGGGCTTCACGGCTCGTTTATGCGTCAGGATGTCAGTTATAATATGAATTTGCACAAGGTCTATCCCGAGGTGCGCGACGGTAAATTCCGCGTCGATTTTACCTTTGCTGAGGGGATGCCCGAGAATATCCGCTCGGGACAGACCTACAACATCAACCTTCAGCTTGGTCAGCCCATCGAGGCGGTGTACATTCCGCGTGGCGCATTCTTCCAAAAGAGTGGCGGCCGTTGGATATATGTGGTGGATGCAAGCGGGGAGAAGGCCTGTCGCCGCGAAATTAGAATAGGCCGTCAAAATCCCAAATTCTATGAGGTTATCGATGGCCTTTCAAAAGGGGAAAGGGTTATTACATCATCCTATGATAATTTTGGCGACAATGAGGTTTTGATACTTGAAAAGTAGTATATTTACAATATTCGTCAGGTTTTTTTAAAAAAGGCACAGAATTAATATATAATGCCCGCAAGGGCTGTGTGGGATTACAATAATGTGAAAAAAGAGATTTTTATGTATTTCAAGAATTTTATAATGCTGCTCAAACGCTACACCGTCTCTTCGGTGCTGAACATTGCCGGTATGGCTGTGGCATTTGCTGCGGTGTATCTTATAATGGTGCAGGTGAATTTCGACCTCTCATATAACAAAGGTATTTCAAATGCCGATAATATATATCGCCTTGAGCACCCCAATTGGAGCGAGGATGGGTATTGGGATACCACTTGGCCACGTCAGTTGCCCGATGACCTTTGCAAGGATATTCCCGAGATTGAAAAGAGTGCCACAATAACACCCTCGGGGCATTTTAACATAAACTCAGAGTATTCGAGAAAATTGAATGAGAGCATAGATAATATTTCGTTGAATTTGTGCGAGACGGAGCGTGAGGGATTGGAGATTTTGGGGATAGAGGTTATTGAGGGCTCGCTCGATAATTTATTGGACCATTATACTTTGGTTATAAAAGAGTCTGTTGCAAGAAGGTTTAATCTTTCGGTTGGTGATGTGCTCTCTTATGGCCGTGATGCAAACGAGGAGAATTGTGCCACTGTTGTTGCAATTTGCAAGGATACGCCTTCGCCCAGTGTTCTTGACGGAACAGATGGATGGGGTGGTATGGAACCTCAGGAGAATGAGAACCCAAATAACTGGAACAATCCTTATTATATACAGCTGTGCGACGGGGCATCTCCCGATGCTGTTGTGGAGAAGATGAAAGAGACATTGTTGCGCACATATAATGTTGAAACCAGCGAACTGTTTGTCGATGAAGAGACAGTTGCACAGTTTATAAAGATGGCTACACCACGCCTTAATCCGCTGGCGGGACTCTATTTCTCGGATGATGTCAGCACTGCTTATCACGAGATGGGTAACAGCCTGACAACATACACCTTCATTGCAATAGCACTGCTCATAACCCTGATTGCAATGATAAACTTTGTGAATTTTTTCTTTGCGCTCATCCCTGTGCGCATAAAGGCAATAAACACATACAAAGTTTTTGGTGCATCGACATTGAGTCTGCGTCTGAACTTAATTCTCGAGGCCGTGGGACTTGTGGCAACATCTCTTGCCTTTGCTGCAATGTTGGTGGGGTTGTTTGCCGAGACACCAATGGTCAATCAACTCTCCACATCTGTTTCCTTTGGTAACAATTGGCATATTGCGGCTGTTGTTGCGGCTGTTGCAATTATGGCAGGTGTGGTTGCAAGCGTATATCCCACATTGTACATCACCCGTTTTTCGCCGGCAATGGTTATGGCGGGCTTCCAGGCATCGACTCCCGGGCGCCGCTTGCGTTACACGCTTGTTGCAGTGCAATATTTCATCTCCATCACTCTCATCATCTGCTCACTCTTTATACATCGTCAGCGTGAGTATATGCTTGGCTATGATATGGGCTTTGACAAGGAGAATCTTCTTGTGGTCAATAATCTGCCTGCAGAAACGGTGTTCGAATCCTTTGATACGGAGAGTGGCCTCTCACAGGTGAGGCGCGATGCCTTTGCCGAGAGTCTGGTGAAAAATCCTGCGATAATTGATGTGGCTTTTGCCGATGGCTCAATTGTAACACCTACAAGAATGATGTGGGGAAGGAATGTTGCCGGCAGGGGAATATATTTCAATGTATATCCTGTTTCGTGGGATTTCCTGCGCCTTATGAAGATTGATGTTGTCGATGGCAGGGATTTTTGTTGCAGCGACGAATCGACAGTTGATGGTGTCTTCATTTTTAATGAGGATGCTGCACGCAAGGTGGATATAAAGGTGGGCGACAAAATACCCGGCCACCGCTACGAGGCTGAAGTGGTGGGGATATGCAGTGATTTCAACTATCGCCCAATGCAGTATAACATTGAACCCTTTGCGTTCTACATATTTGGTAAATACCCGTGGAGGATTTTAAAGCAGATGTATGTGCGCACGGCGGCCGGTGCCGATATTAAGGCTGTGAAACAGTATATAATTCAGACTATTGCCGAGTATGCGCCAAGTGCCCCGGCCGACAGCTACGATGTAACGCTCTTCAATGCGGAGCTTGAACAGCACTATCAGAAGGAGGAGAGGTTGTCGTCCCTGATAACTCTCTTTACAATGCTTTCCATTCTGATATCCGTGATTGGTGTGTTTGGCCTTGTGCTCTTTGAGACACAATATCGTCGCAAGGAGATTGGTATACGCCGTGTGCACGGTGCTTCGGTTGTCTCAATTCTGAAGATGTTTAACATAATATATCTGCGCATTGTTGCAATATGCTCCCTTGTGGCTGTGCCTGTGAGCTATTTTGTGATAGAGCGTTGGATGCAGCAGTTTGCCTATCAGGCACCGTCGTCGGCAATGGTATTTGTCTTGGCAATTGCAGTTGTGATAGTGATAACAGTTGCAACGGTAACGGCACGCGCCATCAAGGCTGCCAATGAAAATCCGGTGGATGCAATAAATAAGTAAGAATATTAATCAATAAAAAACAATAGAACTATGCTTAAAGTAGAAAATTTGAAGAAGAGTTTCTTTACAGAGGAGATTGAGACTATTGCTCTCAATGGTGTGTCATTCGAGGTTAAGGAGGGCGAGTTTGTGGCTGTGATGGGCCCATCGGGTTGCGGCAAGTCTACTTTGCTGAACATACTTGGCTTGCTCGATAACCCAACCGGCGGCTCTTATGAGTTATTGGGTCAGCAGGTGGCCGACCTCAGAGAGAAGGACCGCACTAAGTTCCGCAAGGGCAATTTGGGTTTTGTGTTCCAGTCGTTTAATCTTATTGATGAGATGACTGTCTTTGAGAATGTTGAACTGCCGCTTGTGTATATGGGTGTGAAGGCTTCGGAACGCAAAGAGCGTGTCAATGCCATTCTTGACCGTATGAACATCTCACATCGTGCGGCTCACTTTCCACAGCAGCTCTCTGGTGGTCAGCAGCAGCGTGTGGCAATTGCGCGCGCCGTTGTGTCTAACCCCAAACTGGTGCTTGCCGATGAGCCCACCGGTAACCTCGACTCAAAGAATGGTCAGGAGGTTATGCTTCTGCTTCAGGAGCTGAACCGCGAGGGTACTACCATAATTATGGTTACCCACTCGCAACACGATGCACAGTTTGCTTCACGCACCATTTGTTTGTTCGATGGTCAGGTGGTAACTGATGTGGCCAACAAATTATAATTCGATATGTATTTTTAAAAACTACTATGCAGGCAATAAATTATTCGTTGCGTTATCTGCTTAAGAGACGCGGTAACTCACTGGCGAGGCTTCTCTCCTTGTCGTTGGGAATGGCTGTGGCGCTTCTTGTATTCTCCTATGTGGGTTTCAATATGTCGTTCAATAGCTTTTTCCCAAACAAGGAACGTGTATACCAGGTGTGGGTGAAGTCGCCGCAGTTCGGCATATCCGAGAAGCAGGTGAAGCCGCTTGCACCGAATATTGTTGCTGATATGCCCCGGGTTGAGGCTGCAGCTCATTTCATAGAAGTGGAGAAGATTTTTGGCACCACAGACAATGTTATGACTGCCACGGCGTTGGAAACAAATAGCACTCTTTTCGATGTCCTCGACTTTGGGGTAATCAGTGGCGACCCTCATCGCATATTAAGCAGTGAGGGGGCGGCTGCCGGTGAGGTGATGATTTCGGAGCGTCTTGCCAAGAGACATTTTGGTGATGAGGACCCGCTTGGCAAGAAATTGGGGCTTATGGTTGTTGCCGGTGTGTTTGAGACGCCGCCGGCAAATCAGTCTATAGGTGATTTTGATATTCTTGAATATTTGCCCTATGATAGCAATGATGAGGTGTGGACAGGTGGGGATAGTTACTCCACATTCATAAAACTGCGCCCGGGGGCAGATATTGCAGAGATTGAGGCTGCAATGCCTGCTTTTCTTGAGAGGCACGGTGTTGCCGGGCATTGCAAGGAGTGGCAGAAGAGTTTTCAATTTGTGCCTCTCACATCCACCGTGTATGTTTCGGGCGATGCAAAGCAGATGAATATTATATATTCGGCTATTGCGCTCATTGCCCTTGTGGTGGCTTGTTTGAATTATGTGCTGCTCACAATATCTTCACTGGCCGAGCGTAGTCGCACTATTGCCACAATGAAGTGTAACGGTGCTTCGCGTTGTGGAATATTTGGTATGCTGTTGATGGAAACGCTGTTGTTGCTTGTTGCTTCGGTGGTTGTTGCGGCGTTGGCAATTGGCTGTTTGAACGGCGAGATATCAGCTCTTCTTGGTTATGAGGTTGCCGACCTCTTTGCGCCGGAGAGGATATGGATTCCTCTGCTTGTGTGCATTGTGGGTTTTGCTGTTGCCGGTCTTGTCCCTGCGGCATTGTTCTCTGTGGTGAGTGTGAATTATGCTTTCCGACGCGGCGGCGACAACCGTGTGTGGTGGAAGAAGGTGCTTATGTTTGTGCAGGTGGCAGCAACGGTGGCAGTGGTAATATTTCTTATGGTAACAGACAGGCAGGCGTCGCATATAATGAGTGCCGATTATGGATACAAGTTTGACAGGCTTATGGCTTTGCAGCTCTCTACAGAGATTGGGAATAGCAGCGCTATTGCCGACAGGTTGCACACACTGCCTTTTGTTGAGAATGTGGGAATGTCGGCCCAGTCTCCGCTCGAGGGCTATTCGGGAATGCCTTGTGTCGATGAACAGGGTAATCTGTTGTTTAGCTGCCGCTGGGATATAATAGACCACAACTATATTCCTTCGATGCAGATGAGAATTGTGCAAGGTCGTAATTTCTTTCCCACCGACGGTGCCGATAAGGTTATTGTGAACGAGAAGTATGTGGAGATGCGTGGTTGGGAGGATTCCCCGTTGGGAAAGGTTATCTACGATGGGTCGGGGCAGGCATTTGAGATTGTGGGTGTTGTTGCCGATTTTAGAATGATGAGCAGCGGTGTTACAGAACCTATTGTGATGCACACAGTGCCTTATATTAGTGATATTGCCCCCGATTATAAGGCAGTGGTGCTGTATAACATACTTCTCAATGAGGTTAATGAGGAGAATGTGAAGGCGCTTGATGAGGCTGTGTCGTCTGTTTATAATGATTACTTCAAATACAAGCTTGTGTATTATGGCGACTGGGTGGAACACACGTTTGCCGATGTGAAAGAGATGCGTGCCACTATGCTTGTGGTAACCGTGGTGGTGTTGATAATTTCTCTCATAGGCTTGTGTGGCTACATTCAGGGCGAGATGGTGCGTCGCCGCAAGGAGATTGCCGTGCGCAAGGTGTGTGGTGCTTCTACAGCCGAGGTGCTTGTGGCCGTTGGAACGAAACTGCTGTTGGTGGTATTGCCGGCAACGGTGTGTGGCGTGGTGCTTGCCGTGTGGTGGAAGAGTGTTTGGCTTGCCACACTTGCGCAGATGCGCTGCAATGTCCCATTGTGGCTCTATTTGTGTGGTGTATTGGCTGTGGTGGCTGTTGTCTATGCCGTGCAGTTGCTGCTCTCGTGGCGCGCGGCCAATGCTAACCCCGTTGATACGATAAAGAGCGGAAATTGAAAAGAAAGGATATTATTTTATGAAAATTGCGATAAAGAATTTTATAACTACACTCAAACGCTACAAGGCTGCATCGATGCTCAATCTGTTGGGGCTTGCTATGGCATTTGCGGCTTTCTATGTGATTATGACACAGGTGTACAGCGCTTTTACTTTCAATGCTTCAATCAAGGACAATGAGAGGGTGTATATGGTGTCGCCATACCACGAAGGCCTTGGCGGTTGGTCGGAGAATGTTCCTAACCCCATCTGTTACGAGACAGCCGCCGAGCTTCCCCAGGTGGAGGCCATTGCATCGATGAATCCTTTTGGCGATGATGTGCCGGTGTGGATAAAGAGAGAGGGTGAGAACTACGAGAGAAACAAAATGACAGTAGTACGTTGCACAAGTTCAATACTTGATGTCTTCTCTTTCGATATCATTGCCGGAAATGTGGATGATTTCAAGCAGAAGGATGCCGTGGTGCTGTCGCAGAGCACGGCCGAGGCTATGGGCATCACTGTCGGTTCGATAATAAAACTCGACGAAGGTAACGTACAGCCCGGAACGCCGCTCACGGTGGTGGCTTTGTTCAAGGATTTCCCCGAGAATACAATCCTTGCGGGTCGCGAGGCTTTCCGCAATGACAACCGCGAGTATGGTATGACGAACAACAACTGGAACTATTCGGTTTTCATTAAACTGCGCACGGATGCCGCCCCTGCCGATTATGTGGCTCTGTGGAGCAAGAAACACTACGAATTCAATCAGGCGCGTTATGCCGAATATGTTGCAGCGACAGGTCAGGAAATAGACGAAAAGGAGAGGGAGAAGATGTTCAAGATGCCGGTGAGGCTGATGCCTATGGATGAGTTCTATTTTAGTACCGAGTATGAGTACTATTCCTGTGGCTCTTGGGAAGTTACAATGATAATGCTTGCCATTGCTCTTGTGATTGTTGTTGTGGCATTCATAAACTTTGTGAACTTCTTTATAGCGCTTGTGCCGGTGCGTATACGCTCGGTAAATATCTGCAAGGTGTTCGGGGCAGGGCTGTGGACGTTGCGCAGGAACTTTTTCTTTGAAGCCGTGGGGCTTGTTATAATAGCGCTTGTAGTGGCTCTGTGCACCGTGTCGCTTATTAAAGGCAGTGTGGTGAGCGAGTATGCAAGCTATTCGATTGCTCTTGCCGACAATGTAGCGGCGGTGGCGTTGGTGCTTCTAATAGCAGTGGTTATGGCCATCTGCGTGGCCGCGTACCCTGCGTTCTATATAACGCATTTCAATGCTTCAATGGCTGTGAAAAAGGGCTTTGCGTCATCAAAGGCGGGCCGGGCATTGCGCGCCGGGCTTGTTGCAGTGCAGTTCATTGTGTCAATGGTGTTGATGATTCTTGCACTGGTGTTCTCTATGCAGTATGCATATATGATTCGCTACGATGTTGGCATTGACCGTGAGAACCTGCTTGTGGTGAAAAGCGAAGACCTTGCAACAAAGCACGAACTCTTTGTGAAGAGACTTGCCGAGAGTCCCAATATCGCTGCGGTTACATCAACCAATTGGGAAATATTTGCATCAGATGGATTTAATGGCAGAATCATAGACGGCAAGGAGATAAGGATGCAGATTCACTATGTGCGCCATAACGCTCCCGAGGTGTTTGGTATTCCTGTGATAATGGGCAACGGTTTTGTCAAGGGTACTCCGGGATATCTCATAACCGACTACACTTCGCAGGCTACGGGTCTTGGAATAGGCGACAAGTGGGATGGCGAGGAGATTGTTGGTGTGATACCGCACATCAATCTTGTGGGTGCAGACAAAGCAAAGACAAATACAATGCTTTATAGTCAGGGCGAATCCGCTTACAGGAAGTATTTCTATGTCCGACTGCACAAGAATGTTGATGTTGAGGCTGTTTGTGCCGAAATATGTGCCGTTGCCAAGGAGATTGAACCGAATGTGTATGACCCCGAGATTGAGTTTGTGGATGATGCTATTGCCAAGATTTATGGCGATACAAAGAAACAGGCTGTGCTTGTTTCGCTGTTCGCGCTCATTGCTGTTGTGATATCATTGATGGGGGTGTTCGGCATTGTTCTGTTTGAGACACAGCACCGTCGCAGCGAGATTGCCGTGCGCAAGGTCTATGGTGCCACAAGCGGCAGTGTGGTGGCTATGTTCAATCGCAAATATATGTCTATTGTTGTCTCTTGCTTTGTGGTTGCGGCTCCGGTGGCGTGGATTATTGCCGATAGGTGGTTGCAGCAGTTTGTGAATCGCATTGATGTTTCATTGTGGGCGATGCTTGCAGTGCTTGCAGCTGTGGCGTTTTTGACGGCTCTGCTTGTTACTGTGCGCTCTTTGGCGGCTGCAATGGACAACCCTGCCGATGTGGTGAATTCCAATTGAAATATTATTTTCTCATTCCGCACCGGCACGGAATGAGAAAATTTATTATTAACTTCGCACTATAATACTTTTTTATGGCAAAGAGAGGGACATTACTTATAGTAGATGACAACAGGAACATCTTGTCGGCGGTGAAACTGCTTGCCGACAGCTATTTTGCAAAGGTGGTAACGCTATCTTCACCGGTAACGCTTCTCTCTGCAATATCGGCCGAGAGCCCCGATGTGGTGCTGCTTGATATGAATTTTCACGCGGGCATAAACACAGGTAACGAAGGTTTGTATTGGCTCAAGGAGGTGAATGCGAAATTTCCACAGGTCAGGGTGGTGCTCTTCACTGCGTATGCCGACATTGACCTCGCAGTTAAGGCAATGAAGCACGGTGCTTTTGATTTTGTGGTTAAGCCGTGGAACAATGACAAACTGCTGGAGACGCTCATCAATGCCTGCTCCAAGGCTAAAGAGGTTGCCAAGAAAGTGCCACCAAAGCCGCAGCGCAAGGAGATACCTATGTTTTGGGGCGAGAGTGCCGAGATGAAGCACATACGAATGATTGTGGAGCGCGTGGCTGTTACCGATGCAAATATCTTAATCACCGGGGAGAATGGTACCGGAAAGGAGGTGCTTGCACGCGAGATTCACCGTTTGTCGGCGCGCAAGGAGAAGGAGATGCTTGCTATTGATATGGGTGCCATTCCCGAGCCCCTCTTCGAGAGTGAACTGTTTGGACACAAGAAGGGTGCTTTCACCGATGCGCACACCGACCGTGCGGGTAAGATGGTGGCAGCAAGCGGCTCCACCCTGTTTATGGATGAGATTGGCAACCTGCCGCTGCATCTGCAGGCCAAAATGCTTGTGGCGCTTCAGAGCCGCACTGTGGTGCCTGTTGGAAGCAATGTGCAACAGCCGATAGATATACGTCTTGTAACGGCTACCAACCGCGACCTCCCGGAGATGGTGGAAAAGGGGGAGTTCCGTCAGGACCTTCTCTACCGCATCAACACTATCCACATTAATCTGCCGCCGTTGAGACGTCGCGCGGTGGATATTGTGCCGCTTGCGGGGATATTTCTTCAGCACTATTGCGAGAAGTATGGCAAGGAGGTTATTGCGCTTTCGCCGGAGGCTGCTGCTGCGCTCACAGCACATCCATTCGAGGGTAACATTCGTGAGTTGCAGAATGTAATTGAGAAGGCGGTGATAATGTGCGACGGCAGTGAGCTTGCAGCGAGAGACCTGCAGCTTCATTCTCAACCAACCCACTCGCGCAAAGCTGCTACAACGCTCGATGAGATGGAACGTGCTGCAATAGTTGATGCCATTTCGTCGTGTGGTGGCAACCTCTCAATGGTTGCACAAAGGCTGGGGATAACGCGACAGACTTTGTATAACAAAATAAAACGCTATGGCTTATGAGCAGGCACAGGTTGTCCATTAACAGAATATATGTGCTTGTGGCCTTGCTGGCGGCAATGGCTTTGCTGGCCGGTTGGCTTTGGGCACAAGGGTATCGCGCCCTTGTGTTTTTGGTTTTTCTGGTTGTGCTTGTGTCGGCGTGGAAACTTGCCGGCATTTATCGCCGGTTTGTGAGAAACCTTGATTTTATATTCAACGCTGTGCGCAACAATGACTATTCCTTTCGTTTTACAGATAAATCGGGGAGAATGGGAAGTTCGGTTATTGGATATTCGCTCAATCGTGTGAAGGAGGTGCTCGATGAGGCAAAGGTGAAGAATAGCGAGAAGGAGAGATATTATGAAACGATAATAGAGTGTGCCAACATTGGTATAGTGCTGTTGATGGATAATGGCCTGGTGGTGAAGAGTAACAGCAGGGCGCTGGAACTTTTGGGGGTGCCGCTGTTGAGCCACATCGACAGGTTGCGTCCCTTGTCGCAGGAATTGGCCGATACAATGAAGGTTATTACTCCTTCGCAGCAGCGCAGTGTTAATTGTTTAACAGAGAGCGGTGATGTGAGCCTGCTGCTCAGTTGCTCATCAATGGAGTATTCCGGCTGTATGTTGCGGGTGGTAACAATAGAGAATATTAACCGTGAACTTGACACGCAAGAGGGGCTTGCGTGGGAGAAATTAACCCGTATCCTCACACACGAGATTATGAATTCTCTTGCACCGGTAACTTCAATAAGCAACACTCTGTTACACAATTGTGATGATGTGGAGATGGTGCAGCAGGGGTTGGAAACAATACACTCCACAAGCGACAGGCTGATGAGTTTTGTGGACTCCTTCCGCTCGGTAACACGCATACCGCCCCCGCAGAAGTCGCCGTTCTATCTTGCAGAGCTTGTGAAGGAGGTGTTGTTGCTTGTTGAAACAGAAAATATAGAAACCAAGGTAGATATCTCCCCGGTGGATACAATGCTTTATGCCGATCGTGGGCAGCTCTCTCAAGTGGTTCTCAACCTTTTGAAAAATGCAGTGGAGGCTTGCTTGAAATATGACGGAGAGAAGTTAGTGGAAGTAATTTCAACCATAGAAAGTGATGAGAAGATACGCATTTCTATAATTAATAGCGGTGATGCAATACCGGCCGATGTGGTAGAGAATATCTTTACCCCTTTCTTCACCACCAAACAGGATGGCTCGGGTATTGGCCTTGCGGTTTCCAAGCAGATAATGCGTCTGCACGGTGGCACGCTGCGTCTCTCGCATAACTCAAACGGTAGAGTTGCTTTTGAAATTGTTATGGAGTGAATTAAACGATAAATTGATAAAGAATATCTAAAAACATATACGATGAAAACACGTAAAAAAGAGGTTTTTACCTACGCTGTTTCAGCTTTTCTTTTTGCTTTTCCCTTGCAGCTTTTTGTTGACTGGGTGTCGGGGCACGTTATAAGCGAGACCCCTGTGTGGGTATATGTTGTTGGCGCACTCATCTTCTCGGCCCTTTCTACGCTGTTCAACTTCTTGTTCGCTAAAAGAAAGTAGTATATGGAACCGGTTGAGGGTTGTGAGTCTCCTTTTCAAATTTCTATTATTTGTGCGTGGTGGTCGCTGAACTTGCTGTTCCATTCCTCAAGCCGGTATTTCGCATTTTCAATGTTCGTAAAGGTGTAGTCGAGGAAAAATTTTTGCTCTTCCCTGAACTGCCAATGATATGTCGTTTTGCTCTCTTTGCCGAAATTCTCATTGGACTGTTTGTGATACAGGCTGTATATGTTGTGCTTTGAGAGAAAATCCACAATCTGCAACAGTGTTCCACGCTTTGGACTTTCGTCTGATTGTCCCACAAAACAGTTGAAATCGCCCGACAGAACAACTCGCTTGCCATTGAAATATGGTGCATAGTATTTAATGGCCTCAAGTGCTATTTGTGGATAGCCCATATTTTTGTTCGCTTTTGTTTTTGTGGGCCACATCGCAATTAAGAGTAAATTGCCACAGCATAAGGGCAATATATATTTATACTCTTCGCTGAACCATTCCGGCACGGAAAAGTCATACTCCTTTCTGCATATAACCCCAAGTCCCTTTGTACTCTCTTCGGGGCTTGAGAATCGGAACAGAGTGTACTCTTCGGGCAGAATCACCTCTGCCGATGAGTGAATTTCCGGGAGAATATAGACATCTGCATCGTATTCCAATAGCGAGTCGATTTTCTCCTGTGAATGGTTGTGTATGTTGTATGATATAATCTTCATCGTGTTATGTGCCTTTTGTTAGGGTGGATGTTTACCACACCTGTGTTGCGAAATTAAATAAAAGATATGATAGATACAACAGTACTCACAGCACATATTTCAGCGTTCCGTGCCTTGGTAACACAAGAGGGATATCATTGAATGTGAAGATGACAGACCGATTGGGAGCAGTACGGCCATTTCACAGACACCGGGCGAGAGGCGGTGAACGTTGGAGAGGTAATCAAGAGCGAGGAGAAGCTTGCACACAAAACCAGTAGGAAGAAATAAAGAAGAAACGCAAGGACACAAAGACAATGGAGAAAGCAGCTTTAAGCTATGCGAAGTTCAACCGCATTGACCTTGAAGACGAACAGGCCGTGCCGTATGACCTTATCGTTGTTCAGCCGTTCACAGCCACCGATGACCCCTCTGTCCTTGGTATCAAGCCTATACCGAACATTCAGGAGAAGATACAGAAGATGATTGCAAAGTACCGTGCCGAGACGATAGACATTGAAGATGTGGAGTATGAAGAGGCCGACTTGGAGGAGGATGTACTGTTTAATGGTGAAGGAGAAAGAAATAATTAGAATCATTTTGTTATGTAGTACAAACTTGCTACATTTGCTCTATATTATCCTAATAGAGAAAATTATGGCAAGACCAATTGGAGAAACGCCCGTTTTGTACGGGGAGGATGCCGTTCGTTTCTCAAAGGAATGGAAAACGTAAAATCGGCTACAGACGAAGAGAAAGAACGTGCTCGTAAAGCGTATGAAATGATGAAGAAGATTGCGACTTTCAAAATGTAGAATATTCCTTTTTAATGTCAATATAATAGAGAACGCATTATGACCAAACAGCTACAAGACTTCGATACTCCATTGGATTTAGGTGTTATCTATGCTTCTATTGACAATGAAGGATTTTCAGAGCAGACATTACTATTGATAGATAATTACATAAACGATATACTCAATGGAAAGACAGACCTTATTCAATTCAATCAACAAGAGCATGCGGGCCTCTGCTGCGCAGGTGAGGTTCTCATCGGGGCGTACATCGTATGCGACTACGCGAGAAAAAGCCTTGAAGCAGGTTCGGATGTTGGAACAGGCAAAGCAAGCCCACCAAACTGGGAAATAGATGAATTGCAGGAAAAACTGGTTCAGCAGTGGGCTGAAGCTAAATATCTGTGGTCAGACACAGCTGAACAGGACATTGAAACCGAGTACGGTTCGATGATTGCAAAAGGTGCAGAAGCAAAGGTGTATTATAAAGATGGAGACACCTCTGTTATTAAAATCCGTACTTCGATATACGCAACTCTTGGGAGAGCATTTGAGTCAATAGTTTTGCACAATTCGCTATTCCCTGAAACTCCAATGTATGTTATTGGTTTTACCCGTGACGATGATGGGCTATTCCGTACAATCTTAACTCAACCTTACATTGGTTGCAAGCGATTGGCTACAAAACAGGAAATAGATGATATGGTTGCCAAGAAAGGTTTTCGGGATAACTACAACGAACAGGGTGTAAATTATATTGGAGACAGATTGCATCTCGAAGATATGCACCCGGCCAATGTATTTGTGGACGTCATATCTGAAAAGCCTATCTGTATTGATTGCATAGTAAAATTTATAAGAAAATAATCACAGTACACAGAATCGTGTAATTGGCGAAAGCCGATACCGCTATTGCTCGGAAATGTTCAAGTGCACTTGATATTCCACTCGCTTAATTGCGGTATTGGTGAGAACCGAAGCTGCTTCCGCTCGCTTTGTGCGTGAACGAGTTTCCGACACTCGCTTGCTCGCAGCTTTCACAGCCGTAGTCGCAGTGTCTTGCACGTTAAACAGTACAGTATCAAGCCTACACCATTGTCGTGTAGGCTTGAGTCATTTTGTATGCTTGTCTTTTTTTCTCGGTAAGTCGCACGCGAAATTTGCAGACTGCAAAATGTCGAAGCCAAACAAGCAAATATACTTTAACGAACCGCAACGCCTCACACAGCTTTTCGGTGCAAATATCTCTGTTATTGTTGCAGGGCGAAGAACAGGAAAGACGGACTGTATTGCTGCACCTTTCGTTCTCCGCAATATGCAACGTATGCCGGACAGTACAGGCGGTATCGTAGTGCCCATCTTCAAGCACGGACTTACCAACACTTTGCCGGCAAGCAGAGGCTGATGCCGTTCTTCAACCGTCAGAACAACGATGACCTTATCCTTGCCATTCAGACAGCCGGTGTTGTGCGTGGGCGCAACGGTTTCCGCAAGGACAAAGGCGGTGAGAATCTGGACGAAACGGAAGAGAACCTGCTCGAACACCGCACCGACGGCACCGATGCGTTTGATACGCTGTATATCGGAGCAGAGAAATTCCCTTACAGGGAGATTTATCCTGTTACCGCAAGTGGTGTGCTATAATTGTACTTTGAATCTTTAATGGGCATATTACTCTCTTTTTGGGATATTTCGCTTACATTTGCAGTTATAAAGCATTTGTAAGCGGATTTTATGAGACACTACATATCAATCATCATTCTTGCACTCTGTCTGGTGGCTTGTAACAGACACTCGAAGCATTGGGAAACACTGATGCAGGTAGAAACCTTTATTGTACAAAGGCCTGATAGTGCATTGGCTGTCCTTGAGAGGATTGATACCGAAGAACTGTCGAGTAAAGAGGAGAAGGCAAAGCACGCTTTGCTGTTGTCTATGGCATTTGATAAGAATGTCATTGACAAGACCGACTTTGAGGTGTTGCAGCCGGCCATAGATTATTATAAGGATAATGGTTCTGCAACCGATAGACTGCGTACCTGCTATTATCAGGGCAGGATATACGAAAATCAAGGTAATGTGGCTCAGGCAATGACCTGTTTTTGTGAGGGCATAGAGCAAGGTGCCGATTCGGAAGACTTGCTGACCAAAGCGAACCTGTATTTTTCACAGGGCAGAATACGGGAATTGTTGTTTGAGTGGGATAAAGAGATTGATGTCCTACTTAAGGCCGCAGAACTGTACAAAGCAGTGGGGCGACAGAACAGCTATTACAATTGCCTTGCCAAAGTCTTGAATGCCTATACTCAAAAAAAAGATTACGCACAGGTTGAAAAATATATCGCGATGTTGAAGACGGACTTGCATATGGTCAGCCCTTCAATTATGGCGGACTTCTATAATGCTTATATCGCACATGTAGCAAGCCGTTCTACACCTGAAAGAATACACCAGGTATTGGACGAGTACCTCACATTGATTCCGGAGAATAAATTAGACTACGGTTCAATAGCTCTTGCTTATTTTGAACTTGGGGAGTATGATGCAGCTCTTGATGCCATTAACAAAGATACAATATTAGATAATTACACCGCACAGACAAGGCATCTTGTACTTATTGCGGATATATATCGCAAGAAAGGAGAATACAAACTTGCCTTTGAGGCCTATGATACCTATTTGGTTATTCGTGACAAAAAATTATATGACATCTATCAGTCCGATACCAAGTTTATGGAAGAGAAGCACTCTTTAGAGATGCAAAAGGCTAAAGAGACTGAAGCAAAGGACAGGCTCACAATCATTGTACTCGTATGTATCATAGTTCTTATGGTCTTACTTTACATTCTGAACCTTATTCGTAAAAGACTAAAGGATAGTCGTAGGAAGAATGCTCTGTTGGAGAGTGAGAAGGCACACTATGAGCAAATGTATAACGAGGTGCTTGCCGAACGTAATGCTTTGGATGAAATGATTGCCGACAGCAGCATCAAGGAAGAGACGATGGAGATTATCAAAAAGAGACTTGAAGTCCTGAACACAATTATTGTATCGCACTTCTCGGAAAAGGGAACTGATGTAAAGAGAGCCAATGACGAGCTGGAACGACTCATTGCAGACAGAAACGATTTCATCAAATCTACACGATTGACCCTGGAAGAGAACTACCCACACTTCTTTGCATACCTTAAAGAGAAGGGAGTCGAGGATTGCGAAATAGATTTCTGTTGCCTGTATGCCATAGGTATGAAAGGTAAGGAGATCAAGACTTATACCAATCTCAGTCGCCACTACAAAGACAGCAGCGAGGTACGCCAAAAACTTGGACTGGTAGAGAGTGATACCAACCTCTCCAATTTTCTGCAAAATCTGCTCAAAAACAGGCCGGAGTAAACTTTTTCAAGACAGACTTTCGAATAAGAAAGCTAATATTTATTTATTATACAGATAATCAGCGAGTTACAAAGTAAAATTTGTGGCTCGCTTTTTTCGTGGAAAACTTTTCTCTGCGTAGTTTTGCAATGGAAATAGAGCTGATACTTGTTAAAAGTATTGTCTATGGATTGTATGGCATAATTTTGTGCTGTGAGGTTGTAACAATTGGGCAACCTATCCGTCTTATAGGTATAAACATTCGCCTTATATGCTATATTAACATTTATTAACAGGGGGGGGGGTAAAATTGTTAGCCTATATTATTATAATTGCATAATTTTAAACCGATTCAAAATAAACCGAATAATATGAAAAAATTATTTTTAACCCTCATTGTCGCATTTGCCATCGCGTGTGGCTTTGCACAGGAGAACACTTCTGTAGCTTTAGACGAGGGCATATTTCATAGTGGAAATGTCGTATTGAAGGGGTGTTTCAAGGGCTATCCGCAGGATTCGCTTCCAAAACAGATACTTGCCATGGTGCGCAACTATTTTACAATGGAAGAGGATAACCAGCTTGTTGAGGTCAACGCCGATGGCACATTCTGCGACACGGTGCATGTTCCGCATGGGCAGATGTGTTTGGTAGATGCGGGTGTAACACAAATAGGTCCATTCCTTTTTCCAGGCGATACAATAGAGGTGCTGTTTGCTCCCTCGGGAATAAAATATGTGCCAAACAGCAGTATGAACAGCATACTGGGCGAACGTTCTCTTTTGGAAGAAAATAAACGTTACGGGAAAAGTCCTTATGGTGATTTGAGCAATCCTTATCCTTACATAAAAAATGGAAACAAGGACAGCGTGCAACTTTACATTGAACGTAACATGGAGGTTATGGAACGGGTAGCTGCAGACATTGCAAGTGGTGCATTTGACATCCCTGCCGATTTTCCTCCGCTTTTGTGTGAGATTGTAAAGAACGATGCGATGCTTGTGGGCCTCACCAATATTGCTGGGGCAATATGCATGTATAACACCAATATGAATATTGTTGAGACCGATACATTGAGCGGAAACTCTGTTGCGCGCCCTAATGAGGATTTTGTACCTCTTGACCTTGAACCGGTAAAGGCTTTCTTTGCGAAACACGAAAAACAATTGTTCGATAATCCACTTCTGCTTTTCCACAATGTGCAGTTCTGGCTTCCCTTGAATCTTCTCCAGTTCTCAGTCTATTGGCAGATGATGACTCATGTATATATCCCAGCCAAAGACAAAGAGGAATATTACAGGAACGACAGGGCGGAATTGTTTGCAGACAGCCGGTTTGCTGCATTGCAAGAGGTACAGAAAATGTATGGTGTTTCAACTGACAGTTTCCTCTCGCAGCTTATGCTCGTAAGCCATTTTCCTGCATATGGCTGTGAAGAGGATTTTGATGACAAGGTAAAGGGTTTCTCCCGATTGATAGACAGCCCCATTGTCAAGTACCATTTTGAAGAGTTTTGCAAGAGGCAGGGCAGGCTGCCAGCAGTAAAGAATATTGCCGACAGTGATGTGGCAAGGCGCTTGTTTTCGGAATACGAAGGGAATGTATTGTTCCTTGATTTCTGGTCTATGGGATGTGCCCCTTGCCGTAAAGGAATGATAGAGCAGAAGCCTGTCGTTGAACACTTCAAGGACAAGTCTGTAAGGTTTCTTTATATTGCCTCTACAGAGAATGATGACCCTGTGACTGCGCGTACATGGATGAGTGAAAAAGAAATCGAAGGTGAAGCGCTATTCATTACTCCCAATGACTGGGCTGCATTGATGGGATTCCTGAACTTCTCGGCAACACCGTCAACATTCCTCATTGACACAGACGGCAATGTCGATAATAAGCATTACACAATTCCCGACCTGGAAAAGAGGATAGAGGAACTTTTGAAATAAAGCAATAAACAACATAAACTGAATATGAAAAAACTATTCTTAACCCTAATCGTTGCATTCACCACCGCGTGTGGCTTTGCACAGGGGATTGTCCAAACCAAAGCAGACCATTATAATATAATTGGAGAATTGAAGAATGTACCAGACAGTACCGTTATCGAGTTATCTCGTGTAGTGGATAATCTGATATGGACAATCACAACAGATACTATTATTGATGGCAGATTCCATTTCAGGATTAAGCCCGATAGTCTCTCAAAGGAAGAGCTTTCCCTTGGCTGTTATCATAGCAAGGAGTTCCCAATGGTGAGTCTCAGGCTTTGGGCTTCTCCCGGCGACAGTATAACGGTTACAGGTGACAATACCCTGATTTATACTTGGAGAGTAGAAGGCAGCGCACCCGAGAATGCCTCTTGGCAAACATTCCTTAATGATTCACGCGAGTTGTATGATGCTATTCAAAGAGGCCAATTGTACCAATTTGAGATTTGGAAAGAATCAATGCAACTTCCGCAAGAAAAGCAACAGCCATATTGTCAAGAAAAATTTGACAGCATAAGAAATGCGGAATATGCAATGTGCATTCAAATTCAAGCCAATGAAATCCGTAG
>JAZONR010000067.1:0-49688 GCA_045654645.1 Bacteroidaceae bacterium
GTGTCCGTATCTTGTATTTCTCGCCTGCGAAGTCTCGGAACTTACGGGTGATGATGGTCTTGCCTATGAGGTCGAAGAGTTCATCCTTGTTATAGACATCCTGATTCTGCTTCTCAATACCGAATACCGTTGCCTTGCCCGGACAGTGGCAGGCTCGGAACAGCACATGACCTCTGAATGCAGGGAACGGCTCTCCGCAGTGGAGGTTTCTTTCGCACTCTATCTCCTTATCTCGGTTCTCGTGATAGATGCTACTGCACCAGCAGGTCATATTGACAGAGTTGTTATAGAGCAACTCAAACTGGCTGTATAGCTCTGCGATATTGTTACGGGTGGTTGTTCCCGTATCGAGAATCTTGTACTTGAGTCTGCGGAAGACTGCCAGGATATGCTTTGTGCGTTGTGATGATGGGTTGGTAATCTCGTCCGACTCATCGAATACAAGGCATAGTTTCCTCGATGACAGTTTCACAAATCGCATAAGGTCGCGTTTGAGCTTGCCGACCATAGAGGTGGATAGCAGCAGAAAGATACCTCTCGGCACATCTTCAAATTCTATATTTCAGGTTATAAGGAATCATTGAAGAAAGTATTTGAAAATATTGACAAGGCTCTTTCTGACGAATATCTTAATCGCAATTTTATTGCAATGGATAACCAATATGATCATTTAGATCCTAATAGTAAGATTCCGGAAATAATTGATGCATGGAGAGCAAATCCTACTATCAATATGGCGGTAGAAGCAGGAAGGCATAATCTGCATTTAGTTTATCCAATTTTAATTGTCTTTGATAACAAGGCTGAAACATATGAAAGCTTGATTATGGAAGTTATAACACATATTCAAGCTAAGTATGGAGCAATTCATTCAACATTGACAATTCCTCATACATTATTTTTCATTCTTTTTTCTGTAGATAATAGTCGAACCATAAAAAATCAAGTTTTACAATGGATAAGTCAACAGCAGCCTCTAATGCCGTAAGATTAATTAATCTGGCAAACGATAATTTGGACTTACGCCCTTCTATGATAAAGGCTGTTTGTTCTTATTTTGATTTAATGAAAGATGAAGTTTTGTCACAAGCGGATAGACTTTTTATGCATTATTTGGCCAATCAAGCTGGATTGCCACAATATTATTATCCAATGCTAAATATTGGAGAAGAAGTTGATGAAGAAATGTGCTTACAAACATTTTCTAAATATATTCAAGAATGCGACCTTGTTGTTGGCGAAGGTGTAATGTTACATCGTTATCAGAAAGAGGTGTTAGATTTATTTAAAGAGGAGCAAAGTAATAGGTATTTTTTAAGTGCTGCCACATCATTTGGCAAAACATTCTTGATTTATGAGATAGTCAGAAAAATGAACTACTCTAATATAGCATTAATATTTCCAACAATCTCTTTATTATCAGAAAATATATTTAAGATATATACAAATCCAGAGTATGCATGGGTAAAAAACAATTATACTATTCACACTCTTAGTGATACAGAAATAACGGGAGATAGGAATATCTTAATCTTCACACCTGAACGTTATTTATCTTTCATCGATAAAAATAAAGGCGTAGGTCTCGACTTCGTTTTTGTTGATGAGGTCTATAAACTTGATAATGGCTTTATTATCGATGAAGTTCCTCAAGAAAATGAGCGTGATGTTGCTTATAGAATTGCATTGTATGAGCTACTCAGGGATGATAATACAGATGCACTCCTTGTGGGTCCATATATTACATTTCCAACAATGGAAGATGAGGTAGTACCATCTTCTTTTAAGGCATTTTTAGATAGGTATAGATTTGATCCTATAGACTACAATGATTACGACATCGTAAACAAAAATGAGGTTATAATAAAAACAGCGTCAAAGATTAATGTTGATGATACATTAAATCTTACATTTACGGATAAATCAAAAAAAGTTCGTGTTGCTCAATTAGTAAAACAACTAATAGCTAAAGACGAAAATGCTATTATTTATTGTAGTCAAAAACATTTAACAGAAAATTGGGCATATGAACTCCTAAATAGAGATTCTGGACTAACAAATATTACAAACGATAGGGTCTCTAGACTTGTGAATCATATAGGAAACTTATTTGCAGAAAGTAAGGGTTCACAATGGATTGTGGCTAAGGCCTTGAAAAAAGGTATTGGTATCCATCATGGTTTAGTGCCGAAATATATCCAACAGGAGATTATATCATTATTTAATGATGGCATACTAAAAATCCTAATTTGTACGACAACAATTACGGAAGGAGTAAATACATCTGCAAAAAATATAATTGTTTTATCAGGTAAGAAAGGTACAAAAGACCTAAAAAAGTTTGATGCTCAGAATATAGAGGGAAGAGCAGGAAGATTTATGCATCACTACCAAGGGCGTGTATTTATCTTTGATAATGAATTTTCAAAGCACATGAATGAAGCCAATGAGTTGTTGCGGCATAAACTTTTTGATAAGGATGCGGAGAAACTAGATATAGATATTGTTCTTACAGAACCTAATTATCTTACAGATAGACAAGTAACAAGACGTGAAGAACTTGACCGTATAAAAGCAAGTGGTGTAATGCCAAATGCTTGCTTTGAAGAGTATAGGACCATTTCCTATGATGATAAGATTCATCTTTATAATACAATAGCTCGTTTTTCGGTTGCAGATCGAGATAGGATTTCAGAGTTGATTAGGCGTTTTGTGGCTCAACGCAAGCCTTATAATTCAGGTATTGAATTGATTTGTCAGACTATTCGTCCTATAATAAAGAACGAAAAATTAAGATTTTATGTTGAAAATGGGGATCAAGCAAGAGCTAATTGTTATCTAGTTGATATGATTTCTGCATTTATATCTAAAGGGTTTGCTGGTTCGGCTAATTATTATATAAAAAAAGAGCAAGATGTAGATAAAGGTGTTAGAAAAGCTGCAGAGTTTGTGTTTAACATGCTTCGATACCAGGTAGTCAAATACTTCGGCTTATTCAATTTATTATACAAGAATTTTGAAGCTGCAAATCGAGGTGTTAACATTGATGAGATAAGTGGAATTGAAGCTTTGTTATTACGTTTGGAATATAGTGCAGATACATTATTAGGAAGGCGAGCTAGTGATATTGGAGCATCATTTAAGGTTGTTGAATATTATGATACAAAAGAAAGCCATCCGGATGAAGCAGAACTAATAGAACGATTATACAATCAACTGGACGACTTCGAAAAGTTCAATGTGTCAAAAATAGAAGCTATATTATAAACAGACTTATATGCATAATGTGAGCCCTAGCAAATGATAATATTCATACTTGTGGGGCTCACAGTCTTAATTTGTTTTATAGAAAGATTTTGGACATGTTATATAATTGAAATAAAAATCGTATCTTTGCACTTAGAAAAGAGTTATTTGAAAAGCATGAGGAATATAGTATAATAAAACAAGTTAGCAATTTCTTATCCATTGCCCATTCTCATGCAAGTTCTTCTTAATGGTTTGATACTCAAAGAATCTTAATCAAACTACATCAAATATACAAATTTAAAAGCAAATCACAACTCGCGAGGTTCATTCCCTCGAGGTCGTGGGGGTGTATCTGATATTCCAAAGATAGCAACAAACGAGCGAGAAATACGAAGCTTGCTTCAGTATTTTGATACAAGGTGCGTTTTCCTATAAAAAACTATCATAAAAAACAGCGTTTTCCGATAAAACCAAGCCTCAAAAAGGTGCGTTTTCCGATAAGAAGTATCAATATTTAATATTTCAAAGATAGAAATTTAAAAGCAAATCACAACGCTTTCCCGAAGTTCCTTATTTACATTGTGGTGTATTTAATATTCCAAAGATACAAATCCAAATGCAGATTACAATTACTTTCGATGTTTTTAAGTGCATTATCAGGTGTTTTGATATTAAAAAAAGATTACAAATTCACTACTACATTGTCTGCAAAAAAATATCACAGTTCGTTTGCTTACACTATCTTTGCACAGTTGGTTACTGAAAAAGACTTCTTATGAATACAATATGGATTGTTATGCCCATTCTCATTGTGCTGATGTTCTTGTTGGGCATAGACCTTAACGGCAAGGCTTTTACCAATGTGGTGAAGAGACCAAAGGCTGTTTTATTGGGTATGGTGGGACAGATTGTTGTTCTGCCATTGATTGCGTTTGCCGTGGCGTGGGCATTGAAGCTCCCGCCCGTCTATTTTATGGGATTGGTGTTGGTGGCCTGTTGCCCGGGAGGTAGCTCTTCCAATGTTTTTTCTATGCTGGCCAAGGGAGATGTTGCATTATCGGTAACCCTGACGGCATTGAGCAGCATAATAACACTGTTTACCCTGCCGGTGATTATGGCTTTTGTGGCTGAATTTGTGTCGGAGGCAAGTGGCTACCACATTCACTTGCCAATTGGTAAATTAATTGTGCAGAACATTGTGTTGCTGTTTGTTCCCCTCTTGGCGGGCAGCCTGTTCCGCAGAGTGCGCCCCGTGGCTGCAAGCAAGGTGGCTAAAGTGCTTGGCAAGTTTGCCTTTCCTGCACTGATGACGTTGGCAACGGTGTTTTTCTTGCAATACAGGCAGGAGATTGCCAACAATTTCACCATTCTTGGCCTGTCGGCAACGTTGCTAATTATGCTTGCAATGGTGTGCAGCTCGGCAATGTCGCGCATCGGCAGCTTTGACGCCGCAACAAGACGCACCATTGTTATTGAGGTTGGAATGCAGAATGCAGCCCAGGCCATTGCCATTGCATCATCACCGTTAATATTCAATAGCGGAGAGATGGCGCTGCCGGCAATAATATATGCTTTGCTTATGAATGTAATTCTGCTTGCTTACGTCTACTTTATAAGAAGAAAAGAGAAGTGCGTTACTGAATAACACCCCTGCAAATATGAAAAAATGGATTGAGGCTATGCGTTTGAGGACCCTGCCGGTGAGCCTTGCGGGGGTTATTTGCGGGACAGGATGTGCCCTGTTGCTTGGCTCGTTTGATGCAAGCGTTACACTGCTGTGCACTCTTTTTGCGGCACTGGCACAGATTGCTTCTAATTTCGGCAATGAATATTATGACTACAAAAATGGCATAGACAAGCGAGGGCGCGAGGGATTTCGTCGAGGGGTTACCGAGGGAGATATTTCGCCATTGGCTATGAAACGCGCCACATTTGCAACGCTTGCCGCAGCTGCAGCCACCGGTTGTCTGTTGCTGCTGTTTGGCCCCTGGTGGCTCATTCTTGTGGGCATTGTCATAATCCTGTTTGCACTGGGATACAGCGCAGGCCCCTATCCCTTGTCGCATCACGGGCTGGGCGACGTGGCGGTGGTGGTTTTCTTTGGAATTGTTCCTGTTACACTCACTTGCTTTCTGCAAACAGGCTGTTTCAGCTACATTTCACTGTGTGTCTCGCTTGCCGTGGGGCTGCTTGCCGCCAATGTGCTCATTGTAAACAACTACAGGGATATGGAGGCCGACAGGGCTGTAAACAAGAGGACCACTGTTGTAATCTTTGGGCGGAAGGCTATGGAGCGCTGCTATCTGTTCACGGGGCTGTCGGCTATGGCAATAATGTTGCCCGTGTGGAGCAAGATACCGTTGTGGGCATTGCCGATAGCTGCCACGTATATCTTTTTGCACACAAGAAACCAACGCTGCCTAAAAGGCTCACGCGGTGCAGAGCTTAACCCGCTGCTTGGGCGCACTGCAGCCACCCTGTTGATATTCTCTCTTCTGTTCCTGGTGGCTGCTGCAACAACCGGCACGCTTTAGAGAAAAGACTTTTACTCAAGTTCCACAACTGTGATGCCTGCACCGCCAAACTGCACGTGCTCGTCGTGAAAATGTTTCACAAAAGGAAGAGTGCTCAGATATTGCCTTACAAGCGTGCGCAATATTCCATTGCCTGTTCCGTGGAGAATACGCAGTTGGTGCACGTTGCACACAACTGCATCATCGAGAAAATAGCCCACTGCCTGCACAGCCTCTTCGCCGCGCATTCCGCGTATATCAATGTCGGACTTGAAATTGAGGCGTTTCTGATGCAACTGGTCCTGTGTTTCGCTTGTGAGGAAGGAGACCTTGCGCACCTCCTCTTTCGGTGCCTGCGCCGGTTGCAGCCTGCCTATGGAGACGGTTGATTTTATGGCTCCGAAACGCACTATTGCACCACCCTTGCCCACTGACATCACCTCGCCAACGGCCTGCTGCCCCTCTATGCGCACAAACATCCCCGGAACAATGGCCGGAGCCTTGCGCTCGGGCGCTGCAGCTGCCACATTCCCTGCCGATTGCTTGGCATTGGGAGTCTCCTTCTTCCCGTTCTTTCTGCGCTCCTGACGGGCAAGTATCTTTGCCATCTCACGGTCGGTTTGCATCTGCTGTTTCTGCTTGGCAAGCTCTTCGAGTTGCTTACCAAAATCGGTGAGTTCCTGACGCGCCTGACGTGTGCGTTCCTTCTCGGCCTTGGCCTCCACAATGGTGCGTATTGTGTTCTCTATCTTTGCATTGGCCTCGCGCAGGAGTCGCTCGGCCTCTTCGCGTGCGTCTTTCAATATCTGTTTGCGGCTCTGCTTTAATTCATCGGTTGATAGTTGCACCTTGCCAAGCATCTCATCAAGTTCCTTCTCTTTTTGGTGCACACTCTTGCGCTTGCTCTCCCAGTAGCGTTTGTCGCGCACAATATCCTGCAGATATTTGTCGCTTTGTATATATTCGCTACCCACTATCTGTGAGGCATCGGCAATAACATCCTCGGGAAGGCCAATCTTGCGCGCTATCTCCACAGCAAACGAGCTGCCGGGGTTGCCTATCTGCAGCTGAAAGAGAGGGCGCATCTCACCCCTGTCATAGAGCATTGCGCCATTGACAATGCCGGGAGTGGCATCGGCAAAATGCTTCAGATTTTGGTAGTGAGTGGTTATTATGCCAAAAGCGCCGCGTTGGTTGAAGCGCTTGAGCAGTGCCTCGGCAATGGCTGCGCCTATGAGCGGCTCTGTGCCACCGCCAAACTCATCAATGAGAATGAGCGAAGAGGGGTTGCAGTTCTTCAAGGTGTGCTTCATATTGAGCAGGTGGCTCGAATAGGTGCTGAGGTCGTCCTCAATGCTCTGCTGGTCGCCAATATCAATGAACAGACTCTCAAAAAGGCCGGCGCGGCTGCGCTCGTGAACAGGAATGAGAAGGCCGCACTGCAACATATATTGCAGAAGGCCGGCCGTCTTCAGACACACCGATTTTCCACCGGCATTGGGGCCCGAGATGAGCAGGATGCGGCGTTCTCCGTCGAGCTCGATGTCGAGCGGCGACATACGACGGCCGTGCTTGCGCAGCGACATCTCCAGCAGTGGATGATAGGCCGCGCCCCAGTCCATAAGCGGACGCTCCACAAACGAGGGCTTTATGGCGTTAATGCGCACTGCAAACCCGGCCTTGGCACGAATAAAATCCATCTCGCCAAGAAAATCATAGGCCTGAAGCAGTTGCGGGACCTGAGGGCGCAGCTCGGCCGAAAAGGCGGTGAGAATAGCAATTATCTCGCGTTTTTCCTCGGCCTCGAGCTCGCGTATGCGGTTGTTGGCCTCAACAACCTCGGCAGGCTCAATGAACACCGTTTTACCGCTTGCCGACTCATCGTGAACAATACCGCCCATCTTGCGTTTGAGGGCCGGCGCCACAGGAATCACCAAACGACCATCGCGCATTGTGGGTGAGGCATCTTTCTCAACAAGCCCGTCGGCCTGTGCACGGCGCAAAATGCTGTTAAGGGTGCGGGAGATGCTGCCCGAGGTGCGGGCAAGCTCGCCACGGATGCGGGCAAGCGCCGGCGAAGCGCTGTCCTTCACAGCGCCGAACTTGTCTATTATGGTGTCAATATCGCGTATGATGCGAGGGAAAGCCTCCACATCCCCTGCAAGAGCGCGCAGCGACGGATAGAGAGGATTGTCATCACCGTCGGCAGCATCACCACTCTGCTTGCGCAGCAACGACAGGATGCGGCCTATTGTGTCGAGCGAGCGACGCAAGGCAAAGAGCTCGTCGGCAGCCATATACATACCCTCGATGCGTATGCGCAACAATGGCTCGCGCACATCATAGTAGAAATCGGCGGGGAAATCACCCTCAACCTGCATCAAGCGCACAAACTCGGCCACCTCGTTCAACCGTGTATCGATGGCAGCAAAGTTGGTCATAAACAGCATCTCATCGACACGCTCACGGCCAAGCCCGCAAAGGCACTCCTCCTTCAGCATACGACGTATTGCGTCAAACTCTATCCTTGTTTCAAAATCCTGTGGGTATATCATAATTCATCTGTTTCGCACCTAAACAACAGCCTTTACAATGCCGCCCTGCCACAAGCCCGGCGTGCACCGACACGGCATGCCGTTCAACAATGTTGCCGGCAATGCAGGGAGTTCTCATTCGGCTGTCTGCCTTTCAGTGCGCGAAGATACATCAAAAAAAGTGCAACACACCCCTATCCACGCTCTTTTATTCCGCTTGCCCACTATTTTCAAAAGTTTCCTGCACTTGATAATAAATTATCAATATAATATTTATAAATTTGCAATTGGAGAAGAGAGGAAGCACAGCATCCTCTCTCTCCGTAAAAAAACAGTTTTCCAATTAAGACAAACAAAAAAACAATCGCATATGAAAAGACTTTTTACATCCATCGTATTTTTCCTCACATTTTTTTCGTTGGCAAACGCACAGGAGACAGTAACAATTAAACTGAACGGCAGCGGCGGCTACAGGACCATCACCTGCAACGGCCAAACAAGCAACAGTGGCAAAATGGAGGTCGTCAAAGGCTCACTTGTGGAGCTTGGCACCACAGCCGGCGACCCCGACAGCAAGAAATTTGCCTTCTTCACCATAAACAAGAGCTACACCAACGGTGGCACCATCGTCTCCAACAGAAACCCCTATGGCTTCATCGCCGAGGAGTCTGCAACATTCTACATCAACTATGTGGATAAGGATGAAGACCTCACCGCCAATGCAAACATCACAGCCACAGAAGGTGGTTACATCCAGGGATACAGCTATGGACACATATACACCCTTGGCGAGGCGTTTGATTTCAAAGCTGTTGCCAACGAGGGTTACAGTTTCGTAAACTGGACCGACGCAGACAACAACATTGTGTGCACCGAGGAGAGATTCACAGGCGTAATCACAGCAAAGGAGCTCACATACACAGCCAATTTTGTTTCAACAACCGGAATTCGAGAGATTGACAGCGAGAAGGAGGTTGTTATCTATGACCTTACAGGCCGCAAGGTGGAGAAGGCCACAAAGGGCATATACATTGTAAACGGAAAGAAGGTGTTTAAGAAGTAAAAAGACGCCATCATAACCCGATTGCACAGATGATATATAAATACAACAATCTGAAAGTAAACATAACCACAGCGGGAAGCGGAGCACCCGTTTTCCTGCTGCACGGGTGGGGCTGCACCGGCGAGATTTTCAACGCAATACAGCAGGTGCTTGCCACAGCCTACACCACCTATGCCTTCGACTTCCCGGGCTTTGGAGCGTCGGATGAGCCAACCGAAGTGTGGGGCGTTGAGGAGTATACACGCCTTGTTGAGCAGTTTGCCCTGGAGAACGGCATTGAAAGGCCTGCACTTATGGGACACTCGTTCGGCGGAAGGGTGAGCATTGTCTATGCCTCGCGCAACGATGTGAGCCGCGTGGTGCTTGTTGATGCAGCCGGCATAAAGCCCAAACGCCCACTGAAATACTATTGGAAAGTCTACACCTTCAAGGCAATGAAGTGGCTGTGCAACACATTCCTGCCAAAGGCCAAAGCACAGGCAATAATAGACAAACGCCGCAAGGGTGCAGGGTCGAGCGACTATAACAACGCATCGCCAATGATGCGCGCAATTCTGTCTAAAGTAGTCAATGAAGACCTCAAGCACCTTATGCCAAGCATAATGGCTCCCACCCTGCTCTTCTGGGGAAATATGGACACCGCCACACCATTGAGCGACGCAAAGACAATGGAAAAACTCATCCCCGATGCAGGGTTGGTTGTGGCACACGGCACCGGGCACTTCTCGTTCCTTGAGAACGCAGGCCTGTTTGCCGCCGTAATAAAAAATTTCTTCAACATAAAATAATATGGACCATTTCGCCAACAACTATACAATAGTGGCACTCTTCTTCTTCCTGATGATTGCCAAGTATGACATACATATGTTCCAGCTTGCCTCCTACCGCAACAGCCGCTATTTCCGCTGGCTTGTACCGGGGAACATAATCTCAATTAAACGTCTGCTTGCCGTGGCAATGCTTGCCGTTGCCTTTGTGCCGGGTTATTGGGGAAGCGGTGCTGCCACATTTATCACTGCAGCCGGATGGTTCCATTGCTTCAGCGAGAAATTCAAGACACCGCTTGTGTACACAATGCGTGTAAAAAGGCTCTTTGCCACAAACATCATACTGTTTGCAGCCATTGCAACTGCGGCAGTCCTGTTTGCCGGGAGATGGGCAATGCCTGTCATTGGCGCAGCACTCCTTCTCTCCAACTTCATAATGCTGCTTGCCAACCTTGTGAACACCCCGATAGAGAAGGCCATCAACCGCCACTACTACAACGACGCCAAGCGCATCATTGAGAGCCACAAGGGACTCATTGTCATTGGCGTTACCGGCAGTTTTGGCAAGACAAGCACAAAGAACTACCTTGCAGGCGTGCTTGCCGAGAAATACAACGTGCTTGTTACCCCCGGAAACTTCAACACACTGCTGGGAGTCATTCGCACCATACGCGAGCAGTTGCGCCCCTATCATCAGGTGTTCATTGTGGAGATGGGCGCAAAGCAAAGGAATGACATCAAGGAGATATGCGACCTTGTGCACCCCACAATGGGAATAGTAACCGCCGTTGGCGAAATGCACCTTGAGACATTCAAGAGCGTAGAAAACATACAACACACAAAATTCGAGCTCATAAACTCACTGCCGGCCAACGGCCTTGGAGTGATAAACTATGACTCGGAGTACATTAGGAAATACAACGGCATCACAAGCCCCTGCAAGCTCATAAAGTATGCGGTGGAGAGCGACGCCGACTACAAAGCTTGCGATGTGCAGTATGGCGCAGGAGGCCTCTCCTTCACACTCAACGAGGAGAGATACAGCAGCCGTCTGTTGGGAAGCGGCAACCTGCTGAACCTGCTTGCATCCATTGCCATTGCCAACCACCTTGGTGTGCCGGCCAACAAACAGCGCAACGCCATCGCACGCCTGCAGCCGGTTGAACACCGCCTCTCTATGAAGGTTTCCAATGGAATAACAGTGCTCGACGATGCCTATAACTCCAACCCTCAGGGCGCAAAGATGAGCCTCGAAGTGCTAAAGAATTTCAAGGTAGCCCAGGGCAACAGACGCATTGTCATAACCCCCGGCTTTGTTGAGATGGGCACACGCCAGGCCGCAGCCAACAAGGAACTTGGGCGCACAATTGCCACCAGTTGCGACTATGCCATACTGGTGAACGCCACCAACCGCGACGCATTGAAAGCCGGTGTAGAAGACGGCGGAATGGCACCCGACAACTATTTTGTTGCCGACTCACTGAACCACGCACACGCCCACCTTGCACAGCTGTTGCGCCCCGGCGACGTGGTGCTTTATGAGAATGATTTGCCCGATAATTTTAAGTAAACAATCAAAAACAATATACACACAACAATGAAAACTAATGTAGGAGTAGTATTTGGCGGGCGTTCCGTCGAGAACGAGATATCAGTAATAACTGCCAACCAGGCTATGGCAGCAATGGACAGGGAGAAGTATGAAATCACTCCCATTTATATAACCAAAGAGGGCAAGTGGTACACAGGCGAGGCGCTGCTCAATGTAGCCAACTATCGCAACCCTAAGAAGTTGCTTGCAATGTGCGAGGAGGTTTATATGAAGCCAATATATGGCGACACCAATCTCTACCGCACCAAGAAGGGCCTCTTCCAAAAGGATATTGTTACAAGACTCGATGTTATTCTTCCCGCGCTGCACGGCACCAACTGCGAAGACGGTACTTTCCAGGGCGTAATGGAGTTCAGCGGCATTCCCTACACCGGATGCAACACCCTTGCATCGGCCAACGGAATGGACAAGATAACTATGAAGATGATTCTGAAGGAGTGTGGTATTCCCGTCATCGACTACTGTTGGTTCAGCGACAAACAGTGGGCCGACAAGCAGGAGGAGACCGTTGCCGACATTGAAGAGAAACTGGGTTACCCCGTTATTGTCAAGCCTGCAAACAGTGGCTCAAGCGTGGGCATACGCGCCGCACATAACCGCGAGGAGCTGCTCGATGCTGTGGACTACGCAATTTCGTTCACAAGCCGTGTAATCATTGAAAAGTATGTGCAGAAACTCAAGGAGGTGAACTGTGCCGTGCTTGGCAACTATTACGAGTGCCAGCCTTCGGTGTGCGAGGTGCCCGTGCGCAGCGGTGAGATTCTCTCCTATCAGGACAAGTATATGAACGGTGGCGGCAAGCAGTCGCAGGGTATGCAATCTACCGTGCGCGAAATTCCCGCCAACCTGCCCCGGGAGAGCACAGAGTTCATTCAGAAAGCTGCCTGCGACACATTCCGCGCACTCTCTTGCGACGGTGTGGCACGCATCGACTTCATCATTGACGAAGCAACAGGCGACATCTTTGTGAACGAGATTAATACAATCCCCGGCTCACTCTCTTTCTATCTGTGGGAGTATAGCGGCATAAACTTCACCTCGCTTGTAGACAGGCTCATTGAGATAGCCTTCCGCCGCAAGCAGGATGCCGGCTTCAAGGCCGTAAACTATGGCGAGAATATCTTTGCTGCACAGAGCACCGGCGGCGCAAAAACAGGCGCCAAACTCGGTGGCAAGATGGGCGGCAAGTTTGGAAAATAAAAACCATAGCGGAGTGCCCGGGCCGGGCACTCCGCTTTTTATAACAGCACCACCTATGAAGAAACTCCTTTTCACATTGGCAGCACTCTTTTGCTTCACAGTTGCACACGCCGGCGATGAGCCGATAACGTTACACACCGCAACAGGCGACATACACGGAATGCTTATGTTGCCAAAGGGCAATACCCCCTGTCCCGTAGTGCTCATAATATCCGGCAGCGGGCCCACAGATATGAACGGCAACAGCATTGGTGCCCGAATGACCAACAACTCACTGCTGTTCCTTGCCAACGGACTGGCCGAAAATGGCATTGCATCGGTGCGATACGACAAGCGCGGCATTGGAAAGAGCGCAGATGCCGGCGGCAAGGAAGAGGAATTGCGCTTCGACCACTACATCAACGACGCGGCAGCCTGGGCCGACAAGCTTGGCAGCGACAGCCGCTTCAGCAAGGTGATAATCGCCGGACACAGCGAGGGCTCACTCATTGGAATGGTTGCAGCCCAAAGGAGCAAGGCCGTGAACGCCTATATCTCTATTGCCGGTTGCGGCAGCCCTGCATACGAAATCATTGAAAAACAGCTGCAGGGCAACCCCGAGAAGATACGCAACGAATCGGCAGCAATATGCAAGGAGCTGTGCCAGGGACGCACGGTAACCGACATACCTTTTTACCTTATGTCGCTCTACCGCCCCAGTGTGCAGCCCTACCTTATATCGTGGTTCCGCTACAACCCAGCCAACGAGATAGCCCGTCTCTCCATCCCCGTGTTCATAGCACAGGGCGACAAGGACATACAAGTGGGCGTTGATGAGGCCGAAAAACTGCACCGGGCACTCCCCAATGCAAGCTGCCTCGTTGTAAAGAATATGAACCACGTGCTCAAGCAGTGCGATAGCGATAATATGCAGTTGCAATTGATGACATACAACAACCCGGACCTCCCTGTAAAACAGGAGTTGATTGAGGCTATAACAGATTTCATAAAGAGGTAGGCATATTAGAGAGAGATGAGACGCTCTCACCCACAATTAAGTGCCCACTGCAATACTGCAATCCAAAAGAGCATACGCCCACCATCGCCGGGAGACACTCCCACCAAAGGTACCAATGTTCTTGTGCGTTCTATCTGCGGCCTCTCCTCTTTGAGATATCATTGTACATCTTAATAGCAAAAACTATTATGCTGCACAAGCAGGTAACAGCATTGGTTACCACCATAGACCATATTACCCCCGGGCGATGCAGCAGCCCCTGCACAACAAAGGCAAAGGCGCCAACAGCCATCATCAGGAAAGTGGGCAGTGCAATGCCATCGGTGTTACGGGTGCGGATAGTTTCAACAGCCTGCGGCAAATAGCCAAGAATGAGCCCTGCGCTTGCTATGTAGCCAAAAACGTTGTAGAGAATACTCTGTTCCATATCATAAAAACAATTACGGGGGCGGTTAGCCGCCCCCGTAATTGTTAATGCACTATCAAGGCTTTTTGTTCTCTCACCCCTTCACAAAGCGCATTATAGCCCAGCGATTATCCTCGGCATAATCCAAGTAACGCAGGCCGTGGAGAGCGGCTTCCTCCTTCAGCACATCCATATCATCGGTATAAAAACCGCTTATGAAGAGCTGAGAGCCGCTGTGCATACAGCGCACATAATTCACAATATCCATAAGCAGAATGTTGCGATTTATGTTAGCTATCACAAAATCAAAGCTATCACCATCCTTTATAGCATCGGCGCCACCCAAACGCACTTCAATATCGGGCACACCATTGAGCAGCACATTCTCCTTGGCATTCTCATAGGCAAACTCATCAATGTCAATTGCAACCACATCGGTGGCTCCGTGCTTGCGCGCAAGGATGGCAAGCAGCGCAGTGCCGCAACCCATATCAAGCACACTCTTGCCGTTCATATCGCTCGCAAGAATAGCGCGCAACATATGGCAGGTTGTTTGGTGATAACCGGTGCCAAAAGCCATTTTGGGGTCTATGAGAATATCGTAGCGCGCAGCAGGCACATCCCTGTGGAAAGTGCTGTGTATCACACACTCATCGCCCAACACAATGGGTTGAAAATAGTTCTTCTCCCATTCGGCATTCCAGTCCTCACCCTCGATAAACTCATCGGAATAGGCTATCCCAAAGCCTTCGAGTGGGAAGGCTGCAACAACGGCGGCAATGGCATCGGCATCATAGAGTGCCTGTGGCACATAGGCCGACATACCCTCCTCCTCGGGAACAAAGCTCTCAAAACCCACATCGGCAAGCAGAGCCGCAAGAACATCGGTGGCAACCTCCTCATTGGGGGTTACTGTAAACTTAACTCTTGTGTAGTCATTCATATTCTGTAAGTATTTTATATCAAATAGAAAATCTTTGCGAAACAAGCACTGTCATTCTCACTGCACCGCCCACAGACGCTCCTTCTTCATCAGCACACTGCGGAAACGCATATAGAACAACACGCCCGCGAATGTGAGTCCAAAGGGGAACGAGAGCCACACACCTGTGAGCCCCAGCCCAAAGGGGAAGGCAAACAGATAGCCCAACGGCAAACAGACAACAAAATAGGAGACAAAGGCAAAGAGCATTGCAGGCTTCACATCGGCAAGGCCACGCAAAGCATTGGAGAAGTTACACTGCAACCCATCGCCAAACTGGTAGAGGATAAACGGTATGCCAAGCTGCGCCACAAGCAGCACCACCTCAACATCATCGGTAAACAGCGCTCCCATAACATCGCGCACCACATATATCAGCAGCGAAGCAGCCACCGCCATCACAAGAATGAGATGAAAACCCGCATTCACCGAGCGTCGGATGTTGCCCGCATCGCATCTGCCATTGTAGTTGCTCACCTTCACTGCCACTGCAGCCGCCATTCCATAATAGAGCATAAAACCCAGCTGGCCCACCGTGCACATTATCTGGTGCGCAGCAAGAGCCGATGTTCCCAGCCACCCCACCATAATTGTGGCAAGGCTGAAGGAGGCTGTCTCCATTCCCATCTGTGCCGCCACAGGCAAGCCAAGGTAACACAATTCCCGCTGCTTGTCGGCTGTTATGCTGCCGCCGAAAAAGCCCTGCATATATACCCTGTATCTGTTGCTCCTGAGGAACACCGCAAGCGCAATGGCAAGCATAGCCATACGCGAGAGCACCGTTGCCAAGCCCGCACCCAGCAAGCCCAGCTCGGGGAAGCCCCATTTTCCAAAGATAAGTATATAGTTCCCCACAATGTTTATCACGTTTCCCACAAGCATTATGCACATCGACGTTCTTGTGTCGGTTATTCCATCAATAAACTGCTTGAAAGCATTGAACAGCATAACAAAGGGAAGCGACAACAGCAGCACAAGGAAATAGGGGCGAATGAGTGGCAGTAGCTCCACCGGCTGCCCCAGGCGCCCCACATTCAAATAGAGCAGCCCCATAACAGCCATCACCGCAAACGCCATAATCCCATTGGCAAGCAAGGCATTCTTCAACACAAGGCCCGCCTCCTTCAACTTCCCTTCGCCAAAGAGCCTGCCCACAATAGGCGTCAGACCATAGGAAAAACCCATAGCGAATATCACGGCAAGGTTGAAGAGATTATTCACAAAGCTTGCAGCGGCAAGGTCCTCGGTACCGTACCAACCAACCATAAATGTATCGGCAAAAGAGACAAGTATAACCCCCAGCTGCCCAATGATTATGGGCAGCCCAAGAGTAGTCAGTTCTTTATAGTGTGAGCCGTAGGTCTTCATTTTGTTTTAATAGAGTGCAAAACAGAGTACACCCGAAAGTTTTTTACATTATTGCAACAAGTTCCATTTCAAAGATGAGAGTGGAATATGCCGGTATAGGACCGCTGGCACGTGTGCCATAGCCCACCTGATAAGGGATATATACAATCCAATGGTCGCCAACGTGCATCTGTGTGAGAGCTATCTGCCAACCAACAATAAGGTCGCTCACACGGAAGGCCTCGGGATAGCCACGTTCATAGCTGCTGTCGAACACCCTGCCATTGATGAGACTGCCCTTGTAATTTACAGTAACCACATTTCCGGAACGCGGCGTGCGGTCGCCCTCGCCGCTCTTAAGGATTTTCACAAGCACGCCTTGAGAAATCTCAAAGAGTTCCTCCTCGCCATCGCGCAATGCCTGCATAAAAGCCTCGTTCTTCAGTTTATATTCGTTGTTCTTTATCTTTGCCATACACAAATATTGTTAAAGTCTTTAAAGGATAGAGAGAGAATGGTAACAAGCACCCCTGCAACACCACTCTTTGCGTTGTGGGGTGTGTTTACTCCCCCTCGGCCATCAGTTGTTCAATGGCACGACACAACTGATCGGGGCACGATGTGGGCTTGCCGTTGCAGCTTATGCCCTTTAGGCGCTCAATCACATCCTCATATCTCATACCTTTCACCAACTTGCTTATTCCCTGCAGGTTGCCGTCGCAACCACCATAGAACTTCACATCAACCACCACACCGTTCTCCCCGGTGAGTTCAATAAAACGCGAGCAAGTGCCCTGCGTGCGATAGGTAATACTCTTCATATCTACTTTTTTATTTCCACCGCGAAGTTACAAATAAAAAAGTAGCGCACCAAACAGGTGCGCCACTTCTGCATATTGTGGAGACCATTTATGCCACTACTTCACAAGGACCTTCTCGCCATTGATGATGTATACGCCCGGGGCTGTAACCTCCTTCACCCTTCTGCCGGTGAGGTCGTAAATGCCCTTTATCTTGGCACCTTCGCCTTTCAGTTCGTGAATAGCCGTTGAGTTGTTTGTATAGGTAAGCGTGAACTCCACATTGCCTGTTACACGCGCAAGCTCGGCTGCCACAGCATCACTCTCCTTGAAGGTATAGCCCTCAAAGATAGGTGTGAGCATTGAGAAATCATCGCCACCCTTGACATAGCGGCTGCCTGTTGCAAGCTCATTACCCTGCTCATCAACACAGCGATAGGCCACGCAGAAATAGGGGTGTGCCTTGTAGTTATAGAGGATGAAGGGATGACCGTCGTCCCAGCCGGTAAAGGTGTTGTCGGCATTGCCGTTCCAGTAGTAGTTGTTGCCGGTACCCTTTATGCTCCAGGTTTTTCCATCGGCATTAAGTGTAAAGGTAAAAGGCTCGGCTGTGCTGCCGCCGCTCACCAACGAGCCACGTTGCAGCATTGGAACATATACACCATAGTTATTTACCACGGTGAAGTTATCGCCAACAGAGTTCAATGCCCACACGAAGCCGGGATGAGCATCCACCACTCCATTGGTGGTTGTTATGCCATCGCCCACATTTGTAACGCTGAGGAAGCCGCTGCGGGCGCTCTCATTCTTGGCATTATATATGAGATAGGAAGCTCCGTCCTCAATCTCGGTAACAACCGCTCCCACACCGGCAGAGCCCATAAGACCCTCGGTCTCATAGTAGACCTCAATGACGGTATCCCCTGCGGGAGTAAACCTCTCGTTCTCGCAGTTGCTGCCTGCGCAGGTGAAGAACTCAAGCTGGGGCAGCGCCACAATGTGCTCCTCGCCAATGGTGCAAGGCACCGTGTAATCGGTAATGTGATTGCCGTCGATTGTATAGCAGCTGTATGTAACGCTGTAGGATGTGCGTTTGTAGCTCACATTCACAACCTTATTCTCATCTATGCTGTCAAAAGCGGGAGCATCGGCTGTGCCTGTGGCCTCATAGGCTACAACACTATAGTTCTCAATCTCAGGAGCCACAGCTGTGAATGGCTTGCCCGCTGCTGCCGACTGCACAGCAGAGAGCAGAAGATTGCCGTTCTCATCGGTGCAGGTATAGGTAACGGCAAACGCCTTCTCATACACCCAACCTGTTCCCTGCGGATAGACACCACCCACAGCAAGAGTGTTGGGGTTGTTCACAACGCGCTCCGACAAGGGGTATATAGCCCCCTCGGTGCTCTTTATGCTATAATCGGCTGTCTTTTCGTTGTAGACATTGGTGAGCACCACACCATCTGTGCCAAGCGCCAATGGGGCAGCACTGCTGCTTATGTAACGGCCCGTAACAGCATTCTTCAACTTGAACGACTGGCCTGTAGCAGTAACCTCGGCATCAGTCATCACCCACAAATCGGCACCATACTGCTGCTTGCCGACTGCTGCAGCACCATTGCCATTGTCATAGATACTCCAACCCTTGAAGCGCTCGGTATTGTTCACGATGCGATATGCTGTACCCTCGGTTGGATACTCCACAACAACAGCCTCGCCTCCCTGCTCCACCAAGGGACGGAACTCCCAGATGCCGCCATTTCCGTCGGCAGGATTGTTCCACAAATTGATTGAGTTATTTTGACCCGGGCCGGCATAGTTCAAGCACATTGCACTGTTTGACACCTTTTGGCTGCGTATGCTGTAGTTATAGTTATCACCATTCTGCGAATAGGCCTTGTCGCCAAGGATAAAGTCATAGTGGCGCTTGCTCTCATCATAATCCCAACGACCGGTATTATTCTCGGCAGTGGGTGTGCCATTGACAGAGCCGTTTGGCCTTGCTTTGTTCACCAAAGCCCAACGCTCGGGATTTTCGGCATCCTGCATAAAGGCCCACAATTGATAGTCATAGCCCTCATCGTTCTCGTCCTCTATAACAGCGCCATTCCACAGACGGCCGGCCTTGGCGTTGCCGATGCCAATCTCGCTCGAATTCTCGCGCAGCAGCTGAATACAGCGACCCGCACGCGAGTCGGTAGCAGTGGTAACTATGCGATACCACACCTGCTCCTCGTCGGTAGAGGCAACAGGTATCACCTTTGCACCCTGGTTGTTGTTGCCAAGGATATAGTGGCGGCCATACTTATAGTTGTTATAGTTGAGCAGCAGCGTGTCCTTTGTTATGCGTTGCTGAAAATCGGCAAAATTCTTCTTGTTCTGCTGTGTCCAACCCGTCTCGGCAAGTGCAGTGAGACGAGGGAGAGCAAGATACTCGAGCAGGCCATAGTCCTCGACGTGCTCGGTCCAGAATGTACCCTGAACACCAACATAATATTTATGCAGATTAGAGGGCACGTTTGATGGAATGGGCAAATAGTTGTAGACCACCTCCACATTATCGGTGCCGGCACCCGCCACCTTTGGCTCATCGGCATCGGTGCTCTGTCTGCGGTTTATATAATAGGGCACCTGTGTGGTGATGATTGACTTCATTCCATAGTTGGCAGCCTTGAGGGCACAAGGCTGTGCATTGCCAATCTCCCAGCACATCATTGTGCCACCGGTACCCTTTATCATCTCCTCATCTGTACCGCCTGCAGTGAGGCTCTCGTTCCACATAATCACAGTGCGCTTTTTGTCGCCCTCTTTCTGTGTAAGATAGTCCGAGAGCTGACGCACAAAATAGGACTGCAACTGACGTATATGTGTAAAGCCCTTCTCCTTCATCATAGCCTGACACTCGGCATTACCCTGCCACGCATTTGTGGGAGTCTCATCGCCACCAATGTGAATTTGGCTATAGGGGAACACCTCAATCACCTCATCGAGCACATCCTTGGCAAACTGCATCACAAGCGGGCTTGCCACGTTGAGCACGTCGGAGAAGACACCTCCCGACACCTGCACGCTGTGTGCACCGTTGGGGTTGCAGCTCAATTCAGGATAGGCAGCATTCACCGCACACGAGTGGCCGGGGAACTCAATCTCGGGCACCACCTCAATGTGGCGCTCGGCAGCATAAGCTACAATCTCTCTACACTCATCCTGAGTATAGAAATATGGGCCATAGGGCTCTCCTGTGTAGAAGAGGCCATATTCGGGGTGCGTGCTCCAGGAGTTGGCGCGTGTTGCACCCACCGTTGTGAGACGCGGATACTTCTTCACCTCGAAACGCCAGCCCTGGTCATCGGTGAGATGCCAGTGAAAGCGGTTCATCTTGTAGTAGGACATCACATCAATGAGACGCTTGATTTGGTCGAGACTGAAATAGTGGCGGCTCACATCAAGCATAAAGCCACGATACTCAAAGCGCGGAGCATCTATAATCTTCACCACCGGCAGGCTATACTCTGTTACGGATGCATCCTGCACCTCGGCCATAACATTTGCCGGCAACATCTTCTTTATACTTTGGAACGCATAGTAGAAACCGCTTGAGTAGTTGGCTGCAACAGCAATGCCATTGGCTGTAATGTCAAGGCTATAACCCTCGCAACCAAGTTCCTTGGTACCGTCATACTCGCTCATCACAATGAGAGCGTCATCGGCCGCAGCCTTGACCTCTACATTGTAGCCTGTAACCTCGCCAAAGAGCCTGGCAAACTTAACAGCCTCTGCAGCAAGTGAGTCGGCAAGTGAGCCGGTAGATATCACAAAACTTTGAGGCAGAACAAGTCTACCCTCACCCTTGGTCATCTGCCGGGGCAGCGGAGTAAGATTTACCTCGCTATCGGCCAAAGCCGCAAACGGCAGGCACAAAAGTGCCAAAAGCAGCAAACTTAAAAATCTCTTCATACGTAATGTTTTTTATAGTTTCTATCAGTTTTCATCGGCATCATCCTCGGGGCGCAGTGTGGGAAGGCAAATGTTATATTTCACGGCAAGGGCACGTGTGAGGAACACCGCCACGCCACACAGCAGATGTGTTGCCAAGGGAACAACCCCGGCCCAATGACACAGCGCAAACACCACACCGCCAACCACACAAGCCATTGCATAAATCTCTTTGCGGAAGATGAGCGGTTCCTCGTTGATGAGCACGTCGCGTATGACACCGCCTGCGGCACCTGTCATCGTACCCATAACAATGCCCACCCAGATGGGCAAGCCACAATCAACGGTCTTTTGAATTCCCACCACAGTGAACAACGCAAGACCCACAGCGTCAAACACAAAGAAGGTGTTGTGCATATGAATGAGATACTTGCGAAAGATTATCACCCAAACAAGCGCCAAGCCCGTACAGATGAGATAGAGAGGGTCGTGCATCCAAAAGAGAGGCACATCGAGCATCACATCGCGCAATGTACCGCCACCGATAGCCGTTGCCGCACCAACCACATAGGCGCCAAACCAATCGAAACGCTTGGCCGACGCCAGTCTCATACCGCTTATTGCAAAGGCAAAAGTACCAATAAAATCTATTATTTTCAGGAAATCGATATTCCCAAGCCACTCTGCAAAAGCATCAACATTCTCCATAAAGCAAATATCATCTAAACTTCTGCTAAGATATACATAAATTGCGACATTTCCCAAAAGCAGATACAAGAAGTTGCTTAAACAACGCCTTTAGAGAGCCGAGAGGGAGCAGGGTGTGAAAAGCAAAATCCCCACCGGCGCCACACCCCTTTGCCGCCGGGCAATTGCATACTTTATTGCCCATATTAATTTGCACACGACACAAACATACACTATCTTTGCACATACATAATTCAAACAACAAATGGACAAAGACGCATTGGCTATCTACATAGCATCATCAATACTGGTACTCTTGGCACTTATCACTGCAACAGGAGTATTGGACAGGTTTAATATAAAGAAATATGGCCCCGGCTTTGTAAATGGCAGGTTCACCCTGTGGAAAAGAATTATCTTCAACCCCAAACGTATGCGTTTTCTCACAGTGGGGTTGCTTCTCATCACATCGTTTGCGCTGCTTTCTATGCAATTGTTCAGCCTTACGGAAGGCACTGCATCGGCTATAATAATCACAGTTGCAGTAATATATACAATAGTGGGAACAACCTGGGCAGTAGAGAAATAAGATAAACCAAAGAACATAAAAAGAAGCTGACTAAAAAGCTCTTTATTCAACTTCTCACAAACGAAGAAGCTGACTAAAAAGGCTCTTTTGTTGTTATACTCGCCCTCAAAATGCTCATTTACGCTTAGTAAACTGCGCTTTTTCGGGCTTCGCAAGCCTAAAAACAGCCCTTTTTATTCAACTTCTCACAAACGAGGGTGCCCCGGGGCACCCTCGTTTTTCACTTATTTCGACAATTCGAGCATCCTCACAATAGGCTTCTTCGCCTCTTGGCGCAAAGCCTCGTCAAGCTCAACCACCGGCCACTCATAGCGCAGCGTGTTATAGAGCTTCTCAAGGGTATTCAAGCGCATATAGCCACACTCGTTACAAGCACAGGGGCCCACAGAGGGAGGCACCGGAATAAACTCCTTGTTGGGGCAGCGTTTCTTCATCTCGTGCAAAATACCGCTCTCGGTGGCAACAACAAATTGTGTTGCCTCGCTCTTCTCGGCATAGGAGAGAATGGCCGCCGTTGAGCCAATAAAATCGGCAAGGGCAAGCACGCCGCTCTTGCACTCGGGATGTGCAAGCACCTTGGCATCGGGATGAGTGCTCTTCAGCTCCACAATCTTCTCAATTGAGAACTGCTCGTGCACGTGGCAACCTCCGTTCCACAGCAACATATTGCGGTTTGTTACAGCGTTGAGATAACCACCCAGATTTTTGTCGGGTGCAAATATTATCTTCTCATCTTTGGGGAAGCTATCAACCACAGCACGCGCGTTGGTAGATGTTACCACAATATCCGTTAGAGCCTTCACTGCTGCCGATGTGTTCACATAAGCGACAACCTTGTAGCCCGGATGCTGCGCCTTGAACTTGGCAAGCTCCTCGGCCGGGCAACTCTCGGCAAGCGAACAGCCGGCATTGAGGTCGGGAATGAGCACCTTCTTCTCGGGCGAGAGAATTTTGTTGGTCTCAGCCATAAAATGCACACCACACATCACCAATATATCGGCTGTTGTTTTCTCGGCTATCTGTGCCAAGGCAAGGCTGTCGCCAACAAAATCGGCCACATCCTGCACCGCACCATCGGTATAATAGTGGGCAAGCACAACAGCATTCTTCTCCTTGCACAAACGACGTATTTCGGCCTTAAGGTCGATACCCTCGGGCACAGTCTCATCGATATACCCTTTCTCAATCCACTCCTGTTTAATCATAATAAGAATGTTTACCTGTTATTTGTGGCGAAGATAATAAAAAAAAGCAACCGCAACAACAATGTTACACCCTAAAGAGAGCTAAAGCATATTAAGGAGTATTAAGGCTCACTTCAACGTTGCTGGAGAGACAGTTTCAATTCGCCTTGTCCAAAAGAAAAGCCGGGGCGGCAAATTTGCCGCCCCGGCCGGGATATTGTTATCGGCTTTTCAGCCAATGATTACTTAACAAGTACCTTCTTGGTCTCGATTACGCCGTTAGCGTAAACAGTAACCACAACGTTGATACCCTTTACAGGAGCGGGCAGAGCTGCACCGGCAGGTGTAAAGTAAGCAACTGAAACAACTTCGCTACCCTCAACAACGAGGTCCTCAACTGAAGTACCGTTTGCCTCATCTACATAACGGATGTACCAAGATGATGTAGAACCGGCCTCACCGCCCCAGTTCACGATAGTACCGTTAGTACCGCCACCGTTACCGTGGCCTGCAGTGTGGAGAGGATTAGCGCCAACAGCATAGATTGTGTAGATGTTTGCCTTCAAAGGCTTGATGATATAGAGGTTAGCGCTCCACAGGTCATCGGTCATAGAAACCTGAGTTGTACCATCACCGCTACCTGCGTATGTACCGAACTTGTCGCTGTAGATGAGGAATACGTTCTTCTTATCCTCCTCGGGAACAGTTACACCAAACTCCTCAACGTCTGCATCAACATCATAGTTCTGGAGCTGGAATACGAACTCGGCAACGCTTCTGTTATACTTGGCAGGAGCATCCTTCCAAGCAAGACCGGCCTCTGTTGCATATATAGCCTTAACCTTGCCCTGCTTTGCATAGTACTCGGTGTAAGCGCTCTCAAATGCATACCAGTAGTTATTCTCTACCTTCACGCGCTCAACATCCTCAATCTGATTTACAGAAGCAACGAATGCCTCAACATTAGCCTGTGCGTTCTTCTTCACCTCGGCAGCAATATCAGCATTGATAGCATCTACAGCAGCCTCAAAGTCGGCGATATCACCGGTTACACAACCGGGATCCTTACCGGTAACGATACCAAGCTGAGAAAGTGTCTCGGGAATTGCGTTCATCCACAAGTAGTAGGGGTCATCCATTGTAACCTCGTAGATGTTCCACTCACCCTCACCGTTAGCCTTGTTGAAGTGGAGGTAATCACCGGCCGCGTAACCGTCGCCGTTGATAATCTCCTGAGCCTTACCGTGGGCGTTGATAGCGTCGAAACCATAGGTGAAGCTACCGGGGAGCTCGCTAACGCAAGGACGACCAGCAAGACCACCATCCCAGTCCATATAAACAAACTTGTTGGCATTAACGTCGGCAGCCTCAACCTTGATGATATCGGTTGTGTCGTTGGGGTTAGTCCAGTTCCAGCTTGCTGAAATCATATTCTCCACGATGTCGCTATAGATAACGAATGTATTCTCGATGTTGCCAGACTTAACAAAGTTCACCTCGGCTGCATCTGTTGGGAATACTGTAGAACCGGTGCTCCAGCTCTTGCTTACAGTTACCTCGCCGGTCTCCTCGTTTTTATTCTCCTCTACATTCTTGTTAAGAGCCCAATACTTTGCACTTGCAAGGCTGATGATGTTCCAACCGTTCTCGGTCTTCTTGAACATATATACACAAGGATCGTTTGCTGCAGCCTTAATATTTGTGTGATAAGGTGCAATATTAGAATAGTAGCGTGGCGCAGCACCCTGTGTCTTTGCACGGAGGTTACCGCTGATGATGTAGAGACCACCGTCCTTCAACTGCGCAACATCAGTAATCTTTTCACCTACAGCTACGTTATAGGGGTTCTCACGGAAAATCAGAGGATCGTAAGCCTCACCTAACTTTGTAATACAAACTGCAGAAGGAGCAAGAGCTACACGGTCGCCACGACCAGAAGTCTTCACCTTGAATCTGTTGAGCTCAACGCCTTCGGGGAACCTGATGTCAAGGTAAACATAACCCTGAGGATTCATTGTACCGTTACCCCAAATTGAGTGGTAGTAGGTACCATAGTCATCATCAAACATCTCGGCAAGTGAGCCCTCAGTTGTCTCAAGTGAGTTTGTAGATACAAGGTCAGATGAAAGTTCAATCTTCTCACCGTTCTCGTTCAAAATCTGAAGCTCTGAAAGAACAACCATAGGATAGCCGTTCCACATACCGCCACCACCTGAGTTACCGTTTACAGTCTCAAGGAATGTGAGACGAATGCCCTTAACAGTTGTACCCTCTGCAAGAACTACAAGCTGCTCCCAGTCATAGCGGCTGCCAACCTGAGCACCAAGACCCTGATCATCGGGATTTTCTGTTGTGTAAACCTTGGGCAATGTAACATACTGAATCTGAGAAGCAAGGAATGTTGTAATATTTGACTCAACGCTGCCGATGAATGTCTTCATCTCGTTGATGTATGCATAAGGATCATTGTATGCCTTGCTCCAAAGACCCTCGCACTTGTCGATAAGGTTTTTCTGGATGCACTCATTATATACCTCGCGGATATAGAAACCATCCTTGGGGGTGTTTGAAGATGTGAGCAGCTTGCCATACTTTTCAGCAAATTCATAGAGATATACATCATTCAACCACTCAATCTTTGTATATACATAGAGACCCATTGCATTGTTCAATGCATCGATAGCAGCGAATGATGCCTCAACATCGTTGAACTCACCTGCAGCAAGCTTATTCTTTGTATCGTTGTAGACACTAATAAACTCTTCATAGCCATACTCATATCCCTCAACAGCAACACTGTCCATAAAGGTATAGATACCGTCAGCCTCCTTAAGAGTGTTCTTAACGGGGATAGTGTTGTACTTTGCGGGGTAGTTCATTGTAGTCTCATAGAGAGTCCAATCGAACTTGATAACGTATGAGTAGTTCTTACAATAGAGATGACCATCCTTGTAGAAGTCGTAACGCTCCTGGTTTACGTTCTTGAAACCACCGTTTGAAGGAGTAGCACCCATATGGATTGTCTCCACCTTGCCATTGTACTCCTGCTCATAGCTCATCTCGAAACGACCGTTGCCATCCTCGGTGATGGTAACCAAAGCCGCGTTGCTGAGAGAAGCTGTCTTGCCCTGAGTACCGTTGGCACCATTATAGGCATTGTGTGTGGGGTGCTTGCTCAAGAACTTACCCTCTGTAACATAGTAGAGATAGTAACCACCCTCGGCAGGGATAAGCTTGATAGCATAAGAAGGAGTAGCCGCAGAAGCAACCTCGCCTGCATTCACAAACTGAGGACCGGGACCTGTAAGAGGCTCCTTGTTGGTCTTGTCGCCGAAGTTACCACCTTCACCGTCATCGTTATTCTTGTATGAATCGTAGGTCTCGGGAACGTTGCTCTGCATTACAAAGTACTGAACGTTCTTGAGAGCGTCGAGAGTTGTAATCTGCTCACCAACGGTGAAAGCCCACTCTGCATAAGGTACAAACTCTTCACCTGCAGGTGTGAGACCAACCAATGTGGGGGCGTTGTGGTAGTAGTTACCGGGACGTGTGTTCCACTTGATGTAGAACTCGGAAACAGGCTCATTGAATGCGAGCTCAAGATAGTGATACTCGGCCAAGCTACCCTGCCAAGCTGAGTGCCAGTGGTTGCTGTAATCACCGTCGTTCAACGCAGCAAGACCTGCACCGTCGGCCGCACCCAAAGTGTTCTGGTCGGCATTTGATGTTGCTGTGTAGGTGATAGGAGTTACACCGTCGGCAGCAAATACAGTCAGCTCACTGAGGTTTGTGAACGGATAGCCGTTCAACGCGTTGCCACCCTCTGTAGCACGGAATGTGATACGCAGGTTCTCAAGGGGAGCATCGGGAGTAATCTTCTCCGACTGGTAAACATACATACCGTTACCATCCTCCGACACTGAACCATCGGCAGCAATCTTAGTCTTCTCACCTGGCAAACCGTCAGCGGTAGACAGGGTCAAAGACCAATTCTGAGCATTGACACCTGCAAAAGCAGCGAACGCCAACGCAATGGTTAGAAATAAATTTTTCTTCATAATGTAAAAATTAAAAATAAAAAAACAATTCTCTACATTTTGAAACACCCTTTAAAAGAGAGTTAAAAGCTATCACATTGATAGTCAAGCAATTGCCGCAAAAACCGCAATAATTCTCCAATCCAAGGGCATTTTACCTTGCAAAGGTTAGAATAAATATTTTAAAACACAAGAAAAAAACGTGAAAAAATAGGACGTTGCCCCATTTTGTCATTGAATTCAAGCCCCTTTGCACGCAGCACTCCGCAGTTGCCTGCTATGTTTTGGAGACACTCATTCTTTTCACCGGAACAGAGCCACAAACAATGCACCACACCGGTTGCAGCACCAACAGGAGAAAGCCCCATTCCGGCCACTCAAATTAAGCAATTCTTGTTAATTTTTGCTAAAATACCAACCCTAATAATAATATAAGGTGGAAAAAAATTGCAATTAAGATATATATATATATATTTGCCGCTAATTACACATTGAAAAATGTGCTTTTTACACAAAAAGGAGATTAGACAAGGCTTGACCGGGGTGAACGCGCCCCACAACTGAATAGAAAGAACAACTTAAAAAACAATTTAATTTTTATGAAACTGAAATCTTTATTTTTGGCTATGCTTGCAGCAGTTGCAACCTTCGCAACGGCGCAGGTTGAAAACGGGAAGATTTATCGCATTGTGAGCGCTAAATATGGTACCGTGGTGTCGGAAGCGCCCATTGCGCACACTCTGTCGTGTGCAGCAGAGAGCGACAACACCGGCTACAACGAGATGTGGAAGTTCATTGCCACCGACAATGGCAAGTTCCTAATTCAAAATGTGTACACACAACGCTACATCAAGAACGAGAGCGGCAGAAATGTTGTGTGGAGAACAGCCAACGAGCACACCGGCTTTGCCATCACCGAGAACAAGACACTCAAAGGTTACTATAACATAGACATCAATGCGGGTAGCAATTGGGGTATGCACTGCGACGGCAGTTCCAACATTGTACCCTGGAGCTATGGCCCCGAGGATGGCGAGGTTACAGGCACAGAGTGGACCTTCAGGGAGGTGAGCATCACCAACGAAGAGGCTGCTAAAGCTTATACCGAGTATCAGGAGTATAACAACCTTATGACCAACATTCCGCAGATTGTGGCAACAGTGGGAGGCCTGTATGAGGACAAGGCCGGTACAGTGCTAAAGGCAGAATATGCGTCAATGAGCGACGAGCAGCTCATCGCAGCAATGGAGGGCGTGCCCGCCGAGCTGCAGCAGGCTGTGCTCAAGAGCAAGAACGACAGCTGGGACAGCGTTACACGCGAGAAGGAGTTCCGCGTATACAGCTACAAGCCCTACAGCGACCCCGAGAAGTGGCACAACGTTCTCTACACACGCCTCTATAGCCCCATAGACAACCCCACAGGTATCTGCTCAAAGAGCAATAGAGACTTTGCCTACATCTTTGTAGACGCAATTCCCGAGGGTTCAAGCATCACATTGCGCGAGGTTGCGGGCACTGCATACTTTGGCAACGACACCCGCTTGAGCGAGGGTCTCAACATTGTGCCTTGCAACACCACCAACAGCTACCTCTACATACGTTACATCTGCGACACCGACACTGCCGGCAAGAAGCTTGCCGACTACCCTGCCGTGAAGATACGCATTGAGGGCGGTTACGTAAATGGTTTCTGGAGCAAGGAGCGCGGACACACCAATGACGACTGGGCTTATATGCAGGAGCATATGTTCAAAAACGAGGCTGCCATTCAGGCCAAGGGCGACTACACACTGCTCTCTTTCCGCAAGAAGGAGTTCCTGAACCACGACGCTTGCCCCAAGAAGATTGAGGAGTTGGTTGGCCTTTGGGATTTCTGGAACAAGACACAACAGAAGTATATGGCACTCGACAAGTACTACGATTGGTTCAACAACCTGCAGCTTGCAATGAGTGATGACACCGGCTTTATGGATGCCGGCAACCACCGCACACACTACAACAACAACACATTGGGCACAATCTGTAACTATGACCTGCTTGTTGCCGATGCCGGAAGCACCTGGGGACCCAACCACGAGATTGGACACAACAACCAGTATGCTTTTGAGATTGTGGGCACATCGGAGGTTTCAAACAATGCGCTTGCAAACATTGTAACATTTGAGCAGGGCACACACACCAGCCGTGGTAACAATATGGAGAACCAGATTGCCGACTTTGAGAACAAGGTTCCCTATGTTTTGCGCGGCGAGAGCAAGTATGGCTCAAAGCTGTTCAGTATGACACGTATGTACTTCCAGCTCTTCCTCTATGCACACGCTGCAGGAAAATGCCCCGACTTCTATCCCCGTCTGTTCGAGAGATTGCGCTATGACCGTATGGTGGGCTGGAGCGTTGGCTCAAGCGACGAGCTCGACGAGAACGGTTTCTACAAGAACTCGGTCAATGCCCTTCACGACCAGTTGAAGTTTGCCGAGGTTTGCTGCGAGATTCTGCAGATGGACCTTAGCGAGTTCTTCGAGGCTTGGGGCTTCTTCATCCCCTTCAAGAACGGTTTTGTGGGCGACTATGGCCACCACTGGGTATACCTGCTCGAAGAGGACGTGAAAGCCAGCAAGGCACGTATGCAGAAATATGAGAAGAAGGGCGGACACCTGATGTTCCTTGAGGACCGCGTGCGCCCATCAAAGAGACTCGACGGCACCGGATATCGCCAGAGCTATGCCGACTGGGACGGTGAGCGCGTTGGTGATGTTGGCGACTATGGCCAGTGGGAGGACTACATCGATGAGAGTGTAAAGGCCGAGGGTTACTACTATGCCATCTCAAAGAACACAGTACTTATTAAAGAGGATGCCAACGCGAAGGGCGCGCTTGGTTTCAAGCTCTACAATGCCGACACCAACGAGCTGCTCTCTTTCACAAACAGAAAGAGTATGAACATCCCCTTGAGCGCCAAGGATGCCAACCTGAAGGTTGTTGCAGCACAGGCCGACGGTACCGATTATGTTGTTCCCCACGCTTCAGAGGGCCCCAAAGAGATGCAGATGGAGGCATTCACAGCCGCTTATAACTCGGCCTCGAACCTAAGCAGCAAGAAGGCCAAGGACAACACCGAGATTGGCTTCTACTACCCCGAATACTTTGCTGATTTTGACGTTTTGTTCAAGGAGGCTGAAACTGTTAAGGAGAACCCCGACAACCACCTCGACCGTTTGGCTCAGCTTGCTATGGAGCTTGAAGATGCACGCAACAGCATCATCAACAACCCCAATGCACAGATTAAGATTAGAGAGGCCGCTGCATTCCAGATGAGAAACGCAGGCAACAGAAAATACTATGCAGCAGGCGAATATCCTGTAGCAAACGGTGTTGAGATAAAGGACAACGAAAGCACCCCCGACAAGGCCAAGTGGTTTGTTGAGTATGCCGGCACACCGGGCGTATACCACCTGAAGTGCAAGAGCGGATACTACATCACCGGCCTCAGTGCAAACAGTGATGCCTACACAGACTCAAAAGACAAAGCGGATGCCGTTGAGTTCAATGTCTCATATACAGCATCGGGCAACACCACATTCCTTATGAGAGACAACAACAGCGTTGCTGTGGGTATCAATGGTGGAAAGGTTGTTGGCACATCGCCCGAAACAACCAACGGACAGTGGAGAGTTAGAGTGATTGCCGACGAGGATGAATCGGCTGCTCACTATGCAAACGAGTTCAACGCTTTGATGAAGGAAGCCAACCTGAAGGTTACAGAGATTCTGAACCTTGACAGCCTGGGAACAATGAACATCTTCAACAGCAACATCATTGTCCTTGACAGAAATCTGGAGACAAGCGCTCTGAACCTGCACTATGCTCACGAAGGCTACAAGGCCGAGGCTCCCACAGCACACCAGAATGCTGTTGAGCAGTTGCGCAAGTTTATAGCTGAGCTTGATGGCAAGTACATCAACGCAGCCCCCATAGCAACAAAGGGCGACAGAATTGTGTGGTACTACATCATCAGCAACAACAGCAACAAGTTCGTAAGCATCTACAACGACACACGCCCCACGCTGAAGAACAGCTTGGCAATGTCTACCGAAGCCGACGACTATGCTTTGTGGAGCTTTGCATCAACCGGCAAGGCAGGAGAATACAAGCTCTACAATGCTGGAAACGAGGGATTTGCCTATAGAGAAGGTACAAAGAAGAACATCTTTACATCGGCAACAGCCGAGCCTCTGCCCATCACCGTTACCTATGACGCAGAGAACAACGGCCTGGTAATGAGCATCGGCGAGAACTACATCTATGAGTCTTCAACAGCTCCCACACTTGCTTCTTCTATCTCTTCTTGGAGAATTGAGATTGCCGACATTGAGTTCAACAAGGAGATTGCCGACATCATCACTACTATAGAGAACGTTGTTGAGCACGTGGAGAGCGATGGCAGCAACGGATTGTATGACCTGCAGGGTCGCCGAGTAGAGGCTGCAGAAAAGGGCATCTACATAAAGGACGGCAAAAAAGTACTGGTAAAGTAAAGAACTGCAGTCTGTGAAATATCATAAAGGTGGGGTTCACAAAACCCCACCTTTATATTTAAAAACTGTAAGAAACAAAGTACAAGACCGAATATGAAAAAAATTCTACTATTTCTATTTGCCGCAATATACTGTGTCGGCAGTTGGGCACAGAGCCCCACTTTGACACCCAACAATGCCCAACGTTGGTATGCCGAGTACAAGAACTACTTTGAAGATGATATCTGCACCCGGTTGAAGCCCGCCTACCAAGCGATGAGCGACGAGGAACTGCAGAACTACCTGACCGGAATGCCCGAGAAGCTCATAGAATTTGCCATTAAAGCGAAGAACAACAGTTGGGACAGCTTTGAAAAGGATTTTCGCGTGCAGAAGTTCAAGCCCTACAGCAACCCTTCCCGCTGGGCAAACTACCTGAATGTTTACCAGTACAGCGAGCTGCAGAGCCCAACAGGCATCATTGGAAGCAATGAATATATATACCTGTTTCTTAGCGACAATGTACCCGATTCCATCTGGATCAGTGTAGACGTTGTTGCAGATAACGGTTCATACGCTTTGACAAATCACCCTTTGTTCCCGGGATTGAATATGTTTAAACTGGCCGATACAGAAACCGAGCGCAGAATGTTGTTCTTTGACTACAAGGTAGACACCGACACCACTGCCACAAGCAAGAGATTGAGCGACTATCCCGAGGTTTGGGCCCACATAGAGGGTGGACACGTGTATGGTTACTATGACGTAGAAAGGCACAATGACGCTATGTGGAGGGAGATGCTTGAGAGACAAGCCAACGACCCCGTTGCACAGTCCTATAAGGGATTGCAGGTGAAGGGCGAGAGAGTGTTGTTTCATATGTTCCGCAGCAGCCTTGTAAATGCGTGCCCCAACACAATATCCGACGCCATTGAGCTGTGGGACGAGACGGTGAGAAGACAGCACCGTCTTATGGGTGTGGAGCAGTATTATGACCGCTGGAACGATATCGTTATGGCACGTTCGGACAACAGAGGCGGTGGTTTTTATGCTTCGCCCACCTTTACATATTACGACGACTATGCCCTGCCCGGAATGCTTCCCTATGATGCAGTCTATGAGAGCCCCGGCAACCTGTGGACATCGGCCCACGAGATTGGACACGTGAACCAGGGAGCCATCAATATGGTGGGTTGCACAGAATCGAGCAACAACCTCTTTGCCAATATGAACGTGCACCTCTTTGGAAAGACCACCACACGCGGCGACGGTGTGGCATTCTGCAAGGAGGAGTATGGCTATGGCACCCCATTCCCCGCACGCACAAGCAACCCCATTGGCGTGGCACGTATGTATTTCCAGCTCTATCTCTACTTCCACGTAGCAGAGAAGATGCCCGATTTCTACCCACGTTTGTTCGCGAACTTGCGCCAAGACCGCTTGCTCAAGGAGTATATCACTTATGGAAGGAAAGACCAGCTGAAGTTTGCCGAGAAGTGCTGCGAAATTGCACAGATGGACCTTAGCGAGTTCTTCGAGGCTTGGGGATTCTTTGAGCCTATGTCTTCGTTGAACATTGGCGACTATGCCACATATCTTGTAACGCTTACACAGGAGGAGATTGATGAGAGCCGTGCCCGTATGCAGCAATATGAGAAGAAGGGCGGCCACCTTATCTTCATAGAGGACCGCATAAAGCCGTCAAAGCGCATCGATGGCGTGGATGGCTACCGTCTGGACTTCAGCAATGAGTTTGCAATAGGAAAGATGGGCGAGTATGGACAGTGGAGCGACTATATCGATGAGAGCGTGAAGGCTCAAGGCTATTACTACACAAAAACAAACAGCACCATAGCCATAAAGGAGGAGGAAGGTGCAGCGGGTGCCCTTGGCTTCAAGCTCTACAATGCCCAAACCGGCGAACTACTCGACTTCAACAACTGCAAGACACTTAACATTCCTGCCGGCGATGCTCTTTTAAAATTAAGGGTTGTTGCTGCCCAAGCCGACGGAAGCGACAAGGAAATTCCTTTCGTTGCCGAGTTTGATGACGAGAAGAGACAGCTCGAGTATCTGACCTCTATCCTAAACACCGTGCAGAGCACAACCGGCAAGAACTCCAACAACGGAAAGAACATAGGCTACTACAACAGTGCGGCAATCAACGAGCTCAATGCGCTCTACAAGGAGGCAAAGGCTGCAGCCGATAATGCCGACCAGAGCAAGCACACCTACAAGGAGTGGGCCGAGCTGCTGAACAGCACTCTGCAGCAGATAAGACAGGACCCCAACGCAAGAGCCCTGCTCAAAAACCTTGACGCATATACCTTCACCAGCGCAAGCGGCAGCCGCAATTTGCAGTTGTGCTACGATGCTCTTGGACTAAAGGCCAACACATCAAACGAGACAGCCACAAGCAACGAGGCAAAGCGTTGGATGGTTGAGTGTACAGGCACACCACACCACTACTTCATCAAGAACAAGAACGGAAAATACATAAACGGCATTGAGCTGAATGTGGGAGCTATGTGCAGTGGAGAGGACAGCAGCAATGCCATTATCTTCAAGGCAAACTATCTTGATGACGGTACTCTCTACTTCTCTACCGAGAACACTGAAATAAAGATGTACCTGGCGCTTGACAGAAGAGACAACAAGATTATCGGCAGCCGGAATTTGAACAAATCCTCAATATGGCGCGTGATACGAGTTGAGAACAACAACACTGCCATAGAAGAGGTTAATGGCGATGAGAATGATGCTGAGACCATTTATGACCTCGCAGGCCGCAGGATTGAGAAGATAACACAACCCGGCATCTACATTGTAAACGGCAAGAAGGTTCTTGTTAAATAGTACAAAAGACCTTAATACAAAAAAACGACTCCTGACAGGAGTCGTTTTTTTGTATATGTTACCTGGCTGTTTCACTTTTCACTTGGGGCAATAAAGCGATAGAGGTTGCACCCAATGAAGTTACCAACCACAAGGCAGGGATAGAGCACTGCAACCTCGGCAATGTGTTCCCAAGTATAGGAGAAAGGCACTGCAAGATAGTAGAAGGCATCGGCCAGACAGTGGGGGAAGCCACAGTTTATGAAGAGAGGCACACCAAAGAGCAAAGGCAGCACCTTGCCCTCGCGTGCAAAGGTTACAACGGTTGTCATAATGAAACCACAGCCAATGGCGAGCAGACCGGCGCGCACGGGGCCAATGGCCAAACGGCTCTCGAGAACGGCTTGGGCCGAGGCGCCAAGATTGAGCGGAGAGCAGCGGAGCAACAAAGCCACAAGCAGACAGCCTGTGATGTTACCAAGAAGAATCCACAACAGCTCCCCAATGGCCTTGAGCCAACGTGAACGGCCATCCTCATAACGAAGGGGCACAAAACCTGCCGTTCCGGTATAAAGCTTCAGCTTGTAATTTACAACAGTGAGCAGTCCAAAAGAGAAGAGCACAGCTCCAATGATATCCTTATAGGCCAAATAGCCCCAACCGGCAATGGCAACCGCAATGCCCGAAAGGATTGATGAACGGAATGTCTTTTGCATATCTTTATTATTCATTTTTTATTTGTCGTTTACTATTCTGCCGGCATCGGCTATCATACGGCGCACCGTCTCATTGAAGGCACGCTCGCCAAGCAGCTGTTCAAGCGGGATGTGCATTCTATAGCTCCACTGGTGTTCCCTGTTGGAGGGCACGTTGATGCGCTCGCCATCAGGATCGTGGAAACGCAGACGCTCATCCATAGCCATCCAATCCTGCCAAGCAAAAAGGGCAAAGGCCGACGGTGCCGCAAGGTGCTGTGCAATGATGGCTGCCGCCACCCTGCCGTCCATCTCAACGGGAGCCTTACCCTCGAAACCAAGTGCACTGTTATAGAACTGCTGTGTGAGGGCCTCATCCTCGCGCCACCAACCGCGCAGCGTGCTCATATCGTGTGTTGAGGGTGTTGCCACTGAGAGGTAGGGGTAACGGGCCGGAACAGCGAATGTTTCGCCAAAGAGCTTGGGCATACGCTGTATCTCGAGCGAAAGTACCTGAAGGTTTTTCATCACCCAAGGCACACAGGCCGGTATCATTCCAAGGTCCTCGCCACAAGCTGTCATTGGGGTGGAGAGCAGCAACGGTGTCAGTTTGCGCATACCCTCGCGATACCACTGCATTGTGTGGCGATTATAGAAATACTCCTCATAGAGAGCGTCATAGGCAATGCGTGCGGCCTGCGGGAGTTGTTCATAGGCCTCGGTCTCGTTGCCCAGAATGCGTGGCACATATTTGCCGGGCTCCTTGAGGTCGGCAATGAAGAGCACGTTGCCATAGAGGCGCTGCAAGGCGTCGCTCATTGCGGCGGGCAGCTTGGGTGTGCGCTCATAGATGTAATAGGCCAACGTGTTGGCATTCTCAATCTCGGGCTTGAAGGTGTATGTGCCGTCGGCAGTGGCATCGAGGAAAGCATCAACAACGATGCGCGCCTTGCGGGGGAAGTGTTTCTTAAGCACCGTATCATCAATGTGAGGACGTGTGTGCAACACTGCATCAAAGGGGAAGCCATAGGCCTCTATCTCCTCGACCGAAAGAGGCATATTGGGCGAGAAGCTGCCCGAAATGCCACTCTTGGCAGTGCGGGGTATCTCCCAAATGCGGAAGAAACCCAGTATGTGGTCTATGCGGTAGGCATCGAAGAAGTTGGACATATATTGCAAACGACGGCGCCACCAGGCATAGCCATCGGCAGCCATAACATCCCAGTTGTAGGTGGGGAAGCCCCAGTTCTGTCCATCGGCCGAGAACATATCGGGCGGCGCACCGGCCGACACTGTGAGGTTGAACTGCTCGCGGTCGCACCACACATCGACACCGTTGGGGGCAACGCCAATGGGGATATCTCCCTTTAGAGCGACGCCAATGCTATTGGCATACTTGTGGGCCTCGCCAAGTTGCTTGAAGAGCAGATACTGTACATAGCTGTGGAAGGCAACCTCGTTCACGGCATCGGGATACTCGGCCACCACACGTTCCATTGTGTCGGCGTCGTATGATGGATACTCTTTCCAATCCCAAATATTACAGTGCAGACGAGAAACGAGGAAACGGAACAGGGCATAGGGCTTGAGCCACTGTTGGTGCTCTTGTTCAAAGGCGCGGAAGCCCTCATCGGCAAGCAATTCGCTGCTCTGCTCCTCAAACAGTTCGTGCAGATAGCTCATTTTAAGGCGATAGGCCTTGGAATAGCGCACCGAAGGCTCGGAGTTCAACACCTCTCGCTCCTTTTGATAATAGGTGTTGCGTTTGGTGCTTGCGAGAGGGGGAAGTGCCGACATATCGGTATATACGGGGTTCAGTGCATAGACCGAGACACAGTTATAGGGATAGGAGTCGTCGTCGCCGCCAAAGATTACCGAATCATTGACGGGCAACAGCTGCAGGATATTCTGCCCGGTGGTTGCAAGCCAGTCGGCCATCAGCTTTATGTCGCCAAAGTCGCCAATACCCCACCCGTGGGCCGAGCGCAGGGAGAAGAGCGGAATGACAGTGCCGGCAATGCGCAACGGCTGCTCATCGAAATGCAGAGAATCGAGCTGGTAGAAGTAGTTTGTGGATGCCTCAAAATCGGGCAACAGAATGTGGCGGTTGTTGCCCTGTTCCCAACGCACATTGCCATTGGCATCAACGGCGATGAACTTGTAGTTGAGGGCGCCGCTGAAGATGTCGGCCACATTGAATGTAACGCTCCAGCGGTTGGGCACACGCTGCTGCATTGGGAGAGCCTTGGCGGGGTCCCAGGCACCAAGCACGGCCGCATCGCCGCAAAGATAGAGGCGTTCACCCTTTGCAAGGCCGCTCACATAGAGCGAGAAGGTTACACTGCGGTTATACCAGTTGATGCTGGGCTCGTCGAGCTGCCGGGCGTTGCCGCCAAAGAAGCTGAAGAGGTTGGTTTGCTTGTAGTAGCCCAGAGGGGAGTCGAGCCACATATCATAGACAATGTAGTTGTTGTTCACACAGTTGAAGCGCAGCCTGTGGGGAAGCGTGTCCCACTCGCTGCACACGCACTTGCCACAAAGCTGCAGGACATAGCCATAGAGTATGTGGTCCTTTGTTTCATCAACCTCAATTGTTCCTCGCCACCAGCCACGTTGCACTTCGCGCAGTTCAATGCTACCCTGGGGAGCAAGGTTATCATCGTCAAAGGTGTAGCGCAAAAACATCACACTGCTATCGCCGGCGTCGTATCTTATGTTGAATTCTATGAATTTCATCTTTTTTTTCTTAAACCACGCGAAAATACAAAAAAAAGCCGCCACTGCAACATAAGTAGCCATTTAAATTGTCTTTTAATACAACACTAATAGAAAAAAGCTTTTCAAAAACATTGTACACCACTGCACGCATAGGTTAAAAAAGACAAAATGACTTTCTGTTTGTAATAAAAGAGTTAAATTTGCAGAAATTTCATTTGCAGCGCTGCAACCGGCAACACAGTTGCAGCAGATTATCTATGAGCAATAAAATACATATCCTCTCCACACTTCTTTTGCTGTTGGCAACAACTTTTGCCTGCAGCACAACGGCTGTTGCACAAAAGGAGAAGAAAAAACCATTTACAGTGGTCATAGACCCCGGACACGGCGGCATAGACCCCGGAGCGCTGGGACGCAAGTCCAAGGAGAAGGATATAAACTTCAACGTATCGAAGTTGCTTGGCAATATGATAAAGGAGGAGTATCCCGAGGTGAAGGTTATCTACACACGCACCACCGACGTGAAGATACCCCTTGCAAGACGTGCCGACATTGCCAACAAGGCAAATGCCAATCTTTTCATCTCCATACACTCCAACGCAAGCAAGAACAGAAGTGCCAACGGTTGCCAAACCTTCACTTTGGGTGCCGGAAGCGACGCCGAGGCCAAGGCTGCGGCTATGTATGAGAACGAGGTTATCCTGAGCGAGGATAACTTTGAGGAGACTTACAAGGGCTTTAACCCCCACTCGAGCGAGAGCTACATAATATTTGAGCTGATGCGCAGCCACGATATGGAGATGAGCGTCAAACTGGCACAGATGGTGCAGAAGGGAATGGTAAAAGGCAGTGCCCTGTTTGACAGAGGTGTGTCATCGGCCGGTTTCCTGGTGCTTCACCGCACTGTGATGCCCAGCATCCTTGTGGAGCTTGGTTTCATAAGCAACAGCAAAGACGAGGGGGTGATAGCCTCAAAGGCCGGACAGCAGAAGCTTGCAAAGGGCATCTTCAATGGTTTTTCGGAATATTACACTCTTTATGCAAAGGATAAAGAGATAAAAAAGGAGAGCACCCCGGCTCCCAAGAAGGGCAGCAACAAGCCCAAAGCGCAAAAGAGGGGGAATGTGCAGGAAAAAACCGTGCAGCAGAGCAACAGCCCGGTGTTCAAGATACAGTTCCTCACATCGGACAAAAAGCTTGCCTCAAATGACAAGCGACTCAAGGGGCTGAAGGCCGACTATTACAAAGAGAACGGAATTTACAAATACACTTATGGCGAGAGCGAGGACTATGAGGCAATTCTCAAGATGAAGAAACAGATTGCCGGCAAGTTCAAGGATGCATTTATAATTGCTTTCCTCAATGGCCGGAAAATCAACACAAGCGAGGCTATCGGCATATATAAAAAAGAGAAAAAATGAGCAAAATCAGGAAATTTTCACGTGAGTTATGGGTTGGTTTGTTGGGAATAGCAGCACTGCTGATTATCTATTTCCTAATCAACTTTTTCAAGGGCGTGAACGTGTTTGACACCACAGACAAGTATCACATTGAGTTTGCAAACATTGGCGAGATAACAAACTCGGCCCCCGTGTTCATCAACGGCTGCAAAGTGGGTAATGTGAGCGCCATAGACTACAACTTCAACAACGACAGGAATGTCTATGTTACCGTGAGCCTATACAAAGGTTTGAGACTGCCACAGGGAAGTTATGCCGAGATACACAACAAGCTTATGGGCGGAAGCACTATAAGCCTTGTGCTGGGCAACAGCCAAGAGGCCATTAAGCCGGGAAGCAAATTGAGAGGTATTCTTGATGCCGGTGCGCTTGGCGAGGTGGGAAATATGATGCCACAGATTGAGGCGATGCTGCCAAAGATGGACTCTATTCTCACATCGGTAAACAGCATCCTTGCAAACCCTGCCATAAACAACACCCTAAACAATATTGAGACCCTCACAGCACAGCTGAACACCACCACAGAGCGACTGAACAGAATTGTGGAGAAGGATATCCCTGCCGCAACAGAGAAGCTCATTGCACTGGAGGATGATTTATTGAAGGTGTCATCACAGCTTAGCGAGGTAGATTACCTGAAGCTTGTGAACACGCTGCAGGAGTCGCTCGACAACATTGAGCAGATTACCACAGCACTCAACGATGGCAAGGGAACAATTGGAATGTTGCTCAAGGATTCCACTCTCTATGACAGGCTCAACAAGACAAGCGAGGCGGCCACACTGCTGCTCGAGGACCTGAAGCAGAACCCCAAGCGCTATGTACACTTCTCGGTGTTTGGCAAAAAAGCGAAATAAAGACAACATACCACATACGACACGAGGGTGCCCGCGGGCACCCTCGTGTCGTATGTGATTGAACAAACACCTATCAACGCACTATGTGGCGTGTCTCCAACAGTGCACCGTGGCGGTCATACACGTTCAGAATATAACACCCGGGGGCAAAAGACGCAAGGGAGAAGCGCATCTTGTATTTTCCAAAATAGAGACGTGTGCCGCACAAATCGAGCAGCTCGATGCGCTGCCCCCACGACTGTGGCTCGGGTAGCTCAATGGCGTCGCCACAGTATTTCTCACCACCGGTAGGCACATTCACACAAAGCGGTGCACTTTCAATGCCAAACGCATTCACCGCAGTAACGGCAATGTTCACACTCTTAACCGTGCGACAGTCCCAACGGAAGGTTGTCTCCGCTTGCATATTGGAGAGAAGATTGTCGATATTCTCCACATCCGCATCGCCATTCAACGAGGCATAGACATTGTAGCGGGTAACAGGATGGCCGGCAGGAGCCTCAACAGCGCTCCACCGCAACGACACGCCACTCTCATCGCGCACAACATCAACAAATTGTGGCGATGAGGGAGCCTCGGCTGCCCACTCCATTGGGGGAACAAGCGCAGGCTTGGTGTAGATTGATGAATAGATATCCCTTGCACCACCCGCATTGCCCACAAGGTGCGCGGTGCGGAACATAATAACGCCATCGGCATTTGCACTGCGCGAGGTGTGCATCTGACGCTCAATCTCAATTGATGGCCAACCACCATATTGCTCCATAAGGCGGTAAATACCCAGACCCGGAACAATATGACGCCCGTTGCTATTCTCGAGCCAATCGAGCACAAAGGGATAGAAGTTGTCGCCTTTATAGTAGAGCATCGGAAAGAGAATATCCATTAGACCGTTGCGCAGCCACGCCTGTGCGTCCTGAAAAACAGCACCATAGGCATCCCACTCATAGGAGCTGTAGCGCGCAAGGCTGCGATACTTTCCAAGCGGTGCACAGCTCACCCGCACCCAGGGCTTCAGCAGCCTAACGGTGTCGCTCACACGCTCTGCAATGCGCGTTATGTTGCTGCGGCGCCACTCGGCAAGCGAGAGACCGTTGCCGTGCTTGCGAAAGAGGGAGGCATCGGGGTAGCCGTCGGTGCGGTCGGGATAACGCACATAGTCGAGGTGTATGCCGTCTACATCGTATTTACCGACAATCTCGCCCACAATAGCGGCTATATAGTCGGCTGCATCGGGGTTCCCGGGCTCTATGTACCAGGCACCTTTATGGTAGGTGCACAGTTCCCTGCGCTTGCGCGGCAATGCTGTGGCGCCAAGGCGCTTTATATGCTCGGGCTTGCCTATGGGCAGCGTAACCAACCAGGCGTGGAGCTGCATACCACGCTTGTGGCACTCTTCAATGGCAAAAGCAAGCGGGTCGTAGCCGGGGCTGCGCCCCTCGACACCGGTGAAGACGTGAGAGAAGGGCTCTATGTGCGATGGATAGATGAGGTCGCCCCTGACCCTTGTTTGCAAAAGCACGGTATTTATGTTGAGTGCCTGCAGTGAATCGAGCACCACAATGAGCTCGCGCTGCTGCACCGCAACATCATCGGGCGACGATACCTGTGTTCTTGGCCAGTCGAGATTTTCGATGGTAGTGAGCCACACGGCACGATACTCATATTTTGGCGAGTGTGTTTGCTGCGCCCACAAACCGGTGGGCAGCAACAACAAAAACGTAATTATTGTATATAAAAACCTTTCCATAGCTAATTTATCACAAAAGTAGCATTTTTTATAGCAATTTTTCAAGCTGTTATCATTTATTTTGTACATTTGCGTGATTGGCAGGTGTATATCATAAAGGAGGCCTGCAACAAATCAAATGTAAAGAAATAAGTTCAACATAAGAATTGCATTATGACTAAAGCAAAGAAATTTATCACTTGTGACGGAAATCAGGCAGCGGCACACGTTGCATATATGTTTTCCGAGGTAGCTGCCATCTACCCCATCACACCATCATCAACAATGGCTGAATATGTTGACGAATGGGCGGCACAGGGCCGCAAGAACCTTTTTGGTGAAACAGTAACTGTTCAGGAGATGCAGTCCGAGGGAGGCGCCGCCGGCGCACTTCACGGTTCGTTGCAGGCAGGTGCACTCACAAACACCTTCACTGCGTCGCAGGGCCTTCTGCTGATGATTCCAAATATGTACAAAATTGCAGGCGAGAAGCTGCCCACAGTGTTCCACGTTTCGGCGCGCTCGCTGGCCGGAAACTCGCTGAGTATCTTTGGCGACCATATGGACGTGATGGCCTGCCGTCAGACAGGCTTCGCAATGCTGTGCGAAGGCTCTGTGCAGGAGGTTATGGACCTTGCTGCCGTGGCACATCTCTCTACACTGAAGAGCCGCATCCCCTTCCTCAACTTTTTCGACGGTTTCCGCACCTCGCACGAAATTCAGAAGGTGGAGCTCATTGAGCAGGAGGAGATTGCACCGCTTGTCGATTGGGACAGCATACAGGCATTCCGCGACAGGGCATTGAGCCCCTCATCGCCTGTGGTGCGCGGCACTGCCGAGAACCCCGAGACATTCTTCACACACAAGGAGAGCGAAAACCCCTTCTACAATGCTGTTCCCGACATTGTTGCCGATTATATGAAAGAGATTTCGGCTATCACAGGACGCAACTATGCTCCCTTCACCTACTATGGAGCCGAGGATGCCGACCGCGTTATCATTGTGATGGGCTCGGCCACCGAGGCTGTGAAGGAGGCTATCGACTATATGACAGCAAGAGGCGAGAAGGTGGGATTGGTGAGCGTTCACCTCTATCGTCCCTTCTCTGTGAAGTATCTTGCTGCCGTTATGCCAAAGAGCGTGAAACGCATAGCCGTTCTCGACCGCACAAAAGAGCCCGGCAGCAATGGCGAGCCTCTCTATCTCGACGTTGTGGAGGCCTTCACCAACACTCCCGAGCTGAAGGAGATTAACCCCATAATAGTGGGTGGTCGTTTCGGCTTGAGCTCAAACGACACCACACCTGCCATTGTGATGAGCGTATATGACAACCTTGCACTGCCCACTCCCAAAAACCACTTCACACTGGGTATTGTGGATGATGTTACATTCCTGTCTCTGCCCAAAAGAGAGGAAATTGCCGTTGTGGACGGTATGTTCGAGGCAAAGTTCTATGGCCTTGGTGCCGACGGTACTGTGGGTGCCAACAAGAACTCGGTGAAAATCATTGGCGACAACACAAAGAAGCACTGCCAGGCCTATTTCTCATACGACTCAAAGAAATCGGGTGGTTTCACCTGCTCTCACCTGCGCTTTGGCGACAAGCCGATACGCAGCACCTATCTTGTGAACACTCCTAACTTTGTGGCTTGCCACGTGCAGGCCTATCTGCGTATGTATGATGTTACACGCGGCTTGCAGAAGGGCGGAACATTCCTTTTGAACACAGTGTGGGAGGGCGATGAGCTTGTGAAGAACCTGCCCAACAGCATAAAGAGATATTTTGCCGACAACAACATCACTGTCTACTACATAAACGCAACAAAGATTGCACAGGAGATTGGACTGGGCAACCGCACAAACACAATCCTGCAGAGCGCCTTCTTCCGCATCACACAGGTAATTCCCATTGAGCTTGCCATTGAGCAGATGAAGAAGTTCATCGTTAAGTCATACGGCAAGAAGGGACAGGATGTTGTGGACAAGAACAACGCAGCTGTGGACCGCGGTGGCGAATATCGCCAGCTGGCTATCGACCCCAATTGGTCGAAGCTGCCCGCCGACGCCGAAGAGAAGCGAAACGAGCCCGAGTTTATTACCAACATTGTGCGCACCATCAACGCACAAAAGGGTGCCGACCTTCCCGTATCGGCATTTAAGGGGCTTGAGGACGGCACCTGGCCTGTAGGCACATCGGCCTATGAGAAGCGCGGTGTGAGCTCATTTGTTCCAAGATGGACAGCCGATAACTGTATACAGTGCAACCGCTGTGCTTTTGTGTGCCCCCACGCTGCCATACGCCCGTTTGTAATGGATGAAAAGGAGGCTGCAGGTGTTGCTGCCGACAAGATTGAGATGAAGGCTCCTGTTGCAATGAAGGGTATGCAGTTCCGCATACAGGTGAGCCCGCTCGACTGCCTTGGCTGCGGCAACTGTGTAGACGTGTGCCCCGGCAACCCCAAACTCGGCGGCAAGGCACTCGCAATGGTTTCGCTCGAGGAGGAGAGACACGAGGCTGCCAACTGGGACTACTGCGTGAAGAACGTGAAGAGCAAACAGTCGCTTGTTGATGTCAAGAGCAACCCCAAGAACTCTCAGTTCGCTACCCCGCTGTTCGAATTCTCGGGCGCTTGTTCGGGTTGCGGCGAGACACCCTATGTGAAGCTGCTGACACAGCTCTTTGGCGACCGCGAGATTGTTGCCAACGCAACAGGCTGTTCATCAATATACACCGCATCGGTTCCCTCAACACCTTATACAACAAATGAGAAGGGCGAAGGACCTGCCTGGGGCAACTCGCTGTTTGAGGACTTCTGCGAGTTTGGCTTGGGAATGAAGCTGGCCGAGAACAAGATGCGCGAGCGCCTTGAGAGGCTGCTCACCGAGGTGCAGACCTATCGCAGCTGCCCCGAGGAGATGAAGGAGCTTGCACAGAAGTGGATAGATAACAGGAACAATGCCGAGATGAGCAAGGAGCTTGCTCCTGCCATTGTAAAGGCCTGCGAGGATTTTGAGTGTGATACCTGCGAGCAGATTCTCGCCATCAAGCAATACCTGGTTAAGCGTTCACAGTGGATTATCGGCGGCGACGGTGCATCATACGATATCGGCTACGGCGGTCTCGACCACGTGATAGCATCGGGTGAGGATGTAAACATCCTGGTGCTCGACACCGAGGTGTACTCTAACACCGGCGGACAGTCGTCAAAGGCTACCCCGCTTGGCGCCATTGCAAAATTTGCCGCAGCCGGCAAACGCATACGCAAGAAGGACCTTGGAATGATTGCTACCACCTATGGCTATGTTTATGTTGCACAGATTGCTATGGGTGCAAGCTATGACCAGTGCCTAAAGGCAATACGCGAGGCAGAGGCCTATCCCGGCCCATCACTTGTGATTGCATACGCGCCCTGTATCAACCACGGCATCAAACGCGGTATGGGCAAGGCTCAGGCCGAGCAGCAGGCTGCCGTTGAGTGCGGTTACTGGCACCTGTGGCGCTACAACCCTGCATTGGAGGATGAGGGCAAAAACCCCTTCACACTCGACAGCAAGGAGCCACAGTGGGAGAAGTTCCAGGAGTTCTTGCAGGGCGAGGTGCGCTATGCATCACTTGCCAAGCAGTTCCCTGCCGAGGCACACGAGCTCTTCGCTGCTGCCGAGGGTATGGCGAAGAAACGCTACGCAAGCTACCAGCGTATGGCAAGACTCGACTGGAGTGCAAATAAAGACGCAGAATAACAACCTCAACAGGTAACATAAAGTACAACAGGGTGGCAGCATTGTCACCCTGTTGCTTTTTATTCATAAAAAAATTCAAAGAGTTGAAAAGCGCCACAATTTATTTACGCTTATCACTAATTTTCAACAAAAACCGCACTACATTATACAAATATGGTGTTTAAAGGTACAAAATCACGACCCGAGAAATATAATACACACTTGATATTGCACTTTATTAAAAATTCATTAAATTTGTGCAATGGCAGGGAGAAGTGTGTTTAAAAATTTAGGGGGCAAACCTAAAATTGGGCACAAACGACCAAGCCAACAATTTTTAATATAATATTATCTAAACTAATAAATTATGAGAAAATTTACTTTATTTTTAATGTCGTTGTTCCTCTCAGTAGGTGCAATGGCGCAGACCACCCAAAAGGTCGAGATTGATTTGACCACAATAGCCGGTCAACCCGGTTATGTTTCATCACCACATGACCATGCGGTAATCAACCCCAACTCTCAATCGGACAAAGGCGGTGTTGCAGCCCTCATTGATGGTAATCCTGATACACACTTCCACACAGCTTGGGAGAATGTCCCAGCCGGACCTCACTATTTCCAGGTTGACCTTGGCGAAGAAAACACTATCGGCGATTTTAGTTTTAACTACGTATCACGCAAAGGCGGCCGCAGTGACTTCCCTTCACAGTTTACAATCAAAGGAAGTACCAACGGTAATGATTTCGAGCAGATCAAAGTCATCAATATCGACATGCCAAGCACAGTAGCAGAAGCTGCCGGCAAATCTTATTCATTTGATGTTACTGGTGTTACTAAAGAATACCGTTACTTGCGTTTTGAGGTAACAAACACTAAAAGTTACGACTACTTAGACTATCGCACATACTTCCACGCTGCAGAGTTTGATCTTTTCAAAATAGTAACAGAAGAGCGTGCAGATTATGTACACAACACAGGCAATATCAACAGGGATGACCGTGGACTTAGATCATTTAAAATCACCGATGGTGAAAACTCTTTGGAGGTAAACGATATTCAGACATCAGGTACAGCTCCTGTATATGTAGACAAGAGCGCACAAAAGTTCACAACAACTGCCGGCTCAACACTCGAGTTTTCTGAATTTAATTGGGACGGTTGGGCTATGCATGCATTTGCCTTTATTGACTACAACAAAGACTACACATTCAACTCTACAGCCAACAATAATGGTGAGGGCAATGGCGAAGTTGTTTCTTATAACCACTACGATGGTTATGATATTACCGGTGAAGACAACTCGAATGGCAATACGCAAAATCAATTAACATATGGCACCAGCAAGGGTATGCCAGCATTTACATTGCCTGCAGACTTGGAGGCAGGTGAATACCGTATGCGTATAAAGATTGACTGGAACAACCTTGATGCCGACTACGGTGCAAGCGATATTGCATCAAATGGTGGTTGCCAGTGCGACATCACATTGGTTGTTGAGGAAAGCGCAGCAAACAAGGCTGCTAAGGACGACTTGAAGGCTGCAATAGAAGAGTTGGACACATACCTGGCAAGCATTTCTGTTGGTAATTGCATTACCCAGTATTCTTCAAGCATTGATTCTCCCGAGGCGCAGATTGAAGGCATAAGAAACTTCTACAACGAAATCAATGACGAAACCACAATTGAGTCCATCGAAGAGAAGACTGCCAATGTACGCGCAATAAAAGAGTCATACAAGGAGAATGTACTCGAGGATGGCAAGTTCTACCATATACGTTCCGTAGTTTATGAGAATGGCTATGTGTACGCGTCTCTCAGCGATGAAAAACCCACCGATGATAGAGAAGAACGCAATGGAATCCTTTGGAAAGCTACTACAGCTCCATCAAATACAGCTATTTGGAAGTGCGAGATTATTAATGATGTAATCTATTTCAAGAATATTTACACTGCAAGTTACATGAACGGACTTAGGTCACAGAGCCCAGGTGTTCTTTCAGAGACAGAAAAGGCACCTATTACCCTTGCTGCACTTGGCGATGGACAGGTGAATTTCTTGGTTAACGGAGAGCCGGCTCATGCTCAAAACTCTACAGACGGATATCACAACTTTGTGCCTTGGCCTGGTGAGAAAGGTTCACCTTCGGCATGGTATGTCGAGGAGGCAACAGCGGGTGTACAGCCACACACTTTGACAGTAGGCGCTGCCGGTTATGCAACATTGATGCTTGGATACAATACAACTATCCCAACTATCGATGGCAATGATTGCGGTGTGTTTACTGCTACTATTGAAGGTAAATACGCTGTACTGAATGAGATTAAGGGTGTTCTTCCTGCAAATACAGCTGTAATTGTAAAGGCTGCTAAAGGTGAATATGCTTTCGCATACACCACAGAGACTGCGACTGTTGAAAATAACGTTCTCCGTGGTACACTCTATGACAAGTATATAACAGAGGATGCTTATGTACTTGGTATCAAGGATAGTAAGGTAGGTTTCTACACAGCCACAACAACAGGCCAGGCCGAGGGTACATTCCTCAACAACGCTAACAAGGCATACTTGCCAAAGACAGCAGGCATGAATGCGGCGTCTTACAGCTTCCGTTTCGGCAAGGGTACAACAGGTGTTGAAGAGGTGAAAGCTGAAAACGGAGAGGTGAAAGCTATCTACGACCTCACCGGCCGCAAGGTAGAGACAATCAGCGCTCCCGGCATCTACATCATCAACGGTGTTAAGCGCGTAGTACGCTAAGAATAATTTTAGACAGAAGAACAAAGGCTTTTTGTCCTATTGTTCTTCCGTCTATAGATAAAAAATGAAATAAAAAATTTACGATATATGAAGAAGACTTATGTATCACCTCTTATGGTAGAGGTAAACGTTGCAGCCGAGTCAATGCTCGCAGCATCAATTAAGATTAGCGACACAAAAGTAGACACATCTGTAAACGGCAATCAGCTCGGAAACGAGAGCCGCGGCGAGTGGGGAAACCTTTGGAAGTAATCCGCAGAATCATCTATTGAGGAGTAAATAATAGAATCAGGGAAGTGGTTTTAAAAACTGCTTCCCTTTTTTGTTGCCCATAAATTGCTGTGATTATCCCCCGCCCGACAGCAAGCTGTCTCGTCCCCCTATTATTATGGTTTTTGCAAGCAAATTAAGATAAAATAGGTTTGTAAAAATCATTTTTTTTGATGACTGCAAACATTCTTGCCACGATTTTTGCTCTTAATGCGTTTATTACAGT
>JAZONR010000068.1:0-24640 GCA_045654645.1 Bacteroidaceae bacterium
AGAGTCCAAATAGAGGGACGGTTCAATTCCACGGAAAGAGTTGGTGCACTCTCTGCCTTCCTTTACATCTGTTAAACATCATAGGCAAATATAATCATTCTACTTTATCTTTTTTATCTTCCGCAAATCTAAGGTTGGGAAGGGGGACAGCTAAAATGCAATAGGCAAAAACAACAGCTCAATCACAGCAACCAACAGTTCTCCCCTTTGCTTGCAAGGGGGAGTGCCGCAGGCGAGGGGGATAAAAACTGTGCACGCACAAATAACCATCCCCCGCCCGACAGCAAGCTGTCTCGTCCCCCTTGGGAAAGGGGACAGCTGAAAATGCAATAGACAAAAACAACTGCCCAATCACAGCAACCAACAGCTCTCCCCTTTGCTTTGCAAGGGGGAGTGCCGCAGGCGAGGGGGATAATAAACAAGCGACTAAATAATCATCCCCCGCCCGACAGCAAGCTGTCTCGTCCCCCTTGGAAAAGGGGACAGCTGAAATGCAAAAATCAAAGCAATAAATTCTTCGCAATAAATATCGCGTACAGAGGTAACTTGATGTGTCGCCGCTTTATCTTTTTTCCTCTCTTCTTGCCTGGTCGCGCACCTGGCGCAGTATCTCGCTCGAGAAGAGGAAATCGTTGAGCTGCGTGCAGTGCGAGTTAAGGATTTGTGTCTTGTCGCCCTCCCACGCGAGCTTTCCGCCGGCCAGAAACAGAATGTGGTCGCCAATGCCCATCACCGAGTTCATATCGTGGGTGTTGATGACGGTTGTGATGTTATATTCTCGGGTGATGTCGTGAATGAGCTCGTCGATGATGAGTGATGTTTGGGGGTCGAGGCCCGAATTGGGCTCATCGCAGAAGAGGTATTTGGGCTCAAGGGCTATGGCGCGCGCAATGGCGGCGCGTTTTTGCATACCGCCCGAAATCTCCTCGGGCAGCTTGTCCTGGGCGTCGATGAGGTTCACTCTGTCGAGGCAGGCGCGGGCACGGGCAAGGCGCTCCTTGTAGGTCATTGAAGAGAACATATCGAGCGGGAACATCACGTTCTCGAGCACGGTCATCGAGTCGAACAGCGCGGCGTTCTGGAACAACATTCCAATCTCGCGGCGCAGGGCTATCATCTCCTTGGGCTTCAGGGTGGTGATGTCGCGGCCGTCATAGGCTACCTTGCCCTTGTTGGGGCGCAGAAGGCCCACAATGCACTTCATAAGCACGGTTTTGCCGGCGCCGCTCTGGCCAATGATGAGGTTTGTTACTCCGTTCTCAAAGGTGGCGTTGATGTCGTCGAGGACCTTCTTGTCCTCGAACTGCTTGTGTATTGAGCTTATTTCAATCATTGCATCATTATGTTTGTTAGCACAATGTCGGCAAAAAGGATGAGCACGCTGCAGCTCACCACTGCGTTGGTGCTTGCCTTGCCCACTTCAATGGAGCCGCCCTTCACAGTGTAGCCATAGAACGAGGCTACCGATGTGATGATGAAGGCAAAGAAGAAACTTTTTATTATGCTGTAGTAGATGAACCAGGCTGTGAATTCGTGCTGAAGGCCCAAGGTGAGCTCCTCGGCGGTCATTATGCCGGTGAGCTTTCCAATGAGGAAGGCACCGCCGGTGCCGGCTGCTATGCTGAAGATGACAAGCACAGGTATCATAAACATAAGGCCTGTTATCTTGGGCAGTATGAGGAAGTTGGCCGAGTTCACGCCCATCATATCAAGGGCGTCTATCTGCTGGGTAACGCGCATCGCGCCAATCTCGGATGTGATGTTCGAGCCCACCTTGCCGGCGAGTATAAGACACATTATGGTTGATGAAAACTCCAGCAGCAACACCTCGCGTGTGGCATAACCGGTTACAAATTTAGGCATCCAGGGGCTCTCTACGTTGGTCTTCATCTGTATGCACATTACGGCACCGATGAAGATTGAGATTATTAGCACAATGGGTATTGAGTTTATGCCAAGCTGGTACACCTCGTGCAGGGTGCGACGCAGATACATTGTCCAGCGCTCGGGGGTGGTGAGCACGCGCTTCATAAGCATAAGGTAGCTGCCAAATGTCTTTACGGAGTCTGTAAGCAACATTTTTCTTCTTCTCTTTTGGATTTTGCTGCAAAGGTACGATTTTTTGTTTGTTCAATGTGTTAATTATTATTACAATATTGGGGCTAATGTGTTCCTTTTTTTGTGTGTAAGGCAAAAATGCATTATCTTCGCCACTGAAAATCTCTCTCATTCATCTGGTATGGAAAAGGAAAATACAGGCAATAACGGCGGTGAGTCATTGGTTTTGCGCTCTGAAAATCTTGTCAAGGTATATGGCAAACGCACTGTGGTGAACAATGTGTCGTTCAATGTGAAGCAGGGCGAAATTGTGGGCCTTCTTGGTCCTAACGGGGCGGGAAAGACCACCTCTTTCTATATGACCACCGGGCTTGTCATTCCCAACGGCGGCCGCATCTTCCTTGGCGACCGGGAGATTACAAAGTCTCCTGTCTACAAGCGCGCACGTGCCGGCATCGGATACCTTGCCCAGGAGGCGAGTGTCTTTCGCAAGATGACGGTTGAGGATAACATTGCATCGGTGCTTGAACTCACGGGAAAGCCGTTGGAGTATCAGAAGGAGAAGCTCGAGAGTCTTATCTCGGAATTCCGCCTGCAGAAGGTGCGCAAGAATCTTGGCGACCGTCTTTCGGGTGGCGAGCGTCGCCGCACCGAGATTGCCCGTTGCCTGGCCATCGACCCCAAGTTCATAATGCTTGACGAGCCGTTTGCCGGTGTAGACCCAATTGCCGTGGAGGATATTCAGTATATTGTGTGGAAGCTCAAGGATAAGAACATCGGAATTCTCATCACCGACCACAATGTGCAGGAGACGCTGAGCATCACCGACCGCGCCTATCTGCTGTTCGAGGGCCGCGTGCTGTTTGAGGGAACGCCCGAGGTGCTTGCCGAAAATCCCATTGTGAGGGAGAAGTATTTGGGCCGCGACTTCATTCTGCGCAAGCGCGAGTTCCAGCTCGACAGGCTTTGAGCACGCGCTGTGTGGCTGCAAGAGTCTGAAAATAAACGGTTTTTCTTGGGGATTTTGTCTCTCATTTGACGGCGCTTTTCCAACAAATTTGCTTTTTGCTTGATTTTGTGCTTTGTATTTTGTATTTTTGCACGCCCTAAATTAGGTGTATAATATATACCGCAGTTGGGGGCGGCCCTTGCCGTGTGTGGCAACGGGCGTTTAAAACCGGATGTGAATAGAATTAATTTAAATATAGAATAATGGAATTTACACTTAAAAACCAGGATGCTACAAGCGCAATCCTTTCAGTGAACATTCAGGAGGCCGACTATTCGGCTTTGGTTGAGAAGCAGTTGAAGAACTTCCGTCAGAAGGCTAACATTCCGGGTTTCCGTCCGGGTATGGTTCCTATGGGCCTCATCAAGAAGCAGTATGGCGTTGCTGTGAAGGCCGAGGAGATTAACAAGCTGTTGCAGACCAAGATTTTCGAATATATCAGAGAGAACAAGATTGATATGCTTGGCGAGCCCCTCCCCATCGAGGCGCAGCAGGCTGGTATCAATATGGCCGAGGACAAGGAGTTTACTTTTGAGTTTGAGATTGCTCTCGCTCCCAAGTTCGATGCAGTTCTCGACAAGAACGACAAGCTCGCTTACTACAAGATACAGCCCACAGAGGAGATGATTGACGGTCAGGCAAATGCTTTTGCACAGCGCTGCGGCGAGTATAAGCAGGTTGAGGCTTATGAGAACGGCGATATGCTCAAGGGTACACTCACCGAGTCTGTAGAGGAGGGCGTTGTTGTTCGCGAGGCTGTGATGATGCCTTCTTATATGAAGAACGAGGAGCAGAAGGCTCTCTTCAACGGTGCAAAGGTTAATGATATCGTAACCTTCAACCCCACAGTGGCTTTCGACGGCAACGAGGCCGAGCTTGCTTCACTGCTCAAGGTTGAGAAGGCCGAGGTTGCTGCTCACGCAGGTGAGTTCACATTCGCCATCACAGAGATTACACGCTTTGTGGCAAGCGAAATTAACCAGGCCGTGTTTGATGCAACATTTGGCAAGGACGCTGTTAAGAGCGAGGAGGAGTTCCGCGCCAAGATTGCCGAGCAGTTTGAGGCTCGTTTCGAGGTTGAGAGCGACTACAAGCTGTTGATGGATGTTCGCGACTATATGATGGAGAAGGTTGGCAAGCTCGAGTTCAACGAGGCTATCTTGCGTCGCATTATGGACGGCAACAGAGCCGAGGGCGCCGAGGCTGTCAGCGAGGAGGATTTCCAGAAGAGTCTCACCGAGCTTCGTTGGCACCTTGTTAAGGAACAGCTTGCCAAGAAGTTCGAGGTTAAGATTGACGACAACGATGTTCTTGAGGTTGCCAAGGCTGCCACACGCGAGCAGTTTGCACAGTATGGTATGGCAAACGTTCCCGAGGACTTGCTCGAGAACTATGCCAAGGAGATGCTCAAGCAGGAGAAGACACGCGAGGCTCTCATCAACCGTGCTGTTGATGTGAAGCTCATCCAGGGTATCAAGGCAGCAGTAACCTTGAACGAGGAGAAGGTTTCTGTTGAGGATTTCAACAAAAAGGTATCTGAGAACGCTTAATATATAAGCCGACGGGTTTAAGTTCCGGCCTATTGGCTTTGCCCGATAGGCCGGAACTCTTTTTAAAATGAATAGTTGCACAGGCGGCAGGCTGCCTGTGCCAATATTGTAACCAATAAAAAAAAGAGTGTAGTTATGGAAAGAGATGATTTCAGGAAATATGCTACCAAGCATCTTGGTATCAACAGTATGGTGCTCGATGATGTGATCAAGGCACAATCGCAGTACCTCAACCCTTATATCCTTGAGGAGAGGCAGTTGAATGTAACTCAGATGGATGTTTTCTCACGTCTTATGATGGATAGAATCATATTCCTGGGAACGCAGATTGATGACTACACTGCAAATACTCTGCAGGCGCAGTTGCTCTATCTTGACTCTGTTGATAGTGGCAAGGATATATCAATCTACATTAACTCTCCCGGCGGCTCTGTGTATGCAGGTCTTGGTATCTATGACACAATGCAGTTCATCTCGAGCGACGTTGCCACAATTTGCACCGGTATGGCTGCAAGTATGGCTGCGGTGCTGTTGGTGGCCGGTGCAGAAGGCAAGCGCTCGGCGCTGACACACAGCCGTGTGATGATACATCAGCCTCTTGGCGGTGTGCAGGGCCAGGCAAGCGACATCGAGATTACTGCGCGCGAGATACAGAAGCTCAAGAACGAGCTCTATACCATAATCTCCGACCACAGCAAGCAACCTTTTGACAAGGTGTGGGCCGACAGCGACCGCGACTACTGGATGACAGCAACCGAGGCTCAGGAGTATGGTATGATAGACCGTGTCCTAACTCGTAAAAAGTAATTGCAAAGATGGCTGAAAAAGGAAAGAAGCGTTGCAGTTTCTGTGGCAGGACCGAGGAACAGGTGGCGTTGCTGATGACCGGAATGACAGGTTATATCTGCAACGATTGCGTTGAGCAGGCGCATAATATCCTGCGCGAGGAGTCTATGCTCCCCAAGAACGACTTTGAGATGAAGGAGCTGCCCAAGCCCAAGGAGATAAAGGCGTTCCTCGATGAGTATGTGATTGGTCAGGATGAGGCAAAGTGTGCCTTGGCGGTGTCGGTCTACAACCACTATAAGCGTCTTATGCAGCAGGATGCAGCCGATGAGGTTGAGATTGAGAAGAGCAACATAATTATGGTGGGTAGCACGGGTACGGGAAAGACCCTCCTTGCACGCACCATTGCACGCCTGTTGAAGGTGCCCTTCACCATTGTGGATGCCACGGTGCTCACCGAGGCCGGTTATGTGGGCGAGGATGTTGAGAGCCTTCTCACTCGCTTGCTTCAGGTTGCCGACTACAATGTAGAGGAGGCCGAGCGTGGCATTGTGTTCATCGATGAGATTGATAAGATTGCCCGCAAGAGCGACAATCCCTCAATCACACGCGATGTGAGCGGCGAGGGCGTGCAGCAGGGCTTGCTGAAGCTCCTCGAGGGTTCTATTGTGAATGTTCCCCCGCAGGGCGGCCGCAAGCACCCCGAACAGAAGATGATTGCCGTGAATACAAAGCACATCCTTTTCATCTGCGGTGGCGCATTCGATGGCATTGAGAAGAAGATTGCCCAGCGTATGAATACTCACGTGGTGGGCTACAATTCGGTGCAGAATAATCTGCACATCGACAAGGGCGATATGATGCAGTATATTATGCCGCAGGATTTACGCTCCTTTGGTCTCATTCCCGAGATTATAGGCCGTCTGCCCATCCTCACATCTCTGCGTCCGCTCGACCGCAAGGCGCTGCGCAACATTCTCACAGAGCCCAAGAACTCCATAATAAAGCAGTATGTGAAGCTTATGGAGATGGATGGCGTGGAGCTGTCGTTCGATGATGATACTCTGGACTACATTGTGGATATGGCCATCGAGTATAAGCTTGGTGCGCGTGGCTTGCGCTCTATTGTGGAGACAATTATGATGGACAAGATGTTCGAGATTCCCTCGAGCGGCGAAAAGCTGTGCCGCATAACGAAAGAGTATGCTGCCGGGCAGCTCGAAAAGAGCGTTGCAATGAAGGGCGCTGTGTAAGAAACAATAAAATATTTATTGGCAAAGAGGCCGGCTCCAAGAAGGCTCTTTTTATCGTTACATTCGCCCTTGGAAAAGCTCTTTTACGCTTGGCAACAGTGCTTTTTGGGGCTTCGCAAGCCTTGAAACAGCTGTTTTTATACAACATCCCAAAAAGTGGGCGACCCAATTTTTGCTTTTGGGCCGCCCGCTTTGTCTGTTTGCGCTGTACTTTTTTGCAGGATTTATAAAAATATATCTCTAAAAAGTTGCTCGATTAATTGATATATTTATAACTTTGTTAGCAAATAGGCATATTGTATAATGGCAAAGAAATGTAATTTGACAGAGGTTCTCAAGGAGAACTTTGGCTTTGACACATTCAAAGGCGACCAGGAAGCTGTCATCAGAAACCTTCTTGAGGGGAATGATGCCTTTGTTCTGATGCCTACGGGTGGTGGCAAATCACTCTGTTACCAACTTCCGTCGCTTGTGATGGATGGTACAGCAATTGTCATTTCCCCTCTTATTGCTCTGATGAAAAACCAGGTGGATGCTATCAGGAATTTGAACGAAGAAGATGGCGTGGCGCATTTCCTGAACTCCTCCCTGACAAAGCAGGCAATTGAGGACGTGAAGGTTGATGTGCTTTCCGGCAAGACAAAGCTGCTGTATGTGGCTCCCGAGTCTCTCACAAAAGAGGATAACGTGGAGTTTCTCAAGAGTATCAAAATTTCGTTCTATGCGATAGATGAGGCGCATTGTATTTCGGAGTGGGGACACGATTTTCGCCCCGAGTATCGCCGCATACGTCCTATCATAAACGAGATTGGAAAGGCACCAATCATTGCGCTCACTGCCACTGCCACTACAAAGGTGCGCGATGATATAAAGAAAAATCTGGGCATACAGGATGCACCCGATTTCAAATCCTCATTCAACCGTCCCAACCTCTACTACGAGGTGCGTCCAAAGACAAAGGATGTTGATAAGGATATCATCAAATTCATAAAATCAAATCCCGGCAAGTCGGGTATAATATATTGCCTCAGCCGCAAGAAGGTTGAGGAACTGGCCGAAATATTGCAGACTAATGAAATTTCGGCAAAGGCTTATCACGCAGGAATGGATTCTGTGGTGCGCTCGCAAACACAGGACGATTTCATAATGGAGAATATTGACGTTATTGTGGCTACCATTGCATTTGGAATGGGTATAGACAAGCCCGATGTGCGCTATGTTATACATTATGACATTCCCAAGAGTCTCGAGGGTTACTATCAGGAGACGGGCCGTGCAGGCCGCGATGGCGGCGAGGGTCAATGCATCGCCTTCTATAATAGTAAGGATTTGCAGAAACTTGAGAAGTTCCTCGAAGGAAAGCCGCTTGCCGAGCAGTATATAGGTCGTCAGCTGCTGCACGAGACAACCGCTTATGCCGAATCATCGGTGTGCCGCAGAAAATTATTGTTACACTATTTTGGGGAGAAATACGAAGTGGAAAATTGTGGAAATTGTGATAACTGTACTTCGCCAAAGAAACAGGTGGAGGCGAAGGATTTGCTTGAGGCGGTCATTGAGACTGTGCTCGCTTTGAAAGAGAATTTTAAATCGGACTATGTGATTGATGTGATGCTTGGCAAGGAGACTGCCGACATTATATCGCACAAGCACGATGAATTGGAGTGTTTCGGCTGTGGCGACGACGAGGACGCCAAGCGTTGGAATGCTGTAATACGTCAGGCAATGATTGCCGGCTATCTCGACAAGGATGTTGAGAATTATGGCTTGCTCAAGGTTACCAAGCAGGGGCAGGCATTCTTGAAGAAGCCTGTGTCGTTCAAGATTGTTGAGGATAGGGATTTTGACGAGGAGGAGACCATTGTACAAACATCGAGCACTTTTGCCGTAGACCCGGAGCTCTATGCAATGCTGAAGAATTTGCGCAAGAAACTTTCCAAGCAGCTTGAGTTGCCTCCCTATGTGATTTTCCAAGACCCGTCGCTCGAGGCTATGGCCACAACATACCCCATCACCATCGATGAACTGAAGAATGTTCCCGGTGTGGGCGAGGGAAAGGCTAAACGCTATGGCGAGGAGTTCTGCGCTCTCATCAAGCGCCACTGCGAAGAGAATGAGATTGACCGTCCCGAGGATATACGCATACGCACCGTTGCCAACAAGTCCAAGATGAAGGTGGCGATAATAAATGCCATTGACCGCAAGGTGGCGCTCGATGACTTGGCGATAAGCAAGGGTGTGGAGTTTGACGAGTTGCTCGATGATATTGAGTCTATCGTATATTCCGGCACAAAGCTCAACATCGACTATTTCCTTGAGGAGATTCTTGACGAGGATAACCTTTACGAAATATATGACTATTTCAAGAACTCGGATACCGATTCCATTGATGTGGCAATTGAGGAGCTTGGGGGCGAATATAGCGAAGAGGAGATTCGCTTGGTGCGCATAAAGTTCATTTCCGAGGTGGGTAACTGATTTTAAGTGAAAACAGATAAAATATAGCTATATGAATGATTTTATAAAAGACAAAATTGTGATGGATGGCTTAACCTATGATGATGTGTTGCTTATTCCTGCATACTCAGAGGTGCTGCCCAAGGAGGTCTCTCTCAAGACCAAGTTCTCAAGGAACATTGAACTGAATGTTCCGTTTGTAACAGCTGCTATGGACACTGTTACCGAAGCAAAAATGGCTATTGCCATTGCGCGCGAGGGTGGTATTGGCGTCATTCACAAGAATATGTCAATAGAGGAGCAGGCTCATCAGGTTGCAATTGTGAAACGTGCCGAGAACGGTATGATTTACGACCCTGTTACCATCAGCGTGGATGCAACAGTGAAGGATGCTCTTGACCTTATGGCCGAGTATCACATTGGCGGTATTCCCGTTGTTGATGAGGAGAAGCATCTGGTGGGTATTGTAACAAACCGCGACTTGCGCTTCGAGACAAATATGATGCGCCCTGTGTGCGAGATAATGACAAGTGAAAATCTTGTTGTTACTCACCAGAAGATTGATATGGAGGTTGCTGCAACAATGTTGCGCGAGAAGAAGATTGAGAAGTTGCCCGTTATCGACAACGAGGGTAAATTGGTTGGTCTCATCACATACAAGGATATCACCAAGGCCAAGGATAAGCCTATGGCTTGCAAGGATAGCAAGGGACGCTTGCGCGTTGCTGCCGGTGTTGGCGTAACAGCCGATGCAATGGACCGCATTAAGGCTTTGGTTGAGGCCGGTGTGGATGCTGTTGTGATTGATACGGCTCACGGCCACTCTGCCGGTGTGGTGCAGAAACTAAAGGAGGCAAAGGCTGCTTTCCCACAGATTGATATTGTTGTTGGTAACGTGGCTACCGGCGAGGCTGCTAAAATGCTTGCCGATGCGGGTGCCGATGCTGTGAAGGTTGGTATTGGCCCGGGTTCTATATGTACAACCCGCGTTGTTGCCGGTGTGGGTGTTCCCCAGCTGTCGGCTGTCTATGATGTTGCCAAGGCGCTCGAGGGTACAGGTGTTCCCTTGATTGCCGACGGTGGTTTGCGCTACTCGGGCGACGTTGTGAAGGCTCTTGCTGCCGGTGGTTACTGTGTGATGATTGGTTCGCTTGTTGCCGGCACAGAGGAGTCTCCCGGTGATACAATCATCTTCAACGGTCGTAAATTCAAGTCATATCGCGGTATGGGCTCGCTCGAGGCAATGGAGAATGGTTCAAAGGACCGCTATTTCCAGGCCGACACAGCCGACAAGAAGAAGCTTGTGCCCGAGGGTATCGCTGCGCGTGTTCCTTATAAGGGTACTCTCTTCGAGGTGATTTATCAGCTTGTGGGTGGTTTGCGCTCAGGTATGGGCTATTGCGGTGCAAAGGATGTCGAGGCATTGCACAATGCCAAGTTCGTGCGCATCACTAATGCCGGTGTGCTCGAGAGTCATCCACACGATGTCTCTATCACAAGCGAGGCTCCCAACTACAGCAGACCCGAATAAATATAATAGTATAATAATGAGAATTAGGAATATTGCAGCTATGCTGCTGCTTGCATCGGCACCTGTGGTGGCACAGGTGTCCGATCCTGTTCTTATGAGCGTGAACGGCAAGGAGGTTAAGCGCTCCGAGTTTGAGTATGCGTTCAACAAGAACAGGTCAAACCTTGCCGATGAGGAGCAGACGGCCGAGGAGTATCTGCAGATGTATATCGACTTTAAGCTGAAGGTGGCCGAGGCCGAGGCTTTGCAGCTCGACACGCTCTCTTCGCTCAAGGAGGAGTATAACCGCGACCGTGCTGTTATGGCCGAGAGTTATCTTGTTGATACCTGTTTCATAAACGATGCTGCCTATGAGATTTATGCCCGTGATTCGGCAACTATAGGCAAGGATGGTTTCCTTGAGGTGGCACACATTGTTTTTCTCGCAAGACAGCAGGCGGCTGCCGATGTCATTGCTGCGGCAAAGGCCAAGATTGACACAGCCTATGCAATGCTGAATGGTGGCAAGACATTCGAGGATGTGGCTGCGTATTTTAAAATTCCTTCACAAGCGATACAGCCAATCAGGATCATTCGCGGTCAGGTGTATCCCGAATTTGAGCAGGCGGCCTTTGCGCTTGCCGATGGTGAATATTCGGCACCCTTTGCCTCACCTGCCGGTTTCCACATTGTGAAGCGCATCGCTACGCATCCGTTCGGCCCATTTGCCCAGTATAAGCAGGCTATCATAAATATGCTCGAGCAGCAAAATATCCGTGAGAGGGCCCGTATGAAACGTGGCCGCGACCTGGCTGCCGAGTTTGGCGGTGGTATCTCTCCTTTGCAGGCACTTGAACGCGAGGATAGCTTGCTCGAGAGCAAGTATCCCGAGTTTGGCAACCTTATGCGCGAATACTATGAGGGCTTGCTCTTCTTTGAGGTCTCTACACGTGAGGTGTGGAACAAAGTGGCTGATGATGAGGCCGGCCTGGCCAAGTATTTCAAAAAGAACAAGAAAAACTACAAGTTCAGCAGCCCTCGCTATCGCGGTGCGGTGATACAGGCCAATACTCCCGAAAATCTTGAGAAGGTGAAGGCGCTTATTGCGGGGAAACACCCCGATGAGTGCAAGGCTATAATTGCTGCCAACCTGCCCAAGGACTCGCTGCACACAGTGCGCGTGGAGGTGGGTGTGTTTGCCATTGGCGACAATGCCTGGGTAGACAAACTGGCGTTTGGCCAGGGTGAAGGCGGTCGTTTGCGTCGAGGCTTTACTGTTGTGGATGTTCTGGGTGTTGAGATTAAACAGCCCGAGACATATAAGGATGTTAAAGGGGCTGTAACAGCTGACTATCAGAAATATCTTGAAGAGAAGTGGGTGAAGCAGCTTCGCAAGAAATACAAGGTGCAGGTGAACAAGGATGTGCTAAAAACAGTTAATAAGCACGACTGACAATTTTGTTTTTGTACCTTTGCCGCAGCGGATGGCTCTTGTAGCTCTTCTTGCGGTGAAAAAATAGAGGAGATTGCTAATGTCCTGTAGCAGAATATGTAAATATATATCCCTTTTGGCTCTCCCGGCACTGCTTTTTGCTTGCCGGGAAGAGGTGTCTTATGTGGTGGAGAGGGATGCGTTGGTGAGCGTGGGCACCGAGTCCCTCTATAAGGATGAGGTTGATATTGTCTATGCACAGTATGCCGGCAGGGTTGATAGTGCTGCCTTTGTGCAGGACTACATCGAGCGCTGGGTTAAGGAGAAACTCTTCTTTGAGAAGGCTGTGGACAATGTGCAGGCCACCGACGAGATAGACAAGTTAGTGGAAAACTATCGCAAGAGTCTGATACTTAATCTCTATCAGGATAGGCTCATAACCCAGCATCTTGTGCCTGAAATTTCTGATGAAGAGGTACTGCAGTTCTATGAGAGTGAACGGTCGCTGTTTGTTCTTTCCGACCCTTACATAAAGGGCTTTTATGTGAAACTGCCGCCCAAGGCTGCCAATGTGCGCGATGTGCGTAAATGGTGTGTGAAGAGAGGGCAGGAAAATCTGGATAATCTGGAGAAGTATTGCGTTGAAAAGGGGTGCGATAATCTCTTCTTTATGGAGGAGTGGTTGCCCTTTGACGTGTTGGTGCACAAGACTCCATTGACCGAGCAGCAGTTGATGGACCGTTTGGAGAAGAACAGCACCGTTGAATTCAAGGATGGCGGGGCAACCTATTTTGTTTGCGCCGACTCTGTCCTCAAGCGCAACGACCTGAAGCCCATTGAGATGGTGGCCGATGAGATCAGGGAGTTGTTGGTGAACCGCAAAAAGGCCAATTTTGTGAAGGATGTGAAGAGTGCCCTTTACAAGGAGTCTATTGAAACGGGGCACGTTGTGTTGCATTGATTTTAATGCCGTGTGGCAAATATGATATATGAATATGAAGAGTGTTACCATAAAATTGATGTTCTGCATTGCTGCGCTGCTGTTTTTGCAGCCGGCAAAGGCTCAGGACAATGTCATTGACAGGGTTGAATGGGTTGTGGGCGACAAATGTATTTTGCGCTCCGATATTGAGGAGTCTATCCGCTACTGGGTGAGCAACGGACGCTCGTTCGACGGCGACCCCTATTGTGTGGTGGGCGAGGACCTCGCCGTGCAACAGCTGTTTCTGCATCAGGCAGCATTGGATAGTATTGAGGCCGATGAGGCCAAGATTGTGCGCCAGGTTGAGGCACAGATGCAGCACGTGATGCAGCAGATTGGCTCCAAGGAGAAGATGGAGGAGTATTTCGATATGACCTCATCCGAAATTCGTGAGATGTACAGGGAGCAGCTCCATAATTTGGAACTCTCCGAGGCTATGAAGGCAAAGATTGTTGGCGATATAAAGGTCTCTCCGGCTCTTGTGAGGCGTTATATGGAGTCTTTGCCCAAGGATAGTATTCCTTTTGTGCAGCAACAGGTGGAGGTGCAGGTAATCACCCTGAACCCGATAATAGATATTGAGGAGATTGAACGTGTGAAGAGTGAGTTGCGTGAATATACCGAGCGCATTATGAATGGCGAGACAAGCTTTTCAACAATGGCGCTTATGTATTCCGAAGACCCCGGGTCGGCGCGTCGTGGCGGTGAGCTGGGTTTTATGGGGCGTGGACAGTTGCAACCCGAATTTGCAGCAGTGGCCTTTAACCTCACCGACCCTGATAAGGTCTCAAAGATTGTTGAAACGGAGTATGGCTTTCACATTATACAGCTCATTGAGAAACGTGGCGACAAGGCTAATGTGCGCCACATCCTTAGGAAGCCCCGCCACTCGGGCGAGAATATCAAGAAGATGCTTCTGCGTCTCGACTCAATTGCTTCGGGTATAAATGCCGGTGAAATTACTTTTGAGGATGCTGTGGGTGTTTATTCCGATGACAAGGATACACGCAACAACTATGGTATTCTCTACAATAAGATGAGTGCGTCATCGCATTTTGGGCTCGATGAGCTTCCTGTTGATGTTGCGCGTGTGATTGAGAAGCTTGAGGTGGGCGCAATTTCGCAACCCTTTGCTTGGCAGCTCGACAACGGCAAGACTGTGTGTGCCATTGCCAAGGTGAAGTCGAGGACCGATGCGCATCAGGCAACCTTCAGCGAGGATTATGAGGTGCTGCGCCAGATGTATCAGGCAAAGCTCAGCGAGGAGCGCATAATGGAGTGGGTCAAGAAAAAACAGCGTTCAACATACGTTAGGATAAACAAGGATAGTAGAGGTTGTGATTTTAAGTATCCCGATTGGAACTTCTATGAGGAGAAATAAGTTGTTTGGGTAAATGCAAAGGCTACTTCAGGTTCTTTTTCTGTTGTTGGTGCTGCAGCCTGCAAGTTCGCAGGTGTTGCAGCTCGAGGAGTCTTCTGTCGATGGGAAGAAGAGAAGCTATGTGCATCTGCTGCACACCGATATCACCCGTTTTGACGAGGCTATTGACCCCGAAGCGTGGATTCTTGTGGGCGATGTGCGGTTTCGCCGCGACAGTATGTATATGTTTTGCGACAGTGCCCACTATTACCAAAAACGCAACTCTTTTCAGGCCTTCGGCAACGTGAGAATGGAGCAGGGCGACTCGCTGTTCCTCTTTGGTGATTATCTCGATTTCGACGGCACAACCAACCTTGCAAGGGTGAGGAACAATGTGCGTCTTATAGATAAAAACACGGTGCTCGAGACCGACAGCCTCGATTTTGACCGAAACAGGAATTTGGGCTATTTCTTCGAGTATGGCGTGCTCTATGACGAGACAAGCTCGCTAAGGTCCTACTATGGCGACTACTGCACCGATACGAAAATAGCTGTGTTCAAGGATGATGTAACGCTGGAGAATCCAAAGTTTCTGCTTCTCTCCGACACGTTGCACTATAACACCGGAAACAATGTGGCTACAATACTTGGCCCCACAAATATCTACAATGGCAATAACGAGGTGTATGCCGAGCACGGCTACTACAACACTGCCACACGTCAGGCCGAGCTGACAGAGAGGCCGGTAATCTTCAGCAGGGAGAAGAACATAACTTCCGATTCCATTTTCTATGACACGTGGCGCGGCTATAGCGAGGTGTTTGGCAACATTGTCTTTTCCGATACCGTAAACCGGAATATGCTCACCGGCGAGTATGCCTATCTCGATGAAATTCGCGATTCGGCCTACGTTACAGGGCGGGCTACGGTTGTGGACTATTCTCATCGCGATTCACTCTTTATGCACTCCGATACCATCTGGGCCATAACATACAATGTTGATACCGACTCGGTCTATCGGCTGGTGAAGGCCTATAACAAGGTGCGTGCCTGGGGCAAGGAGATGCAGGCTGTGTGCGACTCATTGGTTATGGATTCAAGGGACACCTGTATGATTATGTATAAGGACCCCATCCTGTGGAACGGCGGTGTGCAGTTGCTTGGCGAGGTGGTGAAGGTCTATATGACAGAGTCGGCAATAGATTGGGTAAATATCATAAACCAAACACTCTATGCCGAGCAGTTGGATTCAACAAACTACAATCAAATAAGGGGGCAGGAGATGCGCTACTATTTCGAGGAGGGGCAGTTGAAGGAGATGCAGGTGCTGGGCAGTGTGGAGATTATCTTCTATCCTGTGGACAGCGACGGCTCTTTCATTGGAATGAACACCACAACAGCGGGCAAAACTATGGCTTATATGAAGGAGCGTAAGGTGAACAAGGTGGTTGTGCCCAAAGAGTCGAAAGGTGTCTTCTATCCTATGAGCAAGCGGCCCGCCGAAAAGATGTACCTCGAAAACTTTGTGTGGTTCGATTATGTGAGGCCGCTCTCCAAAGATGATATATATAATTGGAGAGGCAAGGGCTTTGGCAAGGAGCTGAAGGTGCAGAAGAGGGATAAGATTCCTTTGCCTACGCTTGACCGTTTTAAAAAATGATTAGGTTATGGGAAATTTCAAGATGCGTGAACCAAGGCGGTTCAACCATAAATATATCTTTGTAGATGAGCGCAAGGAGAAACTCGATAAAATTGTGGAGAATGCAAAGCGCGACCTTGGTATGTTGCCCCAGGAGGAGTCTACATACAGGGAACGTCTCAAGGGTGCATTTATAGCAAGGGATTCTCATCTCGACCGCAAGCGCGAGAATGGCTCACGCATATCATCGCGTTTTGCCGTTGCAGCCCTGTTTGTGTGCGCATTTGTTGTTTATTATATAATGAAAACAGTCTACTCGTTCGTTTAAGCTATGAATGACATCATACATTTGTTACCCGATTCGGTGGCCAATCAGATAGCTGCCGGTGAGGTGGTGCAACGCCCCTCATCGGTGGTGAAGGAGCTTGTGGAAAACTCCATAGATGCCGGTGCCACAAAGGTGCAGGTGGTTATAGTGGACGGCGGGCGCACTCTCATTCAGGTTATCGACAATGGTAAAGGAATGTCCGAGACCGATGCGCGCCTTGCGTTTGAAAGGCACGCCACCTCAAAGATATCGTGCGCCGATGACCTCTTTGCTCTCACCACAATGGGCTTCCGCGGCGAGGCTCTGGCCTCTATTGTGGCTGTTGCCCAGGTGGAGCTTGTAACCCGCCGCAGCGATGATGAGCTTGGAACCTGCATTGTGATGTCGGGCTCTAAATTGGAGATTCAGGAACCTTTGGCAGCCCCTGTCGGCAGCAATTTCAAAGTAAAGAACCTCTTTTTCAACATACCGGCCCGCAGAAAATTCCTCAAGTCTACTCAAACAGAGTTGAAGAACATCGTTACCGAGCTGGAGCGTGTTGCCCTCATAAACTGCGATGTGGAGTTTTCTCTTGTGCACAATGGTTGCGAGATGATGTCGCTCCCGCCCTCATCGTTCCGTCAAAGGATTGTAAACCTCTTCGGCAAGAAGATAAACAGCCAGCTCATAGAGGTTGGGGTGCAGAGTTCTTTGTTGAATATCAAGGGCTTTGTGGGTGCTCCCGAAAGTGCCCGCAAGAAGGGTGCGCTGCAATATTTCTTTGTAAACGGGCGCTATATGCGCCACGCCTATTTTGCAAAGGCGGTGGCAGAGTCTTATGGCGACATAATCCCCCAGGGCGAGCAGGTGCCTTTTTTCCTCTGCTTTGAGGTGGAGCCCTCGCGCATAGATGTCAATATACACCCCACAAAGACCGAGATAAAATTTGAAGATGAGTCCAGCTTGTGGAAAATAATATCGGCAGCCGTTAAGGAGTCGCTTGGTCGTTTTAATGCAGCTCCGAGCCTCGATTTTGATGATGAGAATATCCCCGACATACCGGTTATGGATTTCTCGGATTATTCATCTGCACCGGTTGCTGCCCCAAAGATTTCCTATACTCCGGGCTACAATCCTTTCAACAAGCATAAACCCGAACGGAATACCGACAGCAGCAGTTGGGAGGCGTTGTATGAAGGCCTGTCGGGTGATGGTAAGGCGCTCGACCTCTCGCCATTTGAGGATGTTCCCGATATGCCGTTCGATAAACAGAATGTGGCCAATGAGCCGCTAAGCGTGGGCGATGTTATTGAGGATTCGGGCTTTGTGCCAATGTCGCAGTATAAGGGGCAGTATATTCTGGTGCCTGTAAAATCGGGTATAATGTGGGTGCACCAGCGAAGGGCCCACATAAGAGTGCTCTTTGAGAAGTACAGGGAACAGCTGTCGGGCAATAGTGCCCCTTCGCAAGGGCTTCTTTTCCCCGAGAGGGTGGAATTGACAATAAATGAGGCGGTTACTTTGGAGTCTGTAACCGATGAGCTTCACTCTTTGGGCTTTGATATTTCCACCCTTGGTGGTGGCACTTTTGTGCTCAATGGCGTGCCGGCCGGCATAGATGGCCTTCAACCGGCCAAGCTGCTTGTGGATCTGCTGCACGGTGCTATGGAGCAGACCGGCGAGGTTGGCAGTTCGCTTCACGATGCAATTGCTTTGGCTATGGCCAAGGATGTTGCCATTGTTAAGGGGCAAATTTTGTCGCACGATGAAATGACTGTGCTCGTTGATGCTCTTTTTGCCACCTCAATGCCATCGTGTACCCCCGACGGTTTGCCGGTGATTTACATAATGAGCGACGCTGAAATTGACCGCAATTTTGTCAAATGATAGAAATGTGTGTGATTTGTTGTAATAACAGTGTTAAAAAACATTAAAATAAGGCTGCTTTGCGCTTTTGCTTTGTTTCGCATTGTAAATTTTATGTAATTTTGCCAAAGAATGGATAGACTCTGTGGCGGCGGCTGGTTGCAATGCTGTGTTTGTCTGTTTAAAACAATACACAAGATTATGTGTTTTTGTTTTATGTGTGGAATTAAATAGGTATTTATATATAAATCTAATTAGTTTTAAGTATGAAAAAATTTATGATTTCACTAGCTCTTGCTAGTTTTGCTATGTTCTCTACTGCACAGGAGACAGTTAGCGAGGTCGTAGTTCCTACCAAGTCTCACTCGGTAGTTACCAACAGCTTCGGTAGCAACTGGTTCATCGGTGTGAACGGCGGTGTAAACCTCTATAACGGTGTTTATATGGGTGGTGGCGAGTCTATCTTCAAGCACTTGTCTCCCGCACTCGACGTTTTCGTTGGTAAGTGGCACACTCCCGGTTTCGGTTGGAGAGTAGCTTATCGTGGTTTGAATATCCAGACTTATGAGAGATGGGACCACGCTGCATTTATGAACTATCACTTTGATGCAATGTTCGACCTCTGCAACCTCATCGGTGGTTACAAGCAGGATCGCGTTTGGAGCGTAATTCCTTACGTTGGTGTTGGCTATGCTTGCCGTCACGGTTTTGAGTGGAACGATAACGAGAATTCAATGACAAGCGGCGCTTGGGCAGGTACTCTTTCTGCTAACTACGGTATCCTCCAGACTTGGAACGTTGCAAAGCGTTGGGCTATCAACCTTGAGCTTGCAGGTGCATTCTTCCGCAATGGTTTCAGCGGTATTGCAGGTTGGAGCGGTCACGATATGATGTTCACAGCTACTGCCGGTGTTACTTTCCGTCTTGGCAAGACCGGTTGGGACAACGCTCCCGATGTTGAGGCTCTCCAGGGCATCTACGGTGGTATGATTGATGGTCTCCAGGGTCAGCTCAACGATGCATTGGAGGCTAACAAGAACAAGCAGAACCAGATTAGAACTCTCGAGAACACAAACAAGGCTCTCACAGACGAGCTCAACACTGCAAAAGAGGTTAAGGTTCTCAACGTATCAGAGTCTGTATTCTTTGAGTTCGGCAAGTCTAACATCGCTTCTAAGAAGGAGTTGTTGAACATCAAGGCTTATGCTGAGGCTGCTAAGGCTGCAGGTGCTAAGCTCACAGTTGTTGCTTTTGCTGACGTTGTTGGTGCAAGCGAGTACAACGTTAAGCTTTCTCAGCAGCGTGCTGAGGCTGTCGCTGAGGTTCTGCGCGAGGCAGGTGCCGAGGTTGAGACAGTTGTTGGCTACGGTGAGTCTGAGGAGTACAAGGAGCGCTTCTTGAACCGTCGCGCTATCATCAAGGTTGCTGAGTAATCACTCCTTGTGTGAATATATAGATTGGACAGGCCTTTGCCTGTCCAATTTTTTTGTACCATCTTCGCTTGTCCCTGCGTGTTTGTTGGTGCTTTGTTTGTGTAGGGTGGAAAAAAGCCGGGCAAAGCTTCTGTGGTTATTGGACAGGGCGGTAAAAAGTAGGATAAAACCTTTGTAATCATTTGATTTGCATCTTTTGGGGAGATTATCATTGATGTGCTGAAAAATGGTGCGATGGATATATCGCTGCACTTCTTGTGTGCTTGTGGATGCTCCTTGCTTGCTACTTGGCTTGGTAATCTGTGATTTTTGTCTCTTGTGTGAAAAAAGTTTGTCAAATATTTGGTGGTTGAAAATTTTTGATATACCTTTGCAACGCAATTCAGGGAATTGCCCATTTTATTGGACGTTTAGCTCAGCTGGTTTAGAGCATCTGCCTTACAAGCAGAGGGTCGGCGGTTCGAATCCGTCAACGTCCACAACCATTTTATCGGACGTTTAGCTCAGCTGGTTTAGAGCATCTGCCTTACAAGCAGAGGGTCGGCGGTTCGAATCCGTCAACGTCCACTCGATGATGAACCTGCGCTTTGCGTGGGTTATTTTTTTGCACTTTTCTAAAATTTGTGTGCCCGGCCCCTTTTTTAGTGTTATTTTTGATAAACTTTGCTTGCACTTTGGGTGTTTATGGCTAAAAAGTGCTATTTTTGTACTCGGAAACATTTTATACACAAAATAATGGATTTGAACATTTTGACTGCAATTTCTCCTATTGACGGACGTTACAGGGGAAAGGCGGAGCCTTTGGCAGAGTATTTTTCGGAGTATGCTCTCATCAAGTACCGTGTGTTTGTAGAAATAGAGTATTTCATCGCGCTTTGTGAGTTGCCCATTCCGCAGCTCAGGGGTGTGAACAAGGAGTTGTTCCCCCGTCTGCGCAAAATCTACTCTGAGTTTACTCTTGAGAATGCTACACGTGTCAAGGATATTGAAAAGGTTACCAACCACGATGTTAAGGCTGTGGAGTATTTCATAAAAGAGCAGTTCGATGCTATTGGTGGTCTTGACGAATACAAGGAGTTTATCCATTTTGGTCTCACATCACAGGATATCAACAACACATCAGTGCCCCGTTCAATAAAGGATGCACTTGAAAATGTGTATTATCCTCTTATCGAGGAGTTGATTGCGCAGCTTCGTGCCTATGCCGATGCCTGGGCGTCAATCCCTATGCTTGCGCGCACTCACGGACAGCCTGCTTCTCCCACTCGTTTGGGTAAGGAGGTGATGGTGTTTGTCTATCGCCTTGAGACACAGTTGGCCGAGTTGAAGAGATGCTCTTTGTCGGCCAAGTTCGGCGGTGCCACAGGTAACTTCAACGCCCACAGCGTGGCCTATCCCGGCATCGACTGGAAGGCGTTTGCCAATAAGTTTGTTAGCGAGAACCTGGGCCTGCAGCGCGAGCAGTATACCACACAAATTTCAAACTATGACAACCTGGCAGCTCTGTTCGATGCAATGCGTCGCATAAATATCATCATTATGGATATGGACAGGGATTTCTGGCAGTATATCTCAAACGAGTTCTTCAAGCAGAAGATTAAGGCCGGCGAGGTTGGCTCAAGCGCTATGCCTCACAAGGTGAACCCCATTGATTTTGAGAATAGTGAGGGTAACCTGGGTATTGCTAATGCTATTCTTGACCATCTGTCAATGAAACTCCCCATTTCACGTCTGCAGCGCGACCTCACCGACTCTACCGTTCTTCGCAACGTGGGCGTTCCTATGAGCCATATGCTCATCGCCATAAAGAGTTCACTTGTTGGTTTGCGCAAGCTGCTTCTCAACGAGGGTGCTATATATGATGAGCTCGACAACTGCTGGAGCGTGTGCGCCGAGGGTATTCAGACAATTCTGCGCCGTGAGGCATATCCTAACCCCTATGAGGCTCTCAAGGCCTTGACACGCACTAACGAGGGCATCAACCGCAATACTCTTCTTCAGTTCATCGATGGGCTCGATGTTTCGGAGAGTGTGAAAGAGGAGTTGCGTGCCATTACCCCGCACAGCTACACCGGTTTGTAAAAAGATGAATAATTTGGACCGTGAGGTTCGTAAAATATTTTTTAGATGAGCAATTACAAAGACAGGTATTCCGATGGTGCCTCTCCCCGTGGCAACAGGGGCAGGGCTTCCTTCAATCCTAATTTTAGTGGCGACAACAAGTTGAAGGGTCGCCCCCGTTTTAACAAGGATGATGAGCGTCCGCAGCGTGGTCGTGCTGATAGAAGCAGCGACAACGCAGAGTTTGGCAGCTACAAGGCATATAAGCGTTATAACCAGGAGCAGGGCAGCCGCTTTGAGCAAGGCAATAACCGCTTTGGTGGCGAGAGAGGCACCCGTCAGCAGTTCGGTGGTGATTACGAGCCCCGCTATGGCAACGATGTGCCCCGCTATGGCCGTGGTAACAACCAAGGTGGCGGCTACCGCGACCGCTCATACAAGGGTGGTGAAGGCGGTGAGGCAAGGCCCTATGGTGCACGCCCCAATGTAGGTGGCCAGCGCCCCAAGTATGGCGAGAAGGGTAATCGCAAGGGTGCCTATGATCCCGCTGCAAAATACAGCAACCGCAAGCGTGCAGCATACCGCGAGGCCACACTCGACCCCAATGCTCCGTTGCGTTTGAATAAATACTTGGCCAATGCAGGCATCTGCTCTCGTCGCGAGGCCGACAACTACATCGAGGCCGGTCTTATAACCGTGAACGGCACTATTGTAACCGAGCTTGGTACAAAAGTAACACCTGCCGATGATGTGCGCTTCAACGGCGAACGTGTAAACCCCGAGCGAAAGGTGTATGTGCTGCTTAACAAGCCCAAGGATTGCGTAACTACTGTCGATGACCCACAGGAGCGCAAGACTGTGCTCGACTGTCTGCGTGGCATTGGCAAGGAGAGAATCTATCCCGTTGGCCGTCTCGACCGCAATACCACCGGTGTGCTGTTGCTCACCAATGACGGTGATATGGCAGCCAAGCTCACACACCCCAAGTTCCAGAAGAAGAAAATCTATCACGTAACCTGCGACAAGAATGTTGCAATGTCCGATATGGACCTTCTTGTGAACGGCATTGAGCTTGAGGATGGCCCTGTGTATGCCGATGAGGTGTCTTATGTCAATGAGGCCGACCGCTCTCAGATAGGTATAGAGATACACTCGGGCAAGAACCGTATTGTGCGCCGTATGTTGGAGCACCTCGGCTACCGTGTGAACAAGCTCGACCGCGTGCTCTTTGCAGGCCTCACAAAGAAGAACCTGCGCCGTGGCGATTGGCGTTATCTCACAGACAAGGAGGTTAATATGCTCCGTATGGGTGCCTATGAATAAGTAAAAAGGATAAATACAAAGATAAATCCGATGAAAACTATAAAAAGAACAAGAATTGCCGACCTGCTGAAGAGTCCCCAGGCAGGTACCGAGGTTAATGTAAGGGGCTGGGTAAGAACCCGCCGCAGCAGCAAGCAGGTTGCCTTTGTGGCGCTCAATGACGGTTCTACAATCAACAATGTGCAGGTTGTGATAGATGCCGACAAGTTCGACGAGGAGGTTGTGAAGCAGTTTACAACCGGTGCCTGTCTCAGCGTGAACGGTATGCTTGTGGAGTCTATCGGCGGTGGCCAGTCTGTGGAAATTCAAGCTACAGAGATTGAGCTGCTTGGCGCTTGCGATAACACCTACCCTCTGCAGAAAAAGGGCCAGACAATGGAGTTTATGCGCACCGTTGCCCACCTGCGTCCACGTACAAACACATTCGGAGCAGTGTTCCGCATCCGCCACAATATGGCCTATGCTATACACAAGTTCTTCCACGATAAGGGCTTCTACTATTTCCACACTCCACTGATCACAGCATCCGACTGTGAGGGTGCAGGCCAGATGTTCCAGGTAACAACAATGAACCTCTATGACCTGAAGAAGGATGAGAATGGAAGCATCATCTATGACAATGATTTCTTTGGCAAGCAGGCAAGCCTCACCGTTTCGGGTCAGCTCGAGGGTGAGTTGGCGGCCACCGCACTTGGTGCAATATACACCTTTGGTCCCACTTTCCGTGCCGAGAACTCTAATACTCCGCGCCACCTTGCCGAGTTTTGGATGATTGAGCCCGAGGTTGCCTTCAATGATATCTATGACAATATGGAGCTTGCCGAGGAGTTTATCAAGTATTGCGTGCAGTGGGCTCTCGATAACTGTATGGAAGATATCACTTTCCTCAATAATATGATAGACAAGGAGCTCATCGAGCGTCTGCGTTCTATTGTGAACACCGACTTTGTTCGCTTGAGCTACACCGATGGTATTAAGATTCTTGAGGATGCTGTTGCTGCCGGCCACAAGTTTGAGTTCCCTGTATACTGGGGCGTAGACCTTGCATCGGAGCACGAGCGCTACCTTGTGGAGACACATTTCAAGCGTCCTGTTATCCTCACCGACTATCCCAAGGATATCAAGGCTTTCTATATGAAGCAGAACGAGGATGGCAAGACTGTGCGCGCGATGGATGTGCTGTTCCCCAAGATTGGCGAGATTATCGGAGGCTCGGAGCGTGAGGCCGACTATAATAAGCTGCTTACACGCATTGAGGAGATGAATATTCCTATGAAGGATATGTGGTGGTACCTCGATACACGTCGCTATGGCTCTTGCCCCCACTCAGGCTTTGGCCTCGGCTTTGAGCGTCTGCTGCTCTTTGTAACAGGTATGTCAAACATTCGCGACGTTATACCTTTCCCCCGCACTCCAAACAACGCAGAGTTCTAAATATTAGAATACTATACCGCATGAGGGTGACCCAAAAGTAAATTGGGTTACCCTTCTTCATTTTATTATTTCAGCGTTCAAATTGCCGTATGATAATAAAAATATAGCTATTCCATTGATAAACATTGGAATAGCTATTGTTTGTTTGGGAAATTTTTATTATCTTTAAACTACCACATC
>JAZONR010000069.1:0-21498 GCA_045654645.1 Bacteroidaceae bacterium
TTCAATTCCACGGAAAGAGTTGGTGCACTCTCTGCCTTCCTTTACATCTGTTAAACATCATAGGCAAATATAATCATTCTACTTTATCTTTTTTATCTTCCGCAAATCTAAGGTTGGGAAAGGGGACAGCTGAAATGCAAAAATCAAAGCAATAAATTCTTCGCAATAAATATCGCGTACAAAGGTACTTTAAATAATCTCCGGCACCGTTAAAGAACACAAGCAAATTCCTTTTGTTTTTTGGAAATAGTGGCAGGACTGTTTGACTGCTAGTTAGATGCCGCTGCAAGCGGTAGCTAACTGAAGGAGTTCCGCACCACCCAAAAACCAAAAGAAAGAATTTGCTGGCAATGCCTTTTTGAACGAGGGATGTTGCCAACAGGCAACTCCTGAGCAAAGAAAAGGCAGACTGTTCTTTCCGTGTGCCGTGCGTTTTTGCTCCTTTTTGAGTCTCAAAAAGGAGATAAGAGAATTTAGATTAAACAAAGAACTGCTCACGGACCACCGAGGAGTGGAAAGAAAGATATATCCGCATAGCGCTCAAACATTCTCACACAATGGCCTGCCCACGTCAGGGCTCTACGCTGTCTCACTTACGGTGCCGGTTTTGTTTTGGGATTACCGGTGCTGATATATTCGCGTCAAAAAGGTAATCCGTCGCTGAAAGCGAAACGGCAACCATCCCCCGCCCGACAGCAAGCTGTCTCGTCCCCCTTGGGAAAGGGGACAGCTGAAATGCATAGCAAAAACAACTGCTCAATTACAGCAACCAACAGTTCTCCCCTTTGCTTTGCAAGGGGGAGTGCCGCAGGCGAGGGGGATAATAAACAAGCGCTAAATAATAATACACGCACAAAATAATCATCCCCCGCCCGACAGCAAGCTGTCTCGTCCCCCTTGGGTCCAAAGGGGATAGCTGAAATGCATAGCAAAAACAACTGTTCAATCACAGCAACCAACAGTTCTCCCCTTTGCTTTGCAAGGGGGAGTGCCGTAGGCGAGGGGGATAATAATACACGCGCTAAATAATCATCCCCCGCCCGACAGCAAAGCTGTCTCGTCCCCCTTGGGAAAGGGGACAGCTGAAATGCAAAGCAAAAACAACTGCTCAATCACAGCAACCAACAGTTCTCCTCTTTTGCTTGCAAGGGGGAGTGCCGCAGGCGAGGGGGATAATAATACACGCACTAAATAACCATCCCCCGCCCGACAGCAAAGCTGTCTCGTCCCCCTTGGGAAAGGGGACAGCTGAAATGCATAGCAAAAACAACTGCTCAATCACAGCAACAAACAGTTCTCCCTTTTGCTTTGTGGTAAAGCAGCAACTTTGCGGGGGTGGGGTGGCTGTATATTTGCATCGTTGTTTGGGAGGCGGGCACCTCATCTTGTGTTTGTTCATTGTTTGCCTATTTAAATTTTCCGTTTGGGGGTGCCTGCCTTTTTTTTATTGAGTATTGTAGAACTTAATTATAACTATGACTGTGAAAAGAATGATTAACAGCTATCGTTCCTTCAAGGATGGAACGTTGAGCGACTGGCAAATGGGTGATGGGCTTGACAAGTGCACCCAGTGTGGCTATTACATTGTGCGCATCTCGCACCGCGATGTTGCAGCCCAAGGGTTGCCATTTGTGCCGGCCGATGAGAAGCACTATCTTGTGGGGCATCTCTTTGTGAGTGAGACTGGGTGTGATGATAAGTTGCAGAGGGGCCGTGGGGTGGCGCAGACGTTGCTGCTCAATGACTGCAACAACCTGAGGGCCGATGTCTATTGCCGCTCGGGTGCTTGTGCCAATGGGGAGTGCTTTTGGGACGAGTGGACAAGGCTGGTGGGCAACAGCGACCTCAATGATGTGAAGAGTGAGCTCGAGGACAAGCTGCAGCAATGTGTTGATGTGGGGCAGGTGGCTTCGCTCGATGGGCTGGTGGCGAGTGGTATGTACACCGGCACTTTCTCCAATGGAGACGCTCTCCTTGAGACCTTTGTGTTGTATGTCATTGATAACTTTGCTGCTGCCGGTGCCACAAGCAATGTCAGGAGCGTGAGCCAGTTCAAGTATGCCTTGAATGTCGATGGCACGTTCAGCCACAAAACCCGCACGGGGCAGGGCGCCAAGAGCATTGCTTGGGGCAACTGGGTGGACCTTGGTGCTGCCTCAACGGCCGATATTCAGGATAACTCAATCACTGCACAGAAACTGAGCATTGATGTGAGGGAGAAGGTTGAAAAGGTGCCTGCACTTGAGGAGAGTGTTGCAAGAGAGAAGAGTGCTCTTGTGAATGGCGACACTGTTGTTGGTTTAACGCGCGAGGTCTATTCGCGCCAGGGCAAGGTTGATGCAGCTACCTTCCTCAAGCGCACCACTGCGGGCGGAACAAGCATAAGCGACGGCGTGGCAAGCATCAGGCAGATAGGTGGAAACATTGTGAAGAACCTGTTGGGACAAATAAATAGCATTGCAGTCAATGTGAAGTATGATATTTCACTTGCAAATGCTAACGTTGCGATTACGGCTAAAGACAACTATATCGGTGATTCAGCTTCATCTACCTATATTGGAATTAAAACCGGAAAATATTTTAGCGGGCACAAGTACTATATTGCCGCCAACTGTTACAGTGATGTTGAACGTAAGGTGTCGGTATCAGTGGGATGTAATGGCTATGGTGTCAGTGGAAGTATGTTTTATTTTCCGATAACAGGTGCCGGAGAGTGGACTTATGTTTCTAAACTGGTAGAACTCAATATTGAGAACCCTGTACCGTATTTTTCGATTTTTCCATTCGGGCACGTAGACGAGTATATACAGGCAGGGGTCTTGGTGTTTGCCGGTGGCATAAACATCATAGACCTGACCGAGATGTTCGGCGCGGGAAAAGAACCCACAAAAGAGGATTGCGACAAGATGTTTGCAACAATGGGAACTGTGTCTCAGGGACTCACCGTGGCGCAGCCTCTTGGGCTCAAGAGCACCGGCTTCAACCAATGGAACCCTGTAAATCTCTTTACGGGCAAGACTGTTGCCGATAATGCCATTGTCGATGGCGACAACTCTATAGCCTTTTTTGAGTGCTTGCCTTGCAAGGTTGGTGCAGGTGAGAACAATGGCTATGTAATTGGTTATGGCGAGGGTGATGACTGGAGCGATGCCGGCATAGAGGTATATCTTACACCAATTTACCCAATGACCGGCGACGGCTTACTATATGCTCACAAACTTGAAAAAGATGCTACAACCGGTACATACGTTCCAAAGATTAAGGGTTATCTGCTTGTTGTTACACCCGTTACCGACAAGCTGTGCGCGCATTTTCTGTGGAGTGGCGACAGGGCTATGACCGATTACGAGGACTACATTGAGAGCTCCGTTTCCCTTCCCGCTATTCCGCAGATGAGCGAGTGGGGCTTGGCTGGCATTGCAGCCTCGGGTGTGCTGGATACTATAGACTTAGAGAATAACAAGTTTACAAAGCGCGTTGGGTGTATCGATTTAGGCACACTACAATGGCTTGATATGAGTCTTAATGGTACAAGATTCAGGACAACAGGCTTGGATATGAAGAGAGTTTCAAACAAAATACAGTTGGTATGCGACAAATACACTGTTTTGCCGACTGTTTACGGTAAAGAGACCTACACCAACAACACCGCATTGAAGGATGTTATCTTTCCTGTGTCCTTTGATAATGATATAAACATTATGACCAGTGTTGAATATGCCAGCGTTGCCGATTTCAAGGCTGCGGTGAGTGGCGTGAAACTCTATTATGAGCTTCCTGCTTACGAGGAATATCCAATCACCGCCAAGGCTGCTCCCAACTATGTTGGCAGCGACTATGGTGTTGAGCAATTTGAAGGCTCCAAGATACCTCTTGTGGCGAATATCCTTTTCTATATGCGCTCACTGGTGAGCGAGACAAGGAATTTCCTCGACAGGCTTATGGCAGGCCTTGGCACAAGCGATGCCACCGCAGTGGCCGATAGAATAGTGGCGGCTGTTCTTCCACCCGAAGAACCTGATGAGGTGTTGCCCGCAGAAGGAGAAACTGAACTACAATAATGAAATTTGGTGGTGTGTTGAAAAATCAATACACCACCAAATGTTTCTTATTTAATCCATCCAAGCCACTTAAGCGTGGTCTTTATTCCGGTAATTCTATCAACCGGGGGATTGGGGGCAATTCTATTGGTGTTGGTAAGGTCAATGATGTTATCGGTTGTCATATTCCTTAGACGGAAAGAGGTCATTGGGAAATGCAAGCCAAACAGGCCCAAGAAATCACCCACCCAGGCTGCACATTTGATTAACCAATAGGGCACTCTTCTTATCTTGCGACCAATTTCCTTGCCAATTTGGTTTCCCCACTCCTCGATGAAGATAGGCGGGGTGTCGCCAAGGTAAAAGACCTTGTTGTTCACATCGGCTGTGTCATTGAACAAAATCTGCTTAATTTGGTAAACTGCATTTCCCACATAGCCATAGGTCTTTGAGCACGAACGGTGGCCAACGTGAAAATACATACCCGATTTTACCGTGTCGAAGAAATTTCTATAAGGGACACCAAAATAGGGACCCCAAATTGAAGTGGGGCGCACAATGGCCCAGTCGCACGCAGGGATGTTGGCCCACACAATTTTCTCGGTCATCACTTTGCTCTCGCCATAAACTGTTGAGGGGGCATAGTCATACTGGTCCTTGGGCTGATAGCCGGCGCGGCACACAAGCATAGATGAGGTAACAATAATCTTCTTCAGCTGGGGTAGCATTGCTGCCACCTTAAGCACATTTTCCACACCTGTTGTGTTGGCGCTGTAGTCCTCAACGGTTTTACCGTCGAGGTCGGTGCGCGCTGCCAAGTGCACAATATAATCGGGGGCAAAGGTGAGGACTGCCTCTTTCAGCGCTTCAAAATTTGTGATATCAACATTCTTCCAAAATTTGTTGTGGCTCTCACACTTGGGTGCGTTGAAATCGATGTTCATTACATCAAATGTCTTTGAAAGGTCCTCTATGAGGTTTGTGCCTATGAAGCCCGAAGCTCCTGTAATAGCTATTTTCATATCTTTATTTCATTTGATAAAAAATTATCGTCATTCAATTATATGAATGTTTTGGCTGGAGTTGTTGTTACTTATGACTTTTGCAGGAATACCTCCTACGGTACATCCATTTTCACAGATTATATCTTTTACGACAACTGCATTTGCTGCAATTGCAACATTTGAAGAAATTGTAACTTCGCCAATAATCTTTGCACCTGTACCAATGAATACGTTGTCTCCGATGTTGGCAGCCTTAGATGAACCATTTGTGGCTCCAATGGTTACTCCTTCGTGAATTCTGCAGTTCTTCCCTATCTTTGCGCCCTCAGAAACCACAATTGTTCCATAGTGAACTATTGCCAAGCCTGGCCCGAAAACATTTGGTGGTATAGTAAACCCTAATTTGATGGATAGCCTATGGAAACGCAGCTTTTCAAGTATCTTTAACAATTTCAGACACTTCATACCTGCATTATTATAATATTCCAATCTTCTTAAGCTTCTTTGAAATCTCCAGACTTCATCAGAGAATATACGGGGACATTTTCTCCTTATCCCTAATGCTTTTCTGTCGCATTCCATATAATATCTTAAATCTTCCTTAGTCTTTATCATAAATTAGAATATTTATAACGTAATGTTTCAATAATAATAGTATGTGATTGATTCTGTTATTCTTTTATTATGTTTACATACTCATTCAGCATAAACTGCTCAATGTAGTCCTTGTATTCTTCGTTCCAAAGTTTATGCGACAATGCACCCTTGCGTGCAATATCCTCTTTGTCGAGTGATGCAAGAAGTGCCAACAGCTCTTCTGTTGTCTCTTCAATTGTGTAGCCAATGCCGTGCTTGTCAATCTTTTCGCCAACAATGGTGCCTTTGGTTGAGATTATTGGCTTGGCAAGCATCATAGCCTCGTAGTACTTGTTGGGAGCTGCAAAGATGTGGTTAGGATTAATTTTGCAGTACATTGCATAAATTATATCTGCATTATACATAATCACCTGTCCTTGCTCATACTTTACCTTGCCAAAGTAGCGAACATTGTCGTTGCTCTCATTGAGCTGCTTGCAGCGCTCCTCGAGCTCTTTGTCGCCATAACCGGCAATGAGAAGGTTGCACGCACCTTGCTCGGCAACATCAAGCAACTCCTTCAGGAAACGGCCATAATAGAAACCTCCAACATAGGTCAAGGTGGGCTTGTTATTGTTGAAGTGCAGTGTTTCATCTTCCTTCAAAAAGTCGGTATTGCCAAAGCTTGGGATATTGGGCAGCACCTTTACCTTCTTGTCTACCTTGTAGGGTATTTGTTTTATTCGCTCGGGCTCGCAAATGATGAGGGTACGCGACAACTTAGTTGTCATCCACTCCATCACGTGGAATATGCATCTGAGCCATTTTGGCTGGTTGGCAAGTGTGTCGGAGTACCAGTCGAATACATCAAAGACCACATTCACACCCCAGTGTCCAAAAATCTTGTAGAGTACTGCCGGGAAAGCTCCGTCAAGGTCGCAAGCGTGAATTGTTTTTACGTTCTTCATCTTAAACAAAGAGCGGATGCAGAACCAAAACCAGGTAAAGCGGTCCTTGGCCGCCTTGGCTCCACCAACGGAGTAACCGCTCTTTTTCATATAGTAAACGGTGTTCTCGGCTACATTTTTGTCGTGTGTTCTGTTCCAGCCGATAATCTTATATGGCTTTTTCTGCGCCTCAAGAAATTTCACATACTTTTCCAGTCGCGGGTCGCCCACAATGGCATTGCTTCTAATAAATACAACCATAATATTACTCTTGTTTTATTGTGTCTAAAATTGGGTTATTTATTCAGTATCTTGTTCCACTGTTTTGCAATCTCTTCGAGTGTGAATGCTTCGGCACGTTTCTGTGCATTGTGCGAATAGTTGTCATACTCATCAATTACTGTCTTTAGTTTTTCTTTTATGCACAGCACTGTGTGATTATTGTAGAGCTCGCCATTGCAACCCGGCTCTATCAGTTCGGGTATACCTCCCACCGCCGGAGCCACCGATGGAATTCCACGCACTGCGGCCTCAAGCATCACCATAGGGCAGTTCTCGAACTCACTGGTCATCAGCAATATGTCAATGTTGCTGTAAATGTGCTCTATGTCATTGCTGTAGCCCATAAAATTGACATACTCGGAATGTTTGCCCTTACACTCTTCAAATAAAGGCCCGTCGCCAAATGCTACAAAGCGCACATTGCTGTCGTGTGCATATTCGGCTGCTACGTTGCAGAATAATTCGGGCTGTTTTTCTCTTGACATACGTCCCACAAAACCAATAGACAACCCTTTTGCTTTATCGGCAGCCTGTGTGCGAGTGCTTCTTTCAATGGGGTTGAAGATTACTTGCGAAGCCTTTTTCTTCCAACGTAGTGGCAAGAATTTTCTCCACGATACCAGTGTATATTGCGACACAAAGAAAAGGTGTGTGCAAGTAGATGCAAAGCACGATATTATAAAATCGCTTATTTTACCCGCGAAGTTTCCTGCCAGGCTCAATGAGTGGAAAATGCAGCCGGTCCTCACACCCTTCATTCTCAACAGCAGCGCAGCCAACCACATAAATACACCAATAATGGGCACACCAAAGATAACCACATCGGGCTGCAGGCTGCGCAAATATCTGTAGGTAGCAAACTGCTTCAGGATTTTGTTCCTGTGAACAGGATACCTGTCAATCCTCAACCCCGATTTCTCCTTAGCCTCATCGGTGAGGTACTCATCCATATACACCACCTCGTGCCCCGCACAAGCAATGGCCTTTGCAATGTTTTGGTTAGCTGTTGATGAACCTCCAAAGCTGGGGTGGGGAGAAATTATGATGACTTTCATTGGTTGTTTGCATTTATTATATATTGGTGAAATTGTTTTTCAATATTTATTCAAGCAAGTTTAAAACCGTATATATTCGCTCAAAGTTAATACTATTATTTTTATTTAAAATAAGAAACTGGTTAAATTTTACATCTAATTGCAAAATATAAAAATAGTGAAAAAGTTTGTACTTCTAATGTGCTATTATTGGTCAATTTAGTAGTAGATTATTGATATGAAAGGATTTGTTTAAAATAAATAATTTATTAACTATGAATTTCGTAAATATTCGCACACGTTGCACTGTAAAATTGAGGAAAGTGAAGAATTCTTGTAAATGGTATTTGTATATAGAAACCTATCCGCTTTATACCGATAACAGCACGACTCCTAAACGTATTTGTCGTTATCTGAACCGTACAATTACTACACCACAATGGGATGTGAATGCTAATAGGCCAAAACGCAATAAATATGGTATTATAGTATGTAAAGCATCTGTAGACAAGGAAGCGTGCAGATATGCTGAGTCTATACGTTTTTTGATGCAGCAAGAATATGACAAATCAAATATAAATGAGTTATACTCTCAAAGCAGAAAAAGATTCACTCCTGCAATGTTTGTTATGTTCTTTAAATCTTTTGTAGCCAATTGTCGTGTCAGTGATTCAATGAAATATATTTATTGTCGTGTTTCTTGCTTATTTGAATCATTTTTGAATACTACCACTTCTGTTTACAAAGAACTTGATTGTACTTGTGTTGAACATTTTCGCAGCTATTTGTTGTCAGTGCAGTCTGGAGGAAACAAAAAAGGATTATTGTCAAGTAATTCTGTTGCAGTATATCTTTCGGTTTTCAAGACTGTACTAAAAAAAGCATTTCGAGATGGTCTTCTATTAGAAGATATTTCATCGAAAATCAATAGTGTAAAATGTGTTGAGCCTCTTAAAGAATATCTAACTATTGATGAGTTGAATAAACTACTTCATACTCCTTGTCGGGATGAAGTGTTAAAACGAGCTGCTCTGTTTTCTGCACTAACAGGGTTGCGACATTGCGATATCAGAAACCTAAAAAAATGTAATCTATGTGCTAATTATGGCAAGTATATACTTGCTTTTATACAAAGGAAAACGGGGCATACTGTTTATCTTCCAATATCGCATCAAGCATATATGCTATGCTATAATAATAACTCATTGGAGACGTATTTGTTTTTTGGTTTACAAAGCACTTCGTGTATAGCAAGACCACTCAAACAATGGATTGCAGATGCTGGAATAAAGAAGAAGATAACTTTCCACTGTTTTAGGCACACTTATGCAACTTTGCAATTGGCAGGTGGTACTGATATACATACCTTGAGCAAGATGATGGGGCATTCCAGCATACGCACAACGCAAATTTATGCCAAAATTGTAGATGAAAACAAAATGCGCGCTACAAATGTAATAATACTTGATATCTAAGTGTTGTGCTGCAAATAAAAAAAGGGGCTGACTCAAAAGTCCCGTTTAAGAACAAACAACCCCTGTCAGAATATGCACTGGCAGGGGTTGTTCTCTTTGCAAGATGACTTTTGGGGCACCCTCTTTTATGTTAGAATTATTATATATCTGTATTCACTAGTCTACAATTTAATTTTTATCAAGATATTTTTGAAATAACCTGCTCTGTGATTTATTGATACTGAATATCTATTTAGCTTTTAAATAGTATCTGAAAATTTAATTTGTTTTACCTTAAATACCCCTATAAGCAGTAGCTATCTGTCAAATATTTACAAGGGGTAGTAAATGATTTTAAAGGGATACTAATGCTCTCTATTTTGTAATTTTTGCGACAAGTATAGTTAAGGTATTGACACTCAACTGGTGCTATTTTATTGTAAATAAAATAATACTAACCTTAAACAGATAATAGAAAAAAATGTTATTGACATTAGCAATAATTTCATTATTATTATTTCTTTTTGCACCACAAGAATACTCATATAGCTACTCGTTGTACTGCTTTATTGTATTTTTGCTCTCAACAATAACAATGCTCTTGCGTAATTGTAAAGATTCATTCCTTAGGTATGAGTTTATATTCATCATTGCATTTTTCTTTACCAATTATGTTTATAGTTTGGTTTATTACCCTGTAAACCCATATTTTTCACTATTCAATCTACCATTCAACGAAGCATATATAACGAAGGGACTTGCTCTATCTACTGTAGGTGGATGCTTTTTCAATTTGGGTGTATATAATCGCAAGAAGATATTTATGCCCCAATTAATGCCACTTAAAACAAAGTGTTTAGCCAAACCTACTATCATTATGAATGTAATGTTAGTTTTATTTATACCGTCTTTGTTTTCTATGGTTTTACTTGGTATATATACGACCGAGTATGAGCATAGTCTTCTGAATACTGTGCTAATGTATGTTATATATTATTATATTTTTGCTTCATTCTATAATATTGATCCAGAATGTAAAAACAAGAAAAAAGCGATAATCTCAGAATTTGGTATACTTCCCCTTGTACTCATTTCAACATATGTGTTGCTATTTCTTTTGATAGGCAGCCGCACTGTTCCAATGAGAATCGTTTTTCTTGTTGTAGTACTTTACAATATATATATAAGAAAGCTGTCGAAGAAATTTACCGTTGTAATGATTGTTATAGGTATGCTTGTACTAGCCTATATCGGAATGACACGTGAAGGCGAATCAGAAGAAATGACTTCTTTGTGGGATATTTCATCCGAGATGGTAATTAACAATCGAAGTTTATATGTTCTAATGGAATATTATGATATAAACGGTCCCACATTGGGTAGAACAATGCTTATGAGCATTCTTGCCATAATACCGTTTATGCAGTCAATTTTTCTTGGAATAACAGGATGGCACGAAAGCGACATATCTTCAGGAAACCTTGTTACTCATTTATTCTATAAAGACATAGTAGAATATGATAGAATTGTTGGGTTGGGAACAAATGTAATTGGAGACATTTATGTGGCTTTTGGACTTATAGGTGTTGTTATCATAATGTATCTATTTGGAAAATTTATTAGGACAATGCACGAAAAAGCATTAATAAACAACAGATATTATTATAAAGAAATTGTTATTTATAGCCTACTATTTATGAATGTAGTGTATATGACACGTTCAACAATCTTAGGCGACCTAAGATGCATTACTTGGGTTCTTGCTATAATGTATTTATTTAATAGGAAAAAACGATTATATTAAGTCTTTAATAATTGATAACAAATTATCTTTTAAAGAAAAGAATTTCTGTTAAAAATCAAAAGCAATCTTATAAGGAACAACTTCAAAAGCTCCCGTTGAAATCTTCCACAAAGTGAAAAAAGTATTTATAGACACAAATAACAGGAAGTGGGGACTTTTTATGAAAGAAGGTTTTATTTTGTACATATATGCCATATACAATACCTTGAATATTGTTATTGGTAAGAATATTCTTGAAACATCGGAATGGGCATTGCTCGAGAGTAGGGTAAATAATATTGTCAAGTAGAATATTAGTTCCGGCTTTGACGGCCTCTTCTCTTTATTGTAAATAAATACAGCTATGAGCGATGTGAATACCAGGAAATCCTGCATAAGTCCCATAAAAGAGCGCGAACTTGTAATAGCTCTGTCTGAATACAATTCTGCATACATACTCGTGCCAAATCTAGCTATCAGAATTTCTGATATGTTGAATGGCAGAACAACGTTTGCAATAAACAACATACAGGCAATGACTACAAGTGTTCTTTTATTGACATTTATAAAGTTTTCATACCTGATTGCGTACAGTACAATACATATTATGCTCGAAGAGTGTATGGTCGATGCCAACAAGCAGAATACGAAGAAAAGGTATTTTTTCCAGGAATTTTCAAAAAGGTATGTACACGCATAAAGTGTAATGGAACAAGCACATATTTGTCTTGAAATATTTAGGCTACTGAAAAAAAACAGTATCAGAAAAGTAAGCACTCCTATGCTATAAGGCAGTTTTGAACGCTTTAGTGAAAGGTGCAGGAAAACAAATGTTGTTACAGACATAAAGGCTATGATTAGCCTTGGCGAAAGCGAATTGTTATATATCACAAAGTACAGATATGACATTAGTACTTCTGAACCACGGCCCAGCAGTTGAAATTCATCTTCGTATTCATATGCTTTGAACATATGGAATATATCCATATATGTAGATGTATCTGTTCCCACTGTTTCTGCTCTGAACATTGACAAAAAACATAATACTAATATCCAAAATATAGCAACCTTGTTGTTCCTTGGAAATAAAAATGTTGTTAGTATAACACTTGAAATTATTATTATATATGTAAGCATTCTGTAAATTCATTAAATGATACCAATATCACAACCTATTATTTTATTTACAATAAAATAAAAATATAAGATTTATGCATTGTCAAGGCGTGAACGTATCAATTTGCTTGGGTTGCCACCTACGATAGAATATTCGGGAAAATCCTTACACAATACTGTTCCCATAGCAACAATAGTTCCCTTTTTAATATATCTGCCTGGAGTTAATTTTGTGTACGCTCCAATCCAGCAGTCATCTTCAATAATAAGTCTTTGTGCAGGCTTATCTCCTTGCAGTATTATTGGGGTGTTTATATCCGAAAACTCGTGATTTTGTGCCAATGCGAAACTATAACGTCCTAACATTACATAATTACCAATGATTGTATCACTTGGTATTTGTACGTGCTCTCCAATGCCGGAATAATCGCCAATTTCAATATCTTTGCCACTTCCAAACTTTGTGCACCTGTTTATAGTTTGAATTTTTCCGGCCTTCTTGAATATTCTTTTACACAGGAATACTCTAAAACTATTGGATATTTTTCCAAATATGTTGTTAGAATAGCTATTGGGCAAGTAATATGCAATACCATAGTATAATACCAAACAGATAATTTTCTTAATTTTTGTAAGCATAAGGGTTATTTTTTTATTAAATTATATATAAATGGGCAATGCAAACATAAGAATATGCGCAGTTTGTTCTTGATAGATATATTTGCAGAAATGTATTCTTTTATGGTTGGATTTGGATGAACCTTTATTAGTTCTGCAATATGAGATTTGAATTCCTTAACAGGTGTTTTTGCTTCAATGAATGTAGAAAGCAATTCGTTGAGTATTGTTATGTGGGCAGTTGTTAATGAAATATAGTTATAGTCTTGTGATTTCTCAATCAATTCTTTAACCTTGCAAAATGCCGACAGTAATTCTTTGGATTTTCCAAGATTAAATGAATTTATACATCCCTGTTCATTGTATCTGTTGTAATAATACAAGGGGATGGGAAGTATTTTTACTTCCTTACTATTGATTATAAGATTCACAAGTACCAACCAATCCTCACCTGCACGCAATGAGGTGTTGAAATAGATTTTGTTTTCTGTGAACAATCTTCTTCTGTAAATAGCACCCCACACTGCCATAGTAGTCTTTCTTTCTATAACAAGCTTAAGGTAGGTCGCAGTGTCGGTGCTCTGTAAAACTGAATTCTTAGTTTGTACAGAATCGGGGTCAAAGACAGATGTGTAGCCAAAACGTACAATATCATATTTTTCAGAGCATTCGATGCTTAACTTCATAGCTTCTTTAGAAAACCAGTCATCGGCATCGGCGAACATAATCCACTCTCCACAAGCCTTGTCAAGGCCAAGGTTCCTAGCCGAGCTTACGCCGCCGTTATCCTTATGGAACACCTTGATGCGGTTATCGCGGGCTGCATACTCGTCGCACAGCTTGCCCGAGCCATCGGGGCTGCCATCGTCAATGAGTAACAACTCAAAGTCGGTGAATTCTTGCGATAGTATGCTATCAATGCAACGTGGAAGGTATTGCTCGGCCTTGTAGACCGGTACTATCACTGATATTGTAGGGGCTTTCTCCATAGTTAAAATCAACTTATGAAAGATTTTTTCTTAAAAATTCTATACACTCTGCCTGTAGACGTGAACGTGTGGCGTTCACAGCCTCCCAATCAATAGGCTTTTTGCAAATCTCCGCGTTGTCAGTTTTTGTAGTCATACGCTCCTGGAGTGAGAACATCTTTAGCAACGAGTTGAAACGTGACATTCCGCGGCTCTCGTTGCCTATTACAATAAATGGCTTGTTGAAAATGATGCTGAACACAACTCCGTGGAAACTGTCGCAAACAACAAACTCGGCGTCGAGGAATGCGCGCAACCACGCTGTGATAGGGGGGTAGATGCGCTCTTCGGGTTTGCCTTTGTCCGATGGTTTCACTGCAAACGGTTCAAGATTCAATTCATTGGCAACATTGTCTACAAGTGCTCGTTTTTCTGGGGTCTCATCCAAAATGTACTTAAAGAGTGTACCTTTGCTCATTGGTTCATTTTCTTGCTCAATGAGCGCTATATAGTCCTCTTTGTTCAACAGCATTGTTGGGTCTACAACGTGCGTGGCATCAACGCCAAAATGCTCCTTGCATTGAACCACTGCTGCATCTTCACGCACAGAAATGGCATTGAACATAGCTATTGCTTCTTTGCATTTTGCTGTCTGCTGTTTAGTGAACTCCCAATGGTCTACACCAAATGAGGCAGCATAGGAGATTCTTTTAATGTTCCACCCTTTGGTGAAGGCGAGGAAGGAGTCTTCGGCCTTGGACTTGAAAGGTGTGCAGAAGTATATAGGGCGCCATATCTGGTCGCTGCCAACGACAATTGCATCAAAATCGTTCTTATCGGCCTTGGAAAGGCTCTCAACAATATATCGGTTGATATATTTCTGCGCGAAGCGTTGGGTGTGCTGGGCTATAATAGGGAATGTACTGTTATAGTGTTTCTCCTGCAATATGCGGCTGTTCTTGTCCTTTAGCAACTTGTGTGCAAGACGTTTTGCATACACAACCGGCGATAGTGGTGCCTTCAATGTCTTAGGTGTGTCAAAGACAACAACATCGTGCCCCAATCGCTTCAGTGCTGTCTGCAATGCATAGGCCTGAAGTATTCCTCCGTAATTTGTGTGCAAAGGGAGTGTGAGTATGCCTATTTTCATTATTTGTGATTCTGTTGGCTGTTAAAATTTAAGGGGTGCAGTCTTGCAGACTGCACGCGCTAAATTTTTATTATTTCTTTCCGAAAATGTTCTTAATTGCTTTTACACCTTTATCACCAGCAACAGAACGGATTGTACTTGCAATCTTTTCTTTCATTACAGTTGTTGCATCGTATGTGATATTCTTCATTAAGCGAAGTGCCTCGTTCTCATTCTCGTGTTTTGTAAATACCTCAAGAATCATTGGCTTGTCAGTAATCTCGGGGGTTGTGAATGTGTCGAGCGCAGCAAGGAACTCCTCCTTGTTGGTTGCAGAAAGGTATTGGAATCCCAAATCTTCGGTATAGTGCTTGACAAGTACCGGAGATTTCGCACCGAAGTGTCCCTCAGCTGCCATATACATATTGGCCTCATCCCTAAAAGTATAGCAAAAATGCTCGGACATCTTGAATTCAGCACCAATTGCATTATTTATAAGTATGATGCGGATGTTCTTGCCTACGTGGCGGTTGCCAAGTGAGTTAAGATCGTAGAAGAATGCAAGGTCGCCTGTAACAAGGAAACACAAACGGTCAGGGCTTGCGAGCGCTGAACCAATCATTGTACTTGTGCAGCCATCAATGCCGCAGCAGCCCACATTGCTTGTACATTGAACACCTTCGGGCAAGTGGAACATATTCCAACAACGGCGGCTGTTAGAAGCGCTGATGTGGAACAAAGAGCCTTTAGGCAAACGTTTTGAGAGCTGTGATGCTGTCCATATATTGCTGAAAGGCAGTTCTGGAATGTGATTATAGATTTCACTGAATAGTGCACGGTATTTGTCGATATTTTCGTGCTTGTTCTCGTTGTCTTTACCGTAGTATTTGAAGAATGCGAGTTCTGACATCTGGAATACGGTAGAGAGTTTCTTGAATGGGTTGCGTAATTCGCCATCTTCACTTACACGCCATATATCCTTTACGGGGACTGTCCCCGAGAATGTAGCTGCTGATACCTCACCAATGTGTATCATAAGGTCGAAAGTGTTGAACAATGTCTCTGCTTTCTGTAATTGTGGAAGTGTGGGAAGTAGGTGGTATTTGCCATAGTATCCGCTTGTGTGGTCGCAGATAACAACCGCGTCATATGTAGCGCAGAAACGATCAACAGCCTCTGTCTGTTCGGGGGTGAAATGAACGTGTGAACCTACATATACGCAGATGTGGCCTTTGGGCATCTCGGGCATTGGGTCCCAAGCCTGAATGCGCTTAATAGTATGCACTTCGGGCAGTTCTTTAACAGAGAAATCTTTGCTATAGGTTGTGAACATATTTATGTGCACCGGTCCACCACCATTTCGGCGTAACTCGAGAATCGCCTTGTTGGCTTGCATAGTAACATACGCCTCATCTCTTTCATCCTTAATCACAGGCAGTTCAACCGACAATTTTACAGCATCGTGTGGAGGGTTGCTGCGATCAATGTTCTGGAAAATAAGCTGTCCAAGACGATCCTTACCCTGATGTGATGTTATGGCAAGCACGGGAAGTTTACGGTAGTAGGCTTCTGTTAAACCTGGTAAGTAGTTGCGTGATGCTGTTGAACCTGTACAGGTGAGGACTACAGGCTCGCCACTTTCGGCTGCAATACCGCAAGCGATGTATGCTGCTGAACGCTCATCAACTGAGGAATAGATCTCGAACCAAGGGTCATTTTGCAAACTTCCCACAAAAGAGAAGTTTGTAGCACCTGGAGATGCGACAATTTTCTTTATTCCATTAGCTTTCAAAAGTGCTAATACGATTTGAATGTTTCTCTCCGATGAATAAAATAAATTGCTCATATTTGTATGTTATTTTGTTAATAGTCGCTTTATATTCTTTGTTGTTTCTTTACAAAATTTTAGAAAATTCAAAAGGAACACAGTGTTATACCTATAACAGAGGTAGGTAAGTTTGTTGCCTAATGTTGGTATTTCTCTTAATGGCGTACGTTCTTTTGCCGCTCTATCGTTGACAGCCTCAATATCCCAAGAGATATTGCCGAATTTCGGCTTTTTCAAGAACTCTTCGAGACACCGGGACAACCCAATATGTGGTTCTGTGAAGTTTTCAACATTGCAATATTGGCCAATTTTGCTGTTGTCGAATGTACGATTGAAATACCGGCAATATATGACTTGGTAAATCCTCCACTTGAATTTCAAGTTTGTAGACTTTTCTGTCATTACAATTGGAATGTCTCTTTTTAGATGCTTCTCGAGCACACTCTTATATGTACCAAGAACCTCACTCCAAGGTAATGATGTTGGACATGTTATATGATAAACTTCACCTAATGCTTTCTCTTGGCCTACAATAGAGGCTATACCTGCTGAAACATCATCACCTAATGTCATTGTGGTAATCTTGTCGTTTATATCATTGGAAAAGACGATGCTTCTTCCTTTTAATACGCGATATAGCCAATTTTCCTTCTCTAATACTCCTAATTGCAGACGATAGGTGTTGTACGTTATAGTAGGGCGTATTATGGTAAAATTCTTCTTTCCTGAATTTAGCAAAATATCTTCTTCTCTGGCCTTTGAGAGTGCATATTCATTTGTTTTTAGGTATTCTACATCTTCGGACGCATCGAGAAGCCTGGGTGTCTCTTCCGTGATTTTTTTGTCTGTCTGTGCGTATACTCTAGAAGAACTGATGAATATGTATTGTTTTGTGTTTTCAAGGAACAATGGCAGTGTCTCCTTCAGCATTTTCTCATTGTAGATCATAAAATCCACAATAGCGTCCCAATGGTGCATTAAAAGAGTCTGCTGTAGAAATGCTCTGTCTTTCGCGTTTCCTTGGATATATTTGATTCTTTCAGTGGATTCTCTTTGGCTACGACTGGTTACATATACTGTATTATCCTTTGATAGTATTCGTACCAATGGAATTCCCATAGAACCGGTACCTCCTAAAACAAGAATATTCATATACCTAGATTTTTATAAACTTACTGATTATGGATTTGCATTTCTTTAGAACAATGCTTCTTTCATCTCTTGACATTCCTATGTATAAAACAGATGCCGATACACAAATTATTGAAAGAACTGTTGTTGCAGAAAAACGCAGTATTCCAGGAGTTATTGTCGTATGCGCAACAAATGGTATTATAATTGCTACAATCGTTGTCAATGTAATAGGTATAAGTACTTGGTTGACATACATGCTTATCTTCAATTCAACAAGATTCTTCAACAAGAACATTCTTACAAATAATATCGTGGTCTTTACCGCAATGTATGTAATGTAAGCATATTCAGGTGCGGCTCCCGTAGCAAAGAACCCCCAGGCTAATGGAAATTCCAAACAGGCAATAGACGTTATTATCAGTGAATATTTCTTCAGTTTGCCTGTTGCAATACAGGCAGTGTAGCCTGTGTTTCCAATGCAGTCGCACATTCCCATAATGAGTGATAATTGTACAAACGCAACAGCGTGCTCAGGTACTTCAACCAGCCACATGCAAAGAATCTGTTCGGCCTCTATTATAATAGGGAGTGCAATGAACAGTATCATGAAGTATGAAAACCTTGCACCGCGGCATACCAACTTGTGCATACCTTGTAGGTCTCCATTGGCATAGCTCTTTGTTATTTGAGGATTTATGGCAGTGGTAAAACTATTAACAAATTGTAGTACTGAATTTTCAACCTGAACAGCGATTCCTCTTGCTGCATTTACTACTACACCGAAATACACGTTCATAAGCATATTTATACCCTGATTATTCAAGATGAATGCCGAGTTGTTAAAGAAACTCCATCCCGAGAAACCAATCATCTCCTTAAAAATGCTTTTGTCGAACCCGTTTTTTGCACGGCTTTCTTCGAATTTGCGGTGGCAGTATACTGCATATATGATTCTTATGGCAACAGCGAGCAGCAGCATCAATATTGCATAGAATATGAGCTTATCTATTGGTGATACCATTATGGCATAGCATATTGCCAGTTTTATTACAGCCTCTAAAATGCTTATGTAGGCAAAGGCGCTCATATGCTCGTGGGCGATGATACATGCATTGTATGGTACAGAAAGTAGATTAATACAGAATGTCAGAACTGAACAATGCAGAACCCATCTGGCTGCATTCATTCGCTCTGCAGGAATCTGCATTTCTGTATCCATGAACCATATTCCAATAACTTCAACCAACAGTGTAACTATTAAGGCAATAACAATCTGGATTGTAATGCTGGTTGAAAATATCTTTTTCAAACGCTCTTTATCCCCGCTTCCTATCTCAAACGTTATGAATCGGCTGATGGCTGTACTCAATGATGACGAGATGATAGAGAACATCATAACCATGCCACCAACAACCTGATAAATACCATAATCCTCAACACCCAACGCTTCAAGTATTACGCGGCTGGTGTACAACGATATGAACATAACAAATAATGTGCGTATAAACAGCATTATCGTGTTCTTGGCAATTCTTTTGTTGTCTATTTGTGCCACCATAATTTATTTAGAGTCTTCATCCCTGTTTTCTGCGGGTTAAACTGTTTGACAATGTATTACTTCAACGCATCTACTATTCTGCCACAAGCGAGTCCGTCGCCATAGGGGTTTACGGCTTTGCTCATTGCGTCGTAGTGGGCCTGATTGTCGAGGAGCTGTGATACCTCGGCAACAATTTTGTTGTAGTCGGTGCCAACGAGTTTCACGGTGCCGGCTTCGAGTGCCTCGGGGCGCTCGGTGGTGTCGCGCATCACAAGCACGGGCTTGCCAAGGCCGGGGGCCTCCTCCTGAATGCCGCCGCTGTCGGTGAGCACAATGTTGCTCTTTTCCATAAGGTATACGAATGAGAGGTATTCCAGTGGCTCAATGAAGAACATATTGCCCAGGTTGCTCAGGTCCTCGCCAAAGACCTCGTGAATGGGCTTGCGCACATTGGGGTTGAGGTGCATTGGGTAGACAAAGTCTACATCGGGGTACTTTTGTGTGAGGTCGCGTATGGCGGTGCACATATTGATGAAGCCGTCGCCGAAGTTCTCGCGGCGGTGGCCTGTGATGAGCACAAGCTTTTTGCCGTCATTGAGGCGTGTAACGTCGTAGCCGGCCTGGGCAAGAAGCTCCTTGAGCTCGTTGTTGAGTGCCTTGTCTTCCTTTATTTTGTTTACCACCCAATAGAGTGCATCGATGACGGTGTTGCCGGTTACGGTGATGCTCTCGTCGGCCACAGCTTCGCGCAAGAGGTTGGCCTTGCTAAGTGGTGTGGGGGCGAAGTTGTATGTTGCTATGCGGCCTGTGATTTGACGGTTCATCTCCTCGGGCCAGGGGCTGTAGATGTTGTGGGTGCGCAGGCCTGCCTCTACGTGGCCAACGGGTATTTGCTGATAGAAGGCTGCAAGGGCTGCTGCTGTGCTTGTGGTGGTGTCGCCGTGCACAAGGACAACATTGGGCTGTGATTCCTTGAGAACATCGCGCAGGCCAACGAGAACACGGGCTGTTACGTCGTAGAGGTCCTGGCCCTGTTTCATAATGTTGAGGTCGTAGTCGGGGGTTATTTCGAACAACTGCAACACTTGGTCGAGCATCTGGCGGTGCTGGCCTGTTACGCAAACGATGGTCTTGAAGGTCTCGGGGTGTTTTTGGAACTCTTTTACAAGTGGAGCCATTTTGATGGCCTCGGGGCGGGTTCCGAATACAAGCATTACTGTTTTCATATTTAGAAACTGTTTAGTCTTGGTTTGCTGAAATTTGTGTGCAGCCCTTGCGGGATGGTGTATCCATTGGGGCATACCGCAAATTTAGTGTTTATGCTTAATATAAACAACTAATTTTAAAGAAGTTTTGCGCTTTTTTTGTTTGTGGCGCTTTTGTGGGGCTCTTGTGGGGTGTTTTTGGGGCTCACTTCAAAGTTGGGGGGTGTTAAAGTTTTGACAGGATAAAAACTGTACACGCGCTAAATAATCATCCCCCTCCGACAGCAAGCTGTCTCGTCCCCCTTGGGAAAGGGGACAGCTGAAATGCATAGCAAAAACAACATCAAATCACAGCAACCAACAGTTCTCCCCTTTGCTTGCAAGGGGGAGTGCCGCAGGCGAGGGGGATAAAAACAGTGCACGCACAAATAACCATCCCCCGCCCGACAGTAAGCTGTCTCGTCCCCCTTGGGAAAGGGGACAGCTGAAATGCAATAGCAAATACCCAATTTCAAAGCAATAAACAGTTCTCCCCTTTGCTTGCAAGGGGGAGTGCCGCAGGCGAGGGGGATAATAATACACGCACTAAATAACCATCCCCCGCCCGACAGCAAAGCTGTCTCGTCCCCCTTGGGAAAGGGGACAGCTGAAAATGCAATAGGCAAAAACAACTACCCAATCACAGCAACCAACAGTTCTCTGTGCCGTCCTAAAATTTGTTTACACAATTTAATCAAAATTCTTGTGTCTTTCCTTGCCGGGCTAGCCCGGCAAGGAAAATGCTTTTTCTTATCCTACTATAGGTTGTCATCGCGTTAATAACGTTATCATATCTTCGTT
>JAZONR010000070.1:0-54019 GCA_045654645.1 Bacteroidaceae bacterium
ATTGCGGATTAACCGACGCAGCACGCGAGAGTAGAGAGTGCTTGCATTCTATGCCGAGCAGCAAGGAGGAAAAACCACGCATTGCGGATTAACCGACGCAGCACGCGAGAGCAGAGAGTGCTTGCATTCTATGCCGAGCAGCAAGGAGGAAAAACCAAGCATTGCGGATTAATTTACTAAGCGTAAATAAGCATTTTGGGGGCGAGTATAACGACAAAAGAGCCTTTTTAGTCAGCTTCGTTATTTGTGCAACAAGCAACCGTTTACAAGCTTTGTACATTGCACGGTTTTTCGTATCTTCGCACAAGAAACCACATACTATGTCCACACCACGCAAAATAGAACTTCTTGCTCCGGCAAAGGATTACGAAACTGGCATTGCAGCCATAAACAATGGTGCCGATGCTGTCTACATAGGTGCAACACAATTTGGAGCACGACAAGCTGCCGGGAATTCGGTCGAGGACATAGCAAAGTTAGTCAAGTATGCCCACATATTCGGTGTGAAAGTCTATGTAACACTAAACACCATTATATATGACGAGGAGACAGCAACCGTTGAGAAGCTCGTTGATGAGCTCTATAAAGCGGGGGTTGATGCACTCATTGTGCAGGATTTCGGACTCTCGGGAATGAATATACCACCCATTCCTCTGCACGCAAGCACACAGATGGACAACCGCACCATTGAGAAGGTGCAATTCCTCTCCGACACAGGTTTTCCCCGCGTGGTTCTTGCGCGCGAACTGGTCCTTGAAGAGATACGCGCCATTCACACCGCTGTACCCGATATTGAGATTGAAGCATTCGTTCACGGAGCACTTTGCGTGAGCTACAGCGGCCAGTGCTACGCTTCGCAACACTGCTATGGCCGCAGCGCCAATCGTGGTGCTTGCGCACAGTTCTGCCGATTAGCCTTCGACCTTGTGGATTCGGAAGGAAAAATCATTGAACGCAACAAGCACCTCCTTTCACTAAAGGATATGAACCGGGCCGACCACCTCGTAGAGATGCTCGATGCAGGTGTAGTATCGTTTAAAATCGAGGGACGGTTGAAGGATGCATCCTATGTAAAGAACATCACAGCCTATTATCGTGCAAAGCTCGACTCTATATTTGCACGCCGAAAAGAGTACACACGCGCCTCAATAGGCAAAGTGCAACCTCAATTCACACCGGCACCCGAGAAGAGTTTCAATCGCGGCTTCACAACATATATGCTGCACGGCAGCAAAGAGGGAATGACCTCTTTTGAATCGCCAAAATCAAAGGGAGAACTTATAGGCCGTGTAAAATTCGTATCGCGCAACTACTTCACAGTTACCGGCGGAGAGTTCAACAACGGCGACGGCGCTTGTTTCATAGCCCGCGACGGCAAGCTCCAAGGCTTTCGCATAAACAGAGTTGAGGGTAACCGCGTCTATCCGCAAACAATGCCTATGGTTGAGAGTGGCGACCAGCTCTATCGCAACTATGACTGCGAATTTGAGCGCCTGCTCTCACGTCCCGACTCTCCCCGCCGCATACCCATTGCACTGCGCTTGAGTGAAAGCCCCTTCGGCTTCTGTCTCGAGGCAACCGATGAGAGCGGCCTCCATTGCAGCATAGAGTTCCCGCTTACCAAAGAGGTAGCACGCACACCGCAACGCGACAACATTGCCAACCAACTGTCAAAATGGGGCAACACACCATTCATTGCCGAGAAGATTGATGTTGAGATGAGCCAGGAATGGTTCATCCCCTCGTCCCAGCTTGCCGAGATGCGCCGCGCACTGTGCGACTCTCTTGTCAATGAACGGCTCTCGGCTGTTGAACGCAAAGATATGCGTCTAAAGAGTGAGAATACAAAATTCCCTGCAAAGAGTCTCGATTACAGAGGAAACATCTCCAACAGATATGCCAGGGAGTTCTTTTCTGCTCACGGCACAGAAATCACAGAGCCGGCCTTTGAAATTAAAGGCAAGGAGCAAGCAACACTAATGTTCTGCAAGCACTGTCTGAAGTTTAGCAAAGGGTGGTGCACAAAGAGCGGGGAAACATCACCATTCAAGGAACCATTCTACCTTGTCTCGGGTGATGGGCGCCGTTTCAAGCTTGTTTTTAACTGCAAAGAGTGCTTGATGCAAGTTGTGGCCGAGTAAATAGACAACAGGCCTTGCTGCATTTTCACATTACGGGCGTTACATATACACAGAAAAAGCCACGCCTTAGGGGAACGACGTGGCTCTCTTTACCAGACAAACGCTTTTGTCTGTTCGGGCACCGGCCTTCTCAGGTGGGTGCTTCCGTAAAATCTATTACTATGAAAAACACATATACTTAACAGCAGCAAACGGAACTTTGTTTGCAGCAAACTTAGTTAATATATGTTATTTTCTTTTCTGTTACATATCTCCTTATAGTCGCAATATTTACACGTTGATGTATCTTTTGCCGGCTCAAATGGTTTGGAGATATCAAACATCTCCTGCAGCAACGCCTTGAGCCTCACTATAAAATCATCCTTTATGACTTTGATATCCTCCACAGGCTTGTTGTCCATATTTATGACAAATTCCTCGCGCAAAGAGTTATCGCGATGATGCACATAGAGCAGCTGCGGCGAAACAGCTGTAGCAGCGCAATCCTTAAGTTTTACAGATAGACCATTTTCACCACATTTACGCTGCATCAGGTCATCAATAACCGTGGAGTAGAGGAATGCCTGAAGACGGTATTTGCAAGACTTGGTCTTATGCTCAAAAATATCGTTCATAGTAACAACATCAGCTATATCATCGCCGCCACCGGTCTTGTAGTCTACAATGTTTACGCTGTTTACCTTGCAATCGATGCGGTCTATCGTACCACCAAGACGCAGCCCTATCTCCTCTGCACCACATTTCAGTGTGCAGGACATCTCCACATCACTTTCACTGCCAATGTAGCGGAAGGGAGCATATTTTGCATCCATTTTAACAAGTCGCAGCAGAAAGTGATGCAATACACCTCTGTTGATATACTGCTCGCCATTGTACACAGGCTTGTTCTCCTTAAAAAAGACACACTTGAAGGCTTCGTCAATGAAACGGTAGAGCAAGGCCGGATGCTCGGCATAATAGAGCAGAGGAGCGCTTGTTATTATGTCGCAGTGCAGTTTTTCAATAATATCCTCATAAAGAAGCTCTGCCGCCTTGTGAAACACAACACCCAGGTCATTCTCCTTGAACTCATCATCAACATCCTCTATTGGCCTGAACTTCATCACATAATAGTAGAAGAATGCCAAGCCGCAATCTATATACTTGTTTATGGCCGATGGAGTCATTGTGCCGGCGCCTGCATTGTAGAGAGTGTCAAACCTCTCACGAAGCTTCTCAATTATCGCACTGTTCTTCTCAATGGGGGCAATCTCTGTTTCGCTGTTACCTTGTCGGGGGCTCAAGGCAAGGTGGTTTATATTATATAACCCACTTCCCTGCAACTGCAAAATGTATCGCGAACACTCACCACGTGTCTTGCTATCGGGAGAAGTGTTGTAGACAAGCGTAACACTCCGGGCACGCTGCAACAGACGATAGAAGTAATAGGCATAGATGGAGTCGCGGTGCTCGCTCAAAGTCAAACCAAAAGCCCTTCTCAGGTTATAGGGAACATAAGAATTGTCGCTGCTGTTTCTTGGCAAGTTACCCTCGTTCACTCCAAGCAAAATCACATTCTTGAAATCGAGATTACGTGTCTCCAACAAGCCCATCACCTGAAGGCCCACCACCGGCTCTCCGTGGAAAGGCAGGCTCTGCGATGACAACATCCTCACAAAAAGACGTCCGAGCGTAGACTGCTGCATCTGCAATTCGCCGGTGTCAATCATCTTCACAAGTCGCTTCGCCTGAGTGTAGACTTTGAAAATCGCTTCAACAAAAAGCTTTTCATAAAGAGCCTGTTCTCCCTCTTCACGATTATGCTGATTCATCGCAATCGCATATATGAGCCTGCTTATTCCCTCAAGCCACTCGCGATTATCAGTTGTACGACAGAAGATGGTCTTAAGAAAATCATCGGCACACAGCATCTCCTCGCTTGGGAAAAACACATTCTTCTCAATGAGCATATCCCTCAGTTTCCTGCAGTTCTCGCTGCCTTGCACAATATAAGGATGTTTCAACAGGTTACTCACGTTGGTGAGCATAAATGCATTGTGCTTTGCACTCCATCCTCTTGTTTGAAGGTCTACAAGTTGTTTCACAAGACCAAAGATAGGTGTGTTATTCAACGGAAATCCCATTGTAACATTCATATGCTCAATCCTGTAACCGTTGGCCTCATTTGGTATAGCGTGAAGGGTGGGGGCCAGCATTGTTTCATCACAAAGCACAATTGCAGTCTCCACACCATTGCCTGTGAAGTTCTTGTTCAGCCACTGGTCAATATATCTAACCCCGGTGCTGTCATTGTTTGTCTGCACCACAGTAACACTCTTCTCTGTAGCAAGATTATTATAATTCTCCTTTCCCAGTTCATTTGGGAAGCGCTCCAGATTACTGCGCATAAAATGACCGGCCTCGTGCTGCCTGTTATTTACATAGTGCACATCATAATCCCAATAGAAGAGGGCTTTTCCACGCTCTTTTGCAATTTTGAACATACCGGTCTCCACATCATTCAATGCATTGAAACCCACAAATATATACTTGTCATATTCGAGAATAATATCATCACTCTTCTCAATGACATCACGGAAGAGCATACCCTCATAGGCGATACCCTCCTTGCGCAGCGACTCCCTAAAGTTTGTATATATGGCAAAAAGCCTCTCCCACAATTGCTTGAAATTTTCTTTCAGTTGCGTTCCCTCATCAGGTTTAAAATTCTTGAAGAAGCGCTCTATAGCCTTTATCTGCTCCTTATCCAGTACGCTTTTTGCAGTTCCCAACTCACGCAAATCCTTAATGTTGGCAAAGAGTTGCTTTGCATCGGCCAAATGTTTATCAATATCATCAAAATCCTTTATGAGCATCTCTCCCCAATAGTAGAAACCATCAATAGTTTCCACACTGTTCTCATACTCCTCTATACTCTCATCTTCGCGTCTTGGGCGCACATATTGCTTATAGAGTCTGTCCACCAGCAATATCGGGTCGCCAATTGCAAGCTCGCTATTTTGCAGGAACAGCTCATTTATAGTCATATATCTTGGGCTCCAAATGGGAGCATTGCCACTACACTCAAGCAAATAACGGTTGAAGAACAACCCGGCACGTTTGTTGGGAAATACAACAGCCACATCATCAAATCGCCCATTGAATTTCTCATATACATCGCGTGCAACAAGTTTTAGAAACGGTATCATATTAACACATCCAATATTTCATTCTTATATACATACCACAGGTAGCCTTTCACATTCCTGTAGCCTATCTCCCTCAATAACTTCATATAGAACTGCACCTGCTCCTTGTGTTTCTCCACGGGGCGGGCAAACTTATAGTCCACAACAATTGCCGTGTCGCCATTTATCATCACACGGTCGGGGCGTCGGCTCTCACCTTCGCTGTAGAGTATTGCACGCTCATTATAAAGTCTGTATGAGCCATTGAACCACTCCGCAGCCTTGGGATTGGCAAGAGCCCTTTCCAACAGTTTCTTTATTTTGTCGTGCTCCTTTATAGATGAAATCAATCCCCTGAGCGTCAATGTCTTGTTAAGAGCCTTCTCAAGGTCTTCAGCCCTTTCAATATCCGACAGCACAAGGTGCATAAGCTCTCCCTCGGCAATGTAACCAAGCTGCTGTTTTTCCTCTTCTGTTGTTGCAAGGAAGCGTTCCACCTCGCGCGACTGCCTGAACTCTATCCTGGTATCGTGATAGGCAAACGGCTGTGCAATTGTTGTTGCCTTCTCCTCGAAAGGATTGTCGCACACCTTCTCACTCCTTCTTGTCTCATCTTGTTGCAAGGCCATTCCTTTAACAATTGTGCCATAGGTAAATATGCCGGCATCACTATCGTAACAGCTGCCCTCAAGGAAGTTGAGGTTGGGTGTAACCGTGTTAAGCAACCAGGAGATGGTATTTGTCATCTTGCCACTGTTGTCGCTAAACATTATGAGGTTACACTTAGCGCGTGTGGTAGCCACATAAAGAATGTTCAAGTTATCTACAATCTGGTAGAGGAACTCCTGATAATAATTCTCCTTATATATAGATTTCACAATCTCCTTCTTGCCATCAACAGGCAGCAGACATATTCCATTGTAGGGTTCCTCTTTGGGCTCACACCACAGCAAACTTCTCCAGTCTCCGGTCAATCTCCAGTCGCAGAAGGGTATTATCACCGTGTGAAACTCAAGCCCCTTGGATTTATGCACAGTCATTACACGCACACTGTCTATGCTCTCGGCCGGTATGCACTTGCCTTTCAATTCATCCTCCCAAGCCTCAAGGAACTTTCCAAGGTCGGCATAACGGGTATTTATAAATTGCGAAGCATAGTCGAGGAATGCATATATATACGCCTCCTCTCCGTCGGCCCTTCCCGGCCTCACAAGCTCAAGAGCCTGTTCAATCAGCTCATAGGCCGGCAGTCCCTTTATCCTCTCCAAGGCATCGCAAAACTCCTGTGGCAAAAGTTTCATCACATCACTACATCCCACACAGTTTCCAAACTCCTCGTTCTTGCCCAGGACAACCCTGTTATAAAGCTTCACAAGATTAGCACTGTTTATTCTGTCCTCGGGCACCACAATATGCCGCAACATTGCAATCACAAGCCTTAAGGTTGGTGAAGAGGCAAGTTCATAAGCCTCGTCCGACACAATCTTCATACCGGGAAACTCCCTGTTGAATGCCTCCACAATAGGAGCCACATATTTTTTATAGCGCACCAGAATAGTAATCTCGCCGGGAGATATATTTTCCTCCTCAAACAAACGGCGCAGTGTAGGCATCAGTTCCCCTATAGCCCTCTCTATAAAATTGCAACCATCATCCCTCTTGGGAAGCAGACGCACCTCGGCATACCCCTGTTCGGGCTTCTTTGCAGGAACAGCCTGTTCCACATCCTCATAGGCAGCCTTAATATCCTCAATGCCCTTCTTTCCTACGCTCTCTTCATAAGTTATCTCAGTGCTTTTCACCGCCTCGCGATAGAGTGCATTGTTAAAGGCTACAATGCGACGGTCGCTACGATAGTTTGTAGACCTATATGTAACACCGCCCACCTTCACATCCTGGCTGGCAAAGGTAGTCTGCTCCTTTCTAAAATGACTACCGATGTTGTTCATAATATTCCAGTCGCTGTTTCTCCATCTATATATCGACTGCTTCACATCGCCCACAATAAGGTTAAAGTTACCGCGCGCCAACACCTCCTCAAGCAACACTTTGAAGCAAGTCCATTGCAGTCTTGATGTGTCCTGAAACTCATCAATGAATATATGCTCAATCTCTGTACCAATCTTCTCAAACACAAATGTTGCATTCTTGTCAATCATACTGCTCAACAGATGTGTTGTTTCCGATATCAAAAAACGGTTCTCGCGCCTATTCTCCTCCTTAAGAGTAGCAGCAATATTGTTAAGCATCGCAAGCTCGTGATAGTGCGACAAGGAAATTTCGCAGTTTCTCATCTGCTGGTCGAGTGGCACACTCTCCCTGATTAAACCAGCAATCTCATCCACATAAGGACACACAGATGAAATTGCCGCAGGTTTATCGGCAAGCTCGGCACGTGTTTTTTTAAATTCCACAATCTCGCCGTTGCTCATCTTGTGGAAAAGCCCCCATATTCCACCTTCATTGTGTTTGAAATCAGTGGGTTTGTACCCGGCTGCAAGCTCAATAAATCTCTTGCCTATCCTAATTGCAGTATCCTTAGTCTCTTTCTTTAGGGCAGTAATCTTCTTGTGATACTCCTCGAGCACCGCGCCATTGCTCTCCTCGATGTCATTTCTCAGTTTCTCGCCACGCTGCTGATACTCCTCGCTCAAAATATTCTTCGCGAATTTCTTAACCTCCCTATCAATCCTCCATTTCTCGCCACGGCTCATCTTCTCCTCGATATACTTGATAACCTGTGCAATGTTGGGGGTATCCGGCTCAAGATTTTTTATATATTGCTCAACTGCATTGTCCAGCAGTTCAGAGCTATCCACGGTAATCTCCACATCACCGCTCAAGTCAAGTTCCTTGGCAAGACCGCGCAGCACCGATTGAAAAAAAGCATCAATCGTCAGTATGCGGAAATGACCATAATCGTGCAATATCAGCCGCAAAGCCTTTTCGGCATTTGCAAAAATCTCCCTATCGCTCAAGTGGGGTAGTTGCTGCTTCACCTTTTCAGTGTAGTCGGCAGCACTATCAAGATTATGTGCCACACCATAGAGCTTGCTCAATATGCGCTCCTTCATCTCTGCCGTAGCCTTGTTGGTGAATGTTACAGCAAGGATATTTCTGTAGCAGTAGGGGTTTTCCACCAGCAACTTAATATACTCCAGTGCCAATGTAAATGTTTTGCCCGAACCTGCCGAAGCGCGGTATATCTTAAGATTTCTATCCATATTTTTTAATACTGTTTTCTAACTATTGAAATTGTCAATAATCTCAACAACACTCTTTCCCGGAGATACACTCCTTACTTGCACCTTCACGGGTATCTGCTCAAGCATCTCGCCAAGATGAGATATTACACCAATCTTGCGCCCCTGACTCTGCAATCTCTCAAGTGCCATCATTGCTGTGCGCAACGTATCACTGTCGAGCGCCCCAAAGCCCTCATCAATGAAAAGCGACCCAATACTCATTCTGTTTGAAGAGATAGAGGAGAGTGCCAAAGCCAGTGCCAAAGAAACAATAAAGGTCTCGCCACCCGAAAGAGTGTGTGCCGAACGGCTTTCCGACATCATATGCAGGTCAATGACCTTTATTGAGAGGCTGTCATCGAAGAAGCGCTCAAGCCTGTAGCGTTTCGTTATATCGGCCAGATGTTTGTTTGCAAGCTCCAGCAGAATGTCAAGCGTATACTCCTGGGCCAACTTTTTCAGTTTGTGCCCGGTAGCCGAGCCAAACACTGCATTTAGTTCATCCCAGTGCTCCTTTTTCTCTCTCATTGCATCACACTTCTCGCTTAAACATTTGTGTTGTTCCCTATTCTCGGCATCAGCAATAAGTTGGGCCTTTATGGCGCTTGCCTGCTCTATGAGCAATTTCTGTTCTCTTTCAACTTCAGAAATTCCATTGGCTATAAAGGTAGCATCTTCGCCATCTGCCGGTCTCACAGCAGCCCTACCGTGCTCTTCTACATTCTTCCTGCGTTCCGCAATTGTGGTATTAGCCGCTGTGAGTGCATCCTCAACCCGTTTAATTCTCTCTCGCATTGCAGCCACCACGTTGGGCGATGTGCTTGCCAAAGCGTCAAGCCCCATTGTATCAAGCCCATCGTTGCGTGTAGCAAGAAAATCATCCACTTTTTTTGTCAAGAGAGCAACAGCTTTCTCGGCATCGGCAGCCTGCTTCTCCTTTTCGGCAATCTGCCCTTTAAATCTGTTACGTTCAATATCAATTCTGTTCCTCGACTCCACGGCAGCAACGAAAGCCTTATTGGCATCTGCCACAAGAGTGTTATAGTGTTGCTGCATCTTTTCAGCACTCGACCAGTTTCCAAGAATCTCTTTAGCCCTCTCTCCAACACCCTTGACCTTTGTTGCCAACAGTGCTGCTTGTTCATCAATGAGAGCTATCTCTCCGGCAAGCTCTTTTTTGCGCTTTCCAAAGATAGATACCTTGTCATTGTTGAGCGCCAACTCCTTTACAATTACAGCAAGGCGCTCCTTGTATCTGTTCCAGTTTTCAGACAGGGTGGTGAGCCATTTAATTGCATCGCCACTGTCCAGTAATTCTGCAGCACCCGGCACACCTGCCATAAATTCAAGATTTGCCGAATTGTATTTTTCTATTGCATTGTTGTGGAATTCTATGGCACTCTCCAGCTTTTCAATCTCGCTGCGGCATCTTGCCATACTGCTTTCGGTGTGTTCAATGAGTTTCCTGTTCAAATCCCTCGCCTTCTCAAGTTCCTTCTCCTGAAGCAGGTTTTGCGCTATCTCCACAACAAGATGTTCTCTGCTGCCGCATACGGGGCAAGGCTCACCATCCACAAGACGTTCACGCAAGGCTGCAATCTCGCTCGACATTGTCTGCTTCAGTTTCTCTTCACCAACGCGGGCATCAGCCATCTGCTTCTCAAACTCCTCAAGCATTTTGTTTGCCTGGGCAAGACTCTTTCTCTTCATTTCAACCTGCACCCGCTCATTGGCAGCAGATTTCATATTGACAGCTATGCTTGGCACCATAGGCACAACGGTAGAGTAGGATGCGTGCTCTTCAAACCACTGCTCCTTCTGCTGTTTCTCAGTCTCAAGAAGCAGAATATTCTTTCTGCACCTCTCAACCTCGACCTCCACATTCTTAAGTTCAGTGGTTTTCTTCCTGCTCTCACACTCACTCTCCTGTGCAGCCTTCATCAAACCCTCACACTCCTTCTCAAGTGTTGCAGCTTCCATTATACGCGGCTGTGCAGCAAGCAACTCGTCATTCACCTCGCCCTGTCGCACATCGGCCTTCTTTGCAAGCTCAACAGCAATCTCATATTCAGCCGTTTTTGTCTCAAGTTCTCTTTTTATCACAGAAAGCTGCTGCTTAACAGCTATCTGTTCCTGTTTCAAATTGCGCAAAGCCATATAATCATCACGAATAGGCTGCACGCTATCAATGCGCAACAACTCATTCACTACAGGGGCAATAGAGTGGTGCTCTTCCTGTGCCTTCTGCAGCTGCACAGCGGCCTGTTCAAGCTGACGTTCCAATTGAGCAGCACGTTCAACCCAACTGCGTTTCATCTTCAACACATCCAGTGCGGCACTACAAACCTTGAGTTCCTCATCCAAGCGCGTCCGCTTCTCATTCAGTTCCTCAAGCTGCTCTTTTTTAAGAATGTGCAGGGCCTCTATCTGTTTGGCAATCACATCAAGTTCATCCTTGGCTTTCTGCGCCCTGGTGTAAATCTCTACCGAAATGCGGCTGTATATCTGTGTGCCGGTCAGCGTTTCAAGAATAGTAGCCTTTTCGTTGTTGTCCGATTTAAGAAACACCGAGAATTTTCCCTGCGCCAGCAACACCGCACGTGTAAATTGTTCATACTTGAGCCCCACAAGTTCCGGCATAAGCTTGTCATATTCGGTTTTCTTTAAACTGCGGTGCTCATTTGTAGTCAAATCCGTCAGGTCATACGAAACATCGCGATAAAAGCCGTTGCACTTATCATTAGCCCTTGACATCGTGCAGCGTATGCGATATTCGTCTCCATCAACCGCAAGGAAATCCACCTCGGCATATCCACTGTGAGTGCCACGACGCAACAGAGTCCTTATATCGTGCTCACTGACTGTTTTTCGCCCCTGCCTCTCAACCACCACACTGTCCTTTATCTCATCAAGACGCGGCGACCTGCTGTATAGCGCAGCGCACATAGCATCGAGAATAGTACTCTTTCCTGCACCGGTATTTCCCGTTATTGCAAACAGACCTGCCGAGTGCAAAGGCTCCTTGCGGAAATCAACCTCAAATTCAGCCTCAAGCGACGCTAAATTCTTACCTCTTATTGCTAATATCTTCATTTTCCAATCCTTTCATTACATCATCCAACAAACCGGCAAGATGCTGTGGCATCTCATCTCCACAACTCCTTGCATATAGCTCGCACAATATCTCTTTTGGCGACTTCTTCTTGAAATCGTCAAATGTTATTGCCCCACGTGTCCCATTGTCGCGGCGCTCTCCACCCGTAGCGTTTATACGCGCCAGACGCACGGCCCTGCCGGCAATGGCATCCTCAATGCGCTGTCTCAAAGTGGGGTCAATAGATGTAACAAGAACATTCACCTCAAGGAAAGGCGAAAAGTCATCAACATCGCCCAAGGGCAGGTCGCTCAACATTTCAAGCACCTCCTCAATCGGCTGTGGAGACGCAGGAACACTCAAAAGCTTTGCAGGAGCATTAAACTCAATCTTCTCAACCCTACATTCACCATCCTCGATGCACACAAAGGCAACACTCTGCCTGTTGCCCCTCTCGGCAAACGACATTGGAAGCGGAGAGCCCGAGTAGCGCACATTCTCTCTATGCCCCACGCTCTGCGCCTTGTGCAAATGCCCCAACGCCGTGTAAGCAATACCATCGTTGGCAAAAGAGTAGCCAATACCCTCCATTCCTCCAATAGTAGCATATTCCGAAACATCACCAACCGACACCTCGGCACCCGAAGCCTGCAAATGACCCATTGCCACAATGGGTGAATACCCCTTTTCCGCAGCACGCCTGCAAAGCTCGGCATATAGTTTTGCAACACCTTCGCTATAGCTGTCGGCCGCTGGGTGGTCGTTATGCCTTAGGAAAGGCACCGCAAGGCAGCATCCGCCCCCGGCCACCGGAACAATCATCTTGTCATAGTCTATTTCACCATCAACATAGTGCACCACACCCGAAACAAATACATTAAAAGCATTTAGCATCGACGAGGGAGCCTCAATGCGCGCGGCAGAGTCGTGATTACCCGCAGTTATTATAATCTGCAAATCAGGATTTTCATTTGTTACCCTTGTGAGGAAACTATAAAACATCTTCTGTGCCTTGGCCGATGGATTGGGCGTGTCGAAAACATCACCGGAAATAAGCAGCAGGGTAGCACCCCTCTCCTTAATAGTGCTACACATCCAATCGAGAAACACAGCGTGCTCGTTACCTCTCTCAAATCCATAAAATGTCTGCCCCAAATGCCAATCGGCAGTGTGTATGATTCTCATAGTACGATTAACAACTAACATTCTGCTAATGTACGAAAATAAACCCACTTTTCAAAGCATATCCCCTTGGTAAAAAAACAACTTTTTACACGCACCAACAAACATCCACTTTAATGAGACAGCATTTTCATTTGGTGCAATAATCCACTTTTTATTCGTTGTTTCAAATGTTTTTGAGTAACTTTGCACCCGATTTTAAAATGCCGTTGCACCATCGCACGGCAATGTAGAATATATATAAAAAAATTCAAAGGAATATGTCAAAGTATTTGGTTGAAGACACACGCAAGGTTACTACGCACCGTTTTACAGAAATGAAGCGCAAGGGTGAGAAGATTGCAATGCTCACCGCTTATGATTATACAACAGCATCCATTCTCGATGCAGCCGGCATCGATGCACTGTTGGTAGGCGATTCTGCCTCAAATGTAATGGCCGGCAACGCAACAACACTGCCCATAAGCGTAGACCAGATGATTTACCACGCCCAGGGTGTGGTGCGCGGCGTAAAACGCGCCCTCGTTGTTGTTGATATGCCTTTTGGTTCATATCAGGTAAACGCCGATGAAGCAGTGAAGAATGCCATACGCATTATGAAGGAGACCAACGCCGACGCCCTGAAGCTCGAGGGTGGCGAGGAGATTCTTCCTGCCGTTCGCCGCATTCTCGATGCAGGCATCCCCATTATGGCCCACCTTGGCCTCACTCCCCAGAGTATCAACAAATTCGGCACCTATGGCGTGCGCGCAAAAGGAGAGGCCGAGGCAGAGAAGCTGCGCCGCGATGCAAAATTGCTTGAAGAGGCAGGTTGCTTTGCGCTTGTACTTGAGAAAATTCCCGCAACACTTGCCCAGCAGGTTGCCAATGATATTTCAATTCCCGTCATTGGTATTGGTGCCGGCGTGAATGTAGACGGACAAATTCTTGTCTATGCCGATATGCTTGGTATGACAGCCGATTTTGCGCCTCGCTTCTTGCGCCGTTATGCCGACCTTAACACAATAATTACAGACGCTGTTGGCAGTTATGTAACCGACGTTAAGGCTTGCGACTTCCCCAATGAGAAAGAACAATATTGATACAAAACTCTAATCAATAGACAGTGGAGCTTCCAACATTTCTACCATACCTCAATGAAATTAGTGAAGCCGACTGACAACAGGTTTTTATATCATAAGAGGGCTGCTGAAATTTCAGCAGCCCTCTTATGATATATCTCAATCACCGCAACCCATTCACAGCCTCGGCGCGGCGCACACTCAAAATATCAAGCGCAATATCATAGAAAGGGTTATTCTCCCTGTCGATGCACGACTGCGGTACCCGCTCCACAAGAAAAGAGTATTCCTGCGCGTTAAACAAATCGGAGTAGGCAACAAGCATATAAAGCCCAAACAAATTGCCTATATTGTCATTTACAGTACGCCGCAAAAAGGCAATCACCCCATTTTGGACATTATACCCCCGGCAACCCAGCCCAACCATCTCTGCCACATCAAGAGCCTGCGAACAGAATTGTTCCTCAATCTCCTCCAAAGCAGCAACATAATGGTCTATCGAATCCTTGACACTATTATTCAAATCGTTGAAATATGTTCCCCACGCACGACAAGAGAGGGAATCCACCTGCATCTCAATACAACCGGGCTCAATAAAGAAGAGTGAGCACATTCCACCATTAGAATTGTATATATATCCAATTTTGCAACCTTCCACATCTCCATTAAAAGAGAATTTCCCGTTGCGCACAACGCAACTCGCCACACGCTCAAGTTCAGCGCCATTGCTCGAAAAAGCGAGAACTATGGTATCTCCGTCATTGGGAGCATAGCCACAAATGCTGTAATTGCGAACTTTTTCACAGGAGGAAAGCAGCAAAACAACACACATAAAAAAGGAAATCACAATTCTCATAAAGCAGAGTAAGCATATAACATAAAAAACATATCACCGAACACAATGTTCGGTGATATGTTTTTTATATCAATTGCTACAAAGCTTTATCAGCAAATGTAGTGCATACTTATTGACTGATTGTTGAGCACGCACTTGATAGCCTCGGCAAAACCGTGAGCAACAGAAAGCTGCTTAACCTTAGGACAACCACGGTCATAGGGGATACTGTTTGTAAACACAATCTCAGTCATTGAAGACTCACGCACACGCTCCGAAGCATTGCCCGACATAATGCAGTGTGAAGCAATTGCACGCACCGAAGCCGCACCATTCTGCATCATCAAATCGGCAGCCTTTGAAATTGTACCCGCTGTATCAACAATATCATCAACAAGAACAACATTCTTGCCCTGAACATCACCGATAATCTGCATTGTATCAACCACATTTGCCTTTGCACGAGTCTTGTGGCAGAGTACCAGGGGCACACCCAGACATTTTGCATAAGCGCTTGCACGCTTAGAACCACCCACGTCAGGAGTAGCAATCACCAAGTTCTCGAGCTTTAGAGAGTTGATATAGGGGATGAACACCATTGAAGCATAGAGGTGATCAACGGGAATATCAAAGAAGCCCTGAATCTGGTCGGCGTGAAGGTCCATAGTGATGATGCGATTAACACCGGCAACACTCAACAGGTCGGCAACAAGCTTTGCGCCAATAGAAACGCGTGGCTTATCCTTGCGATCCTGACGTGCCCAACCGAAATATGGCATCACAGCAACAATGCTCTTTGCCGAAGCGCGCTTGGCTGCATCAACCATAAGCAACAACTCCATCAAGTTGTCCGAATTGGGGAATGTAGACTGCACAAGGAAAACATTCTTTCCGCGGATTGACTCCTCATAAGACACTGCAAACTCGCCGTCAGCAAAGTGAGTAGTGTTCATCTGACCGAGCTGACAACCCAGTTCCTTGCAAATCTCCTCAGCCAGGTAACGAGACTTCGTACCTGCAAATACCATATAAGGTGTTTCGTTCATAATGTGTAGTTATTAATAGTTTTTTATTTATTATTCTTTTTAAAGTTTGTCTACCACCTTCTTTATTCGCTTGAAGCGTGCCACAAGATCGGTATAGTCGGTAGAGCGGCACGAGTCGAAGTTATCCCAAATAAGTTCATCGAGAATAACGCCACCAAAACCATATTTGGTAAGTTTCTTCAAGTTCTCCTCGTCTATGTCGCCAAACGCCCAAGTGTTTTTGTTTATCATCTTCTTGCCAATCTCATTGAGTTCGGCACTCTGATGAAATGTGCGGCCCAATGGACCAAAGCAGACAATATCATAGATTTTGCGAAGCTCCTTCAAATGCACAAGATTACTTGCATAGCCCACAAGCTTTCCCTTCTCGTTACCCATAGGAGGATTTGAGCCCTGCGGAAAGAGTGTGCCGGCCAACTTATACTCCTGCATAAGCCTGTTATTGCAAGAATATATCTTTTTGTGATACTTCTTTGGAATCAGGTTGAGCAGCCTCTCCATAAATTGCGGATGCGCATACTCCTTGTACAGGAAAAGGTAATCAAGTCCCTCATCAAAGAGACGTGTAATTATCTTATCCTCCTCTACAAAGAAAGTAGGTATAGTTGCTACAGCCAGTTTCATATATACTGTGAATATTTAATTACAGTGCAAAATTAATAAAATTTAAAATAATGTCAGCAATATAAATGGTAATAATTATATCACACCTTCATAATTTACCCAACACCTCTCCGCAAACATAATGAAAATAGTTCTTAACTCCCAATTTTCATCAAAAAATAAAACAAACTCAACTTTTCTACTGTTCTCCAAGCGGGTTGGAGATATTGACCACGCAAACCATTAAATCAATTGGAGCAAGTTCATTACTCTGCATACATTCAAGAGACGGGTGCCGCATAAAACAGCATTGGGTTGCAAAAATTTTTGCAACCCAATGCTGTTTATACCATTAAAAAGAGTCTATTCCTCATCGAGATAACGCTTTGCAAGAGCACCAAACTCCTCAATGCGGCGGTCGCGCAAGAACGGCCACCATTGACGCACTGTTTCGCTGCGTTTCAGGCTCACCTCAACAACCTCGCACTGCTCTTGCTCACCAAAATGAGCCACAAACTCGCCCTGCGGGCCGGCAACAAAGCTGTGTCCCCAGAATTGTATGCCATTGGTCATTCCCGAAGGGTCGGACTCGTGGCCGCAACGGTTCACCGCAATCACCGGCAATCCGTTTGCCACAGCGTGGCCGCGCTGCACTGTTTGCCAGGCACCAAGCTGACGCTCCTTCTCCTGGGGAGTGTCGCTGCTTTCCCAACCAATTGCTGTGGGATATATGAGCAGGTCGGCACCGCGCAATGCCATCAAACGCGCACCCTCGGGATACCATTGGTCCCAGCACACCTGCACGCCAAGAGTGCAAAGCGAAGTCCTTATGGGGCGAAAACCAATGTCGCCCGGTGTGAAATAGAACTTCTCATAATAGGCAGGGTCATCGGGAATATGCATTTTGCGATACTTGCCGGCAATGCTGCCGTCGTTATCAAAAACCACTGCTGTGTTGTGATAGAGTCCCTTGGCACGCGCCTCGAAAAGCGATGTTACAAGCACTACCTTGCACTCGGCAGCCAACTTGCCATAAAAGTCGGTCGATGGGCCCGGAACAGGCTCTGCATAAGAAAAATTATCGGTCGATTCCACCTGACAGAAATAGAGCGAATTGTGCAACTCCTGCAGCACCACAAGCTGTGCGCCACGAGCAGCCACATCACGTATGCAATCCGCAAGTTTCTGCTTGTTTGCTTCAACATCGGCCCCAATGCTCTGCTGTATTATACCTACTTTTATTGTATCCATATCTCTTTCTGTTTCTCCTTTATCGTTTTTGTTTATCTACGTCCTTTGGGATACTGCATTGTAACGCAGTGAAGCGAGCCGTGCTGCTTTATCAACGCGCGACAATCAATGCCCACAATCTCATATCGCGGGAAAGCCTCTTTGAGCACATCTGCTGCACGACGGTCATTCTCGGGCTGAGCATATGTGGGGTAGAGTACCGTGCGCCCCATTATGAGGAAGTTGGCGTATGTAGCCGGCAAACGCTCACCATCTTCATCAAATATGGCATCGGGCGAGGGGAGCGCCAACATACGATAGGGCGCACCATCTACCGTGCGCAATGCGGCAATCTGCTGTTCCATAGCCTGAAGGTCGGCATACTGCTCATCATCCCTGTCGGTGCATTGCATATACACAATAGTGTCATTGGGTGCAAGACGCGCAACGGTGTCTACGTGCCCGTCGGTATCATCACCAATGAGGTTACCATAGTCGAGCCACAGCACACGCTTCGCGTGAAGCATCTCAAGCAGGCACTTCTCAATCTCATCCTTCTCCAATGGCTGGTTGCGATGCGGTGCAAGAAGACACTGGCTTGTGGTGAGTATTGTACCCTTGCCATCACTCTCAATTGAGCCACCCTCAAGCACAAAACCCGTACAATCCTCATACTCACCCTTCACAATGCCGGCATCATAGAGCTTGCCATTTATGGCATTATCGAGCGAGGCCTCGAACTTGCGTCCCCATCCATTGAAGCAAAAATCCACATAATGGGGCACATTATCACCAAGCAGTGTTATAAAAGCGTGGTCTCGAGCCCAGGTGTCATTTGTATCACACTCAAAAAATGTGATATTGTGTGTGGCAACATTGTTGCCCTCAAGCAGAGAGCGCACCCTCTCCACTTGCGGAGTAACCACAAGCAAACGCACGCGCTCACTGATGGCTCGCGCAAGCTCCACATAACAGGCTTCCACCTCTTCAAGCATATAGTGCCAATCGGTCTTCTCGTGGGGCCACGTGAGCTGCACCATCTCTAATTCGTGCCACTCGGCGGGGAAATATAACTGTTGCTTAGGCTGTTCCATTACTGAGCCGGAGTCTTACGTTTGCGGTCGAAGAATGGATTCTTTGAGCTTGCGCTCACCGGAATACCAATAATATATTTGCAACCTGGCATCCACCCAAGCTTGCCTGCAGCATAGCCAACAGAATACATCACGCGTGTGTCAAGGCGCAAATCGGCAGCTGTTGCACAAGCAGAGCCCACAGCAATACCCACATCAATAGTGTTCATTGCACAGGGAACACCCTCGGGGCGCTCGCCACAGGTTGCCGAGCCACAATAGGCACAGTTAAGCATCATAGCCTCTTCGCGCGTACCTATTAAAATTACCGCCTCGGCCGACATAAGGTTATCGGCATCACGCATAAGGCCGCCGCGACCCATATCCTCACCAATTTTGTGCAGGGTGTTGCTCAATGTAACAACATCCTCATCGGTAATCATTGAAATCTCAACTATATCCACACCCTTTGCCTTGGGGGCAGTGCGCGCAGCCTGCATCATCTGCTTTGCACACTCAATAACGTGCTCGTGGCGAGCCTCTCTCTCATTCAGAATCATAAACGGTTGTTGTTTTAATATCTTTTCTGCGAAGATACAACATATTTTATAATGCAACGCCGTTGGAAAGCATTTTTTACAGCAATAATGCACCCATTGCCCACATTGAAGCCCTTCCAAAACCCTTGTTCTGCTTTTTTAACTAAAAACAGATGTAAATTTTTATTATTTGAATATTACTTTTTACAGTTTTTTCTACATTTGCAAGACTAATAGCAAGTAAAACGCACACAAACATCAGCAAAGAGTCAAAACCTTAAACTTAATAAATTTATGAAAAGATTTTTTCTGACATTAGCGGCAGCATTTGTTGCCCTAATTACATTCGGACAGCAATTGCTGCCCGTAGACCCGAGCATAAGAATTGGCAAGCTCGACAACGGTCTCACCTATTACATCCGCCACAACGACAAACCCGCACAGCGTGCCGAGTTCTATCTGGCAACCAATGTGGGAGCTTTCCAAGAGGAAGACGACCAGGATGGTCTTGCCCACTTCCTTGAGCATATGTGTTTCAACGGCACCAAAAACTTCCCCGACAAAAAGCTCCTGGAATACCTCCAGAGCATAGGCGCAGAGTTTGGACGCAATATCAATGCCTCTACAGGCTTTGAACAGACACAATATATGCTCAACAACATCCCCATCATCCGCGAGGGCATCATCGACAGCTGTCTGCTTGTGCTGCACGACTATGCACACTACGTAACCTGCGACCCCAAGGAGATTGATGCCGAGCGCGGCGTTATTCTTGAGGAGCGCCGTTCACGCCGCGATGCCAACTGGCGTATGTTTGAGCGTGCATTGCCATACTATTTCGGCGACACACAAATGGCACGCCGCACACTTATCGGTGGCGAGGAGCAGCTAAAGACCTTCAAGCCCGAGAGCCTTGTAAACTTCTACCGCAGATGGTACAACCCCGATATGCAGGCAGTGGTTGTTGTGGGCGACTTCGACGTTGATATGATGGAGCAGAAAATCAAGAACACCTTCAGTTCCATTCCAGCTCCCGCAACACCCACTGTTAAACCCATTATCCCCGTCCCCGGCAATGCCGAACCGATTGTGGGCATCATCACCGATCCCGAAGCAAGCACTTCAGCAATAGAACTTGTGTGGCGCAGCGATGCATTGCCTAAGGAGTTGGCATCTACCGACGTAGCCTTCAGCCTCAATGTCATTAAGTTCATCATTGGCAGTGTGTTCAGTGAGCGCATCAATGCCATAACAGCATCGGCCAACGCTCCATTCCTCAACGGATACTTCTCTATATCACCTCTATGCGAAAGCACCGATGCAGCACAGGCATCGGTAACCTTCAAGGATGGAGACTATGAAGCAGCCTTCAAAGCCTTCTACACAGAACTTGAGAGAATGCGTCGCTATGGTATTACCGAAGCCGAGCTTGAGCGTGCCAAGCTGAAACTCATCAGCCGCGCCGAAAAAGAGGTTGAAGCAGCTCCCAGCCGCGAGAACGCCGATTTTGTATATCCCATCCTTGACCATTTCTTCCGCAACAACTACCTGCTCACCCCTGAGGTTGAGTTGCAAATCCTTCAGGCTGTGTGCTCACAGCTTCCTGCACTTACACTCCAGCAGTTGCTCCAACAGTTCATCACCAACGAGAATATGGTGGTGCTCTATCAAGCCCCACAGCGCGAAGGTCTCACACCTCCCACAGAGAGCCAGCTACTCTCAATCATTGAAACTGTGAAAGCAAGCGATATTGAAGCACCGGTAGAAGAGAGTGCCAACGAGCCCCTGCTCAACAGCGACGCCATTAAACCTGTTAAAGTAAAAAAGGAGAGAAAAGGAATATATGGTTCAACAGAGTGGACACTGCAGAACGGTGTCAAGGTAATCTATCTACCCACCACACACAAGAACGACCAGGTGCTCATTAACCTGACAATGGAAGGTGGACGCTCACTCATTGAAACAGCCGAGCTCCCATCATTTGAGGACAACATCTGGAGCCTCTATCTCAGCAACCGTGGTATCGCAAACTTCAGCGGTGTTCAGCTAAGAAAGATGCTCACCGGCAAGAACGTCAGATGCACAACAACCATCAGCGACCTGCAGCACGGTATCAACGCTGTAACAACCCCCAAGGATATTGAAACAGCAATGCAACTCATCTATCTCAACATCACAGCACCACGCTTTGACGAAGAGGAGTACAATACCGGCATTGCACAACTCAAGGCACTGCTTCCCAATCTCGAGAAACAGCCAATGCTCAAGTTCCAAAAGTATGTAACAGAGACGCTCTATGGCAATAATGAGCGCCGTCAAACAATAAGCAGCGAGTTGCTCGACAAAGCATCATTCTCCAACGTAGAGGCAGTGTGCAAGCGTCTCTATAACAATGTAGCCGGCGCAACCCTCTACATAGTGGGAAACATTGATGCAGCAACCCTCAAGCCTTTGGTAGAGAAATACATTGCAACACTCCCCGGTGGCAAGAAGGGCAAAAAATGGATTAATCGTTCCGAGGATTTTGTAGACGGAAATGTTGTGAAGAGATATCCTGTTGAGATGGAGACACCCAAGAGCACAGTACTTCAGGTCTACACAGCAGATATACCTTACGCCATTGAGAACGAGGCTTTGCTCGAAGCTGCAAAGTACTACCTCGATATGATATATGTTGAGACTATGCGCGAGAGCGAGGGCGGCACCTATGGCGCATCCGTAGCCACAATGTTCCGTCGCGAGCCCAAAGAGCAGGCAATTCTTCAGGTAGCATTTGAGACCAACCCCGAGAGTGCCGATAAACTTGCCCAGATGGCCATAGATGGTGTTAATAAGATTGTGAATGAAGGTGTTCCCGCCGACAAGATGGAGATGATAAAGAAGAATATGCTGAAGAATATTCCACAGGAGAGAATTGACAACAACTATTGGATGGGCAATCTAAAAACAGCCAATCGCTATGGCGAAGACTATGATGCCGAGTATGAAAAGGCTGTAAATTCCATAACAAGCAGTAAGGTTCAAGAGTTCCTAAAGAGAGTTGTTGAGACAAATAATTTCATTCAGTTGGTTATGGAACCCAAGAACTGATACCATAGAAAATCCCAATTTCAGCGAAGCTGACTAAAAAGGCTCTTTTTACTCAACTTCTCACAAACGAGGGTGCCCCTTTACTTTTGGGGTACCCTCGTCTTTTTGCAACATTGTGCTAAAACTCTATCACTCCACACACAAGCAGCGAACAACACACAGCAATGCATTGTTGCTTATTTTCTCAGCCCATAGGCTGCAGTTTAAACAAATAGAGGAGAGAGCAAATGAGCAAAATAACAATATTCGCAGCCACATTTTTCACAACAATCCTATTCTCATCTTGCCACAGCAACTATGCTGTCATAGAGCGCAACACCCACACACGCTCCGATTCAGCCTTTATTGGCTACCTCAAAAATGAAGGCATTGCCATAATCCCCAACAACAACGTTACAGTACTCAATGGAGCACAAATGAAATTCGATTCATTGCTTGCCGACATAAAGAGGGCAGAGCACCACATACACCTCGAGTATTTCAATTTTCGTAACGATTCAATCAACAAAGTACTAATCACAGCCCTTGCCCTAAAGGCCAAAGAAGGGGTAGAGGTGCGCGCCCTCTTCGACTCCTTCGGGAACATCTCAAACAACAGCCCGCTCAAAAAACGCGACCTCAAAGCAATAAAAGAGCAAGGCATAGAAATTGAGGAGTTCGACCCCATAACCTTCCCCTGGCTCAACCACATTCTCTCACGCGACCATCGCAAATTAGTTGTTATAGATGGAACAAAAGCCTACATTGGCGGCATAAACGTTGCCGACTACTATTTGAACGGCATCGATGGCGTGGGGCAGTGGCGCGACATTCACGCAAGGGTAGAGGGCGAGGCTGTAGACACACTTCAAAAAGTATTCATTGATATGTGGCAAGAAGAAACGGGGCAGCACCTAAAAGGTAATTCCTACTACCCGCCGCACAAGCCAAGCAGTAACGCCAACATCGCCGTTATAGACCGTTGGCCACGCAAAACACCTTCTCGTATGCGCGATGCTTATGTAAATGCCATAAATTCGGCCAAAGAGAGCATCATCATCATAAATCCCTATTTTCTCCCAATACCCAAAGTGCGCAAAGCCATTGAAAAAGCAATTGATGATGGAGTAGCGGTTACACTGTTGCTCTCGGCCAAAGGCGATGTAAAGATGATACCACACGGGGTGTGGCGCGTGGGCTACCAACTTATGAAACGCGGCGCCAAAGTATATATGTATGAAGGCGGATTTAACCACGCCAAAGTTATGTGCATTGATGATAAGTTCTGCACCATAGGCTCGGCCAACCTCAATTCCCGCAGCCTAAGGTACGACTACGAAACCAACATCTTTATCTTTGGCCGGGAAGATTGTAAAGAGTTACAACACTACATTGAACTCGACAAGCAGAAAAGCAAGAAACTAACAAAAGAAATCTACAAAGAGAGATGCTGGTGGAGCCGTTTCTGCGGTTTGCTGGTTACATTGGCAACACCATTTATATAACAGCAACGCCAGGGCCGACGGCTCTATTAGAGCTGCCACACGGTGGGAAAGCATCACCAATCCCCCTTCAAGGCTGCAGCCACAGCCATCTGATATTTCTCAATGGTCGTAGCCTTAACAATAGCTTTTCTAAGGCGCTTAGGCATATCCGGCAACAAATACTCCCAATAGGGCTTCATCTTTGTGAGAAACTGTGTATTGCCCTGCAATCGGGGAGAGAGTTCACGCACCATAGCATCGTGCATCTGCTGCACAAGAGCACACAGTTCCGCAACAGAGAGTTCGCTGCCACGCACATACTCAACACCAAGTGCCGGATTAGAGAGCAAACCGCGCCCAAGCATAACACCCTTCAGCCCCGGAAAAGAGCCTTCAATCCGCTGTATATCCTGCAACGAGACAACATCACCATTATATATGACAGGGTGCTTACACTCGGCAAAGAATTCAGCAAACGCCTCAATGTCGGCAGGTTTCTTATACTGCTCAACGCCAAGCCTCGGGTGCATTGTTATGTGCCTCAATGGAGTCTCATTCAGCACAGGGATAAGTGCCCGCCACTCATCCTTGCTCTCCAATCCCAAGCGCATCTTCACCGAAAACTCCACATCCGGATAAGCGGCAGCAGCCCTCATAAGCGAAGCAACCATATCGGGGTGGGGAAGCAATCCCGCCCCGTGCTTCTTGCGCACCTGCAAGGGAAACGAGCAACCTAAATTTATATCGACACGCTCATAGCCCTCTTTGAGCAACAGCTCCATAATAGGATGCATCTCATCGGGTGTCGCAGCAATTATTTGCGGCACAAGAGAAGGCGCTGTGTTGTTCTTGCGCTCAACATCGCGTATATCCTTGCTGCGAATTTCGCCGTGCTCATAACGCACAAATGGCGTATAGTAACCGTCAATGCAGCCAAACACTGCACTGTGAAGATTGCGCCACACCGCCTCGGTAAAGCCCTGAAGAGGTGCCGAATAAATTTTCATAGCTTAATGAAGCAATATTTTTTAAAAGGAGTAATAATCATCAACAGCAGATGATGGAACATTTATTCCAACACCAAAGTGTAGCCATAACTCCACTCGCCAAACATATAACTGTATGTTTTCTTATCTCCACGACGCAACACAAGTTTAGTAGAATTTCTTGAAACGTGATAAACCTCAACAGCCACAGTCTCTTCTGTAATCTCAGTTATATAAACACTGTGGTTAGTGTATCTCTCATTCGGCCAATTTACACGACCAATCTTCAAATCTTTTACAGGCATTTCATAGCAATCGTCGCCGCCCATATCTCTACCGGTTACCTCACACTCCTTGTAAGAAGAGTCTACAAACTTAAGAATTCTGTTATCTTCCATAACTTTAAACTATTTTCCCGCAAGGTACGAAAAATAATGTAAAGTGCAAACACACATTGAATTATCTTTCTTCAAAATATAAAAAATACCTAAATCATACTAAAACATAAGACATAGTTTATTATGTTTCTTGCGTTCCCCCCAAAAAAATCTAAAATTCCGCGCCAAATGCAGAAGAGTATTCAAATATTCTTTGTCTATGACAGAAGAGTATTCAATTTTTAAAATCATACTAAACATAATATTCATTATCATTCAGTAGGGGTGCTATTTTTGTAGAACATATTTTCGGCTCTTTTATACAAGGTACAAGTTTTTTTAATACTTTTGCAAACCATTATTAAAAGATTGTTTTTTAACAACAACACACAACATTATGCCGGAATTATCAGAAAGAGCCATACTGATGCCTTCTTCGCCAATACGTAAGCTTGCGCCATTTGCAAATGAAGCAAAGAAACGCGGACTGAAGGTTTATCATCTTAATATTGGTCAGCCCGACCTCAATTCTCCCGATGTCGCTCTTGAAGCTATTAAAAGGTTCGACCAGAAGATACTCGAATATAGCCCAAGCGATGGTTTCCTCTCTTTGCGCGAAAAACTTGTCGGCTACTATGACCAGTACCAAATTAAGCTAAAGCCCGACGATATCATTGTAACCTCGGGCGGCTCCGAAGCTGTGCTCTTTGCATTCCTCACCTGCTTGAACCCCGGTGATGAGATAATTGTTCCCGAGCCCGCCTATGCCAACTATATGGCTTTTGCCATTTCGGCCGGCGCAGTTATTCGCCCCATACGTTCAACCATTGACGAGTCTTTTGCATTGCCCCCAATGGAGCGTTTCGAGGAGCTGATAAACGAACGCACACGCGGCATCCTCATCTGCAACCCCAATAACCCCACCGGTTACCTCTATACCCGCAACGAGATGAACCGCATACGCGACCTTGTGAAGAAACACAATCTATACCTGTTCTCAGATGAGGTTTACCGTGAATTCATCTACACCGGTTCGCCCTATATCTCGGCGTGTCATCTCGAGGGAATTGAAGATAATGTAGTGCTTATTGATTCTGTATCAAAGCGTTACTCAGAGTGTGGAATAAGAATTGGTGCCCTCATCACCAAGAATAAGGCTGTGCGTCAGGCTGTTATGAAGTTCTGCCAGGCCCGTTTGAGCCCACCTCTTTTGGGACAGGTTGTTGCCGAAGCGTCAATTGACGCTCCACGCTCTTATGCCATAAACACCTATGAGCAATACATTGAGCGCCGCAACTGTTTGGTGGATGAACTAAACAAACTACCGGGTGTATACTCCCCCATTCCTATGGGAGCATTCTACACTGTGGCACGCTTGCCCATTGATGATAGCGACAAGTTCTGTGAGTGGTGTCTCACCGATTTCAACTACGAAGGTGAGACTATAATGATGGCTCCTGCATCGGGTTTCTATAGCGAGGAGGGATTTGGCAAAAACGAAGTGCGCATTGCTTATGCCATTGACAAGGCCGATCTCAAACGCGCCATCTTCCTGCTTGGCAAGGCGCTTGAGCAATACCCCGGCCGCGTGGAACCCTGAATTACATCATAAAAGACATTAATAACAGCCCTAAATCATTGGCTGTTTACAATATGCAAAAAAAGGTTGCGCATTGCGCAACCTTTTTTTGCATAAGCCTCGGTATTAATAACCGAGCTCCTCCTGAAGTTTCTCAAGCTCCTTAACCTTGTTCGACATATTAAGGTTATAGTAGCAGTTCATCAGGTTTGTAAGCCACAATTCTGTCTTATCGGGGCAATTTACACGCAGCTTCTCAAGCAAAGGAAGAGCCTGGTTGAAGTAACCGTTGAGAATCTCCTTGTCCTTGGCAATCTTCTTCTTGTCATTAAGATTTGTTGAAGACTGCTCCTGAAGATATGTGTTAGCCTTCATCAAATAACAACGTGCAAGGTTAGCAAGAGCGTTCTCATAGTCGGGGTCTACCTCAAGAGTCTTGTTATACCACTCAATAGCTGTGTCATAATCCTCTTTCTGATGAGGAATATAAGCCTTCAAATAAACGAAGAGGGGGTTATTGGGGTTTGCAGCAACAAGTTCATCAGCAAGCGCGCTCAGTTTGTCGTTCTCGCCACGGCTGTCGTAGTACTGAATGAGAGACTGGCTGAAATAAGCATCCTCGGGGAAGAGCTGTGTACCCTCCTGGCAAAGCTTCAACCAAGTTGTTGTATCGCCAAGCTCAGCAACAGCTACTGTCTTATAGCGGAATGCCGAAGGAGCCATCTGCTTGTTAGCCATAGCCATATCCACGTGTGATAGCACCTTCTTATAGTCCTCAAGCTGCATACCGCAAAGCGACATATTGTAGGCAGCAACAGGAACATTCACTGTGTCCTGAGCCATAATGCCTGCCTTGTAAAGTTTGTCGGCAGCAGAGATGAACATACCGAACAAATCATAGGCCTTCTCAAACTCCTCTTTACCATAATAGAAAGCACCTGCGTTATAGAACTGGCCAAACTGTTGTGTGTATGTAGTGTTTAGGAACTCGGTATAGCGAGGCTTAATTCTTCCCTTGCTATCGGGCAACATATCACACTCCTCAACCTTTACAAGGTCCTTGCCCAAATCATAGGTGTAGCTGTAGAGCTTTGCTTCATCATAAGACGCACCCTCGGCACGCTTGCGATTTTCAACATCAATAACAGCCTTCTTTGCGCTTGCGCTTACAAACCAAACATAGGCATCCTGGTTCACAAGAGGATTGCTCACAACGGTTTTCATTGAATTTGCTGCGCCGGTGGGGTCGTTAAGCAAATTAACCTCGGCATCATTGGCGAGCTTCATCAAAGCCTTAATCTGCTTCTTCTGCAACTTTAACTCCTCTTTGGAGAGCTCCTGGCCAAAGGCGAATGTTGCGCCAAGTACCAGAGCTAAAGATAATACCAACTTTTTCATATCAATCTTTTTTAAGTTAATGTATAGTTATTAATTTTCAGTGTTCTCAATAATCTCTGTAGCCTCGCTCTGCTCTGCAACAGCTGCATCATCTGTGGGGTTTTCATCCTCTACATCACGTGTAACCTTACATACAGAACCAATGCAATCGTTCTTCTTGCCAAGGTTTATCACACGCACGCCTTGTGTAGCACGTCCCTGAACAGGTATTTGGTCTACCGATGTGCGAATGGTGATACCCGACTTGTTGATAATCATCAGGTCATTCTCATCATTCACATCCACAATAGCCACAAGCTGACCGGTCTTTTCGGTAATCTGCAATGTCTTCACACCCTTGCAGCCACGTCCCACTGTGGGATAGTCACCAACCTCGGAACGCTTGCCATAGCCCTGTTCCGAAAGAACAAGCAGACTATGCTGCACATCATCGCTCTTTGGAAGCACAACCATACCAACAACCTCATCATCATCGGCAATATCCATACCTTTGACACCGGTTGCTGTGCGGCCCATAGCGCGCACCGCACTCTCGTTGAAACGTACGGCCTTACCACCACGGTTAGCCAGAATGATGTCGCTATCTCCATCGGTCAGTGCAACAGAAATCACACGGTCATCTTCGCGAATGCTGATAGCGATAATACCGTTGGCACGAGGACGTGAATACTGCTCAAGGCTGGTCTTCTTAATGATACCGTTCTTGGTGCAGAACACAATATTATGACTCTCGATGAAATTCTTGTCGGCCAGTGTCTTCACTCTCACAAATGCGTTTACAGCATCATCGGCATCAATATTGAGCAGATTCTGTATTGCACGTCCCTTGGAGTTCTTATTACCCTCCGGAATTTCATAAACCTTGAGCCAATAGCACTTTCCGCGCTGTGTGAAGAACAACATTGTATTGTGCATTGTAGCAGTGTAGATATACTCGATAAAGTCGCTATCGCGTGTGTCGCTACCCTTAGAGCCAACACCGCCACGGTTCTGGCTGCGATACTCGGTGAGCGGAGTGCGCTTTATATAACCCATATGAGAGATTGTGATAACCATCTCATCATCGGCATAGAAATCCTCGGGGTTGAAGTCGCTCGATGCACTGTAGTCAATCTTGCAACGGCGCTCATCGCCATACTTCTCCTTTATCTCATTAAGTTCATCCTTCATAACCTGCTTGCACAGCTCGTCATCGGTAAGAATTGCGTTATAGTACTCAATCTTGCGCATCAACTCCTCATATTCAGCGTGCAGCTTATCCTGCTGTATGCCGGTGAGCTGTCCAAGACGCATCTCCACAATAGCAGTTGCCTGCAACTCACTAAGGCTAAAGCGCTCCATAAGTGCAAGACGTGCATCGGCGGGAGACTTGGCTGCCTTTATTATACGCACCACCTCGTCAATGTTATCCGATGCAATAATCAAACCCTCCACAATGTGTGCACGCTCCTGAGCCTTACCAAGCTCATACTTTGTGCGACGGATAACCACCTCGTGGCGATGTTCAACAAAGCAACGTATGCAATCCTTCAATGTGAGCAACTGCGGACGTCCACCAACAAGTGCAATACAATTCACACTGAAGGATGTCTGCAATGAACTCATCTTGTAGAGTTTGTTCAATATCACATTGGCATTGGCATCGCGTTTCACGTCAATAACAATACGCATACCCGACTGGTCAGACTCATCATTGATATTGGAAATACCCTCAATCTTCTTCTCATTTACCATTGAGGCAATATCCTTGATAAGTTCCTCCTTGTTTACATTATAGGGGATGGCTGTTACAACAATCTTTTCGTGTGTACCCGACTCAATCTCGGCAACGGCACGCATAATCACACGGCCACGACCTGTCTCATAGGCATCTCGCACGCCGTTCAGGCCAAAGATGTCGCATCCTGTGGGGAAATCGGGAGCCTTAACAAACTGCATCAAGCCATCTGTATCAATCTCGGGGTTGTCAATATAAGCGACACAAGCATCGAGCACCTCGCTTAGGTTGTGAGTGGGGATGTTAGTGGCCATACCCACGGCAATACCCGATGAACCGTTCACCAACAAGTTGGGAATACGTGTAGGCATCACGGTAGGCTCCTTGAACTCACCGTTATAGTTGTCCTGAAAATCTACGGTATCCTTGTAGAGGTCCTGGGCCAGTTCTTCACCAATCTTGTGCAAACGCGCCTCGGTGTAACGCATAGCAGCAGGAGAGTCGCCGTCTATTGAACCAAAGTTACCCTGGCCGTCGATGAGTGGATAGCGCATAACCCAATCCTGTGCCATACGCACAAGCGCACCATACACTGAAGAGTCGCCGTGCGGGTGGTACTTACCAAGCACATCACCTACGGTACGCGCCGATTTCTTGTAGGGCTTGTCCGATGTATTACCAAGCTCCATCATACCGTAAAGAATACGACGATGCACCGGCTTGAGTCCGTCTCGCACATCGGGCAAAGCACGTGCCACAATCACCGACATCGAATAGTCAATGTAGGATGATTTCATCTCCTCTTCCACATTAACCTTAATAATTCTGTCGTTCTCAATCATTTAAAATCAATATTAAAATTTATTCTCTTTATTTCGTGTCCTTTATATACCTTATATATATAAATACCTTGCTAAATTACTTAATTTTGCCGAAACACACAAAAAATTTAAACTTTATTAAGCCATTAAAGGCCCAAAACAGCACTTTTGGGAGCAAAGTGGCTTAAAAAGGCTATTAGAGGCCTTCTACAATGCCGTTTTTTGTAGCCACAAAGAAAATCGCTGCAAATTTTGCAGCTACAAACACATTTCCACCGTTATGTTGCGATGCCGGGCAATGACACGCATTTGCCAAAGCAACATCCCCTCCCTGGCAAGCGGGCCTACAACAGGAAAGCAACGAGGCAAAGCCGGCACACACTGGTTGCAAGAGAGCCCACTACATTTGTAGCATAAAATAAAAATCACTATCTTCGCACAGCGAAACTAAAAGAGTTTCAAGAGACGAAAAACAGTTTACAAAACTATATTATATATGCGAGTTGATATTATAACAACCTTCCCCGAGATGATGGAAAGTTTCTTTAACTCATCCATTATGGGACGTGCACAGCGCAATGGCTATGCCGAAATTTGTTTACACAATTTACGTGATTATACAACAGACAAGCATCGCAAAACCGATGATTATCCATTTGGAGGCTGCGCCGGCCTTGTTATGAAAATTGAGCCAATTGACAACTGTATAAAGCACCTGAAATCGCAAAGAAACTACGATGAGGTCATTTATACCACTCCCGATGGCCAAGTTTTTGACCAGCCAATGGCAAATTCTCTCTCAATGAAGCAAAATCTAATCTTTTTATGCGGACATTACAAAGGAATAGACCATAGAATACGCGAACACTTGATTACCAAAGAGATAAGCATAGGCGATTATGTTCTAACCGGTGGCGAATTGGCAGTTGAGGTAATTTGCGACGCAGTCATTCGCCTAATTCCGGGCGTAATTTCGGATGAAACTTCGGCTCTTAGCGACTCTTTTCAAGACAATTTGCTTGCAGCACCCGTCTACACCCGCCCGGCCGAGTATAACGGATGGAAAGTTCCCGATGTATTACTCTCGGGACACGAAGCAAAGATACGCCAATGGGAGTTTGAACAATCATTGGAGAGAACAAAGCTGTTGCGCCCCGACCTGCTAAAATAACAAGAAATTTATTTACGCGTTACATTTGTATATACATTTATAAACGACTGTTTTTACACACCAACAAATGTATATGTAGCAAATAAGAACTTCTCTAAAGCACATAAAAAAACGATGGCAATTGCCATCGTTTTTTTATCTGCAAACTACTGTGTAATCACGCAGGCATCACACCTGAAGAGCACCAATGAGCTCATCTACCGAATTCATCTTGTGGCGCACAAGATAATCCTGAATATAATCCACAATCTCACCTGTAACAGCAGGGTTCATAAAATTGGCTGTGCCCACCTCAATTGCAGAAGCGCCGGCAAGCAAAAACTCAATGGCATCGGCACCGGTAGTAATTCCACCAATACCCACCACAGGAATCTTCACAGCCTTGGCAACCTGCCAAACCATACGCAAAGCAATAGGCTTCACAGCAGGGCCACTCATTCCGCCGGTGATTGTAGAGAGCACCGGGCGGCGTTTCTCAGCGTCAATGGCCATACCAAGCAGGGTGTTTATCAGCGACACACTATCTGCGCCGGCACCCTCAACAGCACGCGCAATTTCAGTGATATCCGTTACATTGGGCGAAAGCTTCACAATAAGAGTCTTGGGATAAACCTTGCGCACTGCAGCAACCACCTCGGCAGCAGAAGCCGGCAGAACGCCAAACGCCATCCCCCCCTGCTTCACATTAGGGCAAGAGATATTGAGCTCTATTGCGGGGATTTTATCCAATGCAGCCACCTTCTCGGCACAAGCAACATAGTCATCTATGCAAGCACCCGAAACATTCACAATTACATTGGTATCAAGATCCTTGAGTTGCGGATAGATATTCTTGGCAAAATAATCAACGCCCTTGTTCTGAAGGCCTACTGCATTAAGCATACCCATTGGAGTCTCTGCACTGCGAGGATAGGCATTACCCTCGCGGTGGTTCAGCGTAGTACCTTTTACAATAAATCCACCCAACTTGTTCAAATCAACAAAATCGGCAAATTCAAGGCCATAGCCGAATGTTCCCGATGCGGTGAGAACCGGATTCTTCAGCTCCAGACCACCTATTTTTACATTTGTCTTTACCATTTCAGTTCATCAATTGAAAATACCGGACCCTCTGTACAAACACATTTATGCCCCTCCTTTGTATCCTCCACACAGCAGAGGCAGGCACCAAGGCCGCAAGCCATCTTGTTCTCGAGCGACACATCGCAAGCAATTCCATTCTCACGGGCATATCTTGCCACGGCAAGCATCATAGGCTTGGGACCGCAAGTATATATGTGGTCAAACTTCTCCTCAAGCATCGGATGGTTGGTTACATAACCCTTTGTGCCAAGAGAACCATCCTCTGTGGTATACTCAACACGCCCCAGCGCCTCGTAAGCCTCGCGTCGATAGAGGTCCTTTGCCGAGCGGGCACCAATGAGCAACGCAAAATCAACACCGGCCCTACCAAGCTCTTGAGCAAGATAGTACAGCGGAGCCGAGCCTACACCGCCACCAACCAACAGCACACGCTTTGTTTTATCTGCAGGCAGTGTAAATCCGTTTCCAAGCGGCAATAAAGTATTCACCTTATCACCGGCACACAGCGAGCCAAGCCACTTTGTACCATCACCCACAACCTGCACCAAGAAACCAATCTCATTGGCTTCGGCATCAAAACTATGCACCGAAATAGGGCGTCTGAGCAGCACCGACGGAGTTGAGTCGATGCGCAATTCCGCAAACTGCCCGGGATAGACAGGAGGCAGAGCCACATCACTCTTCATAACCAACAAAACACAGTTGGCATTGAGCTGCTGCACCTCCTTCACAGTCAAATCAACAAGAACTTTCTTCATATTAAAGTTATTGTATTAAGGTTAATGCTATTTAATTAATGTGTAATAATGCGAAGATAGCACATTTTTATCGCGCACACAAGTAAATAAAAAAAATCTTGAAAAAGCAGACACACAAGGCACCGGAATGAAAAAAAAGGAGAGGTGCTCACCCCTCGGGGAAAAGCACCTCAAACGTTCCGTCGGTATAATAGACACGCACCTCTTTTATCCGTCTCTCCTGTTGTGTAACAGAGTGCATCACACGGGCAGCAGCACCTCTTTTAACACGTGGCTCGGCAGCAACCCTTTGCTGCACCTTCGGCTCACGTGGTTTAGAAGCCGGGGCGGCCACTCGCCCCACAGACTCCACATCAGCAGCAACCCGCTCCTGCACATCGAAAAGCGAAGCCCCCGCACCTTGCTGAACCGGTGCAGACTCGACAAAAAGTTCGGAAGGAGCAGAAGAGAGCACAGAGGGCTTTACAGCCGTTGGCTCTTCACCCACACCCGTCATAAGCCACTTCATATCAATACCGGGGAAAGCATCATATATCTTTAGCATAACCTCAAGGCTCGGCTTGTTGCGGCCGCTTATTATATGCGACACCGATGCGCGCTGTATCCCGGTCCTATCGGCAAATTGCGAAGGCGTAAGCTCATAGCACCTCATCAGCAATTCAATCCTCTCACGTTCATTCATAACTGTATGCAGTTTTTATCATTTACAAATGTTCCTCACATCTCAAACACAAAGATATTACAAAAATATCAAACCAACAAATCGCAGCAAGAAAGAATATTTACCACACAAATTACAAACGTTAATACATTTGTAAACTTTACAATTTAACAATACAAAAACCACAGAGAGCAACGCCAGAAGAACAAACTCCTCCATTCATAAAAGCAAGACACAACACCACATTGTTATAATTTACTTTGTATTTTTCACACAATCCATTGATTTTTAAAGTATTTAAAAGCAAAAACACCCTTAAATATGCAAGATACAACAAAAAGAGCTCACCAAAAGAGCAAAGTATTTAATTAAAACCTAAATAAAATACACCTAAATAATTGATTTTAATCATATTATATTACAATTATTACAAATGCATATAAACTGCATATTGTTATAAACACCGTTGATAAGTACCTGTTAATAACGCAACACCACTTCATTGACAAATGACAGAAACAGCGTTACATTTTTATACTCTACAAAAAAGAGACACCGCTCCACCCCACTTAATTTACATATCTAACACGAGTAATTTACACATACACAATCATTAGCGCTATTTAATTTACAAATATAACAATGAAATTTGTGTGTATTTATTCATTTTAGCGCCAGAACAACACTCCGGATGACCCAAAAGCCATAAATCCTTTCAAAAATTCGGAAAAAACGTACAAGATTAGGGATAGGAAACAAATTTTGCAACCATAAAGGGTTATTTTTAACCTAAAACAATGATTAACAATAAATTAAACACAAAATAAAATGCGTTGGAAAAACAAAATCCACAAATAATAGGTTAAAATACAAAAAACAGGGAGCAAGAGAGAATAGAATGTCCTCGTATAGGGATTTTAAGCAGAGACCACGTCGCTTTCATTTTATACATTGCGGCAACGCCCCTAGGCACAAACCAAGCCGGAACGTAATTATAACGCAACACACCTTGTGCCTACCACTTTACGAGCCACAATAGCAAAGCACATTCACCCACTACAACCAAACAGGCAATGCACAGCTCTCCTATTACAGGAGAACAACATAGATAATAGCCACACAAAGCAATAAAAAATGCCCATTCCTAATGGAACGGGCATTACAAGAGCCGTAAAACGGCTTTAAAAGCCTGCGAAATACAATTTATCTCACAACAATCTTTCGTGTAGCAGAAGGCGTTACAAACAGATACACGCCCCTTTCAAGCTGCGGCATTGACACTGCATCACCGCTATAAACCTTCACGCCGGCAAGGGTAAATACCTCAACAGAGCCCTCTTCCGTAACTACATTGTCGATTGAAGTCTCCAACAGCACCACCTCACCATACTCTGAAAAGGCTGATGAGCCGGCAGCATCCTTGGCCTGGACACGATAAATGTAGCGACAACCCGCATCAAGACCGTCAAACCTGCAGCTTGTTTCCGAAACAGTTACAGCAGTTATCTTCTCTGTTTTGACAGAGCTTACTGTAGAAACAGAAATATCATCAATCTTTACACGATGTTTACCTGTTGAACTAAAAGTGTCGAACACAACATAGAACTCACCATCTACAGCAGCCTTAACCTTATAATTGCTCTTTTGACTTGTAGGCAACACCTCTTCATATACCACATCATCATCATTCTCATCATACACAGCAATACCAAGCACCACATCAGTGTCAGTCGGATTATAGAGCCAAGTATTGAAGCTAACAACAACTTCGCCCTCTGCCATAATATGTGGAGTTGTCAATAAACCTGATTCTTTTGCCGTGCCAATGCGCAACACACCGCTATCGCTGTATACGTTATAAGCAACCCATTCACCCTCGACATACTGATAAAAATCGTCGGAAATATCTGTATTATCCTTTACACAACCTGCAAAATTCTCCTCAAGCAACACCGCAGCATCGCCGGCACCTCCGGCAGCCTCGCTCACTTTATAAAGCTCAACAACATACTCTTTGGCGCCATCCACCTTGTTCCAGTTCGCAACAAATGATGTTGCAGCCACCTGGCTTGCAGGCAACAACTGTGGAGTTTCCAGAAAGCCCTCCATAAAGTCGAACGAAATAACATCATTCTCATATTTTATGTTGGTAATAGGCTTGTTCATATAACCACCTGTATAGACCTTTGCGGCAGGCGTTGAACTGTTTGTCAGCTTGGTGTTACCACTTGTACCGGGCCACACATCACCCTGCAGACTTGCTATAAAATTCTGAGCATTATCCCCATCATACGCAAGCAATTTATTGTCGGCAGGAATAAGAGTGTAGCGAGGATGGCCTTTAGTTGCATTGATAGTATTATTATTCCAGGCACTCTCCAAATAATCGACGTGCACCACAAGCATACCCTCACCAAAGAGATACCTATCCCAGTTTTCAGCCTTGCGGTTCTCAAGAATATAATACTCTTTTGTATTGGCATCATTCACAATCTTGTAGCCCACGCCACCACGAGTCAGCGCCTCCATTGAATAGCTGCCTTTCTCGTTCAGTTCAACAAGTTTTCTCCAACCGCAGAAGTCGCGCTGATAGGCACTGTAACCAACAGGAACATATCCTTCGGCTGTGTAGTTGCCATAGTCCATAACATCCCAATAATCCATACCGAAGTTTCCACTTTCGTATGTTGTGTCATAGATATCGTGCAATCCCAGGCAATGTGAGAATTCGTGGCAAATGAGACCTATACCGGCAAGCACCTTGCCAATTTCGGGCTCGTAGCTCTCATTATACACCAGCTCTCCACTGCAGGCATAAGTATCACACTTCACACCATCAACTTTTATGGAGCCGGACTCAGCGCTTAACACCCACTGATGAGGCCATATTGTATTTTCATCGGCACCCGAAGCCTCGGAATAACCCGCATAGATACAGTAGACAAATTCCACCTCGCCATCACCATTGTTATCGCATTTTGAAAAATCAAATTTTGCATCAGCCTTAGCAATGCCCTCCTTAACCATATATGTAGGTCTCAAATCCTCATCATTATTATCATTGGCACCATAATAGGACATTTTATTATCCAATGTAACAATATCCGTAACAAGGAAGTTGGGGCGGAACTTGCCGTCGGACTGAGCTATGAAATAGTCGCGCAAACTGCCTACACCATCCACAATAGGATTCTTATAAATAAACCCTTCCGTATTCAGCAAGTTATTGAAATCATCTTTCGTATAGGTAAACTTGCAATCCTTGAACTGCACAAGCACCACAGCCACGTTCACTTCACCCTCGGGCTTTATCTGCGAGCCGGCTTTCTGTGCGGCAGCCTTATATGTTACCGAACGTGCCTTTGCCGCCTTCTCTATTGAAGAAGACATTGCACTGTAGTCTATTGCCGAAAGCATTGACTTCTCGGCCATATTACGCACCTCGGCATCGTGAGCAAGCATCTTTGTAGATACAAATGCTCCCTCATTTGAGAATGTTGCATAGCAGAAATCACCATTCACCTCCTTAACAAGCGGTTTGCCGTCGAGTGTAGAATGATAGTGCAACGCCTCGTCGCCCTTGAGCATCACTGTGAGCACTGTACCATCAGACTGCTTTACCTTGAATGGTTTACGATACGCCGGCGCTGCTGTTGCTGAAAAAGCAATCATCACCGACAAAATGAAAAGAAGCAGTTTCTTCATATTGTTTTACTAAAATTACAGATATTTTTTAATATCTGCAAAAATAGCATTTTTTTCAACAACAGAGCCACTTGTGTACCATTTTTAACACGCGCGCACGAAATTTATTGGGTTGGCGAAGGCGTTACACCCTTCTTGCCACTGCCCACAAGATATATGCTTGTGCCTATGAGCACCAGCGACAGCAGCACCACCGGTTCAAAACGGTCTACACCGGTTATAAATGACACCGTAGAGGCCACAATCAGCGTAACGTAGCCATATATAGCCACCACAGTGCTGCTTAAATATTTCATACCAACAGGAATTAGAAAATATGTCAGCACTGTTGGAAACACCAACACAAAGAGCAACACCAGCAGAGGAGTTGTCTTAACCCCACCCTCGAACATTGGAACCGAGAAGCCCGTAAAGAGCGACACCAGCACCGATACAAGCGCCCCTGAAAAGAATATATAACGCAACATTGTGGTGCGCGACACACGCCCCACAAGCTTTGCCGAAAAGACAAGATACACTGCATAAATTATTGAAGCACCAATAGATAACACGTTACCCAGCAACGGGTTATCAGCCACACTCCTATCAGGCTCGGAAAGAATACACAGCAATGCGCCCACAAAGCCCACAGCAAGCCCCATCAGCCTGCGTCCATCTACACTCTCACGATAAATTACCGCAGAGACTATTATCACCCACAGCGGCTGCATTGCGTTAAAAATGGCAAAACTCACCGGTGTAGTGTGGCTCAAACTCAACGCATACAATGACATATAGCCAAACACCCCTACACCACCAAGCAACACCATTGTAACCTTGTCGCGCCAACTCACCGTCTCCGGTTTAGAAAAAATGCTCATCACCCCAAAAACAAGAGCAGCAAACACCAAACGCAAAGTAACGCATCCCATAGGCGCAATCCACAACGGCAACAGATAGCCCATTGCATTCACATTCAAGCCACTGAACACCTTTGCCGTGAAGAGCGACAACGACCCTTTAGTATAATTATTCATATTTACCTTCACTTTTTAGCCCTCAAATACAAACGCCTCAAAACAAGAAACAGCACTGCCACAAAACCAATCACGGCATTAATAGCAAAGGGAGTGCGTTCACCACTCAGCCTGAAAATGCCCTGCAACCACTCCATCAGGAAGGGAGCAACAACAATAGCCACATAATTCATAGACATCAACAAAGCAAGAGCCTTGGTTGATTTTTGAGCAGAAGCAAGCGATGCCGTTACATCATAGATATAAGGCTGAGCCATTCCATAACCAAAACCGGCAGCCACACAGCCTATTATCACATAAGGCAACGAGCGGTTATAGAACACATCAAGCAGACCAAGAGCAATCAGAAGCATAGCCCACAGCAACACGCTGCGTCCCACCACTGCCAGCAAACGATTGATAAAAAGCCCCGGCAGCATCATTGCAAGAAAGAAGAGCGACACCACCACACCCGACACACCGCTGTCATAGCCATATTTCCCCAACAGGAAAGGCAGGTTTATACTCACTGCCATAACAAGGTAAGTGATAAGCAAATAATAGAGCATATATTTCACAAGCCTTTTGTAATCAATACCATCTCCAACAACAGCTGCAGGCACATCATCACCTCCTTCATCCGGTGTAACACCCCTTTCGGCACGCCTTATCGCAGGCACAAGCACCAATGGCACAACAGCAAGCAGATAGACAAGAAAAGGAAGGCGCCATTGCACATCGGCCAGCCACCCCACAACGGCCGTAGCCACCACAAGCGCAATGTTGGTTATTGCCGACACAAGACCATACTGCCTGGTGCGCTCCTTGCCACTGAAAAACATCGACACCAGCGCTGTAGACAAAGGAATTATAATTCCCGCACCAATGCCAAGCAGCGCACTCACAACAACAAGCTGCGTCATTGTGCCACACACAAAATACAAAGCACCACTCAAAAGAAACAGCACCAAGCCAATGTAGAGCAGCTTTATGTAACCAACCCTGTTGCTAATATAACCGGCCAGCAAAATAAACGGAACCACAAGCAACGACGGCAACGTGGTGAGCATCTCAATCTCAAGGTCGCCCGCCTTGGGGAAAATTGTAGTCAGTTTCTCCGATATAGGCGAAACAGCAAGCCCCGGCAACGATGTCAGTGCCGACACCATCCATATCCCAATAAGAGCCACAACCGATATACGTCCCTTTCCTGTAAAAACGCCCTTTGCTCCACTTTCAGCAGCACTCCTTACTCCATTTTCCATAAACACACTTTTTTAATATCCACAATCCACAACAACGGCTAAAAACAAATTGTTGGCAAAATGATAAAAAATGCCAAATCGCGAACCATACTTCAAAGCCCGCTGTTTCAACATCAAACAACCGGCCAAACGGCCACATTACTAACCTTTAAAAAGAAAGAACGATGAAGCAAGAAGATTGCAAAACAACCGCAACAACATCGGTATTCGGTTCCGAGGAGATGCTGCACAGCGCTCCTGTGGACAAGATACCACAGCACCCCACAACCCCCGAGATTGCCTACCGTATGGTAAAGGATGAAACTATCGCACAGACGCAACCGCGTCTCAACCTGGCTACGTTTGTAACAACATATATGGACCCGTACGCCACCAAGCTGATGAACGATGCCATTGACATCAACTACATCGATGAGACCGAGTACCCACGTGTAGCCGTGATGTGTGCCAAGTGCATCAATATCGTCGCCAACCTGTGGAACACCCCCGAGCAGGCCAAATGGAAAGCCGGAGCCCTGGGCATAGGTTCAAGCGAAGCCTGTATGCTTGGTGGCGTGGCAGCCTGGCAACGCTGGATGAAACGCCGTAAAGAGGCCGGCAAGCCCTGCGACAAGCCCAATTTTGTCATCTCGTCAGCCTATCAGGTAGTTTGGGAAAAGTTTGCCCAACTGTGGCAGATTGAGATGCGCACCGTGCCCCTCAGCAGCGAAAAGCTCACCCTCGACCCCAAAGATGCCATTGCAATGTGCGACGAGAACACCATCTGCGTAGTACCCATTATGGGCGTAACCTGGACAGGACTCAACGATGATGTAAAAGCACTGAACGACGCTCTCGAAGAGTATAACAAAAAGACCGGGTACGATATTCCCATTCACGTGGACGCAGCTTCGGGCGGTTTCATACTCCCATTCATCAACCCCGGCCTCGAGTGGGACTTCCGCCTCAAATGGGTGCTCTCCATCAGCACCAGCGGCCACAAGTATGGCCTTGTCTACCCCGGCCTTGGATGGGTAGTGTGGAAGGACAAAAAGTTCCTGCCCGACAGTATGTCGTTCAGCGTCAATTACCTGGGAGCCGACATCACACAGGTGGGTCTCAACTTCTCACGCCCCGCCGCGCAAATCCTTGGGCAATACTACCAGTTCATACGCCTCGGCTACGAAGGTTACAAATCTATTCAGAGCAATTCAATGGAGATAGCCAAGTATCTTCACGGCGAGATTGGCAAGATGAAGCCATTCAAAAACTACAGCCACGAGGTGTGCAACCCACTCTTCATCTGGGAGATGAAAAAAGAGTATTCAAAGCAGTGTAAATGGACACTTTACGACCTCCAGGACAAGCTGCGCCAAAGCGGTTGGATGGTGCCCGCCTACACACTCCCCAAGACACTCGAAAGCACCATAGTTATGCGCATTGTGGTGCGTCAGGGCTTCAGCCGTGATATGGCCGACCAACTGCTGGGCGACATACAATCTGCCGTAGCCGAACTGGAGAAGCTGCAATACCCCACACCCTCTCGCCTGAGCATTGAAAGCAACATCAAGGTCAAGGGTACCGTATACACCCACACCGGCAAGGGATAACCAACAACAGGCAAGGCGTGCCCGGCAACGGCAGCACACCTTGCCACATATCAAAAAACAAATAGAGAAACAAACGTGCAGGATATATCAAGCCCGCTTGAATATATTTTGCAAGTTTCTGCAAATGATTAACAAGGAAAAATATGAACAGGGATAGAAGGATAACACGTGCCGAGTTGAAAATAGCCATCAACGAAGCCTACAAGAAATTCAAGGACAACAAAGAGGGGCACAACGCCGACTACATACCCTATCTTGCCAATGTAGACAGCAACCTTTTCGGTATTGCGGTTTGCCTAAAGAGCGGCGAGGTAATCACAGTGGGCGACTGCGACCGGCCGTTCGGCATCGAGTCAATCTCCAAGGTGGCAACAGCGCTGCTGGTACTCAAGGAGTATGGCTCAGAGACGGTGCTCGACCTTATTGGAGCCGATGCAACAGGTATGCCCTTCAATTCAGTGTTGGCCATTCTACTCGAGAACGAACACCCTTCTACTCCCTTGGTAAATGCAGGAGCTATATCCGCCGTAAGCCTTGTGCGCCCGGTTGGCAACAGCCGCGGGAAGTGGGAGGCTATCAAGCAAAACATCCAACAGTTATGCGGCAGCGAAACCGAAGTCATTGAAGAACTCTACAAGTCGGAAAGCGAGAGCAACCACAACAACCGCGCAATAGCGTGGCTGCTGAGGAACTATGGACGCATCTATGACAACCCCGACACCTCCCTCGACCTCTACACGCGCCAATGCTCACTGGGAGTAACAGCTACACAGCTCTCCATAATGGCGGGAACCATTGCTTTCGGCGGATATAACCCTGTAACAAAAAGCCAGGTATTCCCCTCTCGCCTCAGCGAAAAGATAACATCTATGATAGCCAGCGTTGGAATGTATGAATACACCGGCGACTGGGTCTACAGAACGGGAATACCGGCAAAGTCTGGCGTGGGCGGCGGTATCATAGGCGTACTTCCCGGCACCTTTGGCATAGCCGCCTTTGCGCCGCCAATAGACAAGGCAGGAAATTCGGTGAAGGCCCAAAAAGCAATAAGATACATTATGGAGCAACTAAAGCTTCACATCTTCAACGGCGAACGTGTAGTTATGGTGGAATATGAGCCTTCAATGGTCTAAAAACAATAGGTTTTACTATTAAACCCCGGTAACAAATATGGCAACTCGAAAATTTCGAGTTGCCATATTTGTTACTGCTGCATCACCTCACAAAGCTTGTAGAGACCGGTTCTTCACGCTCGGGGCGCTCCACCCCTTCAGCGTTCAGCGCCCTCAGCATCCACGCCATATTACGTGCAAGCGTGCGCATTGTCTGCAACCCCTCGGCATCCTGCTCGGCGTCGCCAGGCATAAGGCCGTGCACACTGTTCCAGTATTGCGACGGCACAACAGGCATATTGCTTATGGTAAAATATTTATTCAAACGGTCAAACGTGGCACTTGCACCGCCTCTGCGACACACAGCAACAGCCGCAGCCGGTTTATACTGCAAATGGGGCTTGCTCGAGAAGAATAGCCTGTCGAGCAATGCACACAACGAGCCGTTGGGCCCGGCATAGTATACCGGTGAACCAACCACAAGGCCATCGGCACTCTCCAGTTTTTCACGAATTTCCACATAGGGCCTGTCATTAAACACACAGCGCCCCAATCCTTTGCAGCGGAAGCAAGCGATGCACCCCTGCACTGCCACAGGACCAATGTGCACAATCTCACTCTCCACGCCAAGCGACTCAAGCGTATTTGCCACCTCGCTAAGCGCTCTAAAAGTGTTGCCCGCCTTGCGCGGGCTTCCATTTATAAGTAGAACCTTCATAATACAAATTCATTTAAAAAGATATAGCCCGCAAAAACAGCGACCGCCCATCATCAATCAATAAACTTAACCTTTTCGGCATTACGCGGCTTGGCGACAGGAGCTTCATCAGCATAACCCAACGCAATGCAAATGCAAAGCTCATATCCATCGCTAAAACCCAGTTTCTCCAACACTGCATCGCGTTGGGGGCTGTTCTCGACAAAACGCACCGGGCTGCCCAAACACACCGAGCCCACTCCCATTGCATTTGCAGCAAGCATAATATTCTGCGACAACAGGCCGCAATCGATGGTAGAAAAGTCATACCCCTTGTCGCGTGCAACAAACACCCACACCGGAGCATCATAGAAGCAGCCGACAGCACGCTCGCCACCCACTGCGGCCATAGCAGCCTTAATCTCGCCCTGCAATTCAGCGTTCTCAACCACTCTAACCTCCCACGACTGTTTACCCTGCCCATTGGGAGCATTGATACCACACTCCATAATCTTCTCAAGCACGTCGCGCGGCACAGCCTGCTGCTTGTATTTGCGTATGCTGCGGCGTGTCATAATATTCTCCACCACAGCATCGGCTGCACACTCCTTTGTGCACTGCGCCACACACTCTTTTTTCTCACACTCGCCAGCAACGGCACAGTTGCTCTTTTTGGCACCACACTCTCCACACGCCACAACCGCCACCAGCGGCAAAGCGCAAAGCAAAGATTTTATCACATTCATAATGGCTGTTTATTTATACTCATTTAAATTCCAACTTATCGGCAAGGTCATACCCCTCTTGATACAAAGCAAGAATCTTATCAACATTGCGCTCCATACGCCCCACTTCAACAGGCCGCTGCGGGCGCAGAACCGTCAGGCGTCCCTCATCCTCGAGCCGCTCAACAAGTTCCATCTGACTGTTATACATCTCATTGCGACGGCGTATAGCCTCTTTTACATTAGGATACTTCCTATAGAAAAAGAACGGCACCTTTGTAGGCTTGCAAGGCTTGCGATAGCCACGGTTGCGCGTGAGCACCACAATATTATTGTCAAAGCCTTGTGAAACAGCACGCTCCAAAGGGATGGAGTCGGTAATTCCGCCATCGAGCATAGGCACCCCATCCACTGTGGTTATGGGACACACGAATGGCAAACTGCTCGATGCCTTCACAATATCAATCACACGTTTGGGGTCTTTCTTCTCCTCAAGGTAACAAGGCTGCCCTGTGAGACAATCTGTGGCAACAATCTCAAAAACACCATCCGTGCGCGCAAGGGCATCATAGTCATAGGGGTAAATCTCCTCGGGCAATTTATGGAACAAGAGGTCAAAATCCATTATATTGCGTTTGGTGAGGAGATACTTCAAACCAATGTAGTCATACTCCTTCATAAGGTCCACATTTATAAACTTTCCCCTGCCTCTTTGGCCCGACATATATGAAAGCCCGTTGCAAGCACCGGCACTCACGCCAATGGTATAAGGAAAGGTTATACCTCGGTCCATAAAATTATCCAAAACACCAATGGTGAAAATGCCGCGCATTCCACCACCTTCGAGCACAAGACCCGCCCTCTCATCTATATGCATTATCTTTTTCATAATCTCAAAATTAGGTAAAAATCGCTAAAAGGGAGTGCTGTTGCCACATATTTTTTGTAGGTCAGCTTTTAAATTCATATATTCGCGTTTGAATTTGAACAAACAATATAAATTAATGCTATGAAAAAATCAATTCTTTCCATTATGCTTGGCATTGCGCTTGTGTCGTGTTGGAATGCCGGCAAACAGACGGTCGCAACCAATGAAACAGCTCAACCGGTGCAAGAGACAAAGCAAGACACCATTGTATATGAACACGAATATATTGTAAAAGTTGGCGACATTGCCCCCGATTTCACCCTTGAACTCACCGACGGCAGCCAATTCACCCTTTCCCGGCACCGCGGCAAGGTTGTTATGCTGCAGTTCACAGCCGGCTGGTGCGGAATATGCCGCAACGAGATGCCCCACATTGAAAGGGAGATATGGCAGCGCCACAAGGAGAACCCAAATTTTGTGCTTCTTGGCATTGATCGCGAAGAGACAAGGGAAGAGATACTTCCATTCATTGAAAAAGTGGGCACCACCTACCCCATTGCAATGGACACCAATGCCGACGTCTTTGCAAGCTATGCCCTTCGCAACTCGGGTATCACACGCAATGTACTCATCGACCGCGACGGGCGCATTGTGATGCTCACACGTAAATTTGTACAGGAGGAGTTTGACACACTTGTGAAGACAATTGACGAAATGCTCAAATAATTTTCTCCCGTAAAGACTACGCGGCCAATATTTCGCAAAGCATAACATATATCAACAATAAAAGCAGCCCATTATGGGCTGCTTTTATTGTTGATATATGTACCAGGGAATAATTACTCCTCGAAACCGTTGGGGTTATTCTTCTGCCAGTTCCAGCTGTCGCGGCACATCTCCTCAATACCGAACTGGGCCTTCCAACCAAGCTCAGCTTCAGCCTTGGCAGGGTTACAGTAGCAAGTAGCGATGTCGCCCGGACGGCGGGGCTTGATAGAATAAGGAACAGGTACACCGTTAGCCTTCTCAAACGCCTTGACAACGTCGAGCACTGAATAACCGTGTCCGGTACCGATGTTGTAGATTGCGATACCCTTCTTCTCAACGATAGCCTTCAGAGCAGCAACGTGAGCACGTGCAAGGTCCACAACGTGGATATAGTCGCGCACACCTGTACCATCGTGTGTGTCATAGTCATCGCCAAACACGCCAAGCTCGGCACGCTTGCCAACAGCTGTCTGTGTGATGTAAGGCATCAAGTTGTTGGGAATACCGTTGGGGTTCTCGCCAATAGTACCACTCTTGTGTGCACCAATGGGGTTGAAGTAACGCAACAGAACAATATTCCACTCGTTATCGGCCTTCTGAATATCCATAAGCACCTCCTCAAGCATAGACTTTGTCTGGCCATAAGGGTTAGTGCAATGTCCCTTAGGACACTCCTCGGTGATGGGGATGATAGCGGGGTCGCCATACACTGTAGCACTTGAAGAGAAAATCATATTCTTGCAGCCATTCTTGCGCATAACATCAGCAAGCACAAATGTACCGTTCATATTGTTCTCATAGTACTCCAAAGGCTTTGCACAGCTCTCACCCACAGCCTTCAAGCCGGCAAAGTGGATACAAGCATCAAACTTGTGCTCATCGAACACCTTCTGCAAACCCTCACGGTCGCGGATATCAACCTTGTAGAAAGGAACCTCCTTGCCAATGATTTTGGCAACACGCTTAAGCGAAATAGGAGATGAGTTGTCAAGGTTATCAACAACTACTGCCTCGTGTCCGGCCTCAGTAAGCTCAATCAAAGTGTGGCTTCCAATGAAACCAGCACCACCAGTTAAAAGGATTTTCATTTTAGTAATCTATTATAATGTTAGTTGAATACTTCAAAAAAATCGCACACCCGTAACGGGTAATAAATTATCGCAAATTTAATACATTTTATTCAACAGCAAAATAGTTTGAGAAAATTATTGAATAAGGAGTGAATATTCTGCTCTTTGAACTCCCTCTTTTCCACATTGGCCCTCCACGCAGCGACATTATCTCTTCATAATATAAAACGCCGACACTATTCCCGCTCCCTTCATCACACCCTTTAAAGAGCCCACAAGCAGCCCATCACTCATTGCCGGGCCACAAAAAAGAGCGAAATCACCCTCAACAACAAAAAATAGTTGCCGAAAAGCAAGGTAATTACACAAAAAAGCACTACCTTTGCGCCGCCTGTACGAGTTATAGGCTAACTCAAATCATTAACCATTAAAAACTATTTTAAAAAATGGCAACAAAAATCAGACTTCAGAGAAGAGGCCGTAAGCACTACGCATTCTACTCTATCGTGATTGCAGATTCGAGAGCTCCACGTGATGGAAAGTTCACCGAGAAGATCGGTACTTACAACCCTAACACAAACCCTGCTACTGTTGAGATCAACTTCGAGCGCGCTTTGTGGTGGGTTAACAACGGTGCTACTCCCACTGACACAGTTCGTAACATCCTTTCTCGCGAGGGCGTTTATATGATGAAGCACCTCCAGGGCGGTGTTAAGAAGGGCGCATTTGACGAGGCTGCAGCTCAGGCTAAGTTCGAGGCTTGGAAGACAGCTAAGGTTAGCGCACTCAACGGTGTGAAGAGCGCTGAGGAGCAGGCTAAGCGTGATGACAAGAAGGCACGTTTGGAGGCAGAGAAAGAGGTTAATGCAGCTATTGCAAAGAAGGTTGCTGACAAGAAGGCTGCCGAGGCTCTTGCAAAGGCTGAGGCAGAGGCGGCTGCCGCTGCTGAGAATGCAGAGGTTGCTGCTGAGGAGGCTACTGAGGCTCCTGCAGAGGCTTAATCAACCTTTCTTTAGCAGTAATGCTCAAAATAATCCCGTCGATTTCTATCGGCGGGATTTCTTTTTTAGGCATTTATATATAAAGTTACATTAAAATATTTTGTTATCCTAAAACTATTCGTTCATACATTGGTCAATAGCATTTGACATTGATTCAAGTATTGAATTATCTATTACCCCTCTTGTGGTAGTATTGCCTGCATAAACAAGCAAAATGCTACCCAAAGAACTTTGATAAGCAAATAGCCCTACATAATCAATTTGTGGATTATCTATTTTTCCATAACAATGGGCGAAATTGGCCGTATAAGCCGATGTATCTACAGAATAGAATACATATCGTTCATCCAAAAAATCAAGTAACTCATAAGCTGCTTGCCATTCAACCTGCACACCACAAGCAGACATACCTCTGTCATCAAACATATATGAGATTGTAGGGACTTTAGAATTGTTTGTTTGGTATATTATAGTATTGCCACCGTCGTAGTACGGTTTTCCATACTTGGAAATAATATAATTTTTGCTACACCCCCAAGTCATATCAGGTTCTGTATATAATGAATATTTGGGTTTTACGGTTACGCTTATTTTATGTTCATTGCAATACAATGTAGCAGAACCCACCTTATTTGAGTAAATCATATCATCTTCTGCTTTAGCAACAAATTCGTTATTAGAATCCCATATTATATTAGATAACCCACTGCCTTTAATTTTGGCAGATGCGTCAGGATACATAGAATAAGATGTTTGAGATAATAAAATCTTTTTAGAGTCATCATCTTCCGAACAAGAATAAAAACACAGAGTTGTTGCCAAAAGCAACATCAAAGCGAATACTTTTTTCATAATCTTTGATTTTTAAGTTAAACATATTTTGCATTCTATATGCCATTGCCGTAGATGGCAACCATTTAACTCAAAAAAAAGAAACGTGGGCGTACTTACTCACGGAAGGTACGACCAAGCACCCATACGAACATAAGCACACCCACGCATAGAGCGTGGGCATTTATCGTGCCTATTGTATGTTCGTAGTATAAATTTGGTCGTTTTACCGTGAACACAATAGCCTAAATGCCATCAAACGATATGGCTATTTTGCCAATATCTTGCAACAAAGTTAGTGAAAAGTTTGCATTGTGCAAAATAATGTATTACTTTTGCAGCAGATACAAAAATGATTACGGGAATTGGCGGCTGTGAAGTCGCCTTTTTTCTTGATAAAACCACGAGGGAGAGCCTTTGTACGACGACAATATTTCTTCAACCGTAATCTAAATTTTTGTATCTAATGAATGAGAAATATTTTGTAGTGTCGGCAAGTCGGCTCTTTTGTGGAGTAGACAAGCCCGTCCACGTCAATGCGTACACACGCATACGTTTTGGGCGTATAGAATATGTTCGTGAGCATTGTCGCGGGAGACGCAATTCTCGCTGATGATTAAACGACTAAATATTTGAACTGTTCCCTCTCCCCCTCGTGGCTCTTTTATTTCCCTTTGCCCCTAACCGATTTAATAGTTGCACGCAACAACTTATCGAACTCCGTCTTATTTACTTTCGGTATTCGAGTAGTCGGCAACTTACCGGTAGAAGAACTTACTTTGTGAACTTTCTTTGCCATAATCAAGCGACATTGCGCAAAAGTAACTCAAATCTCTGGAAATAACCCGCACAAAGGTTCGCATTACCGTTAAGCGCGGTTAATCCTACCAAGTGCGCGACTTTGCTTTGTGTTATTTAGTATATAACTGCCCTTTTTTAATAATAAAAAGCTGACAGCCACACTTGCACATTCAGGTGCCACAGCAGCAAAAAACTATTTTACCAAGACCGCATCCCTGCCTTCTCCAAACGAATTATCCATCTCCAATTCAAGCAAGAAGCGTTTTCTATCAACCCCCACCGCAAAGCCCGTCAGCTTTCCGCCGGCACCCACCACCCTGTGGCAAGGCTGTGCCAACAACAATGGATTGCGATTGCAAGCCATTCCCACCGCACGCGCAGCACCAGACATCCCAATGCGCGCGGCAATCTGGCCATAAGTGGCTATCTTCCCATAAGGGATATTACAAAGTTCTCTCCACACCGCCAACTGAAAAGCTGTACCTTGCGGAGCAATGGGAAATGTAAAAACCTTGCGTTTGCCACCGAAGTATTCATCAAGTTCGTCTCTCACCTTGGCCCACAAGGCACAAGGCTCACTAACGGCGCAAGGTTCAGGAGCAAGCGCAATGCAACTTACCGCGCCGCTCTCAATGACAACACGCAACGCACCAATTGGCGAGCAATAGACATAAAACCTTTTAATCTCCTGCATAAAAAAGCTTGCACAACAATGCAAATATAGTATTCCCCCACACAACAACACGCTTTTATTGAGTTTTTTACATCCGCAGTTTTGTTTATAGTGGCAAAAGGGCTATTTTTGCAGTGAACAAGCATATATAAAAAAAGAATGAAAGCGCTATCAAAAATAATACTGTTATGCACAACTCTCTTCCTGCTTGCATCGTGCGGCGAGGACAGAACACACGAATACCTTGAAATGACACAAGACAACCAATGGACATTCTCAAAAATGAGAGAGGTATACTTGTGGCGCAACACACTGAAAAAGCCCGAGCGCACAGCCTTCTTTGGCACAGCTTCAAAATTCTTCACATCACTGCTCAACAAGCAAGACAAGACATCATTCTTCAGCGACAGCACATCAGCAGGAACATACGGTCTCACATTCACAGTAATGCGCGACCCCATTGGCGAGCGCCCCAGCAAAGTCTATGCCCTTGTGCTCAATGTTACACCCGGCTCGCCCGCCGACAAAGCAGGCATTGAACGCGGCACGTGGATTGAGTCGGCCGGCGGAAAGTCATTTACAATGTCATCCTATTCACATCTGCAAAAGGGGGGCAGCACAACGATAGTAACAGCTGCAGCCGACTATGATGATGAGACAGAAAAATATTTCTGGGCAACAACCGACACCATTGAACTTGCCCAATCCAACAACGTTGCCGCCCCGGCAGTGCTGCTCGACACAACCTACACATCAAGTTCAAAGAGTGTGGGCTACATATTTTTCAACAACTTCAACGGCACAGATTTCATTGAGCACACACAAGAGTTAATGCTCACCCTTGCAGCCGAGGAGATAGAGGCCATAATCCTCGACCTGCGCTACTGCAGCAACGGAACCATAGAAAATGCAGTTTCATTGGCAAGCACGTTCGTCGATACAGAAAAGTTCAACACGCCATTCTGCCATCTTGTAGACATCGATGGCAATGTAGATACCACATACAACTACCTGCCACAAACAACCTCACTTAGCGACAAGAGGCTCTATATGCTCACAGGCAAACAAACAGCCGGCGTTGTAGAGCTTTTCACCGCATCGCTGTGTGCCGCACGTTCGGTCTACGACGCCGTAACACTTGGAGCCACCACAAAAGGAAACAATGTGATAACGACAGAATATACATCACCCTATGGTTTCTCAATAAACCCGGCAACATCATTCCTGGCCCTGCCCGACAGCACAGTGCTCCCATCGACAGGCCTAACCCCCTATCACGCCGTCAATGAGCTTGAGCGCGTGCCACGCATCTACCCTCTTGGCGATGAGCAGGAGTTCTTGCTCTACAACACGCTCTATCTCATAGAAAATGGCGATATTCCCCTTTAAAAAGTAGAGATATCACATATTCACATCACCCCATCTTGGTCCAGGATGGGGTGATTTTTTTATCCGTGCCCTCCCAAAAAACCATAAAAACCCCTCTCTTTTCATTTTTTTTGTATTGTAAACAAATAATATAAAACTCATAGCCACACTGTTATGTTACTTCATCGAATAACCCTAAAATAACAGTGCAATGAAAAGGCTTTTATTATTGGCGGCCACAGCCGCACTATTGCTGCCAGCCTGCAACTCAAAAGAGAAGGCACAGCAGAACGGAGTGATTTTTGAAGAAGACAGTATCTATGCGGTCAATGACTCCACCATTGCCGATGCGCAAACCTTCATCTTTGAAGGACAGTCGCCAATGGACGGTAACGCCATTGCCGACGTAATACTTGCAGTGCGCACGGTAAATCTCAACAGCGACGGCACCTACACCATCACAACCGATTATGTTGATGAAGGCATTGCAACGCAAACCGACAATGGCACAGCCTTCGTGATGTTTGGTGCCAATGACAGCACCGCAACAATGCTTGAACTGGTATCGGCCAACAACCTTCCCACAATCAACTTTATGATGATGGAGGACAGCTCACTGGTAAAGGTAAACGCCAACGGCACACCGGCAATGAAAAACCCCGACCACAAGCTAAAAATCAAGAAATGAATAACCAGTAAAAGCAGTGTATTATGAAAAAGTTCTTAATCCCTACACTCCTTGCCACCGCAATGCTGATGGCGTCGTGTCAGAAATCGCCCGACACCGACAAGCTCGACAACAGCTATCTTGTCTACACCAACTACGACTCGGGCACCGATTTCAAGACCTTCTCCACCTATCACGTCATTGACAGCATACTCATCATAGGAAACAACGAGAAGGCCGCCTATTGGAACAACGCCAACTCGCAGAAGATAGTAGACGCCTATGCCGGCAAGCTCGAGCTTGCCGGCTACCAGCCTGCCGATGACGCCCAAAGCGCCGACCTGGTGCTGCAGCTCAGCTACGTAAACACCACCTACTACTTCAACGCCTTCAGCCCGGGCCCCTGGTGGAACAGCTACCCGGGTTACTGGAACTGGGGAGGCTGGGGGTGGTACTACCCCTACAGCTTCACCTATAGCTACAGCACCGGCTCAATCATTGGCGAACTTGTTGATACCAACTCACCCACGCCGCTCAACGACAAGCTCACAGTTGTGTGGAACTCCTACATTTGCGGTCTGCTCAACGGCAACAACCTAAGCCTCACGCGCACCCTCAAGGCAATAGAGCAGGCATTCGAGCAATCACCCTATCTAAGAAAATAGTTGAACATTAAACCAGCAATGTATATGAAAGCTCTAAGAAACCTATTTTACATAGCCCTTGTGTGCTTTGCCATTGGCACACCATCGAAAGGCAAGGCGCAAATCTCGCTGAACAGCTATTTCAATGTCGATTGGCAGTTCAATGTCCCTATCGACAACAGCTTCTCCAATGTAGCAAGCGGCTGGGGTATGAACTTCGAGGGTGGATACTATGTAACCCCACAAATTGCTGTGGGCGGCTTCATAAATTTCCACACCAATAACGAATACTTTTCGCGCCGCACCATACACCTTTCACGCACCCTCTCGATGAACAGCGACCAGCAGCACCAGTTCTTCACCCTCCCCTTTGGAGCACTTATGCGCTACCGCTTCATCGAGGCCGATTTCCAGCCCTATGCCGGAATTAAGCTTGGTGCCTGCTATGCCGAGTTCAATAATTACTACTACATCTTCACCACCGGTGCCAACCGTTGGGGCTTCTTTGTCTCGCCCGAGATAGGCTTCAACTACTACCCTTGGGCCAATGGACTGGGCCTGCATATGGCTATCTACTACAGCTATGCCACAAACAGCTGCAACATAATGAGCTACTCCCAAAATGGGCTTAACAATTTTGGTGTGAGGTTAGGTATCGCATTTTAACACATAAAACAAAAAAGAGGGTGACCCAAAAGTAAATTGGGTTACCCTTCTTCATTTTATTATTTCAGCGTTCAAATTGCCGTATGATAATAAAAATATAGCTATTCCATTGAAAAACATTGGAATAGCTATTGTTTGTTTGGGAAATTTTTATTATCTTTAAACTACCACATCCAAAAACAATAAATCCCTACAAAAACTATGGCAAAGGTAATACATAAATTCTACAATCAAAACGATTCACTCCTTCTTCC
>JAZONR010000071.1:0-48112 GCA_045654645.1 Bacteroidaceae bacterium
TATCTTTGCACTCGCTTAACGGCAACTAGGTAGACTCGCTAGCTCAGCAGGTAGAGCACATCCCTTTTAAGGATGGGGTCTTGGGTTCGAGCCCCAAGCGAGTCACAGAGTGAGTCCAGGCGAATCACGAAATAAAAAGGGGAAAGTTTTGAAACTTTCCCCTTTTTGCGTGTTTGTAGGGCATAAATTAAGGAAAATCAATAGTTTATTAGTTAGATAGTTCGTAAAAAAGTTTAACAACAGTTATTTCCTAAAAAGTACAGAAAAAGACAGAAAAAGACAAAAATTGCAAACCAAGTGCAAACCAAATGCAAACCAAGTTGCAAATAACGGCTATAATTTGCCCTTGAAGGTGTTCTTTCTGAAGATTTATCTTTTTTTAACTTTTGGGAGTGCTTAAAATTTTTACAACTATGTCTAAACATGTAAGAGTGGTCTTTGACCGCAGAAAGAGAGTCGAAGCAACAGGTAAGGGTAATGTTGAAATCATAATCCAACTATCACGACTTGCGGTAAAGAAAATCATCGTGGACTCAATGACTCCCGAAGAATGGGAAGTTTACAAAGATGCGCCCTATTTGAAAAAGGAAGTTGCGAACTATGAGAAGATAGTAAATGCAATGGAGCTGCTTGGCGAAGATATGACTGTGGATAATTTCAATAAGCATATCGGGGTAGATACACCGGTAAGAAATACCTCGAAGAAGAAATCAAATGAGAGTGTTTCGGAGACCAAAGACGAGCGTATAAATGAGAGCTTCCTCGATTTTATGCACGATGCTATCGTAAAAGAGAAATCAGCAGCGACAACCAAACGGCAGAAATTCGTTGCTCTTGATGCTTTAAGGCGGTGGGGTGGTATAGAGACTTTTGCAGATATATCTGTAAAGAAATTGAGAGAATACGATGCGTGGCTACGAGAAGATGGAACACGTAGCGATGTGGCTGTTAATAACTACCACAAGCGTACTAAAATGTATGTAAGGCAGGCGTATGAAAAAGGTATTATAGAAAAGGACTATTATTCAATGGTACATTTTCCTCGTGGCAAATGCAAGGAGCGTAATCCTCTATCTGAGGCTGAATTGATGAAACTGCGTACAGTAGAACTGCCCTCAAGAGAGGCAAGAGTGCGCGACCTTTTCATCTTCTCTGCATATACAGGGCTTGCTTTTTGTGATGCACAGGCATTTGATTTCTTTACAATGGCTGAACAAAGAGGAGATATGTTCTATATTGACGGCTCTCGACTAAAGACAGGAACAAAATTTTATACGCCCATTTTACCACCCGCAATGGAAGTATTAAAGAGGTATAATTTTCAGTTGCCGAAAATAAGTAACCAAAAGGGCAACGAATATTTGCGAGTGGTAAAATCTATCGCAGGAATAAGGAAACCGCTAACTTTCCACGTAGCCCGGCACTCATTCGCAACATTGAGCCTATCACACGATGTACCTATTGAGAAGGTCGCCCGTATGTTGGGGCACACAGACATCAAGACAACGCAGATTTACGCAAAAATCTTGAAATCTACAATAGAAACCTACGCTACAGAATTGAGCAAGGCAATCATTTGACCTTATAGAATACCCCTTTCAATAACTGCGACATTCCATTTTCAGTGAATGTTGCAGTTATTTTTTCACACAGATACCTCTGCCCTTTGATATAGAACAGGGCACGAGGGTTAGGTATATCATCTGCAAGAAAAGAAAATGTATATTTCACTGTTTCATCAAGAGTATAAAGCTGCTCTGCATTGTTATATCCTCTTGTAAGACGAAGCGACATATCCGTTATATGGTATGTTCTCTCGCCTGTAACTGTTATATAGTCAATAATTGGAAAGGGTGTCAGATATTCGTTTAGTTCTTTGCCCGTCCAAAAACCAAGATAGAGTTTATCGAAAAACTCCGCTCTCTTCTCCTTTTCCCCGGCAAGCAAATTATTTACAACGGGCATCTGTTGCCCCGATGGGTTCCAGCCGTTATTGTCATTCGTATGCTCGTAGTTCTCTTCTGATGCAGAACCGTCGTACTCCGGCACATCAAGGTATATGCACCAATTATAATTATAAAGGTTGTCTATCCAAACAGGGACACACTTTAGTTCTATACTCTCGCTTCCGTCCTTTGAACCTTTGCGTTCACGGAACACATTTATAGGCATAACCACATACTCCTGTTGCCACCAAGTAAAGTCGCCTGTACGCTTCCGACAATAAAAGCACCTTGCGACAAAATAAGTATCAACATCTTTTACATAGAAAATGTAGTTCATTGCACGCACGCAACCGCTTCTCTCATACCAATAACCGCCCCTATCGTCCGAGTCGTCCATATATTGATAAAGATAATACTCAAATTCTCCCATATCGGGAAACTCCTTCACGGAACGCCTGTTCTCGCTGATGAACCAATCGCAGACATAACTCTTCCACGCTTGGTGGTCGCAGTCCGCAAAGCGCATACCGACCTGCTCGATGTACTTGCAGGCATTATCCTGTGAGACATCGGCAGAATAACTATCTACAACCTTGTCGATACGGCAAGGCGGTATCTCCTCTTGTTCACTTCGGGTAAAGCGGAACACGATGCTGTGCGCCTTATGGTCGATACTGAAATCACCCCCAAGCAGATAGCCCAACTGCTCGAAGAACTCAGTAACAGTCCAATGAGGCAGAACAGACTCCCAATAGTAATTTTCCCAAGCATAGGGTAGGGCATTACATATTATGAGGTACTTATATTGAGAGTTCTCTATCTCCGAAATATCTACCGAATAACGAAGTTCGGAACATATAAGTCTTATTATATATAAAAGGTAAGGCTGAAACGAGAGTCCTTTCACATCGCTTCCCCATTGCCACTCTGCATCCGATGACGGCCTTGTTATTTCATTCTGCACATTACCGCTGGAGTTATTCACCCACGGAAGAGCAATATAATTTTGGTCGCGGTCAATACCTCGCCAATACAAATCAGGAGTGTCGTTTATTTCAGGTGAGTAAGAGCCCAAGCGCAACTCATTGATGTATATTTCATCAAAAGTCTCGTCATAATTCTGTACGCTACGACCTTCCAAAAATTGAGTCTTTACCTCGCTTTCAGAAATGCTTGTAACGGTGATTATTCCCGACCTTGAAAATGCCTTATCCGAAATCGTACACTCAAAATTTACCTGTTTCTTTTCAACATCGGTACGGTGAATATTGCCGAATATCGCAATGTTCTCACTGCACCCTTTCAGCGGAAAGGTAATAGAGAGCGAATAGGAGTCCGAACCAGTAAAGTGCCTGTTCTCGGCCACGAACTGAAACGAAGAGCCTTTCTTTATATAGGCTGGCTTGCCATTAACAATTATCTGCATATTATCTTCTTGATTTAGGTGTTTTGTTTCTTATCAATTTATCATACTCATCTTGCGCCTGCTTGATACCATAATCGCCCTCAATGGTGTTTATCGTAACGAATGGCTCGTCCAAACGCTCATTCAAACGGCGTATTGTAGAGGAAAGTTCCGTGTCGGGCTTCTGCTCCTGCTCGGATCTTTCCACAATAACGCGCACCTCACGCTGTTGCTGTGCTGCAACCATAGGGGCAGTAATGGAACGGGAAACATCATCGGCACGAAGAGAACCAATCGTATTGGTACGCTGTGCATAGTCCATTGCGTCAATCATCGGGCGTGCAACTGGTGAAGCCAACAGAGCCTGCGATGCCACCCATTCACCTGCGTGTACCACGCCTGCCACCTCATCGGGCCTGCCCGGTTTGGTGAAACCGCCCTGCATATATCCTTGCGACTGCGATATTTGCTGTTGCTTCTTAATGGCCGCTATTTGCAGTACTCCTGCTGCTATCGCTGTAGCTGCTGCAATAGGAGCAAGGATAAAACCGACAAGAGGAATGGCTGCTGCCGAACCGTACGCCGATATTGCGTTTTGTGCTGTCTGCGCTACTGCTTGCATCACCTGCATTGCGAACATCTTCTTGTTCGCCTCGTTCTTCAGCTTCGCTATCTCCTTTTCTTTCTGCTCTTCTAATTTCTTCACCTTATAGGTGTTGCCCTCGGCCATTGATATTTCCTTGTCGTATCTGCTCTCAATGGCTGCTGTCTGCACCTCCAACTCTGCCTGAATGATTGAAGAAAGACTGCTGAAGATAGATGACATTCCCGAAACAAGCGTGTCTATCGTGCCGGTCAATGCTTCTCCTCCGTCGCTCTCCAGCCATTCGACGCTTTGCAGGATAAAATTCTTGTTCTCTTCTTCTGCAAGCATACCGTATTTCCGGCGAAGAGCCAACTTCGCCTGTTCGTATGCTTCATCAATGCGTAACTTCTCTGCCGCATTGTCGCCTGCTGCAAGAATTTCTGCATCGTAAACCAATTTGAGGTTAGCAAGGTCTTTGTTAAGCAGTGCTTCATTCTCGGCAGGAGAATTGCCGAAATACTCCTTCTTCAGCCTTGCAAGTTCGTTCAAATGTTCACGCTCCAGCCTTTCGCTCTCTCGCTGTCTTGCATTTTGGTCGGCAATAAGGCGGTCTTGGTAGCGTGCATTTGCCTGCACATATTCATTGCTTCCTTTCTCGAATATCTGTGTCATACGACGCAGATGTTCAAGTTCGGCCAACTGCACTGCGCTCTGGTACTCGGCAAGCGAAATCTTGCCGTCGATGTACCTCTGCTTCTCTGTTGCAAGCAGTGTGCTGTACCTCTCTTCTTCCTGCTCTTTGGCTGTCTGTATGGCCTCTTTGCTACGTTCTTCGGCAAATCCGTTCTCCTGCTCCTGCTTCTTCCTTACAGCCTCGTAATAATCGGCCTCGATACCTAACCGCTCCAGCGCGGAGAGGTCAGTATGCTGTAACTGCTTGCGGTGGTACTCGATAGCAATCTCCTGCATACGCAAGGTGTATTGCTCATAGTTCTTCTCACCCTTTGCGTAAGCAATGCGGTTGAGAGCTTCCTGCCTTTCTCGCCACTCGTTTTCGGCGGCGAACTTATCTTCAGTATCGCCACTGTTCGGGTCAATAATCAATGGGTCGGGGTTATGGTTGGCAGCATCCTGCAACACCCTTGCCGACACATTGTATTTCTTCTCCAACGTGGAATTCGCATCATTGATTAGCCGTTGCTTTGCAAGATTTGCATTGACATTTTCCTGCGAAACCTCCAATGCTTCACGAGCGAGTCTTAATCTCTCTCCTGCTTCATTTATAGCACGAACGTGCCTCTGTGTTTCCTGCGAATTCATTTCGCGAGAATCACCCAAAGCAGCAGCATTGAGATATGGCCTATGAATTCTTTCTGCCTCGTTCCTTGCAACCACAGCATCATCATAAGCTCTTTGTTTCTCATCAAGGTCGGCAGCCAGGCTCTCATATTCCCCCTCCAGGTCAAGTAACTGCATTTCGTTTTCCTCAATCTTCTGTTGAGCTGCACGTGCCCTTGCCACATCGAGAATAGAATTACATAACAGGTCATACTGCGTTCTCGCGTTGCCTACCATTATGGCCTCTGTGTCAAGATTGCTGAAATATGCCGGGTAAAGTTCCTGCAACTTGGTAGCATATTTCACTCTATCCTCACGGCTTTGGTTTTCATCAGTAGCAGCCTCATAAAGCGCATTGAGCCTTTTTATCTCCTCTCTTGAAAACTCTGCGCTTGCAGCGTCGATATCAACAATGCTTTTCTTGAACCTCTCGTTCTCCTCTCGCAGTTCTTTCTCCCTCTGCTTTGCATCTTTCATCTTGCTGTTCCAAGTGATAAAAAGGCCAATAGCAGTGGTAATAGCAGATATTACAAGACCGATAGCATTCTTCTTCATTGCTGCATCAAACGCTTTTGTCATAGCAGTGGCTTTCTGTATCTGCCCTGTCAATGCGAAATATGCCACCTTCAGCAGAGTAATTGCCGTGCGCCCAGCCGAAGCAATGGCGTTGGCTACCTTTGTAGTGGTGTTCCACATCGCCTGCGCCATTGCACTTGCTTTCACGGCAATGGTATATGAAGCATAAGCTGCTGCAAGAGTCAATATCTCACCCTTGTACTTTATGAAGAAATCAACCATTACACTTAATGCTTTCAGCAGAAGTGTGGTCGATGACATAATATGCGACATAACAGGCTGTAACTTCTCGCCAAGTTCAACGGCCATTTCCTTTACACGCTTTCGTGCCTTGTCAAGCCCTGCTTCAACGGTGGTGTTCTGCACATTGAACTCCTTTGTTACCGATGTAGCCTCTTCAAATGCAGCATTCGCCACTACCTGCTGTTGGCGTACCATATCTATGTTGCCTGCAAGAGCCGAAATCACTGCCGAAGCCCTTGCACCCTCTTCGCCCATATCGCGGAACACGGGAGCAAGCACGTCCATACCGCCTAACTGCTTCATTCTCTCCAAGAGCATAAGCAAGCCTTCGTTTGTCGAGCGTTCCAATGCAGCATTGAACTCTTGTAGGTCAAGGCCTGTTGCCTTTGCTATCTTTTCTGTGTCCTTAAAGAGGTTCATCACCAATTTTGACATCGCTGTGGCAGACATTTCCACTGCCTGACCTTGCGAGTCAAGCACAGCAGCGAAGCCCATAATCTGCGGAATGGTAAGCCCAGCCTGCGCTCCCACACCTGCAAGGCGTTGAGCGAATTGTGCGAGATATGGAGCCGATGCAGTACAGTTCTGCGACAATTCATTTATCACAGAGCCGACAGCAAGCAATGAGCGTTCAGTGCCAAGCCGTGCTTCATCGCCGAAGATGTTTGTCAATTTGGAAAGCGTAAGCGTCGCTCCGTCTCCCAAGTCATCAAGTGCCACATTTAATTGGTCTGCGGCACGGACAAAGCCAAGAACATCTTCCTGCGAGGTCTTACCCAAGCGTCCTGCTTCCTGTGCAAGTTGGTTCAACTCCTCACGAGAGGTACGTGTATCTATCTTCTTGAACTCCTCGTTCAGCCTTTCCACCTCTTCGGCAGTCATTCCCGTAAACTTGCGTACAGATGCCATTTCCGCGTCCATTTCCGCGTATGCGTTCACAGCGGAGCGACCTGCCATTACCAAACCTGTAACTGCTGCTGCACCTGCTGCTATAGTGGTCTGCCAATCGTTCATTTTGCGGTTAAAGCGTTCCCAAAAAGTTTCGCTCTCCCGAAGTTCTCTGTTTACCCGGTCTATCTCTGCCCGGACTGCCTTTATATGTTTGCACTGCCTTTCCCAAGCCTCACTGCCTCGTTCAAGTGTGTTGAGTTGCTTTTCAAGTGTGCGAAGAGTTTTTTGCAGCTCCTTTGGCGAAGCCTTGTCAAGTCGCTTCATCACCTCTGCCACCTGCTCGGTGGCCGACTCCATTTCACGGATTTGTCTTTGTGTAGTCTTTAGTTCCTTCTTCAGTTTTGAAAGGTCTGCTTTCTTTCCCTCGCTTGCTGCTTTTGCAATCGCATTTTGAAGGTCAAAAGCCCTTGTTTTCAGTTCCTCAAGCACCTGTTTCGGCTCCTTGCCGTTCATCTGGAGGTTTACCGTCGCATTTGTAGTATAGTTGCTCATATAGTTGTTTTTCTGCAAAAATGAGCCTGATTTTCACCGCTGTAAAAGACACTAAAACGACCATTTCGAGCGTGTTTTTTTGATAATCCGCAAAAATTAAGGACAAAAGAAGATAACACGCCGATAATAAGCATTTTAAGGGTTTGAAAAGGGATTTTTCCCTTGCTTCTGTCTGAAAAGACCCCCCGACCGCCCTGCAACGCAAATCCGAAAACTGCCTTTTTTTCGTATCGCTATATGTACGGTAAAATCGCTCCCGTGAGGCTTGAATTGGGTGGCGAGGTCAATTCAAACGTAACGGGAACACCTCTCTGCCGTACAATGTGCGGTGAAAATGGCAATGAGTGCGTAAGGCTGTGCGTGGGTGGGAGAAGGTTGCCGCACGGAGCGAGGGATTTGCCTTTGTCGCTATTCTCTATACCGGTGCTGAAGGCAACAGATGTGGCTTGAGGCTGGAACAACGAAGAGCCTTGTTTGTAGGTATAATGAATAGCATTGACAAGGGCTGCAATCCTTTAGCGTAAGTGCAGCAGCCTTCGCTCTGGGTGGATTATGCCTTATGCACCATTGGGGCTTGGGGCGGGGGCGCGTGGGGCAAGCCGATAACTAAATGGAGCAATGGGTGGGTGTGCTTTCAGTAAATGCGATGTCAAAGGTACTTGCATAGATTTGCAACCTTGCGAAGCGAGGTTGTAAATCGGTGTGTGTGCCTATCGCTCTTGCCGAAATGAGCACTCCCATACTTTGTGTAGTGTGTTATCGGGTGCGGAGGGTGGATAAAAACAAGTGGTTACGGCAATGTTACCGTAACCACTTGTAGTATATAATGGCGATTACTATAATCGCTATGACAAGATATAGGGGCAGAAGATTAGGAGGCTTGCCAATGGCTGTGTTGTCTCTGTGGACTTGTTCATCAGAGGCTCGCTGACTTTGGTGAAGCACCGTGTCTGCCCTCTGCGTGTGTGCCGAAGTAGCACTCACGCTTTTTGTTTCGGTGCTGACTTTGCCACCGTACACTGTCGTCTTGACGGGGCGAGGGGGTGCTGTGGCTGTGTCGGGCACTATGCCTGCTCCGGGGCACTGTATAGGTGGAACGGGCAGATGTATGACAAGGCTGTCGAACTCTGCGAGGAAACTCGTCCTCATCGAATCCAGCTTGCCGGAATCAATGAGGAAAAGGGTTTGCCTCGAAGTGTTCGTTTCCTCTCTCACTGTTTCGATTGCTTGTTTCTTGGTGTGGCAAGATGTAAGCAATGGAAGCAAAACAGTGGCTACAATAAAGTACAGATGTTTCATAATTATAGGTGTTTATATTCTTCTTTGGCATTAAAGCAGGGGCATTCTCTGTTGGCGAGGTCGCGGTGGCCGCACACTTCTGCATCGGGGAACTGCTGTCGAAGGGCGGTAATCAACTCTACGAGGGCTTTTTTCTGCTCTTTGGTGCGTGTGTCTTTGTATTCTTTCATATCGGCACTGCGCCCACCGATGTAGCATATCCCGATGCTGTGTGCGTTGTGCCCGGTGCAATGCGCTCCGATTTCCTTTATCGGACGGCCTTGCACTACCTCGCCATCGAGATAGACAACGTAGTGATAGCCTATGGTGCGGAAGCCTCTCTCTTTTTTGTGCCACGCTGTGATGTCGGCCACTGTGTTCGGGCGACCTTCGGGGGTGTCCGAGCAGTGTATGATTATTTTATTTATCGTCCTCATTGTTCTTGTTCTTTAATTTGGTGCGTAAATCTTCTACTTTGCCGTCGATGTAGGATTTGACTCCGAACACGCTGCCGGCATAGATTAAGGATTGGGCGAGTACCCACAGTACGCTGTCGGAGATTTCGCCTGTCGGGGGCACGATAAATCCTGCAATGTTGAGGGCTACGCCTACGACAATCATAAAGACTGCCGACCATACCATAATGGTGTTCTGTGTCTCTCTTGTCATATTTTTTGTCTTTTGGGGTTAAATGATTATAGTATATCTTTGTTGCTGTTAGGGGGTGGCTCTGCTATCCCGTCTCGTAAGCGTGGTGGCTCTGCTATCGCGAGCTGTTTAAGGGGTGGCTCTGCTATCCCTTTTTTATTTGCTTATTTTGTTTGAAAAGAGATTCTTCACATACGTTCAGAATGACAAAATCATTTGCTGAACGACCAACTACAACTTTTCGGGTCGTATATAATGCTGAACTCTGCTATGTTTGTGTATAGCATTTCTATAGGCATACCGCCTATTCGGTTGCGGAAACCGAAGGCAATACCGTATTTCAGTTCCACTTTCCTTTCGCTGTTGTTCTCGCCATTCCATAGCGAGATAAGGCGTTTGCCATAGGCAACCTGCTTATGGCCGTGCTTGTCGGTGGATAGTTTGATAAAGTCCATTGGGTGATATGAGTAGCTGGTTTCGCGGTTTGCTCCATGCACTGTGGTGTTGATTGAGATTTCCAAAGTGTTTCTGTCAATTTTCAGAGTGTCTTTGTCGCCCATAAGATGCCACCCTTTGCGTGGCTTGTTCTTCTTCCTGATACGCTTTCCTGTGCTATCGGTGTAGCGTTTGCGGTTGGCTTTTTTGGTAAGGCGGAACAGGTAAGGCTGCATATTCTTGTCAAGAAGTGGCCCTGCCCCTTGTACGGTAAGGAAACGGTCTTTTACCTCGACGGTGATTGTACGAATATCCTGAATTTCAGCAAGTGCAGTAGTTAGAAAGATTATATCGTCTTCTATCTCGATTATCACTTCACAATTCATTTCTGTATCTTCTTGCAGAAACTTTAGTTCTTCTTGAAGAGTGCCGACAGCAGAATTCAATGTGCCGTAATTTGTTTGCCAGGACTGCAAGGCTGTCTGTAATTCAGTAATGTTCTTCTTGGCTGCATTGAGGTCGATTACCTGTTGGGCTCTCATTGCACCGGCACGTTCAGTGGTGGCCTGCTGTATGCGTATGCTGTCGGCGTTGGTGTAGTGTTCGCCTTTGGCTACGTTATAGGTGGTGGGTGTGAGGTAGATGTGGTTGCGGTCTGATGTGCCTTGCGTCAATGATGTGTATATTGTTGTAAGTGCTTGCAGACGCTCTTGCAGTGCAAGGAAATCGGCCACATCGCCGTTAGATGCTGCTTTTGAAAGTGCATCGACTATCTGCTGGAGTATGCCACCGACCTTTTCGGGAGATATGCTGTTCTGTGCTACTTCGGCACGGAACGCTGAAATTAGTGCTGTGATTGAAGATGTATCTATCATACCTTTGTTGTTTTGCAACAAAAGTATTGTTGATACTGTGGGCGGTAAAAGACAAGAAAAGTTTTACTACCTTTGCCAAAAACTCGATGAAGTGTTATATTTGCACCGACAAATCGGAATTTATTATTCCGATTATTAAGGAACAAGACAAGTAAATTCCAATTTAGATATGAGATTTTATAAACAGACAAAACGTTTCCTGCTTCTGCTGGCAATGCTGTCAGCAGTGAGTTTTGCAGATGCACAGATTAAAGTTGAAGCATCAGAAACAGTAGAATTGATGTCCATTATTTCACGCACGGCCGGTTTTCCTGAGTATTGCATGGATAATGGCGGGCAATACACAAGCGACACGGAGACATGGTTTTCCGCGTATGGACAGCACCCGACTGTCGCATATGTCAAAGAACTGCGGAAAAATTGTGGCATATCCTACGATGCAGTAATGTCGATGGCCGTCCATCTTAACACTGACGGGCAGAAGGTGTCATTCACAGGAGAAAAGAGTGACCTCGAAAAGCGTTGGCAGAAGGTGGAAATTGATACATTCCTCGTCCGGCTCAATCAGTTCTATTCCGATACCCGCTTCCACGAATTTTACAAGCAGCACCAGACTTTCTACGAGTCCGTACTTCAGGCATACGAGGAGAACGTGATGAAGTATTTTCACCAAGATTGGTATCCCCAGTTCTATGGAACGGAACCGACAGAACAGTTCCGTATCATCATTGGTTTTACCAATGGGGGTGGAAACTATGGCACAAACAGGCAAATGATAGGCCAGCCTAAAGAAATTTTCGCCATCTGCGGTTACTATACAGACGAAACTATGAACAGTCCTTTTGAAAATGGAATGGACTATGCCTCGACACTTATTCATGAATTCAACCATTCATTTGTCAACTCTTTGTACGATGCAAATGCCGTTCTTCTTGACAGCATCGGTAAAACACTGTTAGGCCGACATTATCGCGCCATGAGTAGTCAAGCCTACGGAAACGCTGCTACGGTCATCAACGAGAGTGTCGTCCGTGCAGCAGTCATCATCTATATGCAGGAGAACGGCTTCGCTTATGACCAGGTAAAAAAAGAAATGTGCGCTCAGATAGGAAGAGGCTTCCTCTGGATGCCAGAACTAGTTACCACCTTACGTTATTACTCCAAGCACCGAAATCGTTATAAAACATTGGACAATTATTACCCCGAAATAGCCATGTGCCTGAAGAAATATCTGAAAGAAGAAATGAAAAGAATAGAAAAATCATTATAACACTTATAAGACGAGCACAGTTCAGCTGACGCCCCCAATACGGAAGATTCTTGGGCTGTTCCAATTACCCCCAATGCAAATTCACGCAAAAACTATAAGCAAGATAAATGCATAATTTGTTATCTGCCTCTTAACCTCTTATCATTGAAAATATCCGATAAGATGCCTTGATACTGCCTGCCGAGATTATCAGCAAAGAACTCTTTTATGTTCATAACAGAGGCGTAATATTTACGAGAGAACCAACGGCGGCGACCTCTGACCTTTTCGTGTCCGAGGTCGCCACTGTTGCCCCTCGGTGTTTCCCTGCCTGTGCCATAGTCCTGCCAAAGTCCGTATTCGAGGAAGGCCTGCGACAAGCCTACCTCAAAGAACCGCCCGTCGGTACGAACCGGCAAGGCTATGGGTGAACGTAAAAGCGAATGTGTATCAATGACACCAAGCAGGGTGATTTGTTCCTGCCATATCTTGAGCATAGTATCATTGAACGCCATTACATATTTCTCGCGTTCGTCTTGTGCCTGTTGCTCTCTATTTGTTCCACTCCCTTTCATTGTACCTTAAATCTGTAAATACATCAACTGCTATCTGAAAGTATGCACAAGCGCAGCCGGAGAAGAAATAGCGGTCAATCTCATTGAATGAGATACGAGGGTCAAGATAGATACAATTCTGCTCCAAGCGTGTGCGTTCAAGAATAAGGCTGCTCATAAACTGCCGGAACAGCTCACGCATTGTCTCCATACACTCCTGCCGTGCCTGCATATCGTCAAGGGCGTGGCGCATAGCGAGGAACACGGTCTTGACACGGCGTGTATGGGGAGAATTGTTCAGTTCGGTAAAACCCTGTGCGATGTCGGACACACATACGAAGGCTGTATTGCCCTGCATATTATGCAGAGCTTCTTCAAAGCCTTCAAGTCCGCTGACACGGCTGAAAGTGAAGCCTTCTGCCTGTGCCAGCTTGTTCTTTGCCGATAACTCCTCGAAGTAGGCTGTGGCATTCCAGTTGAAATTGTGATTCTTCATTTCTTCGGATATTTACGATTAAATTCTTCAGCCTCTTTAGCAAGGGCATCAAGTTCGGTGAGTGCCCTCCAAGTATCGAGGTGCAGCACCTCTTTCTCTTTGGTGATATCGCCTTTGGTGAGCGCACGGATTTGAGCGTTCATCGACTCTTGCAACAGCCGTCCGATAGAGGAAGTTCCGCCAAGCATATTTTGCCGGGTGGATCTTCCTGACGGTTGCAAGAAGTTCGGGAATGAACGGGAGAGATAATCTTTGAGTGATGCGAACCAATAGAAGATTGCGATGCGCTGCACCTTGTCCGGGCGTACACGTTTGCTGGCATAGAGGTGTATTGCCATTTGGCTTAACAGCTCTTCATTCTGTGTGTGGAGAAAGCCTTGATAGAGGTTTTCGCACACGATGAATGTTTCAAATGGTACTCCTTGAAAGTCTGCGCGTACTGCACGGTGTCTGCCTATACGCTCGAAGCGTACAGGCATTTGGGGGAAGCGGTCAGTCCAAGCGAGTGATGTTACAGCCTCGGCTATTTGCAGGGCCGTAACAAAAAACTCTGTTTTGTTCAGTCGCAGGTAGAACTGCCCTTGCTTTTGGCTGATGACACGAAGCCCCGACCAGCGGAAGAGGCAAAGTGTCTTGATTGCAGTACTGTTGTACCCTTCGGACACGAGGAAGAAGAGGTAACGGAGCTGTTTCTGTGATAGTTCGTGCCAACCTTTCGGCACGGTGATGTTGATTGTCTGCATAAAAAATGTGGTTACTTTACTGCGAAGGTAGAGTAACCACATTATGGGGTAAAAGACAAAGGAGACAGACTTAATTCTCCTCCGGTTTTACAACTGGAAATATTGCTGATTCTTTTATAATTTCTACAAGATTAATCGGTGGTAAAATGACTTCGGAAAGGTCTGATTTTTCTATTTCTGCTCGCGCATGTATTTCTCCTCTTGCAGCTCCAACAGCTATAGTTGCCATATATATTAACCAATCAACATCTAAGGTCAGTTTATCATCTTTGATAAAACTATTAAAGGCCTCTTCTTTAACTTCAAATGTACAAGTCAAATCGCAAGAAAGTACCTCTTTCTCCTCTTGAGTATAAATGTATTTACTAATACATCTAACTCTATGGGCTGGTATATTTACCGCATATGAAAATTCAGTAGAAACATTTATTTCAATATTCTTATCAAGATTTTCATCTGACTGGACATTGAAACCATTTACTATAATTTCTACGATTCTGTATGGTATTGGATTGCTCATAATTATGCTGCATCTGCGAATATTCGTTTATCTTCTTTATTGCTTTTATAATAAGAAGCATTGGTTCTATTAGCTAAAGTCTGTAAAGTGGGAGTAGACCAACCAGAAGCCAAGGCAGAATTTTTGGATACGAGGATTACACTCGTTTCACAAACCTTATTCTCATTGGTAGGCAAATCATAAAAAAGAATATCCTCCCATTCCTCTAAATTATCATCATAGATATTTTCGCTTGGTGACGTAAATATAACAGATTCTCCGTATCTGCCAGATATATCAAAAGAGAAATTCATGACATCTTTTACAAAGTTAATATCATTGTTTACCTCATCTCCAATAATATTAACAATATGCATACCTGACATAGTCTTATAGTAACTTGCTCTAAAAGAGTAATCATTAAACTTTTTCTTTAGAGAAGATACATATTCAAATATGATTTTTCTAATATTCATAACACTATTCCATTAAATTATTGATAGATGCCAATACTTTTTTTGCAACCTCATAAAACTGTTTTGTTTTATCTACCGTAAACTCAACCTCTCTATAATCAGCTTCTTGCCTTCTGCTTTTCAACATTAGTGTGCTTGAATAAACAAATTTTGCCTCAATCGGGTTTATCAAAAAGAGATGTTTACAAAATCTATCTACCCAATATTCATGTGAACCCAATGAGCTATCTGTATTTCTATGATATAAATTGTATTCGAGTCTCTGTTGTTCTGCATTCAAATTGAGTTTCGAATCAATATTATGTAATATACATTGCAAACAACTATAGTATGAACAATGCACACTACTATTATTTAAACCATCAGTCCTAACCGACAGATAGCGTGCAGCTTCAATACTTTTTTCTGATTTATCTTTTAACGTCATAGGAACTCAACAATAACACAGATGTATAAAACAGAGTGTGTTTTAAATGCAAATCCATACATATTTGCACAAATGTAAGTACAATTATTTAATTTATAATTGTTATACTAACACAAATAATAAATATTTAAGATACTTTAACAATAAAACAGCGTTATTTTTTTTGCAGTTTAGAACTTTGTTGTACTTTTGCAGCCCGTTTTAAGAACAGTGCCGGTGTATGCCTTTGTTGCTACACATTGCACTTAAAAAGGGTCAGTCGGGTTTATTCCTTTGTCGGATAAACCCGCTCTTTTTTTCTAAAACCAATATCCCTTACTCTCTTTTTTGTTTTTGAAGGTGGGCGGTGTGAAGAGTGCTGCTGTGGGTGATGTGTGCCACTGTGGGAACTCTTCGGGGTGGGAGCGAAGGGTGTTCACAATATCAAGCAGTGTGGTGCTGTAATCCTTGTTGCTACCTGTAAGCCTATCGACCACGATATTACGCAAGGCACTGATGATGATACTCTGCACCGGAGTAGCCGTTGCCAAGAAATTGATATTTCGCAGTGCGTTCATCTGTGCGGTGGATATATACTCTTCGGAGAGCTGCTGCTCGATGAATGAGGCGCGATGCTTCAGCCCAAGATAGTGCTTCCACCTCTCTTTATGGTAGCCACAAAGAGTAGCGAAGGTGATATTGGGAAAGAGTGTCGAGGCAAAGAAGCGGTATTGCTCCGTGTCTCGCCACTCGCTGTTCTGCACCAGCAGGGGCAGCAACTGCTCAATGTAATTGTCGCGCTCCGACTCCAGCGATGTGATGAGCCTTTCCACACGCTCCTTGCTTGCAGGAGCGATGTTGCTGTTGCTCACTATGCCGAAGCCGTTTGGTGTAAGCACCAGATCGAGCGAAGGCACTGCCTGTCGCATTGCTTCATTGACTACGATGTGTGTAGCCAATGATTGCACCGCCTCGAACATTACACCGCCTGTAAAGTATTGCTTCAGCCACAGTTCTGCACTCTCGATGTATGGTGTCAATTTCTGCAACAGCGGTGTTTCGCCTTTTACTGTGGTAAAGGCATTCGGTATATACCGCCTTAATTCCGATTCGTTAGTTATCAGCTTCATTGTTGTTCTGTTTTATGTTTACCTCTTTTGCGTCTTTGTTCTCGTCGAGCGTGGTTAGCATAATAAAGGGGCATTCAGGAACTGCACCTTGCCACTTGTTGAATTTTATTATTATGCGGTGTGGCAGGAAGAGTAAATCGTGGTAAGGCTTTTGCAGGGCTTGGGCTATTGTGTAAAGTTCGCGCTTATCGCTACCGCTGTTGTTGGTCTGCCCTTTGCCCGGCACGGAGCCTACGAGATTGCTATGCACTCGCATTGTAAAGCAGAACATATTCACGGCCTCCTGTATGTCGGTACTCCAGTCGCCACCCTCCTTGTCATCATCTACCTTTGTTATCACAACATCGTGCTGTTCGTCGCCGTTCGGATTGGTGTAGAATGTAGAGAACCACGCCTTGCCGGCGTTCTCTGCACCCGTTAAGAAGTCCAATATGTTCTGCTTCTCCTGCACTACACGCTCTTTCTGCTTCAGGCGGTCTGTTATACCCTCCGCCTTGAATATGCCTTCCCAATACTTATTGGATATTTCAATGTGGTACTTAATGGGTGCGGAGTTCTTCAGCTTCGCTTCCTTTGCCATACCTATAAGGGATTTGATGTTGTACCACTTCCCTTTGAACAGAGCTGCATAGTACGGTATGGGGTAATATGTGCTGTCGGGGGTAGGCACACGGGTAACGATAGCGAATTTGCGTGTCTTCTCTTTCCTTGCCAGCCTCTCCTGCAAGTCCGTCCACGGCGAAGCGGTGTCGAGCAGTGTTATTACCTCTATATCCTCTTTCTGCACCGTACCACGCCAATTTGCATAGAGTACCTTTTCTATTCTTCCCTGCTTGTTGGCCGGGGTGAAGCGGCAGTAACAGGCCTCTTTCCTTGCAAGGCGCACAACCTTATTGCCCTCTGCATTCAGTATTATCACCGACACGCAGAAAGCAAAGTGCTTGAAGTCCTGACATACTCCAAGATAATAGCCGGCAATATTGTTTTCGAGAAAGAAATCATCGACCTGCTCCCTTGTCTTTACTGTGGATTTGTCGGTGTTATATATAAGCCCACTGCCATAGCACACCTCGGCATTGAACATCTGACAGGTGGATAGTGTCTCGTCGCTCTCAATGAGATTGAGAATATCGAAGGGCATTTGATTGTCCGCACCCCACGGAATGTAGGACAGCGACTCGCTGATGACAACGGGTGTAATGTCGGTGTCCTCACGGAATACCTTTCCGCTATCCACCATAAAGGCTGCACTTGCCTTTGCATTGGGTAACAGCTCAACGCTGTTGAAATTAAGAAACTCCATAATCTTGCTTGTTTTGCAGCAAAATTATGGAGCGTATAAGGTGCGGTAAAAGACAGAACTACAGGAACACTTCCATACCGTTTATCTCGAATATGCAAACATCGCGCACAGTGCGTATTTCCCGGCTATCGAGCAGCTTAATACGGCGAGTGCCTTTGTAGAAATCGTACCGCAGTGGCACTGCATTGCGATAATGCAGTATCTCACCGTTGCTTTTCCATAGTGAAATATCAACGGGGTCGCCTGCCTGAAGCATCTTGCGGAGTGTTGAAATATGTATTGCCTTTGCCATTATTGGAATGTATCTTTGAATTGTTTAGTAAATACCCTTGCATTGTGTGAAGTAGGCAACTCCAATGCAAACTTGTCTGCCTTTGCATATCTCCAAGTAAACTCAATCTTATGTTTACCTGCGTCGTCATCTGTAACCTCGTGCGTAAACTCCTCGATAATGATACGCTGTTCCTCGTTATTCGAGCCCTTGAAGATGTGATGTGATAGCAGGAACTGCGTCAGCCATTCTGCCTCTTCGGTACGCATTGGAGCCGTCTTCACTTCAAAAAGCTGTTTGTTTCTCTTGTCATAGTGCTGTATTGTTCCGCTACATATCGCCTCGTTCTTATCTGTAGAAGTCTTTACATTCGTGCTTCCTTGCAGGTAGTAATCTTCCCAGCAGTTGAAAGCGTTGCGGAAAGAGAAACAGACCTCAACAGGCTTTTCCCGAAGGTAGAATATCATCATTCTGTTCCCAATCTGAAAATTAAGGCTTATCATTTCCTTGCAATCATCACTCCATACATACGACATTATATCCAAGTAGCAGACCATATAATCAGTAATGCCTGTTTCGCCTGCAATGCTTCTCTCCTCAAAGCGTTCAGCCTTTATCTCACCGCTTATTGTGCGGTAAACGATATTATAAACAGATACTATCTCCTCGCCTTTCTCGTGGTATGCCGACAGATAGACATCATTGTCCGCGTCAAATTCCATTGCTGAAAGAGTGGTAAGAAAATAACGCGAAGCAAACAGCGGTGCAGCGATATTCGGAGAAAAAGAGCAGAAAAGCACCTTTGCCCCCACATCAATAGAAGCACCACCTACGCGGTTGGTCGCCCTCACCCAAAACTTCATAAATGATAATCCGTGCATTTTCATATACTCTTCTACAATCTCCCTTACATCATAGAGCGTAACTTTGCCTTTGTAACTATACAGCCTGCAATCCATCATTTTTGTTTGTTGGTCATCATCGAACACAATAATATCCACCACATCGTCAGCAGTAGTGAACGTAAGCGAGGATAGTTGCGAGGAGTACATAAGTTCTTCCGGCACGTATGTATCAAGTTTTATTGGCATAGTTGTATTGTTTGCCGGCAAAAGTAGCCGACAAACAAGGTTGCACAAAAGACAGCACCCGAAAGCCAGGTGCTGTGCCTTTCTATTCGCTTTCAAACTGCTGTATATATAGCACCTTGCGAATTTTCCCGTGTGCTACATACGAATGTGAAACATTCGGCAGATTTGCAGTAATTGGATTATAGACTTCTCTTTGCTGAAACATACGAAAGCAAATAATCCTATCCAATTTTTCAACTGCCCTTTTCATTGATGTAAATGTATGCGTGGCAAACGGGCTTGTCGATAGCAACATATCAATGTTTTTCTCTACGGCAAAATGCTTTTCAATGATTTGATAGACTTTCATTCTCTTCGCTGTTAAATTCGTGTTCTAATAATCTTCTTCGCTCTTCATTCATTACGGCTATTTCCGTGTTATAACATTCTCGGTAAATATCGCTGTAACCGACCAAATTCTGCCAAGTGTCATATTTCTGCATTGTCTTGCGTATGCTGTGTGCTGCATCAAACAACACATTCAACTCTTCTTGTGTGTACCTCTCAATGTATTTCATACTGCTACATTTTTTAGTGTGTTATGTTCGTGTATTAACCTATCAACGAAATTTGCACCGATGTTCAAGCCAAACTTTGCCTTTAGGTGAAAAGCATATCGCAATGCTTTCAATGGCTCTTTTGTGTGGCAAACTGCACTCTCTGTCTTGTTAGGATTTTTTACATAGACTTTCCAAACTCTGCCTTTCTTTTCGGCTGTGATAACTCTCTTTGACTTAATTGCTTTCATATCGCTATACTATTAAAATGAATAAACCAACATATTGTAAACTGTAATTTCGGACTCTGCACAAATACGCTCGGCAATTCTGCTTGCCTCTTCCTTGTCGTGTGCCTCAACCGACAAAACAAAAATTTCATTATCAAAATCTTCAACCTCAACTTGAAATGTGCTTATGCAATCGCAAGAGCTGGAGAGATTTTTTCTTCTATTGCCACCCTCTTCAAAAGGCAATAACTTGTAAGCCGATGTGTGAACTGAATGTGTCATAACTGTATGCTTTTAATTGATGATTAATGTTTATGCACTGCGCTTTCGCTTATCGAGATTTTTTATGTGCATACAAGGGCAACACGGTAAGGATATAGCCTCACAAGGATTATAGGAAAAATTTACCCGACGGGCAGAAAGAAATTGTTTGGTAAAGCGACAAAAAAAAGAGCGACAAAGAATTTTCAATTATTCCTTATCACTCTGCTTGTCCTTGTGAATATCCGTGTGGTGCGACCTTCGCACTCAAAAAAAACGTGGCCGAAAGCATTGCAGTGCAGTTTAAGCATCAATGCACGGTGGCACATTGCATATCGGCTGTTATATATTAAAAGAGGGAAGTTTACTCCAAGGCGGCTTGTTTCAATAGCGTGAAGAATTTAGCAAAAGCTAGTCATCTCTTATTGTTGAGGAGCAGTATGTGAAGAAAATCTGATATTATCAATATTAATAACTTTCTCAATTCGCTTAATTCTGTCAAATACTGTTTGACGTGGATAACCTGTCAAATTGACCACCTGTGGAGCAGACATACCAATCTTCAGAAGATAGCATACTCTTAATACCGGTTCACTTATTCTTTTGAATTTAGCTTGTATCTCATATGTAAATTCCGGGTATAGCTTGTCTATTGCTCCAAGTAATTCTTTCCATTCCTCATCATTAAGATGATATTTGCCTTTGGAGGCCTTTTTCACTTTCTCAATGATCTCTTTGGCATCACCAGAGATGTTGTTCATAATTGTCAGTCTTGTTAACTCCCGGTTCTGTGCAATTAGCATTTTGAAATCATTCTCAGCCTCTTCCAATTGTTTGGCAAGTTTGGACTTGGCTATGCAAATCGATTCTAAATCTTTTTCTTTCTGTATAATGAGTTTTTTTTCTTCTTCAATCTCTTTTTCTTTCATTTGTATAAACAACTTAGATTCCTTTATCTTATTCTCCTTTTGAAAGATAGTATCCAGCATACGCTTTTTTTGGATATAATGATGAAGTGTTATGGCAAGTATTATAATAATGAATGTTAAGAAACCGAATAGAAGATAGTACCTTGCTTTTGTGGCTTTCTCTATAATAGCCATCTCCTCCTCTTTTTCGCGCCTGTACTGAAAGAAATTCTTTGCATTTGTTGTGTGTTCAAGAGTTCTTTTGTCAATTACAGCCTCATTGGCATCAATAAATTTAATTGCATATTCAACGGCTTTGTCTTTATCTCCTTTCTTAGTATAATATCTTGTCAGCCAACGTGCGGCATCATATTTTGACTCAATACTGTTGGAGTTTGCGTATAGTTCTACCATTGCAACAGCTGCACTGTCGGCAGATACAAAACGCTCGTAATAAATGGCAAGACTTATTAAATAATTCGGTGGGAATTTTTTATTAGGATTCTCTTTTAATAAAGAATAACATAAAGATGCTTCTTCTTTATAACCCAGCACTGTATAATCTCCCATAGCTTTTGCAAGTATATCGTGATTGTTGCTTGTGATTTTATTCTTACCTTTCAGAATGTAATCATAATATTTCACTGTATTAAGTGTGTCATTAACTTTAAAATAACAACTAGCAACATTCGCATATGTTCTTTCATTTATTGTTCCGGTTGCTTCTGCGACAGAAAGCTGTTTAAGTGACATATTAAGCGCTTCTGTATAATTGAATTGCACCTTATATAAATAAGACAACTGAGAGTATGCGTTTTCCCACAAAGAACTATCTATATTTTTTTTTGTTTCGGCAATTTCAGCGGACTTCAAGAAATACGTTATAGCCCGAGGATAATCATTGAGGTCACGGTATACACTACCCATATAATAGTATGCTTCTTGTATATCTTCTACAGTTCCTTCTTTTTCAAAGTAGCTACATAATTCTTTTATACTTATAGAAGAAGTATGCTTTATAAATGCTTTGTCACGTAGTCTGATGTCAAGTAATGATAATCTATTTTGCAAATACTCAGGCTCGTTTTTGAATAATGGTCTTAGCGAATCAAGTTGTTCCATTGCTTTTTGGGGCAACGTATCTCCCATCGCTTTTATCTCATTCAACTTGTATATAAGCCCTTCATTACAATCTTTGGTGCACGATGCGTTAAGCAAAATAATAAAAATAGCAAATTTAATAAGGTGTTTCATTTGGTATGTACTAGGTATTGACAAAGCAAAAATAATTCAAAAAAACGAGCTATATAGAGATTTTATGTCCGAATATGTCCGATATTGCAAATTAACATATTATTATCCTTAAAAGAAGCCAATGTGCTAACACGTTGTGTAACAGTGTGTTAAAAATGGGGGGGGGCGATTATTTAAAATTATTCGGGCAATGTCGGACATAAATCTCTTTGTGGCTAATTGACACAGCTTTACATTTGCAAAAACAAAAAACGCAAATGATATGAAAAAAACAATTAATGGTATGAGGTGTGGTGTTGTATATACCAAAACTGCTAACGGGAGAGCTGGCGTTTATATAACGTCATTATGTCGCCTCTTTATCTTATTTCTATTGCTTATACTTGGAACAACTGTTTGTGCACAATCAGAAGGTACAGTTCAGATAGAATTAGAAAACAATGAGGGAGATGATTTTATTTCAACAGATGAGTTGCCAAAAAGAGATTTAGATATAGCAGCCATATTGCCATTGGTGCTATATGATAACACTAGTACTACTCTGTCAATAACAAGTCAAAACGTAACTTTTGAGTCTGTAAATTATTATATAGTAGATGAAACAAACCTAGTATCACAACAAGGTGAAATAATATTACCTAAAGGTGTGGAGATAACAATATCACTTTTGCAGGTCTTAAGTGGAGTGTACAGAATCGTGCTGGATTTTGAAGGAAACTTCTTTCAAGGATATTTTTATGTTGAGTGAGTAACATCTTCTCATAAATGGGATTACAAGTTTAAGATAAAAACATGATATAATGGATACTTTGTTCAAACGACTATTATCACATCTAAAGATTAGGCATACACAATATGCAAATAAACTTTATAATGAGCATCCTTATAGATATACAATGTATGGCATGAAACAAATGCTATCTAGTTATCAAGTAAATAGTAAAGCATACCAATTATCGGATAAAAAAGAATTATTAAAATTAGAAACTCCGTTTATATCAGAAGTCTCAAATGATTTGGTTATAGTAAAAAGTATAAATGAGAAACAAGTAGTTTTTGATTGGTACGGAGAAATAATAACAGTTGCAACAGAAAGGTTTTATGAATCGTTCTCAGGTAAAGTGTTATTATCATACCCTCAAAAGCAATCAATAGAACCAAACTATAAGGAGCACATAAAAAAAATGAAACTTGATATTACAGAATGGATAATAGTAATTTCAGGTTTAATACTCTTATCTACATATCTTTATATACATAAAAGTTCAGAATATGATATTTTGAATATTCTTCGAGGTGGACTTGACTTAATTGGAATTTATATCTGTAGCCTAATAATCGGGAAAAGTTTAAATATTGAAAATAAAGCGACAGATAGAATCTGTAATCTTTTTAAGAAAAGTAGTTGTAATGATATTTTAGAAATGCCTATTGCTAAGTTTCTAAATAGATATGGGTGGGGAGAAATAGGATTATCGTATTTTACTGTAAATTTGATTATAATCTTATTATTTCCAAATCACATATACGAATATTTGCCTATAATTTCAATAATAGTATCACCTTATATTATTTGGAGTATCTGGTATCAAAAGTATAAGGCAAAAAATTGGTGCAGTTTATGTTTAATAGTACAAATTATCCTTTTTCTACAAGTCATAATATCAATATTAGATAGTTCAATTCAAGAAGTTAATTTACAAGCAATAGTTCCTCCTATAATGTATCTAATTACAGTCTTGCTTGTTCATAAAATTATAGATATAATAAAAGAGGCATTAAGTGCAAAGGATTGGAAAGCAAAACTAACATTACTTAAATATCAAAAAGAAATTATTGATAAATTATTTGAATCGCAAGAATTATATGATATAAGTACCAATACCTCAAAAATTGTTTTCGGGAATGAAGATGCCAATTATACTTTGACAATATTCAGTAATCCATATTGTAATCCATGTGCAAAAATGCATGAAAGAATCTCAAGTCTATTAAACTCAGGGTGCAAAATACAATATATATTTACTTATTTTTCAGAGGATCTAAGTAATATTAATAGGTTGTTTATCGCAGCATATTTAAAATATGGAAAAGAAAAGACCTGGAATTTATTAACAGAATGGTACTCCGGAGGAAAAAATCAAAAAGAAAAATTCTTTGATAAAGAATTAGAAATAAATGATAAAAATATAGAAGAAGAGTTTAGACATCACGAAAATTGGAAACGAATAAGTGGTTTTAATGCAACACCGACACTGCTATTTAATGGAAAGAAACTACCAGAAGCGTATAACCTTGACGACATTATATATATAATAAACAATGGGCTTTAATAGAAGAATTATGGAATCTACTAAATTTCCTAAAGAAGAAGAATATTTAAATCACTTGATACTGCATTCGCACGATATACCGTCAGCCATAGGATTATTAAATGGGGGAACTGGTATTGCGCTTGTTCTAATGCATTATTCAAGAGTTCGCAAATGTCGGTATATAGAGAAATCAGTTGATTTCCTAATAGAAAATATATTAAAGCGCATATCAAAAACGACAAAAACAGAATTTGCATCGGGCTTGTCTGGAATAGGTTGGGGTATTGAATATCTTATCCAAAATAAATATATGAAAGGATGTGGTGCTGATATATTACTGGATATAGATAAACAAATCATGAACATAGATTTTTCGCGATGTGAGAATTACAACTTATTTGACGGGTTAAAAGGGTATTTACATTATGCAATAGCGCATTTACAAGGTGCGAATATAGCAAAAAAGAAAGTTTTTGATTTCGCATTTGTACAATCTTTAGTATTCGCAACGGAAAAAGCGATAAAAGCAAATACAAAAGATTCCGAATTGGAAACGCTTTATGCGAATTTGCTTGAATGTATTGCCGGAAAAACAGAAGTGTATATTATGGAATTAGAAAGGTTTATAAACAAAAATGCAATCAATAATAGGAAAGACCTAACACTATATTCCGGTATTGCAGGTTGGATAGAACTTAAACTAAATAAATAATGAAACACATTTATATAATAGATGAGCATATAAGTTCAAAACAGAATGGAATAGGGACATATATGAAACAAATAATCAATTGTTGTAAAAATGAGAATACTGAAGTAAATCTAATTTCTTACAACGATGAAAGTGATAAATTTGTGCTGAAATATTATGAAAGTGTTAAGGTATATTGTGTCCCTTTCTGTGGAAGAGGAGCATTCCTAAAAATAGGGAATTTAAGTTTTGCTGTACTGAAACAATATATAACAGATAATAAAGATAATATTTTCTTTGTTAATCATTCACCATGTGTGGATTTCCTAAAAGCGCTTAAGAGATATTTCCCGAAATCAAAAATTGTATTCACGATACACGATCAAGGGTGGACTGCGCCGCTGTTAGGTAATGAAAAAGCATTGATTGATATTTTAAATAGGGTACCAGTAAAAAAAGAATTCAGAAAAAATATTAGGTTCATAAGAAAGTACTTTTCTGAAGAAAAACGTATGTATAAGCTTGTGGATGCTGTTGTCTGTTTATCAGAATCGACATACAATCTTTTACAAAATGTGTATAATATAGAAAAAGATAAAATTCATTTAATCCCCAATGCATTACAAACCAATAAAAAAAGTGAAAACATCATAAATAGGAATGATGCAAGAAGAATACTAAATATTGATAAAGATGAAACTATTTTATTTTATGCAGGACGAATAGTAAGAGCAAAGGGGATATTTGAACTTGTAAAGGCTTTTAATTCTATTTCTTTCTTTTTCCCTAAAGCTCGTTTGGTCATTGCCGGAGAAATGCATCAACAAGAAGAAATAGTTAAGTTTGCAACAAATTCTATAACTAAAATAACATTTACAGGATTGATTTCACAGGAATTGATGAACTTATGGTATGCTGTTGCAGATATTGGCGTTCATCCATCATATACAGAACAATGTAGTTTTACTTGCTTAGAGATGATGAAAAAAATTGGTTTAATTCTGACAACAGACGGATTAGGGCTCAGAGATATGTTCAAAAATTATAAAAATGCCATAGTGATACATATACCTCACAATAGTGATAATATGGAAAATGAATTAACAGATAACATTATTGAAGGATTAAAAATAGTTCTAAATTTGGGTGAAGAAACAAAAGCAAGACTTAAAGAAAACTGTAAGAAAGACTTACAAGATAAATATAGTTATGAAAGAATGATGGCAAACTATTCAAAACTAATGTCATCATTTAATTAAATGATTTTTCAGTTGCAACGAAAAATAAATCAACGGCTACATTGTAGCCATAAGTAAAACTTTTAAAAAAACAAACAATGAAAACAATTAAACGAGTAATCTTAAACGAGGCTACAGAACTTACAAATGACGAAATGAAAATGGTATTTGGAGGAAGCGCTACTAATGCGAATTATACCAGCAGTTGTTCGGTAACATGTAAGGACGATGATTACCTAGATAGAGTAGAAATAACCGATTGTATGGGACGTTGTACTGCTTCAGGCGATACTGTAACATGTATTGGGGAAACTTTGTACTTAAGAAAAAAATGTAATGGACACGAAAGTTCCGGACCAATAAGTGAACTTTAAAACAAAAAGAGGCTGACTCAAAATACAAATTAGAGGTTTATTTTTCCAGCATATTGAGGGTAAATAAAATCTCCAATGAGGTTTAAATTTATTTTGAGTCAGCCCTCTAATGCGTATTCTGATATTTTTATAATTATTTTAAACAATGACTTATGAAAAAGATATTGATATTCACCATAGTATTTATAATTATAAGTTTGCCTTCATATTCACAAAAAAACATTTTAATATTTGGAGACATAAGCAACTGTTTCACTATGGAAGGGGTTGCAAACGCAAATGTGGAATTGTTAGATGCTAATGGCAACGTAGTAGTATCAGATAGCAGCAAACTCATAGTGCGTAAAGATGTTTATGAAAATTCAGAATCGTATTCTATAGACAAATACAGTGGGGCTATATTTAAATTATCAATAAAAGAGATACAGGATTACAAACTTATAATAAATGCTTTGGGTTACCTACCTTACGTGCAACATATAAAGGCAGATGAACTGAGGAGCATTAAGAATTTCGATGCAGGCAGCATTTATCTTCATCCGGAACCAAAACAACAAATTCTAGATGAAGTAGTCGTAACGGCAACTAAAGTAAAAATGGTATATAAAGGAGACACCATTGTTTATAATGCTGATGCCTTTAATGTTTCTCAAAGCGAATCATTGCGAAAGTTAATAGAGCAAATGCCCGGCACCGAATTTATAGATGGACGCATTTATGTAAACGGGAAGTATGTAGACAACTTATTGTTGAATGGAAAAAATTTTTTCAACGGAAACATTGCTGCTGCACTAGATAACCTGCCTGCATACATTGTAGACAAGGTTAAAGTGTACGAAAGGAGTTCTGAACTCAGTGAACTTACAGGAAAGGATATGCACGACAATGAATATGTCATGGATGTGAAATTAAAACGAGAATATGTAGGTACATGGCTGTTTCAAGCAGATGCAGGAGGTGGAACAAACGAAAGATATGCTCTTTTGTCATACATTATGCGTGTGGATGATAGGCAAATGTTTACGTTTCATTCAGATATAAATAATTTGAATATGAAACGAAAACAAACAGAAATTGGCAGAATTGTAGATAGAGTATCAAGCGGGGATAGAAAATACAAATCGGCTAGTATCAATTATTACATAGAACCTAACAAGGCTTTCCGTTTTCGCAGCAACATTGATGTTTCGCACACAGATGATGAAATGGAGAGTTGGAAAAATGCAGAAAAGTTCCTAACACCTAATAATTTAATACAACGCAGTGTCAATCGCATAAACGGGGAAGAAACATTCATAAATGCTTTTGGTGCCGTTACTTTACGTCCGTTAAGACATCAACGATACGAAATCAGTTATAATTTCAAATATGATGACATAAAAACATTTGGCAACAATAAGAGTGTATCTTATTTTCAACATGAGAACGACGAATGGTATAATATGTCTGTAGATAGTATATTTGATATAGAAAGCCGTAAGGAAGAGAGTAAACTTTTATACACATTGATGAACCCTCTTAAAGAAGATGAATGCGCTATTAACCATAACATTGGAGCCCTCGCTACATACGCCATAGATGACAATGTGATTAATATAAAGGCAAACCTTATTTACGACATCGAAAAGAACAATGGTACAGAGATATACGCATTATCATACAAACAAGATAAAACACAAAGCGAAAAACAGCATCGCTACAACAGTTGCCGGGATAGAATGACCAACCTCGATGTAAATGCTGAGTACATTTTCAAATACTTAGATACAGAAAGTAATAACGGACAAATTACACCCTATTTGCAATATAAACGTATTGAGGGTAAAGAGTCTCATCCCGAATATCGACTTGATAGAATTGAGAATTGGTTAGAGGGGATGAACGATTTAGATTTTATACCATCGCATGAAGTGCTTGCACAGTGCATTGACAATGAGAATAGTTATTATAGTTGGATTACGAACAACATCCTATCATTCGGATTAAAGTTATCTCACAAAGGAAAAGCGCGTAACAACAGATATTATAAAATAGCGTTAATGGCAGAAGGTGCATACAATTCACATTCTCTTGATTATGAGAAGATGGAATATATGAACAATGTAAAAAAAGATAATTTCTTATTCTCGTCTCATACCTCATTAGAGTATTATCCTTGCCAAAATGACAAAAGTGGAAGTACAAGTAAATGGGTATTAGATTATAATGGAACACCAACTATGCCTGAAATGACATGGCTTTTACCATTAAACAACACTCGCGACCCCTTGAACCTTTTCATCGGAAATCCGGAACTCAAAAATGAATATACACATAATATTGAGTTAAGATATAACTACAATTGGAAAAAGAGTAAACGTTCTATTACATGGAATGCTAATTGGCTGCACACCGACAATGATATAGTGAACTATTCTATTTATGATAAGACTATGGGTAAACGCATATATAAACCTGTAAACACTTCAAAGACACATTCAGTATCAAGTCAAATATTATTCTCAACACCTTTGGATAAAGACAGGAATATTTATCTCGCAACATCTGTAAGAGGGGGGTATTCACAATATGCTGGATTTGCAACGAGTGAGGAGACTAATATGCAATATGAAATGATTAGAAATAAGTTTATTGCACCTAAAATAACCCTGCGATATACGCCAAATAGCAACTTGCGTACATCCTTATCATGGAGTACGCGCTATAACGACATAAGTAGCGGTGGATATGATGACGATTACTACAAAACAGACATAGCAGCCGAGATTACATGGAAAATGCCTTATGGATTTGAACTATCATCAAACATTAATGTGGAAGATTACAGGGGTTATTATGCGAAAGAACTAAACAAAACATACCCTGTTTGGGATGCTTCATTGAGCCGACATTTCCTAAAAAACAGATTAAGTGTAAAAATTGAGGCGCACGATATTCTTGCACGCGAAAAGGGGATAAAGACTGTTATTGATAGCGATGGGCGCTATGATACATGGAACAACCACTTGCAAAGATATGTTATGTTGCACATTGGTTATAGGATAAATTGGAGTGAAAAGAGTAAAATAAAATAGTTAAAGTATAGAATATGAAGGATGCAAAAGTAAGTATCATTCTGCCTGTTTATAATGCGAAAGAATATATAAAGGATTGTATAGATAGTATTTTAGCACAAACCTATCAAAACTTTGAATTAATAATAGGTGACGATGCATCTACAGATAATAGTATTGATATTTGTAAACAATATGACAATCCGAAGATCCGCATAATAAAGTGTGAGCATAATTATATACGAACTTGTAACACTCTATTAAAGTTCTGTAATGGGGATTATATAGCAAGAATGGATGCTGATGATATAATGTTACCGAATCGTATTCAAAAGCAAGTAGAGATACTAGAAAAAGATAAGAGTTTGTCACTTTGTTGTTCTAACAGGTTGATCATTGGCACAGATGAACGCAGAGACATGTGGGTGGAAAATTATGTAGATGATTTTATATTAAGACTTTTCTGTGGAAATTTTATACCTCATTCAACAGTAATGATAAGAACATCATTCTTAAGGAACTTGGGAATTAAGTATAAAAGTGAATATCCATATGCAGAAGATTATAAAATGTGGAGCGATATCGCAATGAATGGTGGAACAATATACGCAATAAAAGAGCCCTTGATAAAGTATAGAATACATGACAGCAGTATAAGTATGCAAAATATGCTTAAGCAAAAAGAAACAGCAACAAAAATACAGAATGAAATATATAACTATCTAATAGAAAAAGTAATACCATATAAAGACTTATATCTAAAACTTAATGAAATCCTGCAAGAACTAAAAAATAATAATGTGATTTCAGATTTATTCATACGCTTGTTTTTTTCAGACCTGTTTAAAAAATTCATAAAATAACAAATGACATTTCCAAAACATCTCCAATTAGAAATTATGGATTGTGGTCCAGTATGCATCAAAATGATAGCAGAATATTATAAGAAGCATTACACATTGAGTACGCTTCGTAAAAGATGCTACATAACACGTGAGGGAGTATCGCTATTAGGAATAAGTGATGCTGCCGAAAGTGTTGGGTTCCATACAAATGGAGTTAAAATAACACTTAAACAGTTGGCAGAAGAGGCATTATTACCTTGTATCTTACACTGGAATCAAAATCATTTTGTTGTATGTTACAAAATAAAAAGAATTAATAAAGGTTGTTACAAATTCTATATTTCCGATCCAGCAAGCGGATTAACTACATATGACCAAGAAACATTCGAGAAATGTTGGTTGAGCACTGTTGCTAATACAGGAGAACAGCAAGGAACGGCACTTTTGCTTGAGCCAAGCGTCGATTTTGATAAGATAGACGATGAACCCCAAAGAAGTACAAAAAGAGACTTACTTTACTTTGTAAGGTATTTCACACCTTATAAAAAATTATTTTTTCAAGTTGGTTGCGGTATGCTTGTTGGAAGTATACTACAAATGCTATTCCCAATATTGACACAGTCCATGGTAGATATTGGTATCAATGGGAAAAATATAAACTTCATCACATTGGTACTGATTGTGCAAATGACATTATTTATTGCAAAATTATTCGTTGAATTTATACGGGGATGGATTATGTTACATATAAATTCTCGTATTAATATTGCTTTAATATCGGATTTTTTAGCAAAACTTATGCGTTTGCCTCTAGCATTCTTTGATACTAAGATGACCGGAGATTTAATACAAAGGATTGGAGATCATGGGCGTATTAAATCATTATTAATGAATGACGCCATAAATATAATTTTCTCGTCTTTCAATTTTATAGTTTTCTCAATTATAATGGGAATCTATAATTTAAAAGTACTTATAATTTTTTTAACAGGAAATATATTGTACGTAATATGGGTTTTATCATTCATGCGTTATAGACGTGAACTTGATATAAGACGGTTCAATCAATCTGCAGGGCAACAAAGCAATATAATCCAATTAATTCAAGGCATGCAGGAAATAAAACTGAATAACTGTGAAAAACAGAAAAGATGGGAATGGGAACGCATACAGGTGAAACTATTTAAAATTAGTTTACGTGGATTGTCATTAAATCAAATACAACAGGCTGGAAGTACTGTATTTACTCAAGGAACACAGATAATTATCTCGTATATTATTGCTAAATCAGTAATAGAGGGAGATATGACACTTGGTATGATGATGTCGGTAACATATATATTAGGTATGATTTCTTCACCTATAGGTGAGTTCTTGGGATTAGCACAATCTATACAAGATGCAAAAATAAGCCTTGAAAGATTAAATGAAATTCACGATCAAGTGGATGAAGAGGAGAATATTGATATAAAATTGACAGAATTACCAAAGAATAGAGATTTGCATTTAGAAAATGTTTCATTCAGTTATACAGGGTCAGACAGAGATTATGCATTAAAAAATGTTTCACTAACAATTCCAGAGAATAAAGTAACTGCAATAGTTGGTGCAAGTGGAAGTGGTAAAACAACAATTATTAAATTGTTACAAGGTTTTTATGAACCAACAATTGGAACTATAAAAATAGGTAATACACCACTTTCTGCAATAAATCCTCATACGTGGAGAAGTAAGACCGGTTCTGTAATGCAGGATGGATTTATTTTTTCTGATACTATTGCAAATAACATCGCAGTTGGAGAAGAAAATATAGATCCCCAAAAGTTACGACATGCGACTACGGTAGCAAATATAGAGGAGTTTATTTTATCTTTGCCGTTAGGATATAGTACTAAAATAGGTATGGAAGGTAACGGATTGAGTGCCGGACAAAAACAAAGGATTCTCATAGCGAGAGCAGTTTACAAGACACCAGAATTTATATTTCTAGATGAAGCAACAAATTCATTAGATACAGGAAACGAACGTATAATAATGGAGAACTTAACAGAATTTTATAAAGGCAAGACTGTAGTGGTTGTGGCTCACCGACTTTCAACAGTATGCAATGCTGATAACATCATAGTTATGGATAACGGAACAGTTTCGGAGGAAGGGACACATGAAGAATTAATACATAAACAAAATACTTATTACAAACTGGTTAAGAATCAAATAGAATTGAATCTAAAATAATTCATGAAGTATTAGAATATGGAAAGTAATAAATTAAAAGGATTTTCCCATTCCAGAAATAACGAGATACATGATATAATGGACAAACCTACCGGTTGGATTATAAAATGGGGAACATCAATATTAATGCTGTTTGTAGTTATTATTATTGTCTGTAGTTGTTTTATAAAATATCCTGATAGGCGAAATATTTTATTGACTATTGCTGATGAGAATTTAGATTTTATTATTCATGCGCCCTCTAATGGGATTATAGATTGTATAAATATTTGTAACGGAGATTCTGTAACTAAAAATGATACTTTGATAATTTATAGAAATTCTCTAAATGGTAATTTTTCAAATGTGATATTAAGTCCTATTAATGGTATAATAAACTTTCCCAAAGTCCGAAAAAAAGGTACATCCTTTACAGAAAATGAAATTCTGTTTATGTTTGAGCCATATAATAAAGATTTAAAAACCTGTAATATAATGTTCGGATATGTAAATTACGAAACAAGGAAATTGATTAACAAAGGAACTAAGGTTAGCATAAAATTAAACAATGAAATTATAGAAACAGGTGAAATTGTAAATATTTCAAATATACCAAATGAAGAAAATTTGTATTACTTAGAAGTAAATATAGAACTACTGCCCTGTAACATATCTAGTAATGCATATAATGCAGAAATAATTATTAGTGATGTCCTGCTAATTAATAAAATATTTCAAAAAATGGTTCCGCAGTAAAGCGAAAACAAAGCGAGGTACCTGCTAAAATATAATGCAAAAATGTTTTTTATAGATGCAAACTAAATTAATTAAGTTTAAACTATATTGTAAAGTGCCATAATTAGCGAGTACCACGATGCAAGATTAAATCATATAATAGAGTATCAAGTTCTTATAATATATAATCGCCATACTCACATCACCCCACTTGTATTATACGCAACCACCTCGTGCTGTGGGAACTTCTCGCACCCTATATAGAGCGTATCAAAAGCATCTGTTCCGTCGGTGCGGTGCTGAAGCAGGTCTTCTTCCGTTTCGGCAAGTTTTTCTCCGCCTTTGTCCTTACGGAAACCGTTGCGACCACGCACGACACCTGCCGACTGAATGGCGAGTATCAGGTCATCGTTATTCTGTCGATTGAAGAAGGGCATCAGACGCTGTTTGCCTGCGAAACCTTGATTGATGAGCAGGTATTTCTCGTCGTGGCGCATTGGATTGCCGAGATATACATCATTGACTTGCCAACCGCGCTTCTCGAACTCGTGGATAACGACCCAACGGAAATCCTGCTCATTGACGGCGTAGTTTGCTCCAAGCGCTGTGGTGTCGTAATAGTATATCACTGTCTTGTTTTCGTGCCGGGTGTAGTAATTGCAGAACTCCTCGACGAGTGCCGGGATTTTCCTCTCAAACTTGACATAAAAGGATTTGATGATGTTAAGACGGCGACCTTCTATCTGCCCTGCCACTATCCAATTGATATTGGCGTTATAGTCCATGCCTATACAGATGGGGGCAAGGGTGTTCACTTCGCTGTCGGTACGGCTGTCCATAGCATCGGGTGAGAAGTCATAACCGAGGCTGTCGAGGTATTCAAAGTTCGATGCGTTATATTTATGTCCCTCACGCATGGAGGAGTAGAAACCATCCTTGGATATGCCGATGCGCTGACAGAGGATTGAGGTCTGAAAGGTCTTGGGGGTAAGGTCGCGCTTCATCTGCTTTATGTAACTTTCGCCAAGCAGCTGCAAATTCTCGATACTGCTGTACTCCTTATAATATACGGCAACGGAACGCATCTTATTGAGACTGGCATCGAGGCGGCGAAGGTGATTCTTAAGGTACTTCGGCACTGCCTTACACTCCCTCTTCATCTTGCGTACACGCTCTTTTGTCTTCCATATCTCGTATATGGTGGCCTTTATTGTTTCAATAAGTTCTTCATCCATCTTCTCCTTGTAATGGAGAAACCAACTGCCTTTCTGTGTCTGTGGCATATCGCTCAATATCATTATGGAGTGATTGAAGGAGTGTTTGCCGAAATAGGACTTTATACCGCCATTGGCAGGGAGTGTTTCATCTTTCAGGCGTTCATAATCTATGAACTTTGCTTCGTCAATAAGCAACCACGAAAGCGTAAGCGAGTTGGAAGAGCCGGGCCTGTCCTGTGATATAATGACTGCTACAGAGCCATTATAGAACGATATAACATGTTCGTAATCGCTCGGCTCGATGATTGCGCGTGCAAAGGATTTGGGAGGCTTGCGACCAACGACATAATGCACTCCTTGAATATATCCCCAACGCTTCCACGCGGCGAAAAGCCCCGGCAAAGTGTTGGTAAGTCCGTGCTTGAAGGTGGGTACAACGATACCGCCTGTACTGCCCGGCATACGCTGCATATTGCGGAGAACGAAAGGTGCAGCAATACTGTCCGTCTTTCCTGTTCTTCGCCCTGCAACAATAACAGAGATATTGGCACCGATAAGCTGGGTAAGGCGTTGCGGTTCGTTAAAGTATATTTCCTTGCTCTTGCTCATTGTTTTCGTCATTGAATAAAACATCCTCTTCAAGGTCGGCCTCTTCGTACTCCACATCCTCGATGTCTATCGTCTCGGCACGATATTTTGCAATCATCTTCTGTATCTTCTCCTGAACGTTCGGTATAGGCTTTATACCAAGAACAGAGGGGTCGGCAGTGGCGGTGAATGGCTGAACGACAATGAGGTCATACGGCACGGCCTGTTCATCTTCAAGGTCAATGCGGTTGTACTTCGCATAGCTTGAAGCTGCTCTCTCCATTGTCTTTGTGTCCTTGCGTTTCTTTGCCATTTGATATGTCTCCAGGATCATTTCATTATATCGCCAACGGTGATAGTCACGCGAGGCCTGTGCAAGGTGTGGAAGCATCGCCTTTATAACGGAGAGGTCCGAATATGCCAACGGCTTTGATATGCTGTACCTATCCATAGCGACCTCGACGAACTGACGATCCTTCGCATCGGGATTGGCGATGCACCAGTTGTAGAGGTCGCGTACACGCAAAAGGCGAGTAACGACAACATCGGGAAAACGCTGTCGCAACTCTTCTTCAGCAGTGAAGAGGTCGGTTCGTGCTATGTCAATAACTGAGGGGAAAGGCATATAGAAGCGGAAATGGGAAAGCTGAAAAGTGAAATATCGTGCCAACGAGTGAAAACAAAGCTTGCTTATGTTTTTACAACGAGTGCAGCCGATATTCAACGAAGTTAAAAGTATTAGTAATAGACCGGCACGCATTATTGCCTCCTATCACTATTCGCACCCCAGCCACGACAGACTTTTATCCTGTCGGGCTGACTAATGCTGTGATAGTCGGCGATAGCTCGCTTTGCTTCGCTATTCATCATCTTCCATATCAAGTAGATTCTTGTGGCTGTTCTCAATGGCAAGAGGGCTACCCACCTGTGCTAGTAGCATTTCCTGGTGCAAGAGCTTTACTTTGCTGCTCGCCTTGCCACGATAGTATCTTTTGCTGACATCGCTTTCCTTGCGTGCAATATCCTCACGCAACTGCTCGGCCGGCAAGTCAAGTATCACTGCCATATCCGAAATTTTGAGGTATATGCTGGCGAATTTCTCTATTTGTGTAAGCTGTTCTTCTGTGTAGGTCATTGCTCTGCAATTTTGTTGGTGAATAAATCATTCAGTGGTACGCTGTGGCCTTTTATCAACTCCTGCACCTGTGCGTGGAGTGTGGCAAAGATTTCCTTATCGGTGGTGATAAAAGCAGACTCGGAGCGATTGCCTCGTGTCAAGTTCTGCGAGGTAACGACGGAAACGGTGTCGCCAGCGTCGGAGCGAACAAGAAGTATCTTGCTGTGATTGTCGGCAAGGTATGTGCGCTCAATAACCTGTGTAATGAAAGCCCACAATTTGAGTGTCTTGTTTGTCGCCTTGTGGTCGAGTACGAGATTAAATCGCTTCACCCGTCCGCTCTTCTCGATGAAGAAGAGGCGACGCAGGAACTCTTCCGAAATGGAAAACGATGTTTGCCATACTTCGGCTGTTCCTACCTGCTCCAGCACCCACTCCAAAACATCGGCAACTTGCAGCACATTGGAGAGATAGGCTTGGTATGGCTTATCCCCCAATGGCTTCAAGATGTCGTTTATAGAGGTATTGCGTTTCATAAAAGGAGAAATGAGAAATCAACTATTTGTTTTCTTCGTGCGTTTCTTTCGTGCCGGTTTCTCTTCAACCTTTACAGGCTCTTCGGTATTCTCGGCAACATAATGGTCGTACTGCTCCCAATTTGCGTGTATCTTCTTATCTAATTCGATAAGTTCTTTAAGGAATGGGTAACGCTCGGAGTCCGGGCAAGAAGAGTCCGCTGTGGAGAGTGTACGCAAACGCAAATGTACCTCGCGCATACGCTGTAGAATGGAAAGGTTCTCAACGTATAAAGCCTGTATCTCTTCCGGCAGTGTATCGTGGTCGGCACGTTTGCCCTGCTTGAACTCCTTTGCAGGATTATCCTCTGCGAAGGAGTAATGTTTCTTCTCTATCTGCTCAACCTGCTTCTGCATTTGGGCGACCTGCGTATGTGTCAATTCCTTTACTCGGAAATTGAAATGCTTGCGAAGGTGGTATTCGATGAACTCGGCCTTGCCTCGTGGGTTAGCCATCAGGTTGCGGTACATTATCTGATTGCCGTTGAGCTTCAATAAATACAATGCACCTTGCTCATAATCGCGCTCTTCGTGCGCTGTCTCCAGCCACTGCTGTATCTTCTCGGTAAAATCGTGGTCAAAAGTCATAGCTTGTTGTTTATTCCTGTAAAAAATAGAATGTTCTTATCGTACTGCGACAAAAGGCGGTACATACTACCTATTGTGGAGCCTGTGGTAACAAAATCGTCAAAGACTATTATGTTTGGCTCTTGGGGCAGAATGTTCAGGGTGTATTCGGCATTGATACGCTGTTTGTTCTTGCAAAAGGCTACATCTTCGTAAAAGGGTATCTGCAACTGCCGGGCAATTTCTTCGCTTATCCGTGTGGCAAAGTTCTTTGTAAGGTGTCTGCGCTTCGGTGCTGTGCAGATAGCCCAACAGCCTTTGCATAGGTGTTTACCGACTATCTGCCGTATGAGTTCGGCTGTGTTGTCGGCAAAGAACTGCACCATACTGTCATCGGCCTTTATCTCGGTAAGAGTGCGCCCGAAGATAGACTTCTGCCATATCGAAATGAAGAATACACCGCCACGACGGGTAAGGCGTATCTTCTGCGTAAAATCACAACGTGCCTCTACCGATTTATCCCAGCCCCTGCGCTGCTGTTCGGCAAAGATGTCCTTTGTCTGCTTCCCTACGGAAACACCGAGTTCACCCACTTCAATAGGTGTTACCTCGATGTCGTCAAGGATAGCACCTATATCCGTTATGGTGTTCCCGGTGTCCTGCATAAGTAGCTGTGAGTTGAAAGATGAAAGTGTTAGCCGTCAATGATATTCTCGTCGTCGGTGCTGTCGCACACAATGCTTCCGTCCTCTGTCTCAAGTGTACCGCGATAGAAAGGTGCAGGGCATTCATCGGTAGCCTCTGCGGTAATGGTGGTAGAGGTAGTACCTGTAGCACCTTGCCCCACATCCTGCGCTACGGTGGCTTTGGTAGGCCACTTCTCACTGCCTACGACACGCCACTTGCCTTTCATATCCTGCACTACAAAAACAATGTCGTTATTGTTGATGTAGGCTGCTGCTGCCGATGCCTCTTCACCGACAGCCGGGTGAACAAGGGTGAGTTTATTGAGCTGTGTTTGGCTCGGCACCTCGCCCTGTGGGTCGCTTGTGAGCTGGGATTTGTCAGGCAGAATGTCAATGTACTTCCATTTCTGCTCCGCCAACAATTCAAAACTGCCATTGAGGATAGCCGACACAAGGCGACCATTTACATAGTGCTGCAACTGCGGCCACTTCACGATATTGCCTTTCGATGTGTAGTAAGCACGACGGCGTATGCCGGGCAATTCGGGTGTGCCCTGACACCACGCCAACGATTGCTGTATGTTATTGCAAACTGCCATAATTTTTAGGTATTAGTGGTTATTACTGTGCCGAATTGAGTTCAACAACCTTAAGACGGCGTTTGTCTATGCTCTCGAACTGCACACCGAAGAACATTGTGGCAATGTAGGTAAGCACGAAAGGAGCATACTCCTTGACAAGAATGCTCTCGATGTCGCCCATCTGGTCGAAACCTACGAGCATATTGGCCTTCGGGCAAACGTGCAGATACTTGGAGTCTGCCTTGTTGTAAAGCGGTACGAGCTTCAGTTTCCCTGACGACCCCTCAACGGAAATCTGTCCGTACTCCTTGTTGTAAATAATGCCTGCGTGCGACACTTGGTAAGCCTCGTTGTACTTATCCACAAAGTCCTGTGAGCAGAAGAGGTAGCAATCTTCCTTACGCAGACGGGGGTCGAGAGAGAAAAGTATCTCTTTCGCAACATCAACGGCATTTGCCTTTGTGATGTCCTCTGTCAGCTTCATATAATTGCCCTCTTCCTTTGCAATGGCACCCGATGCAATCTCCTTTGCGGTGATAGTGTCGAAACCGTCGAACAGGTCCATTGTGGTGTCGCCGTTGGCATTGCGCTTTGCGCTCCAAATAGCGTCGTTGAGGTGTTCGGAAAGGCTCTTTGCCACCTGTGCGAGTACGTGCAGTGCTGTGGGTGTCTTCATCTGCCCGTCGCCCTTTGTTGCACCTGTACCAAGAAGGGTGGATATTGCGGTGTTGGGCTCGAAGTCTGCTGCCACATTGCCGAAGAATGTCTCCAGCGTGCGGAAGTTCAGCGTTAAATCCACATTGGTACGGCGTGTAGGCTTGTAGGGTGCGAACTGCGCCTTTGCATTGATGTCGCCCACATTCTCCTTGTAGCGTATGCCGGGGCGGGGCGTCATAAACTGCAACGTGTCCTGTATGCCGATAATCGGGAGCATAAGGAGCTGCTTGCGGTACTTGATTGCTGCCTTTTGGTAGTCATCAAGAGTGAAAATCAGTTTTCCTGCCATAATAGTATAGTTTTTCTTGGTTGTGTTAGATTGAATTGAATAGTTTGATGGCCTCGTTCACCGTGTCGGCAAACTCTTCTGCCTCGTTCTTCTCACCGCCCTTTGTCTTGTCATCGACAATGGTGCTGGTGCTGTCGGCAGGCTTCTGCTTGAGAGTTTCAATTTCTGCTTGCAGGTCGGCCAGCTTCGAGTCAATGGATTTTACCTGCTCTGCGGTAAGGGTAACTTTGTTATCCTCCGCCTCGATGCTCTCAATGCCGAGCGCATCGCATAGATGTGTTGCTGTAATCTTCATTTTGTTATTGGGTTTTGAGTTGTTGGAAGTATTGCTGTTACTGTTGTTGCGGAACAGACCTTTGAGGAAAGCGAGGAAGGAGTTTGCGGTGTCGGGAACTGCGATGTTGGGAATGGGTATGCCTGCGTCGGCCATTGCGCTTGCTACGGCATCGGTAAGCACAGGGGCTGCATCTTCCTTGCTGTTGGTGATTTCATCGACGAAGCCCCATTCCTTTGCCTCTTGTGCAGTGAGCCAACCACCGACCTTCATAAGGGCAAGCAAATCTTCGCTGTTCTTCTTGCATCTGCCGGCATACATCGAAGCGATGTTGCCGTCGAGTTTGTCAAGGTCGTTCTTCATCTGCTTGCACTGTGCAATGAGTGCGTCGAGGTCATCGGCATTGAGGTTATCCCATTTGAAGAACTCTGCCGAACATTTATGCACGAGGTACATTGCATTGCAGTCGATTGTTACCTGCTTCGCTCCGAGCGAGGCAATGGTGGCTGCCGATGCGTTCATTCCGACATAGTGAACTGCCACATTTCCGTGATTGGAAAATGCGGCTGCTATTGATAGTGCGGTACTGACTGAACCGCCAAGACTGTCGATAAGCACATTGACCTGCTCGTCCTTGTGCTTGCCGAGAATGAAATCTACATAGGAGCTGTCGAAGTCATAGCCTCCGACAACGCCTTTGAGGTGTAGGTGATAATTTTTCTGTGGCATTGCTTATTGTTTTGCTTTGCCACGAAAGTATATATATAATAAAGGGGTATAAAAGACCGAAAAAGGCTATACAATGCACGGAACGAGTGCTTTCGGAGCAGAAAAGGTAACTGTAACCTTGTCTGTTGCAGTATCGCCGTCCGGTGCGCCGGTGGTACTCTCAATCTTCACTACGGGAAATGGTCGCTCCATAGCACCTATGAGATATGAGCGAGCATTAGCCGTAGTAACCACGAAAGCGATAGGAAAGGCAGTAGGCAGCTCGTCGAGAGTGGAGAATTTGAGAGTGGCTTTTTCAAGGCGACCTTTGTTCTCGTATTCTGAAACAGTATCACAGGAAGGTGTTCCGTAAAAAGTGATAGGTGTTGTACCTGCATAGACTGCAACAGGCATTTTTACCTTGTAGCGGTAAACGATGTCGGGCGATAACTCGGAACAAGGGAGATATGCAATTTTGGTGATTGAGGGCAGGGAAACTTTCATACGGCAACAAATTCAACAAAAATCATTTTAGGACAAAAGGCGTTTGAAGTAGTAAAAAGAAACATATTTATTTTATTAAAAAAGTTAAGTAATCAAATGAAAAATTGGTTTCGGTCTCTTTAATGCTGTTTTTGCCATCTTCAATTTCAATGCTTTTGGAAATAGTCCACTATTACCTGCAATCTTTGAAATTAAATCTACTCAAAAACAGCGATTAAATAAACTCGAAATAAAATGCAATATGTTTCTTAATTCATACGATTTTTTACGGTAAGATATGATTTTCTCTTGCGGTAATAGATTTTTGAGATAGCACACCAATTCGTTTCGTTAAGTTCTATGCCGTGTGCCTCCATCCAAGCATAAATGAGTTCATCGTTGCGCTTGCCTATATTCTCGAACTTGTAGAGGTCGTTCCACAACTGGATAACGAAACGGGTGCGTATGGTCTTTTTGAGTGCGAGGGTAGCACGTGGTGGCAGGTAGTTATATGTTCTCACATCTTTATGTTTGAACGTGGGTATAAATATCTGCGTGTCGGTGGGAGCCGGGCGTGCAGGTATTGCAGAGGGCTGGGGCTTTAAGAACAGCTCCAAAATATCACTCTCGGCACTGCCTCGTGTAAGGGTTACGGGGTGCTCACCGCCTTGCTCGTGTATGAACCATTGTGCGAGGTATGGCTCTAAATCAAGATAAATGGTGTATTGGCTCATATCGTTTCTATTTTGATACGAAGTTAAGGGGTGCTGGCTGTACTGAAAAAGACCTTTGGCAAGGAATACACGAACAAAAAAAAGCCCTCTTTCGAGGGCCTTGCAGGATTGCTGCTTAATCCGAGAATACATATCCGTCAATGAACGTGTAATCGAAATTGAATAAATCGCGTGCGAACTGCTCCATATCGAAATAGCGACGGGCGAACTCGGGCATATCGCCGTAACAATCATCAACGAGGTGTTCGGCAAATTCCTCTTCGCTATCCCACTCACCTTGAAAACGCTCTTTGGCATCTTCCAGCGTGTAGCCACTGCCGTAATGCTCTGTAAAGGCATCGAACAACTTTCTATCCTTTTCGTCCATATTGCCGTACTCTATAATCTTGTCGAAAGTAACTTCATCAAAGCAACTTTCAGAATACCATTCTGAAGAGAAATTCTCATAATCCTGATACATAAATTCCGGATCTTCTTCATCAATGTGGAGCAAATAGCAGAACTCTATAAATTCATCGTAATCAAAGAACGAGGTCAAATCTACCCACATTCCGTAAAGCGAACCGTTATTGTACTTGTAATATGTGCCGACATATACAGCAGGATTACCGCTTGTGTAATCATACTCGTGTTCTTTTACCACATCTGCCCAATCTTCAGGGCGTACTCTCTTCTGCGAAGCATTGATATTTTCCATAACCTTGAAACTAAATGTGAATACTCTGTTTTTGAAACTTTTTATGTGCAGGTAACAGGGCAAGGTCAAAGGCAACAAGAGCAACAAGGATTTATACGAAAGGCAGGAACTGCTGTAAATACTACCTGAAAGCGTGGAGATTTTTGGTGTAAACTCGCTGTGTCCTTGTGCTGTTGCCTCTTGCCCTACCTTCGCACACGAAAAAGTCAAAACAGAGTATCACTGTGGGGAAAGGGGAAAGGGGAAAAGAGCAAAGATGAAAGAGCAAAGAGTGGAGAGAAGAACAAGGCAGGTGGTATAAAGACACAAAAAGTTTGTATCGCTGTATCTTTGTATTAAAATCGGCATAACATACTATATAACAATTACTTGCGGTCGATACAAATGTGATACAAGTTAGATTTGTCCTATGATACAAAACGATGAAGAGGTATGCAAGGTGATACAAAAGCAGGAATGAAGAAAATTGTATCAGGTTTGTATCAAGATTGTATCTGTGAATTTCTCCTTTATTATTAAGAAGTTATATCTTCTTTCTTTTGCTTTGATACAAAGATACAAAAGATTAGTACGGAAATAAGAAGAGGTAAAATTGAAAGATGTTGCCTTTGCTTACGGCACAAAAAAATGCTGCACGGCAAATGCCATACAGCAGTGAGTGGTAGAAGAGGATTTAATGCTGATGTTCCTTTTTCCAATTAAGCCATTGCTCTACTTCCCTGTCGAAATCTTCGGGAGCGATGTTGCGCCGTACAATGGTGTTGTAGTCATCGGATATGAAGAACTCCAGCCAATGTGCCCCTTCAAAATAGAAGGCCACATAGGTGAGCAGTACCCACTCCAATTTGCGACCTTGATAGGCGGTGAGCCGAAGGCGTGTGCCGTGTCGCATATTGTCAAAGTAGGCATATACCTTCCTTGCAAACTTGCGGAATTCTTTGTCGGCAAGATACTTTTCGTTGAACTGTGCAACGGTGTAGGACTGCACAAGAGTGCGTACTGTTTCGTTTCTAAAGGAATTGTTCATCGGGTATAAATTCGTTAGGGTCATTTTTCTTCTCTTTGTATCTCTTTGTCTGCACGAATATCATATCCACGAAATTGCCCTCAACACGCCTTGATATGCGCTTTTGATTGTTGCAAAGCTCGTCAGGGTTGAGCGTGTCGATATAGGGGCAAAGGTGGCAGAAAGAGTGCAGTTTCTGCGTAAAACGCTGCATTGTGAGGTTGGTTACGTTGGCATACTTGCGGTAGTCATCGAACACCTCACGGCGTATAAGCAGTTTGTCGAGTTTGTCGCCGTCTTCGGCAAAATAACCGTTAGCCCAATCTTCAAAGTTATTTCCGATGTCTTGTCTGTATTTGCGTAACAAGATATTATCCATTGGGGGCAATATCTTGATATTCTCCCGGCAAAGGGAGAGGTAAAAGCGAAGGCACTGCATAAGGAAATTTATATCAGCGTTCCAATCAGCCGGGCTGTAATCGTGTGTAAAGAGGTCGCGCCCGAAATCATCGCGTATGGAGCGTGTTTCTAGGTAGTCGTTTGTCTCGGTGAGCTGGTGGTAATAGTCGCTATAGACCATATAGAGCATACGCGCCTCGGTGGAGCTGTCAAAGTCCAGCGGTACATAATTGGTGGTAAAACCAAACTTGGGGCTTTGCTCAAAGGGTATGCTGTAACTTTGATTGTTCTTCGGGTTCACCGTCATATCGCTTGTGATGATGTCATAGAACAGCCCCATAGAGAGGTATTGGGCGCAGTCATCGACAAGCACAAAATCGGTGTGTATGTTCACCTGGTCGAAAACGTGGGGGTTATCCATCAGTTTTGGGTTTCTTCCCGATAACTTGACTGTACGCATAAACATAGAGAGAGCCTTGAAGAGGAATGATTTTCCGCTTCGGCCGTTACATTCTCCGTTTTCGCCTATCTTGTTATCCATTGCCTGCGGAGCCCACGCACGCGAGGGTGATTTGTAGCGGTGGAGCATATAGCCGATAGCGAATATCTTGTTTATAAGGTTCTGCTTCTGCTCGGCTATCTCTGTGGGTGTCAATCCCTCGCCGTCGATGCAAAAGCGGTGGGTGGCTGCATACTCGGCTGCTGCTTCCCTGTCTTCACCGAAGCGGTACTCCATTTCCTTACGCCAATAGATACGGCTTGAATTGATAACGTAACCGCATAGGCAGCTTTTGCCGGACTCCAGCACCTCGATGTCGAAGTGTGGCTTGCCCCCTTGTTCGGAGCGTGTGATGCTGAACATATCGGGCATAACGGTGAACTCATAAGGCAGAACATTATCTTCCCAAACATAGTGCTGAAAAGATGTATCGCCCTTTTGATGCACTATAATCTCTGAAGGTGTTACCTCGATTGATTTACGGGTAAAGAAGAAGAGCTGTGTTGTGGGGGTAAAGGTGGTAAAGTCCAATTCCACCTCGCGGAGGTTTTCAAGAGAGGTTTCCGAAAACTTCATTGAGTTTACAATGAGGTTTCGGATATTCTCTGCCAAACAGCGTTCTTCAGCCCATTCTCGCACGAAACGGCGTACATCTTTCGCCTTTATCTGCTTTACGATGTTGCCTGTAACCTGTATGTACCGGGTATTGGCTGCATTGGCATCGCGCAGTGTACGAAAACCGTTCAACTGCAAGAAGTAATAAAGGCGTACTGCCGATATGGTTAGCTCTCTCTTGCACGATTTTTCATTGATTGTCTCTACCCAGAATTTTGCAGGCATCGCCATTTTAATGAGGTCGCGGAAATCGGCAACATCACGGCGAAGTTCTTGCCAATCGCGGAGATCCTTGCGAGGCTTACCGCGATTGTCGCGATAGGTGGAGAGCCATTCGGGGAGCCACACTGTATATATGTCGATATGGCGCAGTGCCAATTCTGCACCTTTCTTACGCCCTGTAGCGTCGATGTCGGGAATGTTGTATATGGTATCGGCATAGCGGTAGAGTTTGGCAACCTCGGACTCTGTGAGGGTGTATGTCTCGGAATTGAACCATATAGGAATGTAGCCCATAGACTTTAAGCAAAGAGCGTCGCGCTCTCCACTGCATATAAATATCTCTTCGAGCTTTCTTTCCCGTTGTTCGCCCTCTTCTTCATCATCGCAACTGTTGAGCTTGCCGAACTGCTCCTGTAACTCGCGCAGGCCGTTGATATAGTCTTTGGGCTTTACTCCTTCGGGAGTGTATGAGAAACGCCACTGCTTTTCGGGGTTTAGAGGTTCGTATATCTTGTAGAACACCTTGCCGTCGTCTGTACGGCATTCACGCATAAATATAGGATAGTTCTCTGTGCTATATTTGAGTGTTACTTCCCTGTTCTTTACATAGCCTACATATTCTGCCTCGTACCAATTAAGAGCCTCTGCGTGTTCTGCCCGTACTTTCGGGCCGAGGACTTTAAGATGTTCTTCGGGTATGGACTCCAAAAGGGAGAATATGCGTGTTCCCTCTTTCTCTTCGCTCGTTGCCGGGCGTTTCTCGATTCGTGGCTTGTTGATTGTAGGCGAGAGTTCTTCGTTTATGCCGAAGATACCGGCCAATAGCAGAACAGCTTCGTAAAAGTGGGTGATGCCTTCCTCTTTCATACATATATCAATGGGAGAAAGAGCGTGCCCGTCGTCGCCGAAATCTACGACTTTCCACACTCCGCCGGAATAGTGCAAGCAGGCCGAAGCAGTCTTTTCGTTCTGCCTCGCCCTGAATTTGTTCTTCGTTCCGACAACATCAGCAGCTTGTGGATAGTAGCGGAGAATGATGTCTAAACCGTCGCGTGTCGCTTTGTAAAGGTCGGTTGCCTGTATCATACTGCATAATCGTCATCTTCAGTTACACGGTAGATAAGCCACTCAACAAGCATTTCATCGCGCAGGTGATATGTCAATGTTACTGTACGCAAATAGGTCAGTTTCTCACCGACAACGATATTCACAGGTAAATTATGGTCGAGCACCATTTTCGATAGGCGGTTGCATAATGAGGCTTTCAATGCTATTTGTTTTTCTTCCATTGTCCTGTAATTTGAGAGTTGAAAAAATGCCACTCACAGTGGGCTTCACAGCAGGCTGTGGGTGGACTTTGAAAAAGGAAAGTTTATAGTTTATTCATTAGATAGAATAAATTCTGTTATCTCTTTCTTGCTGAAGTAATATGACTTCTGCTGTTTACGGTGTGGCAACTGCCCCCTGTAACACATCTTTTTCACCGCTCCCTCTGTCTTGTCGAGCATTCTTGCGACTTCGGCAACAGAAAGCACTTCATCATTGAGACGGTGGAGCTTTTTGGCTATCTTGTCGGCCAATAGTTCCAGTTCACTCGGCTTCAGCATAGGCTTTCATCGCTTTTTGTCGTAACTCCTTATAACTGTCTATCACATTGCCGGTAATGGTAACAAGGCAGTTGCGCCTATCGTATGAAGCAGATATGCGTATGCCTTTGCTTGCCCCCTCGTCAATGTTCCACCTATATATCAGGACTGACATTGTGGTACACTCTTTTGATGATGCCAAACGACCTACTTTCGTTTCTCCACGCTTGAGGCTGCGGAGCCATTTTGTTTTGTTCTCGATAATGTCCATCGTACTAAATGACCTTTAATTGATACTTGTTTTCTTACACTTGAAAGATATGCCGGGTCTTTCTTCAGCTCCATTATATCTGCATAGTTCTTTACTGTTGTTACACTCACGTTCAAAAGCTGTGCGACTTCGGTGTTGCTCATTACAGGGAAAACCTTTGAAAAATATTCACACTGTTCTGCACTAAATTTCTTTGTTCTCATAAGATTTGTTGATAATGTTTTGTAAAAAGTTCTTAAAAACATTAAACAACTGTGAACCTTAATAAGGGTTAGAAATGTTCGTTAGTGAGTTTGTTCAGTACAAAAGTAGAGGGGGCAAAAAGGTCATAAAAGTCCTTAGGCATAAATCTCATTTTCTGTATTGTGTACCTTAAAAATTGTAAAAATAAGCGTCTTGAAAGCGAAAAATTTTCGCTTTCAAGACGCTATAAAGGTGGGTGGGAATTTGTATATGTTACCCAAATTTGCTATCTTTGTCTAACAAACTTGCAAACCAACTAACAAAGGTGCAAACCAAGTTGCAAACCAAGTGAAAATATAGAGAAAAAAAACGAACAGAAAACTTGTAATACATTGATTGAGTGTACTTTCCCTAAAGCCGCTATTCTCATCAAAGAGACTCCAAGCGAGTCAC
>JAZONR010000072.1:0-6193 GCA_045654645.1 Bacteroidaceae bacterium
GACGGTTCAATTCCACGGAAAGAGTTGGTGCACTCTCTGCCTTCCTTTACATCTGTTAAACATCATAGGCAAATATAATCATTCTACTTTATCTTTTTTATCTTCCGCAAATCTAAGGTTGGGAAAGGGGACAGCTGAAAAAGCATAGGCAAAAACTACTGCTCAATCACAGCAACCAACAGCTCTCCCCTTTGCTTGCAAGGGGGAGTGCCGCAGGCGAGGGGGATAAGAATAGACGCACAAAATAACCATCCCCCGCCCGACAGCAAGCTGTCTCGTCCCCCTTGGGACCAAAGGGGACAGCTGAAATGAATAGCAAAAACAAATACCTAATCAAAGCAATAAACAGTTCTCATCTTTCCGTTCTCACCTTTTTTCACAATAAATCCAAACCACCACCATTTAGTCGCAAAGATATTAGGCAAGCTGCGCCGTTTTTCCTATCTTCGCAAATCCTAATTCCCCCAACAATATGAAATTCCAGTTAGTATCAGACTACGCCCCAATGGGCGACCAACCCGAAGCAATAGCACAACTTGTGCAAGGCGTTAAGGAAGGAGTGCCCGCGCAAACCCTCTTGGGCGTAACAGGCTCGGGAAAAACCTTCACAATGGCCAATGTCATAAAGGAGATAAACCGCCCCACCCTGATACTCAGCCACAACAAGACACTCGCAGCACAGCTCTACAACGAGTTCAAAGGATTCTTCCCCAACAACGCTGTCGAGTACTACGTCTCATACTACGACTACTACCAACCCGAGGCCTATCTGCCGCAAAGCGACACCTACATCGAGAAAGACCTCGCCATCAACGACGAGATTGACAAGTTGCGCCTTGCCGCCACATCGGCACTCCTTTCGGGGCGCAAAGACGTGGTAGTCATCTCATCGGTCTCCTGCATCTATGGAATGGGCAACCCCAGCGACTTCTACAACAATGTCATAGAGATAGGCGTGGGGCAGAAACTCGACCGCAATGTCTTTCTGCGCAAGCTTGTAGCCAGCCTCTACACCCGCAACGACATAAACCTCTCGCGCGGCAATTTCCGTGTCAAGGGCGACACAGTGGAGGTGAGCCTTGCCTACAGCGACCACGTGCTGCGCGTAACCTTTTGGGATGACGACATTGACGGCATTGAAGAAATCGACAGCACCACAGGCGCCCGCGTAGCCACCTTCGACGACTACCGCATCTACCCCGCCAACCTCTTTATGACCACCAAGGAGAGCACCGAACGTGCCATCTCCCAGATAGAGATAGACCTTGCCGACCGCGTAGACTATTTTCAAGAGATTGGCAAGCCGCTCGAAGCCAAGCGCCTGCAAGAGCGCGTAACCTACGACATTGAGATGCTGCGCGAGCTTGGCCACTGCTCGGGCATAGAGAACTACTCGCGCTACTTCGACGGCCGCGAAGCCGGCACACGCCCCTACTGCCTTCTCGACTTCTTCCCCAAGGACTTCCTTCTCATCATCGATGAGAGCCACGTGAGCGTGCCCCAAATACGTGCAATGTATGGCGGCGACCGTATGCGCAAGAACAACCTTGTGGAGTTTGGTTTCCGCCTGCCCGCAGCCTTTGACAACCGCCCGCTAAAGTTCGAAGAATTTGAAACCCTCACCCCGCAAACCATCTATGTGAGCGCCACGCCGGCCGACTATGAGCTTGTGAAAAGCGAAGGAATTGTTGTTGAACAGGTGATACGCCCCACAGGCCTCCTCGACCCCGTGATAGAGGTGCGCACATCGGAAAACCAGGTCGATGACGTGATGGAAGAGATACAGCTGCGCGTGGAGCGCGATGAGCGCGTGCTCATCACCACCACCACCAAACGCAGCGCCGAGGAGCTCACAGCCCACCTGCTGAAGGACGGCGTGCGCTGCAACTACATACACAGCGACGTGGACACACTGGAGCGTATACAGATTATGACCGACCTGCGCGAAGGCATATACGACGTGCTCATCGGTGTGAACCTGCTGCGCGAAGGCCTCGACCTTCCCGAGGTGTCGCTTGTTGCCATTCTCGATGCCGACCACGAAGGCTTCCTGCGCAACCACCGCTCCCTCACCCAAACAGCCGGCCGCGCAGCCCGCAACGTAAACGGCCTTGTAATATTCTATGCACGGAAGGTTACCGAGAGTATGCAGCGCACCATCGACGAGACCAACCGCCGCCGCGAGAAGCAGATGCGCTACAACAGCGAGCACGGCATCACCCCCACCCCAATCAAGAAAGAGATTGGCAACCGCCTTGCCGGTGAGCGAAAAGATACAGGCAAGGGCATAAAGCCCTATGGCGACAACAACGACACCGCAACAGCAATTGCCTGCGACCCCATTGTTGGCTATATGACACCCGAGCAGCTAAAGAAGAGCATAGAGCGCGCTCGCCGCCTTATGCAGGACGCCGCCGCAAAGATGGAGTTTATTGAGGCAGCACAATACCGCGACGAGATGTTCAAGCTCCAGGATATTCTAAAAGAGAAAGGTGGCGAATAACAGGTTTTTAACACCCCGGACATTGCTTTGCATTTCAGCTGTCCCCTTTCCCAAGGGGGACGAGACAGCTTTGCTGTCGGGCGGGGGATGATTGCCGTTTCGCTTTCGGCGACGGATTGCCTTTTGACGCGAATATATCAGCAATGGTAATTCCCAAAAACAAGAAGAACAAAAGACAACAGCACAAAAGAGAAAGAAAGGCCGTTCCTTCTCGCAAGGTACATTGCCACCAAAAGAGAAAACAACAAACTCTGCACCGTGCAAAATCCGTCGGAAGAGAAATTTGTTGACAACAAAAAAGGGAAGCAGTTTTTCAAAACCGTTTCCCTTTTTCTATTATTTACTCCTCAATAGAGGTGATACATAAATCTTTTTCATATATCGCATAGTTTCTTTATCTATTTTTGACAGAAGGACAAAAGGACAAAAGGCTAATGTGTGTATTATGTGTTAAACCAGGCAACATTTTGTTGCAAAGCCCCTAATAGGTGCTTTTTGATTGAACAAGTTGATGAGAACTGCACGCAACTTCTTGTATGCAGTTCTCATCAACTTGTTTAATCTATGGTTTCTAAACACAAAACTTCTGTTCTTATGTTCTTTTGTCTAAAAATTGAGTGGTTGCTCTTGCATTTTAGCTGGTGGGGATGATTATTTTGTGCGTGTAATTTTATCCCCCTCGCCTGCGGCACTCCCCCTTGCAAGCAAAGGGGAGAACTGTTGGTTGCTGTGTGTGAGCAGTTGTTTTTGCTCTTGCATTTCAGCTGTCCCCTTTCCCAAGGGGGACGAGACAGTCTGCTGTCGGGCGGGGGATGATTGTAGTTTCGCTTTCAGCGACGGATTACCTTTGTACACAGCATAGCACCGGTAATTCCAAAACAATACCGGCACCGTTAAAGGACACAAGCAAAGTCCTTTTGTTTTTTGGTAATAGTGGCAGGACTGTTTGACTGTTAGTTAGATGCCGCTGCAAGCGGTAGCTAACTGAAGGAGTTTCGCACCACCCAAAAACCAAAAGAAAGAATTTGCTGGCAACACCTTTTTGACCGAGGGATGTTGCCACAGGCAACTCGTGAGCAAAGAAAAGGTGGACTGGCCTTTCCGTGTGCCGGGACTTTTGGTTCTTTTGGCGGCCAAACCAATATAAGAACAAGTTTTTACCCAGGCCGAATAAGATAGAATATTATTTTTTGAGGAAAAGGAGATTTTAAAAAAATAGAGCAAGGACAACAGACAAAAATTGAAGAGAAGAAAAAAGCAGCAGAGCCTTCCCACTTTTAAAAGTACAAGCACTGCTGCACATACCCTAAAAGGGTTGGTTTTACAAGAACACACATCCTTGAAGGAAAATTTTTGTTTACAAACCGTTATTCCAATACATCTGTAAGCTTAGAGGGCGAGGCGCAGCCCGTTATTGTTGTTGCGGTTGTCGGGAGTGTTGTTGTTGCGATTCGCAACACGGCAGTTCTGCGCATTGTTGTTCCAGCTACCCCCGCGCAGCACGCGGTTAGAGCCCACTTTCAAAATTCCCCTGTTTCTATCCCTATGCACGATTTTCTAAAGCGCTTTACACTTGCGTGGCGAGTAAATGCAAGCAGAGATGTCAGCCTTGCCCCATACTCGGCATCATTAATTTCCCCGTTCAAATGCATTTTGGCATATTCTGCTAATTTTGTGCGGAAACGCCTTTTACTATTTCCGCAAAGAAGCATATACCCCGGCATAACCCTGTATCCAAGAAAACGCACTCCTGCAATGCTTTTCCCCATCTGCGGCTGCTTGATATCGAGTTTCAAATTAGAGAACGAATAGTTGCAATAGGCCTTCACTGCTGCTTTCAAGGAGTCTCTATTGTTGTGGAGAAGCAAAACATCATCCATATACCTTATAAACACCGGCACTTTTTGCACCTCCTTCATAAAATGGTCGAGCCCACTAAGATATAAGTTTGCGAAATACTGACTTGTGAGATTGCCAATAGGTATACCTTTGCCCGGGGCAACACTGTAGCTATCAATAATTCTATCAAGCAGTTCAAGCAACCATTTATCTTTAAACAACCGTCGAAGAGCGTTCTTCAGTATATTGTGGTCAATGCTGTCATAGTATTTCCTAACATCCAGTTTTGCATAATAGGAATACCCTTTCATTGCAATGCGCGCCTTGTCCAATGCCGCATACACCCCTTTCCCCTGACGTGTTGCATAAGTATCATAAACAAGAGCCTTGTCGAAACGGCTATGACAAACATTCATTATCGCGTGATGAAGAATCCTTTCCTCGAGGCTTGCGGCACAAATAATCCTCTCTTTTGGGTCATATATTGTAAAGTAGTGATAATTACCCACAACATTCGCTCCGGTGGCAATGTCATTCCTGAGCCTTGTTATATTATCGCTGAAATTACTGAAAAATTCCCTCACCTCGTTTTTTTCTCTTTTTCCCCTAAAGGCCTTGTGTGCCGCAAGCGCCATATTATCAAGGTCAAGAATTTGCTCCTTAAGATTCCCTTGCCGTTTCATTGTGTTGAGAGAGTTGCATTGCTTCAAACATACAGCACATAGAATTGCCATATTTCTCAACCTTCTTTTTGCCAATACCGTTCACCTCGCGCATAAGAGCCGGGGTAAGCTCCTCATTTCGTGCAAGTTGTGCAAGTTCGGCATCGGTAAACACAGCAAAGGGTGGCACAGCATCCTCATCGGCAAGCTGTTTTCTGATTTTGCGCAACAATGAAAAACGTTCAAATTCAGCTTCGGAGAGCACATTTCTATAGTCCACCTTTTCACGACGTTCATTTTGTGAAAAAACCGCACCTGCATTGCCACCCACAATGGGCAAATAGGTGATGCAAAACGCCCAATATTGCCCCGACAAGCTGTTTATGAACTCCTTTTTTATTTCCAGCACTCTAACGGTGCGCAAAAAATGGTTCAACTCTTCTGTGGCATCATCGCCGGCCAAAGCCGGCAACATAAATAGTTTTACTTGCATAAACTCAAATTTTTAAATCCCCATTCATTAATAACTGCGCCCGGTTTTCTGCATTTCGTTTGAGCGCCGGCCGGCTTGCTCCCCAAGCCCCGCGCGCTCACCGTTATGCAGAAAACATTTCAGCTTACAGATTTTCTTGGAAACGGTTGTAACTTAGAGGGCGAGGCGCAGCCCGAGATTGCTGCGGGCGTCGGGAGTGGAGTAGTCGCGATACGCAACACGGCAGTACCGCGCATAGCTGAACCAGCTACCCCCGCGCAGCACGCGGCAAGAGCCTGATGAGGGGCCCGCCGGGTTGGTCTGCGCCGATGAGGAGTAACTGCCATACCAGTCGCTGCACCATTCATAAACGTTGCCGCTCATATCATATATTCCAAGCTCGTTGGGCTGTTTTTGTTTCACGGGGTGGGTCTTGCTGCGGCTGTTATCATAATACCAGGCTACATCGCCCAATGTATTACTGCCGCTGTATTGATAGCCTTTGGACTGGTTGCCGCCGCGGGCTGCATACTCCCATTCAGCTTCAGTGGGCAGGCGGAATTTTCTGCCGACGGGCAGTTGGTTGGCAAGCAAGGTGTTGAGCTTGTTTATAAAGGCTTTGCAATCATCGTAACTGACCATTTCTACCGGTTTGTTTTTGCCTTTGAAATGTGATGGGTTGCTGCCCATTACTGCCTGCCACAGGGCTTGGGTAAC
>JAZONR010000073.1:0-37021 GCA_045654645.1 Bacteroidaceae bacterium
TATGCACGATGTTGATTACACTCCTGATATCCGCGACCGCATAGTGCTTGTGCCACCTACAGAATCCTATCAGGTTTGGGCTGCCGATTATGCCAATATGCAATCAAGTATGATTTATGGTGAATCCATTTCTTTTAATAAACTTGTAGATAGAATGAAAGAATTGGAAAATAAGTTTAAGTATTCGAAGTAATTTATTTTGGAACAGCACAATTCTTAATATTGTAATCATTATAAAGAAAAAAGAACCACCTCGCCGCAGTCTCTTGGGGCTGTAGCTTGGTGGCTTAATAGTTCAATGCTTTAGTCTAAGGTGCTTGACTCATAGATTACTAATATTCGCTATTCTTCCAATAAGACACGGACGCTCTTCGCCCTTTCTCAATCTTACCAGGTATAAATGAATTTTGTGTTTTATATTTAGTCGCTATGCCCCCTCTCTAAAGGCCGGACTATAGCTCTTTCTATGTATAAGGCGCTCAGGGGATTTGAGGCGGAGAAAAAATGGTTGCTTTTAATTGTTTTTACATATAATATTCTATCTTTACACTAAAGCAAATGTTTCCTAATTGTTTCCTAATTTGCTTTTGAGAGTTTATTAACAGGATACGCAAATCATGCATAAAAGGTTAAAAACAGTTCATTAAACCACTCGGAACAATACGGCTCAGAATATTTAGCAACAGACTCATAATCTGGAGGTCCTAGGTTATCGACTTCGTTCTATTCGTTTGCACCGGCTGCGCCGACAGCAAACAACGAAGTCAATGGGTCTCAAAAGAGACACGTGTTGTTGAGGACTTGCCCGAAAAAATCTCAAGCCCTAGATGGCCCACGAAAAGAAAAGAGAGGTTAAATATCTGACAATAAGATGTTCAACCTCCTTTCTTTTTATGTATTTTAGAGATTTCCCTAATGAGAAGGAACAATATTAATAAAGAGACAATCGATAATAAAAGGAGGTTCGTAGCATTTTTGCGGAACCTCCTTTTATTTTACTTGTTTATAAATACGACCTTCCCGGTATTATACTCCGGAGTTGCTATAAAGGCATCAATTTCACTGTCGCTCATTGTCCTGAAGTTCTTGTATTTGGCAGGGTAACCTGAAACAGTTAATTTTCCACCGCCCAAAAACCGTTTTTTGTAGGTGAATTGAGGGTCGACTAAAACGTCGGCACCAACTTTTCTACATAGTTCGACTATTAAATTGGCTTTCCTTTGCTCTAAAGTATTGCCGGTTATGAAATTCATTGTCCAAGTAGTAGACTTGCAGACACGTTCTTCTGCTATTTCAAGGTCGGCAGTAGATACTGCAGTTATAGTTGTTTCTACATTTACTACATTTGACTGCGTATTCGTGTTGTTTTTTTGTGCAAAGGCGGTTTGCACTCCACAGAAAAGGGAGATGCACACATATACACATATAGTAAAATGTCGAGCCATAACCTATCTATAATTACTTCGCACCACGGAAGTTTTTGTACTTGGCAGGGCGGCCTGTTACCTCAACAGTCTTAAGGTCTGTAGAATATTTGAATTCAGGAGCGACAACAACATCGGCATTGCCATATTGTTTCAACATTGCAGCAATTGCAGCTGATTTGCAGTTGTCCAATGCGTAGTAACCGGTGCGGTCCTGAGCTGTAGTAGTGTAAGCGAATGTTACACGCTCACCAACTTCGAGGTCGGCAACGTTTGTTGAAGTAATCGCTGTCGGAACATTTACCTGAGTAGCTGTGTGAACCATACCGGCCTGATAAGTAGTACCACAAGAAGCCAAAAGCAACAAGCAAGCAACAGGCACAATTAAAAGAAACTTTTTCATAGTAATAAGTTTTTTGTGTGAGGCTCTATAAATTGATGTATCATCATAAGTGTCCAGAACCTCGTTGAGACAACTTTGATGAATTACTTTCGCAAAAATAGAAAATGTTTTTAAAATTTTATAAAAATTTGTTATAATTTTAGTAACACTAACTCATTGTTTATCAGCGGCTCAAAAATAAACAGCCGTGCAAATCGGTCCATTATTTCGATTGTTTATTGCAATCAGTTTATCTCTATTCTATGTTTACTGTTTGTTTTCTGTTATATTGTTGATTATTACATACATAAGGCTTTGAAGGAACAGAAAAAGGAATAATCTTCGACCACTCAGAGTGCATTATGTGGTCAAAAACAAGACTGGCGTTTTTGTTTAATCGATTAAACAAAATTCAATAAACATTTGCACACTGATTGAACAATTCATATATTTGCATTGTCATTTATCAATAAAGCAGGGCTATGGACAAACAACTTTTGAAACAAATACTCCGCGACAACCAACAAGAAGTTGTCCGTTATAAGATAGAGCCACGCGAATTCAACTTTGAAGCCTTCCCTTGCTGCGTCTTGGTTGGTGTGCGGCGCTCGGGAAAATCTTATATGCTGTACCAGCGTATCCAGCAATTGCTAAACGAGGGCAAGCAGTGGGACGAGATGTTGTATCTGAACTTTGAGGATGAGCGTTTGGAGAATTTTACTGCCGAGGATTTCAACCGTCTTATCGAGTGTCATCAAGAGATGTATGGTAAACGTCCTATGCTATTCCTCGACGAGATACAGAATATCGATAAATGGGAGAAATTTGCCCGTCGTATGGCTGATGCAAATTATACTATATATATAACCGGTTCAAATGCCAAAATGCTGTCCGGGGAGATAAATACAACGCTTGGAGGTCGTTTCCTGACAAGCGAGGTATATCCTTACAGTTTCAAGGAATATGCCAACGCGCACAGGGTTTCATTGTTGCCAAATGACCTGCTCTCAACAGAGGGACGCTCGGCCGCTGTCAGATATTTCAACGAATATCTTCACGACGGAGGTCTTCCGGCATCGGCTTTGCTGCCGGCCAAGCGCAATTACTTGAGCAGCGTGTTCCAGAAGATATATCTGGGAGATATTATTGCCCGTAATAGTATAACAAACATAGCCGGCATTCGTGTACTGATAAGAAAGATTGCCGAAAGTGTCTGCCGCCCCATTTCGTTTAACAGGATGAATAATCTGCTTTCAAGCGTGGGAGGTAAACTTAGCCTTGCCACTACCATAAAATATGTAGAATACTGCGAGGATGCTTGGCTGTTGATGAGATTAAGGAATTATACATCGTGCCTTGCCGACAAGGAGAGCAATTGCAAGTATTATTTCATTGACAATGGCATACTTAACCTGTTCCTCATAGATAAGGACTCAATACTATTGGAAAATTTGGTGGCGTTACAGTTGTTCCGCAAATATGGCCACGATGTGGATAACGAGAGGGTTTTCTTCTATAACAAAAACTTTGAAGTGGACTTCTACATACCCGAGGATGAACAGGCCATACAGGTTTGCTACTCATTGCGCGATGAAGAGACCCTAAACAGAGATGTTGATGCTCTTAAAAAACTACCCAAGCACCTTGAATGTCGCAGACGCATAATACTAACCTTTGACGAAGAAACAACCTTTACCGACCAGTATGGAATAATAGAGGTTATCCCGTGCTGGAAATGGATGTTGGAATGATTCTTCCGTTAGAGCGAAGTGCGCACACCGCACTGCTCTATAAACAAAAAAAGTTTATATTTGTATCAACACATCACTTGGTGTGAAACCGGTTATTAAGAACCGGCACAACAGCAATATAAAAAGGAATGAGAATGATTATATCTGTTGCTTGCCTTGCCACATTGGGGCTTTTGGCATACCTGCATATAAAGAAAAAAGTTACCCGCTTCAATTTGCCAAAGGGTAAACTAAAATGGTCGAACAAGAGGCCTCAAAATGCCAAGATGTGCTTGCCTGCTGCCTTTACAGAAACGGATGGAGAGATTCTTGGTGCTTATAGGATTAATGGGAAGACCTATGAATCGAGCAAGGCAATGAGAATGAAGGTCTCTTTAAAGGGGGATGTTTTCTTTATCGGCAGGGAGTGGTTGAGCGACAATGGTTTTCAGCAACTGACTTTGGTCTATGATTCTAAAGCAATAGAATTCCGCGATTCTCGCAAAGCGATACGCAGAGCCTTGTGCAAAGACAAGAACGGTGCTTTCATATTGCAGTCCAACTATCCGATGACAATGTCCGCTTTTGCTTTGGAGTGCAGCAGGTGCAGCACCAATGCAACCTATTTGGATATGGGGGAATTTGGTTACGGATACATCAAAAACGGCTTTTTCAAAAAACCTCTCTTCATTTGGGGATACTTCACAAGGCACAAACAGACCAATTGGTTATATATAGAATAGAGGGCAACGGCTCACAGGCCGTTGCCCTCTATTCTGTTGTTACAGGCTGCGTATTGTTTTTACTTTATCACAACCTTGTTGCCATTTACAATGTATATGCCACGCGCGGGATTCTCAATCTTGCGGCCTGTGAGGTCATAGATAGTTTTTGCAGAGTTCTCTGCATCTACATTCTCAATGCCGGTTGAGCCGGGAAAACGGAAGCTGTAGGCTGCTGAATTCATTCCGGCACTCATTGGCAAATAGGCTTTATTGGCATTGTTGAGGAATGCTGTTCCGCCATCCTGGTTAAGTTCTGCTTTGTAAAGGCCAACCTCTCCATCAACCACGCCAAGCACATAAGCCTCGGCATAAATCTTGGTATCTACAAGTGTACCCTCGAGGAGATTTTTCTCAATGGCTGCTGCTTCATCGCTTGACTGAACAAAGCCATAGTTGCCCAGGGGAGCCTTCACAATAACAGCCTCCTCTGCGGGAATAACACCTTCCACCTGCTCAAGTGTAACATAACCGTCATTCACTTTGGCAACAATATAGGCCTCTACACCGGTGGGAACTGCGGCATTGAAATCGATGTAGAGTGTCGCACAACCGGCCTCGCCAACATTCAGTTCGTAAATGTCTCTCTCAAGGGTGAAGGAGATTGAAGAGCCCTCGTCTGTAGCGGAAGCGTTGTTTATCCAATAGCCCAAATTACTGTTTACATCATTGATGTAGCCCAAATTGTCCTGCGTATTGCGGAACACAAATTTATTGCTGTTGTACTCGAGCATAAAGAGCGGAGCTGCTTCATAATCAACTGCTGAAAGATGTGCCTTGTTTGACACAGCACCACCAACAGCCTTCTCGGCACCAAGTTCACGGTTCACAATCTTGTAACCGGCAAATGGATTACCCACAAAGGCAAACAAGGCTTCATCACCACTCTGCGCCGATGTGCCGCAAGCAAACTTCTCGGTAGACTCATTGTAGTAGATATCCTTTGCGCCACGTATTTTCAGTGAATACCAGCAAGCCTTCTCATAGGAAGATGAGGGCTTGAAAGGCATATTCATCAATTCGCACTCGATAACAAATGTCTTGCCCTCGTCATCGGCAGTTGCCGCGCGTTGAGGAGCCCCCGATGTCTGCACAAAAGCAGATGAGAGAACTGGGGGGAACACATCACCAACGTAGGCAATCTCGGACTGAGAGAGCCACTCTGCACTACCGCAACGGTATGAGTATGTAATGTTTACAGGGGCTGCATCAAAGTTTTCCACATCACCAAGAATTTCAACATACTTGCCGTTTGTAATCTGCGAGATTGTCAAAGGCACATAGACCATTGAATAGCCACCGGGGGTCTCCTCGTAGAGGAAAGCCAAACGACCGTCCTTCTGCAGGGTGAATGTGCTGTAGCCTGAGCCTTGTGCGGTGCTTACAAGCATACCTTTCTCCCAACCATTGGCGAATGTGGCTGCATCGTTCACACCACCCTTCTGGTAGCTGTATTTGCTTGTGATATCCTTGAAGTAGAAACCTACGTTGCGACGCACATCGCCCGTATACTCTTCAAGGCCAAAAGGCAACGACTGCAAGGCGATGTTATGGATGTCGCCATCGGCGCCAAGCACCTTGTATGTTGTTATCTCGCCGTTTGTACCGTTCCAATCGCTTGGTGCAGAGATGTTGCTGTTTGTGCCCTCACCCCAAGAGCCTTGGCCGGTCTCAACATCAGTGTATGTAAAGATATTGTAGTAGCGGCCGTGAGGCTTGCGCGATGACATTATAACATCACCATTGGGCAGCTCCTCGCATTTAGGCTCATTTGCATTGCCAAAGTTGGGGAAAGGCATATCCTCGCGTGTGCCAAGGATGTGCCAGGTGAGACCAAAGTCATCGGAGTATGCCACGCGGTTGTGCATATCCTTGCTCCACAGAGCAGCATAGATGCGATAGTATTCACCTACTTTGATTTTAGAGCTTTGGAAGATGCGGCCCGAGCCGAAGAAGAAGCTCTGCGCAGTGTATTGGTCGGTGCTTGTTTTGTCGCCTGTCTTGTAGGCCTCGGTATCCCACAAGCTATATAACTCCTCGGTTATATCATCATAGATAGCATCGTTGCCCTCTACCACGCTGTGATAAGTTTTGCCACCGTCCTCGCTGTAGAAACGTGCTATGCGGTTAGGGTTCTCACGTGTTGCGTTACCACACAGGGTGCGACCTGTTACGCAAATGAGAAGCACACGACCGGTCTCGCGGTCTACACACACTGCAGGGTCGCCAAAGCCATCATTGTGCTGGGTTGTAATATCTCCATTCACATTATCGCTTGTGTTACCCTCGATGATTGTTGTGCTTGCACCCCACTTTTTGCCATCGGCAGAGCCTATGCGCTGCACCAAATCGACACGACCGTTGCCAATATCGCCACCACAAGGACGGTAGTCGCTGAGTGCAAGGATACTGCCATCGGAGAGTGTTGCGATGGCGGGGATGCGGTAAGGAGGATTGTTGTGGTACCAAAGATACTGGTACTCGCTCTCCAAATCGCCTGTGAAATATACTTTCACAATAGGCTTGACCTTTACTGTGAAGCCTGTGAGAAGAACACCATTGCCATTTGCTCCTGCCAAAGTAAACGACAGGCTTTCGAGGTTCTCGTTTACAGAAGAGATTGTCTGTGCCTCACGGCTTGTTGGATAGGCTGTGCCGTTGAAGGTAAGTGTGAGGCCTGTATCGTGGTTGTTGTTTGCAAAAGTGAATGAGTACTTCTCAATTCTGTAGCCCTGGGGAGCCGTCAATGTGTAGGTTGCCGAGCCTGCCTGGCCACTCATCAACTGCACTGTGCTATCAACCCAGTTCATATTGTTTGCAGTGCAAGCGAACTGCAAATTGGGTTCAGAGGTACTCTTCCACAAATTGTTCCAAGATTGTTCTTTATTTGTTCCGTCTTTGTAGAGGGTGCCGTTTGTCTTATTGACAGTATATTCAACACTATTGCCCTCTTCAATGCGTGCATTCCAGCCGTGATAGGTGAATGTGCTCATTGTAACCTTTTCACCGTATGGGAGATAGTATGCATTCTCCCGGCCGTTCAAATCCTTTGTGATGGTTGTTGTGGAGGTTGTGCTACCGTATGTGAGCTTGAAATCTCCTATGCGTGTGTTGTTCTGTGGATATTTTGTCTCACCTGTTACATTAAGACGCACATTCACAACATTGGGATTAACACGTGTAATAGTCCAGCGTGAACCGGGACCTGTGATACTGTAGAATTTCAAGTCGCCACCGTTTCCACCATACATATTCAATGAGAAACCGCCCTCAACATTTGTAGTTACGCCTATACCGGGCTTTTCGCTGGCACCATTTTGGCTCATATCCAAAAACCACTTGGCAGCCTCACCGGTTGTCCACGATGCAGCAGTTCCGTTGCCGGGAGTTGTGCTTGCTGTGAGTTTGTACTGCTCGCCCAATGTCTTGCTGTAGATGGTGAAACCGTCGGTGTTGTTACCAACGAAGCAGAAGAGCTGGTTCTCGAGCCCCATATCCAAAGAGGCTGTTCCTGCTTTTGAGGCACTTGGAGCGCTCCACGCATAGTTGGGGTTGTTGCAGTTTGCAAGGCGCAACCATTTTTCGCCGTATGTAGCCGAAAACACTGCAGGCACAGCTGTGGGGTCGGGAACATTCACCTTGAAATAGGGAAGCCAGGTTTTTTCGCCACTTGCATATACCATTGGCTCATAGTTTCCGCTCGCATTGGAAATGGCAATGCGCTGACCACAAGAAGAGATATTCTCGTTTGACTCTGAGAAGAAAATGTAGTATGTGTTGCCTGCTATTAGAGTTACATTTTCAAACAGATACTCAACAAAAGCATTGTTCTGTGGTGCAGGATTATTTGTTGAAACGGCTATCTGGCCATTGATGTCTTTTGTGGAAGAGATTACCATATAGGCCGTCTTGCTGTTATTGGCATTAAGATTGGTACACAGGTGGATATTCTTCAGCTCCACGGCTGTAACGCCTTCGGCTGTTGGAACAGCAAGACCAATCCAAGTGATATTGGCCTTGTCGTTAGCACCGGAGCCCACGTTCCAAGAGAGGGGCTCGCCATTCTGTGCAGATGCCGCGCCAAAGGCACACAGCATTGCAAATAAGAGTGTAAACACTTTTTTCATTAATAATAGATTTAGGTTTCTATGTGGCTGATTATTAATACTTCGTTATTATACCCAAAAACCAACGGCAGGACTCACGATAATGGGTTCTGCCGTTGGAAACGAGTATTATATTCTTTACAATTTTACTTGTTCAGTTTCTTCACACCGTTCTGAATGTATACCTGGCCAATGGGAGCACCCTCTACACGACGGCCGCTGAGGTCATATATTGCGCCATTACTGACATTGCTGCCTGCAACAACAGGGGCAATGGCTGTCTCGGTTGTGAAATCGATTTCAACAACATCATTCTTTGCACAAGGAATTGTTGCAATACCGTGCTCATCGACTGTTACACCAACCTCGGTACCATTAACGGTAATCTTGGCCTTGGCAATTTCCATTGCGCCAACCTTGCAACGAACTTTGAGCTCTGCACCGGCATTGCTTACGATTGTTGCCTTCTGGCACTTGCCATCAACCCAATTAAAATCAACGGTGAAGTTACCCATAGCCTTCATACCTGTTACAGCACCATTCTTCTTCCAAACCTTGGGAAGTGCGGGAAGGATGTTGATGTAGCCGTGTGGGCTCTGCAAAAGCATCTCGGCCATACCTGAGCAAACACCAAAGTTACCGTCAATCTGGAATGGAGCGTGTGAGTCGAAGAGATTGTAGTAGATACCACCCTGGCCCTGGTCGGTGCCATAGGTTGTTGAGTGCTTCAACGCATTCTTGATGATGATGTGGGCGTGGTCGCCATCCTGTGCACGTGCCCAGAGGTTCACCTTCCAACCCATTGACCAACCTGTAGCGGCGTCGCCACGATGCTTCAAGGCGTTCACTGCAGGAGTGAAGTACTCGCTCTCGGGAGTAATCTGGTCCATTGGGAACAGTGCCATCAGGTGTGAGATGTGGCGGTGGCCTCTCTCACCCACGCTGTAGGGAGAGTACTTCCACTCGCGAAGCAATACATCACCGGTTTTTACACCATTGAAAGGATTACCCCAACCACCGTCGTATGTCTCGGTGTGCAAGCCCTTGTCGGTCTTCTCCAGGTAGAGAGCGAGCTTGTCGAGGTCGGCCTGTGAAAGACCGGTATTCTCAACACCAAGTATCTCAACAGCATCGGTCAAGTTCTGGAACAGATAGCTAATCATCTGCTGTGCGTGTGCTGTACCATCCTCTTTCTCGTTTCCGTGCTGCTCGGCACTGAACTCATCGGGAGCCACGTATGTGCCGTCCTTGACTCTGCGGTCCTGAATCAAACGATGGAACCAGAACTCGGCACAATCCCACATAACGGGGAATGCCTTCTTGAGGAACTCCTTGTCCTGAGTGTAGCGCCAGTGCATCCACAAGTGGCTTGTGTACCAAACATTGGCAACGAGGTAGTTGCTACCCCAAGTACTCATACTGTTGTAGAGTGAAGACTCGGTGAGCACGCTCCAGCCGTGGCCGCCGTTGTACTGCTGACCAACCTTCTTCCAACCCTCGCTCTGTGCACCACGGATGATGAAGTTTACAAAAGGCTTGTGGAGGTCGCTGAGGTTAGTAATCTCTGTGGGCCAGTAATTCATCTGAATGTTGATGTTGGTGTGGATATCCGAGTTCCAGGGAGAGTCGGCACCACGGTCGTTCCAAATACCCTGCAGGGTGTTGGGAGCAGCGATAGGCTTGCGGTTTGAGCTGATAGCCAAGTAACGACCATAGTGGAAATACAACTGCTCAAGGAACAGGTGGTCGTTCTGTGTGCTGTTGGCATTGGTATTGTTGGGATAGTAGTTATCGACCAGTTTCTTTGTATCAACAGTGGGAGTTGTAAGACCAAGGTCGAATGTCATACGCTTTGTAATTGCTGTGAAATCGGCAACGTGGTCGGCCTCAACAGCAGCAAAGCCCTTGTTGATAGCAGCCTCAACCTCGCCCTTAACGCGATTATTGACATCTTCCTTAGTCTCGTTTGTGAAGTAGTTGTTAAGCACCTCCATATCACCATTGAAATTGGTAGCGCCTTTGAGGTAGAATGTAACCTCTGTTGCGTTCTTCACAGAGATGCCCTTTGCACTTGCGGTAACTGTTGCACCCTCATCGGCTACAACGTGAACGCGTGCTGCATAATTAACGGTCATTGCACCTGTGAATGATGCTGTATTGCCCTCATAGGTTACATTGCTTGCGCCAATGCCTGTACCGGGGTCGAGACGGAAGAGAAGGTTTAGTTTCTCATCGCCCTCTACGGTGTACTTACCGGCAATCACCTGGTCGGGAGCAGAAGCAAAGAACTTGCGCACCTGCTTTGTGCCGTTGGGGTTCTTGAACTCAACGCCTGCAACACCCTCCTCAATATCGAGGTAGCGTACATAATCGGTTACACCGTTCCAGATGGTAGCATCCTGATTGGTGATGATAAGTGAACCAAAGTTCATAAATGTGCGGTTTCCGCTGCCTGCACCAACAACGTTTGCAGGACCGCTCCACAGAGTCTTCTCGTTGAACTGAAGCTCCTCGTTGAAAACGCCACCGAATACCATACAGCCAAGCTCACCGTTACCCAAAGGCAGTGCATACTCCATCCAAGGATAGCTTACGCCGGCAGCCTCGGCCGATGTGGTGTACCACAGTGTATTGGGGTTTTTGGGAGAGTATGAAGAGACGCCCTTGATATCGGAAATCTCGTAGAAATACTCTTCGGGATAGTCGGCATAGTCTACCTCCTCAAGGAAGAACTTACTTCCGGTATCGCCAATGGCACCGCCACTGTTCCAAAGAGCGAGATAGCCATCGCGGTGGTTCCAGTAATTATTTGAAGTACCCTTCCACTTGATGTATGAAGGCTCGCCATTGCCAAAGTTCAGAGTTCCGTCGAACTCGATTGTGTGGCTTGTTGCAGAGGGGTCTACCATTGTTGCACGTGCGGCAGCCTCGCTACCTGTCATACCAAGCACCTTTGTGAGACCTGTTGAATAGTTGTAGATCTTGTAGGCATTACCGCTCTTTACAAAGGCCCAGATACCCTTGTTGTCCATAGGAACAGAAGTGTTTGTAATCATCAAATTGCCGCCGTTGCAATATGAGGAGGCAACGCTCACATAGCCACCCTTGCCGTTCATAATTGTATAGAACTTGGTATCGGCTGCAAAGTAGCTCACATAGATAGTTCTGCCATCAACTGTAATTACAGCAAAACTGCCATCAACAGCAGCTGCTGCAAGGTCTGATTTCTTCACAAGGCCATCAATAGTTATTTTGGCACCGTTTTTATACTCCTGGCCACCGTAAACAACAGCACCATCGGCGCCAAGAACATTCACTGTGTACTCCTGGGGGCCCATAGCAACCTCCTCAATGAGATAGCAGTTACCGGCATCCTTGGTTACCCAGCTATTGACAACAATACCTGCATCCATCTGCCCTGCAATCTGTGAGTTCATTCCATTGCCGCCAATCTTGAGCAACCAGGGATATTCACCACCGACATTCTCAAGTGTAAGGGGTGAAGAGGCTGTTTCTGTAAAGGCACCGTTGGAGCCTACATATTTTCCGGCACCTACACTGAAGAGATAGTAGTTTGTTCCACTCTTCTCAATGCGGAAATGCTGGTTGGGGTCCTCGGCATTACGTTCAACGGCACCAACCTTTTTACCGTTATTAGTACAAACTTCGCCCGGCCACTCCTTGCTGAACAGCAGGAAGGCACGCTCACTGCGAATGACGTAAACCAAGTCATTACTCAACTGCGACAAATCGGTTACAGCTGTCTGAGCCTGTGCCGCAAATGCCAGACACAAGAACGAGAACAGCATAAAACAGAGTTTTCTCATAGCTTTTGTTTTAAATTGTTAGTATTAAGTTTTATTTTTATTTCCTAAAAACAGGCACACTCTTTAGCGCGCACTTTTTCAACAAACAAAAATAGAATATACTATTTACAAAAGCAAATTATTATTTAATTATTATAATACTATAGCAAAAATAGGCTTATCCGAACGGACAAGCCTATATATATTTCAGATATTTTATCCCGTGCTACCCGAGCAGTTCCAAAGCCAACTGCTCCATTGCAGGAAGGTCGCTCTCTTTCATACGGGAACGTATGGTAACCACCGGCTCCACTATCGCCACATCCTTCATCCCCTCGAGCATAGAGCGCATAACACGGCCTGCAGTGGGCGCCCAAGAGCCATTCTCAACAATAGCCACCCTGCGCTTTTGATAGTTTTTCAGTTTCAGATGATGCAGGAAATCATACATAGGCGGGAACACGTCGGCATCGTAGGAAGCCGCGCACACCACCATACGGCTATAGCGGAAGGCATCCTCCACAGCCTCGGCAATATCACAGCGCGAGAGGTCGGTAACAACCACCTTTGGAGCGCCCTTTTCACGTATAATATCTGCCAACCTCTCGGCTGCAGCGGCTGTTCCACCGTGTATTGAGGCGTATGCCACAAGCACACCTTCCGTCTCGGGCTCATATCTGCTCCAGGTGTCATAGAGCCCGATATAATGAGCAAGATTATCTGTGAGCACCGGCCCGTGAAGCGGGCATATTGTATTTATCTCCAGTGCCGATGCTTTCTTTAGAAGCGTCTGCACTTGCGCACCATACTTGCCACAGATGTTAATATAGTAGCGCCTTGCCTCGCAATCCCAACCGCCGCCATTGCACAGAGCACCGAACTTGCCAAATGCGTCGGCAGCAAACAGCACCTTCTCGGTGTGTTCATAGGAGAGCATCACCTCGGGCCAGTGTACCATAGGCGCAACAATGAACTGCAGTTTGTGGTTTCCAAGCGACAAAACATCGCCCTCTTTAACAGCAATGCATCGGCCTGTGAAGTCGGTAGCATCGAAGAACTGCGGCATCATCTGCACGGCCTTTGACGTAGCCACCACCTGCACTGTCGGATACTTTTCAAGCACCTGAGCAACGAGAGAGGCGTGGTCGGGTTCAAGATGCTGCACCACAAGATAATCGGGGGTGCGCCCGGCAAGCACACTCTCCACATTGGCCCACCACTCGGCTCCCTTGCGGGCATCCACAGTATCCATAATAGCCACCTTTTCATCGAGAATTATGTATGAATTATAGGCCATTCCATCGGGCACAATATACTGACTCTCAAAGAGGTCTATATCGAGGTCATCGACACCCACATATTTTATTGATGCTGATATTTCCATTCTAAAACTCTTGCATTTATTATTTCATAACTTACCACTCAAGGACAGATGTGGCAGAGCAGAGCCACCCTGTCGCCTATCGCAAAGGTAGTAACAAACGGGCGAGAAATACGAAACTTGCTTTATTATTTTTAGCCCACTTATCTATTTTTAACAACAGCATTGGCGACACTGTGTGCCGCCAATGCTGTTAATCCACGCTTTAGAACTGCACAACGGGAGCTGTCTCTGCACCTGCCTGTGCCTCAAAATAGGGACGCTTCTCAAAGCCGAACATTCCGGCAAGAAGGTTGCGGGGGAATTTGCGTATAGAGGTGTTGTAGCTCTTTGCAATCTCGTTGAAATTGCGTCGTTCAACACTTATGCGATTCTCGGTACCCTCGAGCTGCGCCTGCAGTTCAAGGAAGTTTGTGTTTGCCTTGAGCTCGGGATAGGACTCTGTTATGGCAAGCAGGCGGCCAAGGGCGGCGCCAACCTCGCCCTGAGCATTCTGATACTCCTGCAACTTCTCGGGAGTGAGATTTTCGGCATCCACTGTAACTTGTGTAGCGCGAGAGCGTGCTGCAACCACGGCATCAAGAGTCTCCTTTTCGTGTGCGGCATAGCCCTTCACTGTATTCACAAGATTGGGGATGAGGTCGGCACGACGCTGATACTGATTCTCGACATTGCTCCAGGCTGTGCCCACAGCCTCATCGGCCGCAACAAGGGAGTTGTAACCTCTTATGGCCCAAACGGCAACTATGCCTATGAGCACCAAAATGATAATTGTAGACTTTTTCATTGCTTTAAAAATTTTATTGTTTAATCCACTCTTTAATTAGAAACGGCTGCCGGCACCACCGCCACCAAAACTGCCACCACCAAAGCTTCCGCCGCCAAAGCCGCCACCGAAACCGCCACGGCCGGCACCGCCAATGACAACGCCGCGCGCACCACCCCGGTTGCTGAAGTCGTCGGCGTGTTCAACGCGTGTGAATGTGTGCCCACAGTATTGACAACGATAGGTGTTTTCACGCACAACATAGCCAAATCCGCGTTTCGTTATGCGCGAGCTGAGCCTCTTCAGGCCGTGCTTGCCACATTTGGGGCAGCGGCTGTTGTACCACACGACAATGAAAATCAGAGCCAGGCCTCCGAATATAAGGGTTAAGAAGATGACAAGCACCACAAGCTCCTCCTCCGATTCATCGGCTGCAATATTCTCCATAGAGCCGTCAAGATGCCCGCACACTGCACGCACACCCTCAACCATTCCTGTGTTCCAATCGCCGTTGGAGAAGTGTTCAACCATATAGCGCTGTTGTATGCGCTTGCATATTGCATCGGGCATAACACCCTCGAGGCCATAACCTGTTGCAAACTGCACGCAGCGCTCATCGGTGGAGAGCAGTATCACCAAGCCGTTGTCGCGCCCCTTCTGCCCCACACCGTTCTCCTTGCCCAAGCGGTAGGCAAAATCGAAGCAGTCGCCACCCTCAATGCCGCCAAGCACGGCAACAATTGCCTGTATGCCGGTATTCTCCTCAAGCGCAAAGAGCAGGCTGTCGATTGTTGCCACAGCTGCGGGGGAGAGTATGCCGTCGGGGTTGCTTACATAACGCGTACGGTCATCAAGATGCACCATAGGCACATCCTTCACTTTGTAGACCTTTGCAGCCGCCACAAACGGTAACAGCAGCAGCAAAAGCACAACAACTGAACGAAGAGGTTTAATTCTCAACATTTTTACATATTATTAAGTGTGTTACGGAAGCCGTTCACTATTTTCTCGCTGTCGGTTGATATTTTCTTTATATCAATGCTCTCGAGCAACTTGCCAAGAGCATCTATGCGCGAGGTGTCGCCATTGGCCTTTGCCTCGGCAAGCAGTATCCTGTATTTCTCATACTGCTGTATACCCTGCACAAGACGTTCCCAACGTATTGAGCTTGCACTGAAGGGGTAGATTATATATGTGTCGCCGGCGGGCCAGGCTGTGAAGCGGGAGTCCTCCTCGGGAGTTACTGTCCAGCTGTTATAGGCCCAGCGCAAATAGCCGTCGAGCCCCTTTGCAAGTGCCTCAAGGGCGATAAACTCGGCGTCGGAAGGAGCGCTGAAGGTGAAGACATTGGGATACTCGGCACTGCAACAGGTGTAGTAGGTAGAGACCTTGCCCTCGGCCTTGCGCCTTGCGAGAAGTTCGGGGGTGTAGGCTCCATAGGCAAAGACATCGAGACAGTAGTCGTGAATATCGGCCTCAATCTCGGGATGATAGTTACCCGCCATTGAAATCTTCATTCCCGGTGCATACTCCTTTATCACCTTTATAGCTGCCTGCATCTGTTGCAGACTGCGCTCATCCATTGAGATGAATGTTTTGTCGAACCACCCCTTCTCCTTGAGGTGAGCCGCAAAGGCACTGAGCATTCCACCCCAAAAACGGGTATAGGCCTCCTCGCCGGGAGCACAGTTGATATATTTGTGTGAATGGGTTGCCTGGTCATAGTAGCGGAAAGAGAGTTTCCAGGGTATCATTGAGAAACAGGTAATCTCCTTGTCTATGCCGCACGACATCATAAACTCTACCCAACGGTCGAAGATTGTGAAGTCATACCACCAACTGCCGTCGGCCCTCTTCACCCAGGTTACCATACTGCCAAAGGGGTCGTATGTCTGTCCATCCCAAGGGCGGTCAATGAGCGTTGCCGTGATAGCCTTTTGGCCACCGGCTGCAAGTTTCAGCATATAGGGGCGCAGGGCATCAAAGTGCTCCTTGCTCCATAGTTCGACCTTGTGCACGCGGGCAACAGCATAGGGATTTTGCCACAAATCGAGGTGAAAAGCCCACTCCTTGGGCGCAGGCAACACGCGGTCGAGGACTTTGATGCTGTACCCGAGCTTTATCTTTTTTGAGCCACAGAGCAGCTCCACAAACCCCTTATAGGTGCCGGGCTTCACATCTTGAGGCACCTGCACTGTGAACCACAAGCCACGCGAAACGCCCGAGGGTATCACGGCACTGCCGCCGGCTGTTATGCGGTCGGCCACAAGATTCTCGCCATAAGCATCAACTTCGTGGCGGCCACAGCCAATAAACTTGTCGGTAATCACAGGCTCCACAAAGCCACCCGCAATGTTTGCTGCGGGGATAACACTGCCGCCACACTTCAGGTCGCTGAAAATATATTCAAAACGTCTCTCCTCGTTCCACTCATTGAGGCCCATACCATTGAGCCTGCCACGCTCCTTATCGCTAAAGCCTTTATTGGTAACCACAAGCTGAAAATTCACTCTCTCGCCGCGCCAGGCAATGGCCTTATCAACGGCAACATCAGGAACACTATCAAGGCTTGAGGGGTAACGGATATCGGTGCTTCCCCACACAGCATCAAACGCTTGCGCCGCAGCCGAAAGAGCCACAGAGAAGAGGAGTACGGTAATTAGAACTCTTTTCATAATATGTTCATTGGTTAGTTATTTGTTTTTCTGCCACGGAAAGAGAAACTCTTGCCTGCCACATAGGAGGCAAGGCCGTTGGCCATCCTTGCCGATAGCACAAGTTCATCATCCTCTACCACACCTTTTATTGATGAAAATCTGTAGCTTGGCTGCGGCGCCTTCTCTTTATTAATGTAAGGATCAACATTCGTGGCTTCAAAAGAGAAGAGCACATCCTTTCTGCAAGGCACGTTCTTCACTGTTATATCGATTTTCACGGGCATAAGAACAGCAAACTTCACATTGTCGAAGAAGACATCCACTGTTGAATCGCCATTCTCGGTGAGCGAGATTCCTGCGTCCATTGAAAAGCCATCCACATCGAGAGTGCCGTAGTAGATGTCATCGGCATCTGCGGGGAAGGAGAAGTATTCGTTGCACGAAGCAAGAAGAAACAGCATTACCAGTAGTGTTAATATTTTTCTCTTTTTCATAGGTTTACATTGAATGTTATGCCCAGCTGCAACGGCTTGCCTTGCGAGAAGAAGTCATTGCCCATTGAACGAAAATAGAAGGTATTATATTTTTTATTAAGAATGTTGCTTGCCCACAACGACACACCATAGGCACCCTTTTCCCAGGCAAGAGAGGCTTGCCACAAACCATAGAAGGGTTGCGAGAGTGTATTCTCCTCGTTCCAATAGATGCGCCCGACGCCGTTCCAGCCCACACGCAGCTGCAAACTGTCGGCAAAGCCGCGCGCCACCGGCAGACTGTAGAGAACATTCACGGCCACCGTTTCGCGTGGAGCGAGAGGAAGGAACTTGCCTGAATAGTCTTTGTCGCCGCTCTTGTATTCAATGAAGCGTGCATAGGTGTGCCCAAACGAGCCATCGAACTTGAAACGCCCCTCGCTATATTTCACAGCGAACTCCACTCCCGTGCTGTATGACTTGCCGGCATTGGACATCATACGTCCGGTACTCTGGCCCGGAGGGAACACTGTCAGTTGCTGGTTGCTGCAATCGATATAAAAGAGGGTTGCCGATATATTGAAACTGTCATCAAAGAGCGGAAAGAGGTGTGTACCCAGCTCGTATGTCCAGTTGGTTTCGGGCTTATAGACAGTGGAAGAAGCATCGACACCCTGTTCGTTACCTATGAGCCCGCCTATCATTTTACCCTGCAGAATGTCTGAAAAAAGCTGGGTGTTGAAACCACCCGCCTTGAAGCCTCTGCGGGCCGATGCATAGACATTGCCCCAACGGCCACCATAGGAGACAGAGAGGCTTGGCAGCAATTTCACCGTACCGAGGGCCTTGCTACCCTTGAATTCCGTATCGAGCACATCAACGTCGCTCATATCGCTGTGGGTGCTATAGTGCACTGTTGAGCGGCTGTCATAGTTCATCATCGAGTACTCATAATCGACACGCAGGCCGGCTTTCACATCAAAGCCGCTGCAAGAGAAACCGCCTTGGAGATAGGCCGATGCTCCTGATGAGAAGATGAGAAAATCATCATTGATAACAAAGTTATCCTCCACAAAAGAGAGCTCTCTGTCGCCCACAAGATGATGGTAGTAGTTCTCGTTGGCATTCTTTATGATGAGATTTTCAATGCCGTATTGCTTGAAGTGAACCGGTGCCTGCATTGCATTGTGCTTGAAGAAGCCGAAAAGACCACCCATAAAATTGAACATCCCTGTGCTGTGAGACCTTGCGGAAAACTCCTGGGTTATCGAGTGTTCGCGCTGCGACTGTTCCATTGTAAAATAGTCGAGCGGAAGGAAATCGTTGTCGATGTGCATCAGGTCGGTCATATATCGGTAGCCGGTTGTTGAGGAGAGGGTGATATTGTTGAAATAGCGCTTCACCACAAGACCATCGGAGATGGTGAAACGGCGATAGAAACAGGGCTCGTTGTAGGCCACGGGGTGAAGGTGGTCCTTTTCCACATCATAGGCACCATAGGCCCAGCCGCCCTCATTGGTGTAACCTGCCGCAACGGTATTATCTATGCTCCAACGCTCATTGGGCAGCCATTGGGTGCGCAGACGCAGGCCTGCGTTGTCGCCGCCATCGCACTTCTCGCCTAAATTGTTGTTCGTAAAAAAGCCGTCGCTGTGGTTGTAGAAGGCGCTTGCCGACCAGGCAAAGCGGTTACCATACCTGGCATAGTGGGCAGCCTTGAGCCTTATTGTATTTTCGTTTCCATACTCAGCCAACAGGCGTTTGCCTTGAAAATTGAGAGGAGAGAGGGTATAGAGGTTTATAGCTCCACCCGATGTATTGCGGCCATAGAGCACGCCTTGGGCACCACGCAGCACATCGATGCGTGCAAGGTCAAAGAGCTCGGCATCGTAGCAGTTTTTGTTGAGTACCGGCACATCATCTATGTTCATTCCCACCACCGGTTGGTCTATGCGCGAGCCAAAGCCGCGCACATAGATTGACGAAGTCATCCTTGAGCCATAATCGGGCTGATAGTAGTTGGGGGCAATTGCCGTGAGGTCTTTAACCGATGTTATGCGCAGCCCCTCAATATCGGCCGCACCAAGCGACGTGGAGGAGTGGGCTGCCGCATCACCGCCGGAAAATTTAACCGACGAAACAACATCGACAGCCTGCAACATCACCGTGTCTGTTGGCTCCACGGGCAACAGCAGAAACATTGATATTATGGAAAGAAGTGCGCTCATCTTTGGTTGGCAAAGATAGTGAAAGAAGAGCGTAGAAAAAAATTACAGCAAAGATTTATCACCAACAAAAAGTTTCCACCTTGCCGGTCATCTCCTTTATTAGCGGAATGAGAACCTTTTTCACCACCTCGTCGTTGAGACGGTGTTCGCCGGCAAACCAACGACAGCGCTCCTCGCCATAGAGTTGCGCCATAAGCGGCCTAAACTGCACAATGGGGTCTTTGTCTCCGAACAGGCCCACAACAAGCTGTTTTTCGGCGTCGGTGATGCCGTCGAACTGATGCTTCTCCATCTCCTTGAAGCGTTCGACAATGCTCTTGTCAATGCGAAACTCGGTGGCCCCGTCCTTGCGTTTCGACATATATTTGTTGCGCCCCATCTTGCCAAAAAGCAGAGAACGCGACATCTCGAACGAAGGATTAACCACAATGCGAGGCACGCCCCACAACTGTTGGGTATACATTCCACCCATCGAGGTGCCAACAACAATCTCGGGCTTCTCCTCGGCAACAAGCCTGCGCAACAGTTCAAGCGACTCAAATGGGTCTATAGGAAGGTCGGGGGCAACAACACGCCACCCCGGCAGGGAACGGCGAAGATTCATCACGGTACCGGAACTGCCCGATGAGGCAAAGCCGTGAACATACATCATCTTGCGTATATTTTCCATAGAGATATCATTCAAAATAGAGTGAGAGAACTATCATCTTGCTAACCACTTTGTCTACCGACTTTGTGAACTTGATATAGTTGGCATCGCGAAGGTCATTGCGTTCTTTGTTCAGGACATCGAGAAGGCTGAAGGCGAATTTAATCTCCGGAATAAGCTTGAAGAAGGGGAGATAGAAGTCGCAACCAAAGCCTGCTTCTATCATAAAATCGAATTTCTTGAGCAGAAGCTGCTGCTGTTTCTTAACTGTGAGATTGAACATTGGGCTGGCACCAAGGGTCAAATAGGGGCGATAGTTATTAAAACGCTCGGCCGCATATTTCAGGTGAACAGGCACTGCAATGTATGTTGTTTTAACCGATTGCTTTGACTCTTTACCACTGCCCTGCTCGCGGAACATTATGCTGTTCTGTCCAAAATGCATTGTGGGCAGCGCTCTCAACGACAGATGATCACCCAGACGCAAACTGGCAAGCACACCAACACTGAAACCGGGACTGTAGTCGGGCACATCGGCATACCACGACTCGCCATCTGCTGTAACAAAGCCGTTGTTGATGAGCTCCATATCCTGGATGTGAGTGCCCACAAAGAAGCCATAGTGCAGACGGCGGTAGTCGATATACGGCTTGTTCTGCACCTTGCGCTCCTGGGCCACCAAACAAAGCGGCAACAGGGAGAATAGGATATATGTGAGCAATCTTTTCATAATCCCGAACAGAGAGGCTGTCTTTTATAACGCAGAAAGTAACTACTTATTGCATTGGCTTTATGCAAGTTCGCTCAACTCGAGCCAACGCATTGTTTTTTCATCAATAAGTTCAATGACCTGCTGTATGCGCACCGATTTTGCCAACAGCTCTTCATTGCCCAGCGTGCCGCTGCTCATAGCCTGTTCAATGGAGGCCTTCTCCTCCTCGAGCATCATAATTTCATTCTCAAGCCCCTCATACTCGCGGCGCTCGTTGAAGGTGAGTTTACGTTTTTCATCGCGGCGGCGCTCCTGCTTGGGTTGAGAGGGGCTCTTTGCAGCCTTCTCGGCAGCAAGTTTAGCTGCTGCGGCACGCTCCTCCTCGCGCCAATCGCGCCAATCGGTGTAGTTACCGGGGAAATCCTTTATATCGCCCTCGCCATTAAAAACAAAAATGTGGTCTACAACCTTGTCCATAAAATAGCGGTCGTGGCTCACCACAATAACGCACCCCTTGAAGTCGCACAGATACTCCTCGAGCACCTGAAGGGTTTCAATATCGAGGTCGTTGGTGGGCTCGTCGAGCACCAGGAAATTGGGGTTCGACATAAGCACTGTGCAGAGGTAGAGCCTCCGTTTTTCGCCACCGCTGAGCTTGTAGACATAGCTATACTGTTTCTCGGGAGTGAAGAGGAAATGTTGCAAGAACTGCGACGCTGTGAGCATCTTGCCGGCAACGGGAATTACATCGGCAATGGCCTTAACAACATCAATAACCTTCATATCCTCGTTGAAGGAGAGGCCGTCTTGGCTGTAGTAGCCCCACTTGACCGTCTCGCCCACCTCAATGGTGCCACTGTCGGGCGTTGTGCGGCCAAGCAACATCTTAATGAAGGTAGACTTGCCGGTGCCGTTGTTACCCACAATGCCCAGTTTTTCATAACGTGCGAAGGTGTAGTAGAAATCTTTTGTTATCACTTTGCTGCCAAAGGCCTTGGAGAGTGCCTTGAGCACAAATATCTTGTTTCCTATGTACTGCGACTTTATTTCGAGTGATACCTTGCCCTCGTCGCGCATAGCAGCAGCCTTCTCCTCGAGCTTGTAGAAGGCGTCTATGCGGTATTTTGCCTTGTGGGCACGCGCCTGGGGCTGACGTCGCATCCAATCGAGCTCCTTGCGCATAAGATTGCGTGCACGCGCCGTTTCGGCTGCAAGATTTTGCAGGCGTTCTTCGCGCTTCTGCAGGAAGAGACTGTAGTTACCCTTGTAGCGGTAGACGCGGTTATCATCAATCTCAATTATCTCGTTGCAGACATTGTCGAGGAAATAGCGGTCGTGAGTTACCATAAGAAGGCTGCCGCTGAAACGGGACAGATACTCCTCGAGCCACTCTACCATCTCCATATCGAGGTGGTTGGTGGGCTCATCGAGTATCATAAGCTCGGGCTCCTCTATGAGCACTGCAGCAAGTGCCACACGTTTCTTTTGACCACCCGACAGCTCCTTTACCGGCTGATTGAAACGATTTATCTTCAGTTTGGAGAGCACCTGCTTGGCGCGGTTTTCATAGTCCCAGGCCTGCAAACGGTCCATCTCCTCCATAAGGTGCTGCAAATTGCTGTGGTCGCCACCCTCTATGGCTGCTTCGTAGCGCGCAATGACACCGGCTTTTTCGCTGTTGCGCTGCAAGCAAGCCTCAATAACTGTTTGCTCGCCGTCAAAATCGGGTTCTTGCTCCAGATAACCGACACGTATATCATTGCGCAACGTTATTTTACCACTGTCGCAAGGCTCCTCGCCGGCAACAATCTTCAGCAGCGTGCTCTTTCCCTTGCCGTTGCGCGCGATGAGCCCTATGCGCTGACGCTCCTCAACAACAAAGGAGATATCACTAAACAGTTCAAGCTCGCCAAAGCTCTTGGAAACATTCTCTATTTGCAGGTCTATTGCCATAAAAATCAATTTGGGCGCGAAGATAATAAATTATGTGTTCACAGACAAAAAAGGCCCACCCGCAGTTGCGGATGAGCTTTCTACTTGGCGTGAGGGAGGGGGTTACCCTCTTGGTCCTCTTCCGCCCGGTGCGCGGTTACCACCACGGCCGGGACCTCTGCGCATACGGTTGCGCTGCTCCTCTTGATACTTGAGGTACTTTTCATACTGCTCGGGGGTGAGCAGTTGCTGCATACGTTCATTGCGCACCTGCTCGCGCTCTTTGCGCAGCTGTTCCATAACTTTCATCTGTTCCTCGGTGGGAGGTGTCGGACGTTGGGGTGTCCTGCCCTCGGCACGCATCTTTTCCACACGCTCCCTGCGGGCGGTTATACTATCCTGCATTGTAAGGGCATCGGCATAGTTCATAAGAAAGACCATCTGAAACTGCACGCTGTCGAGCTGCAGCACGCTGTTCAGGCGTTCGGTCTGCATCTGAGCCATTGCCTCGGGGTTAAATTTGCGGGGCTCGCGCTGTGGCCTGCGCCCCTCCTGGGCACATACTCCCACAACAAGGAGCATAGCAACAAGGGTAAACAGAATTCTTCTCATAATTGTTACATTCCATTTTAGATATTACTTGCCTGTTCAAAACACAACCCCCACCTACGCAGGGGTTGCATAAACTGACATTGAAAAAAACAACGAGTCAATAGACTCATCATTTATATGACATCAAAAAAACATCAATGTAAAAAAACGTATTCTCTTATTTAACCATTTTTAACAACGCTATCGACTATCAACCCGTCTTTCATATGAATGGTGCGGTCGGTGAATGATGCCAACCCTTCATCGTGGGTTACAATGATAAAGGTTTGGTTGTAGCGATTGCGCAGGTCGAAGAAAAGGCGATGCAGCTCCTCTTTGTTGCGACTGTCGAGACTGCCCGACGGCTCATCGGCCAAAACAACATCAGGGTGGTTAATTAATGCACGCGCCACTGCCACACGCTGGTTTTCGCCGCCCGAAAGCTCCGAGGGCTTGTGGTGCGCCCTGTCGGCAAGCCCCATAACTGCAAGAAGTTCCATTGCTTCAACCTCGGCCTCTTTGCGTTTGCGGCCTGCTATCAAAGCCGGAATTGTAACATTCTCGAGTGCTGTGAACTCGGGGAGCAACTGATGAAACTGAAACACAAAGCCTATGTGCTTGTTGCGGAAAGCAGCAAGACGCTTACCACTCATTTGCCCCAAATCCTCGCCGTTGAAACATATTGTGCCGCTTGTGGGTTTGTCAAGGGTTCCGATAATCTGCAGCAGGGTTGTTTTGCCGGCACCGCTTGGGCCGACGATGCTCACCACCTCGCCACAACCAATCTCAAGATTAACGCCTTTGAGTACCTGAAGCCCACCAAACTCTTTTGTTATGTTCTCTATCCTTATCATATCTCCTTTATTACATACTCTGCAATATAACAGCCAAAAACTGCTGTAAAATAGCCGAGTGAACCAATTATAGGCTTGCCGCCACCGGGGTTAGGACGTATGGCCGATTTGCGCGGCTCCTCCACGCTGTAGACAACAGGCAGCTTGTTACACCCACGGGCATCGCGCAGCAAACGACGCACATTCTTGGCAAGGGTGCAGTGCTCGGTGCGCCACAAATCGCCGGTGCGTATGTCGGCCAGATTGCATTTGGCACCCGCCCCCATACTTGAAATAATCTTTATACCACGTTTCCAACACCCCCTGATGAGTGCTCCCTTGGGCTCAAGAGTATCTATGGCATCCACCACAAAATCGAACTTGGCACCATCAAGCAAGGTATCCACATTGTCGGGGTCTATAAACACAGGGCGCTCATCTATTTCAATGGCCGGGTTTATGGCACGAAGCCTCTCGCCAACAACGCTGCACTTGGGCCGCCCCACTGTGCCTGCAAGCGCCGGCATCTGGCGGTTAATATTGGTAACATCCACCACATCGGCATCAACAATTGTCATTGCGCCAACTCCTGCACGGCATAGCATTTCGGCAGCCCAGGAGCCGACACCGCCAAGCCCAACAACAAGAAGGCGGGCACCCTTAAGCCTTGCCTGCTTTTCATCCCCGAGCAGCAATTCGCCACGCTGCAACCAATTTTCACTCATTATGAATATCTTTTATGGCAACGAAAATACAAAAAAATAGCAACAGAGGGAACATATATCTAATTTTTAAGTACTTTTGCAACAGAAAAACTTTTTATCACAATTATGAAAATAGCAATTGTAGGTGTGAGCGGTGCAGTGGGACAGGAGTTCCTGCGCGTCCTCGATGAGAGAAATTTTCCCTTTGACGAGTTGGTGCTTTTCGGTTCGGCTCGCAGTGCAGGACAGATATATAACTTCCGTGGTGTGGACTACGTTGTGAAAGAGCTGAAGCACAACGATGACTTTATGGGTGTTGATTATGCCTTTGTATCGGCCGGCGGCAGTGTTTCCAAGGAGTTTGCCGAGACCATCACCAAGCACGGCGCAGTGATGATTGACAACTCAAGCGCTTTCCGTATGGACAGCGACGTGCCCCTGGTTGTACCCGAGGTAAACCCCACCGACGCCTATAACCGCCCACGCAACATCATTGCCAACCCCAACTGCACAACAATACAGATGGTTGTTGCACTGAAGGCGATAGAAAACCTTTCACACATCAAGCGCGTACACGCATCAACCTACCAGGCAGCAAGCGGTGCCGGTGCAGCCGCTATGGCCGAGCTCTTTGAGCAGTATCGCCAGGTGCTTGCCGGCGAGGAGCCCACAGTAGAGAAGTTTGCCTACCAGCTTGCTTTCAACGTAATTCCTCAGATTGACGTTTTCACCGAGAACGGTTACACCAAGGAGGAGATGAAGATGTACAACGAGACACGCAAGATTATGCACAGCGACATTGAGGTTAGTGCCCAGTGCGTGCGTGTTCCCGCATTGCGCTCACACTCACAGCAGCTGTGGATTGAGACAGAGCGTCCATTGTGCGTCGAAGAGGTGCGTTGCGCCATTGCCGAGGGCGAGGGCCTCATCCTTATGGACTGCCCCGAGGAGAAGATATACCCAATGCCGCTGTTCCTTGCCGGACAGGACCCCGTTTATGTGGGCCGCATCCGAAAGGACCTCACAAACCCCAACGGTATTCTTATGTGGGTTGTTGGCGACCAGATTAAGAAGGGTGCTGCACTGAACGCTGTTCAAATTGCCGAGTACCTTATCGCACACCCCAAGAAGTAAAAACAGACTTCACATACAACAATTGAGGCTTGCCCAATGGCAAGCCTCAATTGTTGTATTATATGCCTAAGCCGACAAGCGGCAAGAGACAATTCATCAGTTCTCCTTTTTGACACCAAAGAGGTAGTGGGCCAAGATGTTGTCTGCCCTGAGGATGAAACTCACAAACAAGCTTGCAGCAATGACAAGTGCTGTCATTGCAAGGGTGGTTACAAACTCCAGAAGTGGCAGGCTGTTCTCGGCAAACAGCGGACAAATCTCCTTGAAATTGAACGAAAGGAAAAAGAAGTGCAAGAGATAGATGTCAAGCGTTCTTCGCCCGATATACTTTAACACAGAGGCCACAGGCTTGTCGCTTGCGAAGAAGGCCTCTTTCTTGCGGAAAAGTGCAAATGTGATTGTTATGCCGCAAAGTGCCAAAAGCAATTTGTATACATCTTTAATAAAACCTCCCAAATCCTCTAAATCAACAAAAACATTAAGGGAGAAGAAAAGGATAATGGCCACCGCCAACAGACGGGTAGTGTCGAGCAGATGTTCAAAGCGGCTGAAAGAGCGCCTTGTGCAAACTCCCAACACAAAGAAGATGAAGTAATAGCTCTTCTTCATACCCAAAGTGCCCAACACCACGCGCGGCACACCAAGACCGGCCAAAAAGCCGGTGAAATCATAGAAATAGAACAGTGCACCCATTAGCAGAAGAACCACAAGCGCACAACTCTCTTTTACCCGCATACGGTGCAACACCATTCTCACAACTATATAAGTGATGAAATAGTAGAACAGGGTGAAGGTAAACCAGTAACCGCTTTTGTCTTCATCGGTGAAAGCAACACCGAATGGCCTGCCCACGCAATATAAGAAGCAGCAGAAGAACAGGAAGGGCGAAAGTATCTGCACTGTCAGTTTCTTACCCAGGAACTTGCCTGCACTGCCCAGATGCCAGACGACATTGCTCTTGTAGAAAACAAAACCGCTTACAAAGAAGAACAACGGCATACGAAACAGTTGGAAATAGGTGTGATAGCACCCGCCGGAGCGGACATCTACCCCCAAATTGAACAGGGCCACGTGAGACATAACCACCAATATCATAGTGAAGCCCCTCAAGGCGTCAAGATATTCTATTCGTTTCTTTTGCTGCACTGAAATCGGATTATTTAGGTTGTTTTTCATAGTAATTCAAAACGGCTCGCCAAAGAGTATTATGCAAACCAAGCTTTGCGTTCACCCCAAGCAGAGGGTTATAAAAAGATGTGGACCGACGTTCCGAAGGCCGGTCCACATTACATTATCTGTTCTACTGGGAAGCTCTGTACTTGCCCTCCTCCTTATCCTCGAGCATACTGAGATAGGACTGATAGCGCGAGGGGGCAATCTCTCCACGTTCAAGCGCCTCAAGCACAGCACAGCCGGGCTCGTGGGTGTGGGTACAATTGCCATAGCGGCAATCCTTGGAGAGTTCAAAGAACTCCACAAAGTAGTGGGAAATCTCCTCAACCTCCATATCAAATGTTCCAAAGCCCTTGACACCCGGTGTATCCACAATGTAGCTATCGGGCATAAACTCGAACATCTCGGTGTAGGTGGTGGTGTGCATACCGGTGTCGTGGGTCTTTGAGATTTCACCGACCTTGGCTGCGACATCGGGAGCAACAGCATTTACAAGGCTCGACTTTCCCACGCCTGAATTACCGGCCAGGAGCGACACCTTGCCGCGCATTGCCTCTTTAAGCTCATCTACTCCCCTGCCACCAACGGCACTGGTGTGAAGACAGCGATAGCCGATGCTGCCATAGAGCGCCGTGAGATAGTCCAGCTCTTCGAGCTCGGCATCGTTGTAGAGGTCGGTTTTGTTAAAGACAAGCACCACCGGCACACGATAGGCCTCGGCTGCTGCCAGAAAACGGTCGATGAAGGTGGTTGCAGTTGCCGGGTGGCTTATTGTTACCACAAGGAAGCATTGGTCGAGATTGGCTGCCAGAATGTGAGACTGCTTGGAGAGGTTTGATGCCTTGCGCACGATGTAGTTGCGACGTTCAAGAATGTCTACTATGTAGGCTGTTCCGTCATCGCGTACATCAAAATGCACATAATCACCAACCGCAACAGGATTGGTGCTACGTATGCCCTTGAGGCGGAAGTTGCCCTTTACCCTGCAGTCGATGAGCCTACCGTCTGCGGCACGCACACCGTAGACACTGCCCGAACTCTTTATTACAGTTCCCAGCTCTGCCATCCGTGATTACACGGTCATAATTTCCTTCTCCTTGGCTGCAAAAATCTCCTCGGCCTTCTTGATGTACTTGTCGTGTATCTTCTGCAGGCTCTCCTCGCCATCCTTTGCAACATCCTCGGGGGTGCCTTCCTTAACAGATTTCTTCATCACATCAATGCCGTCGCGGCGAGCGTTGCGGATGCTTATCTTCGCTGTCTCGAGCTCGTGTGCACACTGCTTCACGAGGTCCTTGCGGCGCTCACCTGTCAAAGGAGGAATGGCTACAATAATCACCTCGCCGTTGTTTGCAGGCATAATGCCTACGGGAGAGTCAATAATAGCCTTCTCAATGGGGGCAATCATATTTTTGTCCCAAGGCTTGATGGCAATGGTGCGGAGGTCGGGGGTGGTGATGGTAGCCACATTGCTGAGCGGCATCTCTGCACCATAGGAACTAACCTTCACACAGTCGAGAAGGTGAACATTAGCCTTACCGGCGCGTATGTGTGAATACTCTTCCTCGAGGTGCATAATACTCATCTGCATATACTCCTCTGCGTCTCTCAAACAGGCTTTTACGTCTATCATAACAGTTATAAATTAAGTTTTTCTTGTATTTTATGAGAAGATGCGCGCACTGCGCGTGCACTCTTTATTGCAAATGTAGTCAATATGAGTGAACAGAGATGCGTTTTTAAGTTTTTTTAAGTATTTATCTTATATTCTACACTTTGAACCCACAAAGCAATTATATACTTTAGCAACAGAAAACATTGAGCCACGGCTCCAACAATGGATGCCCGAATTTTGTTTATCTATAAAAAAGGAGGTTGTTATGACGGTAAATCACGAAGAGAAACTGGTACAGGTTTTTGCCGGTACTGTTTGGCAGGCCGAGGTTATCAAGGGACTGCTTGACGCGAATGGTGTGCCCTGCACAATAAAGGACAACACACTGGGTGCAATAACATCGCCATATGCCGGATTTGAGGGCGACGTGCTGGTAATTGTGAACAGCACAGACAAGGAACGCGCCCTAAAGATAATAGAGGAAAACGGCAAGAAGTGATAAACCAATCACATACTGCCCCAAGAAAACAAAAATGCAGCCCGTGTGGGCTGCATTTTATGTTTGTATCATTCAGGTGCTTAGGCCTTGATCTCCTTGATACGAGCCTTCTTACCTGTGAGGGCGCGCAAGTAGTAAAGTTTAGCACGACGAACACGACCACGCTTATTAACAGTGATGCTGTCGATAGCAGGTGAGTTCAAAGGGAAGATACGCTCAACGCCTACAGTACCAGACATCTTACGTACTGTGAAACGCTTCTCGCAACCGTGGCCGCTGATGCGGATAACAACACCACGATACATCTGAATACGCTCTTTTGTTCCCTCGATGATCTTGTAAGCTACTGTTACAGTGTCGCCAGGACCGAACTCCATCTCGCGCTTTACGTCAGTAGCAAATGCTTCTTTAGCAATTTTAATAAAATCCATTGTTTTGATTTGTTAAATTGTTCAATCATTCAAACGCAACATATCAAGTTACTCTTCCTTGACAGCGATTACGCCGAAAGCGCGGCAAAGTTAGGGCAAAATTATTGTTCTACCAAATGTTGCGTTGCTTTTTGTTCTTTATAATGATAAAAATTGTTTTTTTGAACTGCTTATAGTAATTTTGAAGCAAACAAAAACAGTCCATTTTATATATGAAGCTCATTTATAGCACATTCGCAACCGCGGCGCTGCTGGCCTGCACTGTTGCGTGCAGCAAGCCAACCGGAATTGAAGTGGCCCACAGCGGCTGCCTGAGGGTTACTGCAGTAAAGAAGAGCGACGGCGCTGAAGAGATAAGAGAGATTCTTGAACGCTGCAGGGTGAAGGTAGACAGCATAAAGAGCCCCGTGATTGGCGAAGCTGCCCATCCGCTTGAAAAGCAGATACCCGAGAGCCCGCTAATGAATTTTGCGGCCGATGCACTGCTGGAGATGGCCAGAAAGGAGACAGGCGAGAATATTGACATTGCCATAACCAACAAGGGCGGCTTGCGCAGCAACATAAACCAGGGAACACTCACATTTGGCGATATATATAATGTATTCCCATTTGAAAACACCCTTGCACTGCTCACCCTAAACGGAGAGCAACTGCTGCAGCTGTGCGATGAGATTGCAGCTGTGGGAGGCGAGGCTGTCGCCGGGATGAGGATGAGCATCACCCCCGACTGGAAAGCTGCCGCTGTAACAGTTACGGGCAAACCCGTAGAGAAAGGGAAGGAGTATCGCATAGCCACATCGGACTACCTTTCACAAGGCAACGACAAGATGACCACACTGGCACTTGGCAAGGATAAAAGAATTTTCAGCAACATCACCATACGAGCTCTTATGGTGCAATATATAAAGGAGTTGGCTGCAGAGGGCAAGAAACTGCAGGCAGAGTGCGACGGCAGAATAACAAAAATCAAATGATAACTATGAGAAGAGCACTATTCATATTGGCATTGGCAATATGCTGCAGCGCCGTTGCGCAACAGAGAATGACAATACTGCACACCAGCGACACACACAGCTGCATCGAACCCGAAAGGGACGGCGGCGCAGGTGTGCTGAACAGGGCACTTATGCTTGAGGCGCTGCGCGACTCTCTTGGCAATGAGAATGTGCTGCTGTTCGACTGTGGCGATTTTTCACAGGGCTCGCTTTTCTATAGCGTGTTCAAGGGAGAGACAGAGATTGAGATGATGAACGCAATGCGCTATGATGCCTGCACAATTGGAAACCACGAGTTTGATTTTGGATTGGAGAATATGGCACAAATCTTCAGAATGGCAAAGTTTGAAGTTGTATGTGCCAATTATGACTTCAGCAACACCGCCTGCGAGGGACTTGTGAAGCCCTGGACTGTGATTGAGCGCGCCGGAATACGCATTGGCGTATTCGGCATATCGCCCAACCCCGAGGGGCTTGTCTCAAAGGACAACTATGCAGGCGTGGAATACCGCCATCCCATAGAGGCCGCAAACGAAGCTGTGGCAGCCCTAAAAGCAGAAGGATGCGACGTGATTGTGTGCCTGTCTCATCTGGGATGGCAAATAAATAATGAGTTCAACGATGAACGCCTGGCTGCAGAGACTGCCGGCATAGATGTAATTCTTGGCGGGCACTCGCACGACTGTTTCAACACTGCGCTGGGCTATGTGAACAAGGAGGGCAAAGAGGTTATTCTGCAACATAGCGGAAAAAACGGCCGTAACATTGGATACACAACACTGAACATTGGCAAGTGAGAGGCTGAACCCACAACTTTTTACAAAAAGCAAAGTATAATTTCAAAATTAGTATCAAAAATTATACATTTTGCTGTAAAATCTCGACATTTTGTATTATACTTGCACCATAATTTTAAATAACAAACAAAATAGAGTATGAAATTATTCCCCATTCTCGCCCTGTCGGCCATAGCAATTACAGCTAACGCGCAGGACTACAAGATTATAGGTAAAACAGGTGAAAGCCTCGAGAATAAAATGGTGTATCTGATAGACTACAAGGATATGAAATCCTGCGACTCGTGCCTTGTGAAGGAGGGTGCTTTTAAATTTGAGGGCAACGCCGATGAGCAGAGACTCTTTATGATACGCCCGAAAAGAGGAAGAGAAAGAACCACAGTGGTTGCAGACAAGGGCTACGAAGTAACTGTTGATTTCACATCGAATCCAGCAGTCATCGGCGACAACGGGAAGCTGAACACAAAGCTTGCCAAGTTGATGAATATGATTACAGAGGAGTCGCAGGCCATAAGGACAAAGGGCAGCCAGCTGCAGAACGAGGGCAAGAGCTGGGAGGAGATATCAGAAGCACTCAAACCCGATTTTGAGATGTTGCACGCCCTCTACCGCAATAGTATGGAGGAGAATAAAGACAATATGATAGGTGCCTACATTCTCTCAATGGTGGCATCCACACTCTACCCCACCAGCGCAGAACTGGGCCAGGCGATAGAGAGAGTGAAATATGCAGACAGACTCACGTCCATAAAGAGAATTTGTACAGAGTTGGAAAAGACCGAAGCGACAAGTGCCGGAAAGATGTTTATAGACTTTGAAGGCTTCAATATCGATGGAGGCGCATCAAAATTGTCGGACTATGTGGGCAAAGGCAAGTATGTTCTTGTTGATTTCTGGGCATCGTGGTGCGGCCCCTGCAAGGGCGAAATTCCCAACATCATAGAACTGTACAACAAGTTTGGTGGCGACAAATTCACTGTCCTCGGCATCAACGTGTGGGATGAGGAGGAAAATTTCAAGAAGGCACTAACCGAGGAGGGGATAACATATCAGCAGATTTTTGTACCCAAGAACAACAAGGACAACGCCACAGATATGTATGGCATTGGAAGCATACCACAGATAATGATGTTTGGCCCTGACGGAACAATACTCAAACGCGACCTTCGCGGCGAGGAGATGAAGAAGTTTGTGGAAGAGCAGCTGAAATAAATTAACTAAAGAAATTAAACACAAGATGCAGCAACTCACGAGTTGCTGCATCTTGTGTTTAATACACGTTCCTTCAGTTAAGCCACAATGTACATAAAGATATGATAGGCCACCACGCCTATTGCTGTGATTATGGCACTCTTTGCCAATATGTGAAGTAGAAGTTTCATAATTCCATAAAAAAACAAAGGGGGGCACTTGCACCAAGCCGCCCCCGTGATGTTTGAAAAAAGCGTTGCTATTATCCCTCGTGTATAGCCTCTGAAGGACAAACGCTTGCACAGCAACCGCAATCAACGCACAATTCGGGGTTAATTGAATACTTCTCACCCTCAGAAATAGCACCCTGAGGACACTCATCGATACAAGTACCGCAAGCAACGCAGTCGTCAGAAATTACGTAAGCCATAGTTGTAATGTTTAAATTTGTTTTATCGACTGCGAATATAGCTCTTTTTGTGTTCACGCAAGCCACAGCACCCTTATTTAACATTTTTTCACATCTTAAAATATCCTAATGACACCCTCTTGGCGTGAAATATTCAAAGAAGATTTACATTATTTCGACAGTTGTTTGTATCTTTGCTGTAAACAGCGAATATACTTGCACTCGCTGCGAAATATCAAAGCAAGCTTTGTAATCTCGCTCGCTTATACGTATATTTGCGGTAGAGTGAGAGTTGAAAGAGGCTATGGAACCAAAAGTAAGTATCATAATCCCTGTATATAACACCGCAGCATTGTTGCCACGGTGCCTCGAGAGTGTCGTTTCGCAGACATTGAGCGACATCGAGATTATATGCATAGACGATGGCTCCACAGATGCTTCATACACAATACTGCAACAATGGGCCGCACGCGACAAACGCATTGTTGCCTTGACACAGCCCAACGGCCGCCAGGGAAAGGCGCGCAACAAGGCTATGGAGATTGCCAAGGGCGAGTATGTGGCAATGATTGACAGCGATGACTACATTCCTGCCAACTACATTGAAAAGCTCTACGATGCTGCGCACAGGCACAATGCCGACATTGCAACTTGCGGCATCATAAAGGAGAAGAGGGCTATGGACAAGGTGCTGGCACTCTATAGCGAGGAGACTGTGGCCGACACAGCAGCCCAAAAACTGAAGCTGTGCAACTGCCCTCCCGACTTTTTCCCGGTAAACAAGCTCTACCGCCGTTCAATGTTGAATGTTGCGGGATTGCGCTTTGCCGAGAATGTGCAGTATGAGGATGTTATGTTTGTTTTGCGCGCCCTGTGCGAGAGTAAACGGCTTGTTACAGTGCCGGGAACAGCCTACCGCTATGTGCTGAACCCCACATCAACAGTAAAGAGCCGCCAAACGGCTGCAAAGCAAGCACAAAAGTATGCAGCACACAAAGCAATGGTTGAGTACATCGACGGCAAAGGCCTGACACTGAAAACAAAGCATCGCAACCTGACGGTGAGACATTTCACTCTGTTTGGAATATGCTTATGGAAAATAAAGGAGAGAGGGAAACGCAGAACACTGCGACTGTTTGATGCCATCCCGCTATACTCTTGGAACACCTGAATATGATACTATGAAAAACACACAAGATAAATGTAACTTTCCAATCGACATTGTCTATTTGTGGGTAGATGGCAATGACCCCGAGTGGAAAGCCAAAAAAAACAGATACACCGGCACTGCCGAGGACACTACAGCACTTGAAGAAGCCCGCTTCCGCGAGAACGATGAGCTGAAATACTCACTGCGCTCAATAGAGAAATATGCCCCCTGGGTGAACCGCATATTCATTGTAACAGACGGGCAGACCCCTTCGTGGCTCGACACAACCAACCCCAAGGTGCAGATTATCGACCACTCGCAGATATTCCCTGCCGACGCACTTCCCATCTTCAACAGCCAAGCCATTGAGAGTGTGATACACAAAATACCGGGCTTGAGCGAGCACTTCATCTGTGGCAATGACGACACAATGCTGGCAGCGCCGGCAAGCCCGTCAGACTTCTTCAGCGCAGACGGAAGGCCCATTGTGAGACTGCACGGCACTCCGCTGAAAAGGAAGAAGGCCGTAAACAGCAGCGTTTACAGGAAACTCATAGTGCAGATGAGAGAGTTGATAGCAGAGAAATATGGTATGCTGATAACCAACCCGCCTCATCACAACCTTGATTCATACAGAATAAGCGATATCAAACAGTGCGAAGCAGAATTTTCCGATAGGTGGAAGGCTACCGCCTACAGCCGTTTTCGTAGCGACAAAGACATACAACGCTGCATTGTGGGCTACTATGCCATTGCCACCGGACGCGGTATTATGCGCAAGGTGGGGCGCTTCAACAGAATAAACAGCGTGTGGGGCGCCATAAAGGCAATAGCCACCAACCGCTATGCAAACGACTCGCGCACATTCCCTATCGCGCTTAAGGATTATGACGCTGTGATGAGAAAATACAACCCACTGATGTTCTGTATGAACGACGGCGAGATGAGCACAGATGAGGATTGTCACCGTATGAGCGCTTTCCTGCAAAAGATGTTCCCCGAAAGAAGTTCATTTGAGAAACAGTAACATATAACTGAGAAAGTTATGGAGAAAAGGCGACTCAAGCAAAATTGTCGCCTTTTTTCATTTTTGCATCATTAAGGAAGCGGCGCACATCAACGTCGCCATCCTTGCGACAAATCATAAGCACATCGCCGGAATCTACCACAAGCAAGTCTTCAACCCCTTGCAGCACAGCCAGCTTCCCTTTGGGCACCACTACCACGTTGTTACTGCAGTCATACTTGAGCACAGAGCCACCTGACACAACATTCCCCTCGGCATCCTTGGGAAGGTAGCTATAGAGGGTGTCCCACGTTCCAATATCGGCCCAGCCGAACTCGGCAACACTGACATAGACGTTATCGGCCCTCTCCATAACACTGAAGTCGATTGAAGCTGTGGGAAAAGACGTATATATCTCATAGCCACGCTGACGGCGCTGCTGACGGTCGGGTATCTCACGATAAATGGTCTCGAGCTCGGCCATCATATCGGGCAAATGCTTGGAGATTGTGTCAATGATTGTCTGCACATTCCATATATATATACCGGCGTTCCAGTAGAACTCTCCACTCTCCACAAAGACCTTTGCAAACTCTATTGCAGGCTTCTCGGTGAAGGTGCGCACCTTGTATATGCTGCCACACTCGGGAACGCCCTCGGCCTGTATGTAGCCATAGCGGGTCTCGGGGCAGGTTGGTTTTATTCCCACAACAACAAGTTTGTCGTTATGCGCCACAAAGGCAAGACCACCGCGCACCACATCGGCAAATTTAGACTCGTCGAGCACCAGCTGGTCGCTCTGCGCAACAACAATATTGGCATTAGGGTTAAGCAGCCTTATGTGGCAAGCAAGATTGGCTATACTGGGCGCAGTTCCGCGAAAAGCAGGCTCGTGAATAACCTGTGTATCGGGAACATCGGGAAGTTGCTCACGTACAAGGTCGGTATAATCGACGTGGGTAGATATGATGATATTCTCGGGAGGTACAATGCGCGAATAGCGCTCATAGGTCTGCTGCAGCAGTGTCTTGCCACAACCCAAAGGATCCTGAAACTGCTTGGGATAGCCTTTGCGGCTCATCGGCCACAGCCTTGTTCCCTGGCCACCGGCCATTATAACACAATAGTTGTTCCTATCCATAATGTGATGCCTTTCCTTTATAACGCCGCGCAAAGGTTTTTATTGCAGATGGATGACAGTATAACACATACACGCCACAGAATTCCGTAGTCTGCGGCATATTTCCGCAACAGACCTCCACGCTCTGATACAAATATAGCAAAGTTATCAATTCCACGACACTAAAAAGCAATAAAAAAACATGAGGCTGGGTCAAAAGTAATTTTGGCTCAGCCTCTTGTTTGGAGTAATTTTTCCGTTTTTATCTTCAGATTCGAAGAAATATCATTTTTGTACGCATAAATCCTTTATGCAGCCCGACAACATTCTAAATATGCTCCAATA
>JAZONR010000074.1:0-21816 GCA_045654645.1 Bacteroidaceae bacterium
CGCTTGATGCAGGCATACGCACGGGCAGCCAACGCCAAATTGATAGAGGCACGAGGACAACCACCGAGGGCAATCAAGCCCTCCAAGTCCTTCAAGTCATACTTTTGCGGATAGCGTGTAGCAAACACAATATCAGCAATATATTGTTCGATTTTCTCGTCTAAATATACTTGGCGAACCACCTTACGAGCTTCCATAATATCCTCTGCACGAAGGACGGGACGGACCTCCATCTTCTCTCCTGAGATATTTTGACGGATGATTTTCTTTTCCTCTTCCAATTTCGGGTAGTCAATGATGACCTTCAACATAAAACGGTCGACCTGCGCTTCGGGAAGCGGATATGTACCTTCCTGCTCAATGGGGTTCTGTGTAGCAAGCACAAGGAAGGGCTGTGGGAGCTTGAATGTCTCCTTGCCAATTGTTACCTGGCGCTCCTGCATTGCCTCAAGCAGTGCACTTTGCACCTTTGCCGGGGCGCGGTTAATCTCATCGGCAAGCACAAAGTTTGAGAATATGGGGCCGCGCTTAGCCTTGAACTCTTCGCTTTTCTGGCTATATACCATTGTACCCACAACGTCGGCGGGAAGAAGGTCGGGTGTAAACTGTATGCGGCTGAAGTCTGCATCAACAAGCTCGGAGAGGGTTTTGATTGCCAATGTCTTGGCAAGACCGGGCAGACCTTCAAGCAGAATGTGGCCGTCGGCCAAAAGACCAATCAGCAACGACTCAACCAGATGTTTCTGACCTACAATCACCTGGTTCATACCTGTTTGCAGGTTTGTAACAAAGGCACTTTGCCTTTCAATCATTTCGTTCAATTCACGAATGTCAATTGTTGCACTCATAATTATGTTTTTGTATAATTGCGTTTTGTTTTTGGCAAAATTAGTGTTTATAAAGCAGTTAGCGTGTTAAATACAGTGAAATTGGCTTAACCATTGTTAGCTTTTATAATACTTTAACTCACTGCGCTCACTCTTTTGGCTCCAGGCGCGGAATAAACAGTTCATCGCCGCTGCCCAGGCTGTTGGGGTTGGATATATTATTATATTTAACAATGTATGGCCACAATTTCTTGTCGCCGTAGTATCTCTTTGCAATCTTTGTCAAAGTCTCATCGGGAGCAATTGTGTGCTTTGTGAGTTCCCCTTCTGCAACATAGAGAGTGGTGTCGGCGAGCGTTATATCTCTTAGGCTTATTGAAGCCAACTCGTCGAGCATAACAAAACTGTACTCTTCATTTGCCGACAGCTCCTCGTCAGCCGCATTATCTGCAACCACAACTGTTGGAGCGGTTTCATTGAGATGCTCCTTTTCATCAACTGCAACCGGCTTTGCAACCGGGTTGTTCTCATTTGTGATGTCAGAAGCTACATCGGGTCTCTTATAGACCTCTGTTGCAACAGTTTTCTGAGGTTTGCTGTCTGCAACGGTTGCATCGCCCCTTGACATCATTTTAATTGCAACAAATCCGGTAATAAATCCAATTATTGTGTAGAAAGCAATGCGCCACGCGCTGTTTCTCTTCTTGGCGGGAACGGGTTGCTCCGTGGTTGCGGTTTTCTTCTTGGGAACGTGAACCATCACAGGCTTGGCAGGTCGCTCCTGCACATTTACAGGCTCCTCGTTCGGCTGCAAGGTGGCTTCGGGAACAATCTGTTCCTCGCCGTCCCGGGATTGTGTTGTTGTGTTATTCTCAACAGCAGCTTCTTCAACTACCTGTTCTTCAGTTGCTGTGGTTACAACAGTTTCGGTGAGTGTCTCTTGCTCCTTGGGTTCAGGCTCTGCAGGAGCTTCTGTTTCAGCCTCGGCGGGAATGTCGGCAATGGGCTCAACAACAGGCTCGGTCGTTATAGAAGGCTCTTCCTCGGCTTTTACGGCTGCAGGCCGGCCATTCTCCTCAACGGGCTGTTCGGCATCATCAAGGGGTTCTTCGGTATTATCGGGCTGATAGGTATCATCTACCTCAACAGGCTCAAACATTGCAAAGGGTTGATTAACGCTCTCCTTGAGGGCGTCGGCCGGCGTGAAGGTGAGCTTTTTGTGTCCTTTTATTTCAATCTTCTCGCCTGTGTTCACATCGACACTGCTGCGGCTGGCAACCTCGGCAATCTTGAAGGTGCCCAAACCGTTTATTTTCACAATGCCGTCCTGCTCAAGTCCTTCAATGATTAGGTCGAAGAAGGCTTTGGTGAAGTATTCGGCCTTGGATGCGGAGATATTGCCCTCCTTGGCCAGAAGGGTGCTTAAATCGGAGTGGTTAAGTTTTGCGTCCATAGTTTTATCTCCTTTTGTTTACTTGAATTTATCTTTCAGTTTACTGCTTGGCCTGAATGAAGGCACAATCTTTGGGGGAACAAGGAAACGCTGTCCGGTCTTTGGGTTCACCGACAGGCGCTCGTTGCGCATCTTTACTTCGAGCACTCCAAAGCCCGAGATATTGAGCTGGTCATTCTCTTTGAGCCTTTCTGTCATAAGGCCCACAAGTGTTTCCACATTGCCGGCAGCATCGGCAGCTGTAATTCCGCATTGCTTTGCCAATTTGGCGATGAATTCCTTGTTATTCATATCTGCAGTTATTTCTTCAAGCATTTATTTTTCAACAACGCCCATAAGGTCGAACTCTGTGGCATCGGTGATGCGCACACTGTAGAAGTTGCCAATCTCCAGTTCCCCATCGGCAACGGCTATGAGCACTTCGGTATCAACATCGGGCGAGTCATATTCGGTGCGTCCTATGTAGTAGTCGCCCTCTACCCTGTCGATTATTGTCCTGTATGTGTTTCCCACCTTGGCATCGTTGAGACGGGTGGAAATGCGTTGTTGCACCTCCATCAAACGGTCGAGACGTTCTTGCTTCTTCTTGCGCGAGATGCTGTCGCGGTAGTTGTCGGCGGCAAAGGTGCCCTCCTCCTCGCAATAGGCAAACGCGCCCAAACGGTCAAACTTGGCCCATTTCACAAAATCTATCAGCTCCTCAAACTCCTTCTCGCCCTCACCGGGGAAGCCCACCATCATTGTTGTGCGCAGGCAGATGCCGGGCACTTCGTTGCGCATCCTCTCCACAAGTGCATAGGTGTCCTCGCTTGTAACATTGCGTTGCATCTTTTTGAGCACTTTGGTGCTGACGTGTTGCAGTGCAATATCGAGATATTTGCACACATTCTTTCTCTCGCGCATCACGCGCAAAAGGTCATAGGGGAAGTTGCTTGGATAGGCATAGTGCAAGCGTATCCACTCCACCCCTTCGATGTCTGAAATTCTCTCTACCAGCTGTGCGATGCTCTGTTTCTTGTAAAGGTCTACACCATAATAGGTGAGCTCCTGTGCAATAATCTGGAACTCCTTGACGCCTTTTGCCACAAGGCTGCGCACCTCGGCCTCAATCTCCTCTATGGGGCGCGAACGATGACGTCCTGTGATAATAGGTATTGCACAGTAGGCGCAACGGCGGTTGCAACCCTCGGATATCTTTATGTAGGCATAATGCGACGGCGTGGTGAGCACACGCTCGTTGGCAATCTCTTGGCGATACTGCTGTTTGAGATCGTTGAGCAATTCACTCCAGTTGAACTTGCCATAGAACTTGTCTACCTGAGTTATCTCTTGGCGTAATTCGTCGAGATAGCGTTCCGAGAGGCAGCCCATCACATAGAGCTTGTTAAGGTCGCCCTGCTCCTTGCGCTGGCAAAACTCGAGTATCATATTAATGGACTCCTGTTTTGCATCTCCAATGAAGCCACAAGTGTTTATGACAGCTATTTCGCCGCAGGGCTCATCGCTGTCGTGGACAACATCGTAGCCACACTCCTGAAGCTGTCGCATAAGATGCTCCGAATCAACAAGATTCTTAGAACATCCCATCGTTATTACATCTACACGGTTTTTCTTCATCTTCTGTTTTCTGTTGCTGTTTGTTTTGTGTTGCAGTGGTGCAACACCACTCTACATCTTCACAGATGTCTACTTATCCGAAAAGTGAATCAACAAACTCCTCGCGGTTGAATATCTGCAAGTGGTCGATACCCTCGCCAAGGCCTATGTACCTTACGGGTATCTTGAACTGGTCGCTGATACCGATTACCACGCCGCCCTTTGCTGTGCCGTCGAGCTTTGTGATGGCAAGCGATGTAACCTCGGTAGCCTTGGTAAACTGCTTTGCCTGCTCAAAGGCGTTCTGGCCTGTAGAGCCGTCGAGCACCAGCATCACATCATTGGGTGCTGTGGGCACAACCTTCTTCATCACGTTCTTTATCTTTGTGAGCTCGTTCATAAGCCCCACTTTGTTGTGCAAACGGCCGGCAGTGTCAATGATTACAACATCGGCATCGTTGGCAACGGCAGAAGAGAGTGTGTCAAAGGCCACAGATGCGGGGTCGGAGCCCATACCCTGCTTGATGACAGGCACATCGGCGCGATGTCCCCACTCCACAAGCTGCTCAACGGCTGCAGCACGGAATGTGTCGGCAGCGCCCAGGTAGACCTTCTTGCCGGCCTTCTTGTACTGATGGGCGAGCTTGCCAATGGTGGTAGTCTTACCCACACCGTTTACGCCCACAACCATAATCACATAGGGTGTGCCGGGTGTTGTGGGGATGTCGAATGTGCCGCCATTCTCGCTGTTGTTCTCCATCAGCAGCTGTGCAATCTCATCCTTGAGCATTCTGTTGAGCTCGGCAGTGTTCATAAATTTGTCGCGTGCGGCACGTTTTTGCACGCGGTCAATAATTTTGAGTGTGGTCTCCACGCCAACATCCGATGTTACGAGCACCTCCTCAAGATTGTCGAGCACCTCATCATCTATTTCCCTCTTGCCGGCAATGGCGCGGGCAATCTTTCCAAAGATGCTCTCTTTAGTCTTAGACAGGCCCTCATCAAGAACCTGTTTCTTCTCTTTGCTGAAAAAACTGAATATTCCCATATTCTTTTACTTTGTAATTGTTGCGTTATACCAGGCAACGCCTGTCAAATAGTTGTTTAGTCGAGTTTGAGCACTGCAAGGAATGCCTTTTGTGGCACCTCCACGTTGCCAATCTGCTTCATACGCTTCTTACCCTTCTTCTGTTTCTCGAGCAGCTTGCGCTTACGCGACACGTCGCCGCCATAACACTTTGCCGTAACGTCCTTGCGCACCTGCTTGATTGTTTCGCGGGCAATAATCTTTGTGCCAATGGCAGCCTGAAGCGCGATGTCGAACTGCTGTCTTGGGATAAGGTCGCGCAACTTTTCGCACATCTGACGGCCAAGGCCATATGCGTTATCAACGTGTGTGAGTGTTGAGAGTGCATCGACCGGCTCGCCGTTTAGCAGGATATCGAGTTTGATGAGTTTTGATGTTCTGAAGCCTGCGGGATGATAGTCAAACGAGGCATATCCCTTTGAGATACTCTTCAGCTTGTCATAGAAATCGATGACAATTTCGCCCAGAGGCAACAGGAAACGGATGTCCACACGGTTTCCGGTGATGAACTCCTGCTTTTGCAGCTCACCTCGCTTGGAGAGACAGAGGGTCATAATGGGGCCTATGTACTCGGCGCGTGTGATGATACTTGCGTTGATATAAGGCTCCTCTATGTGGTCGATGAGTGTGGGGTCAGGCATACCTCCCGGGTTGTGCACCTCTTTAACCTCGCCCTGCTTGTCATAGACCATATAGGAAACGTTGGGAACGGTGGTAATTACACTCATATCAAACTCGCGGTCGAGACGCTCCTGCACAATCTCCATATGCAAGAGTCCAAGGAAGCCGCAGCGGAAGCCGAAGCCCAGCGCTGCCGATGACTCGGGTGTGAATGTGAGTGAAGCATCGTTCAACTGCAGCTTCTCCAGTGAAGCGCGAAGGTCCTCATAATCCTCGGCGTCAATGGGATATACACCGGCAAACACCATAGGCTTCACCTCTTCAAAACCCGAAATAGCCGATGAGCAGGGGCGTGCAATATGTGTGATTGTGTCGCCCACCTTCACCTCGCGCGATGTCTTGATACCTGAAATTATGTAGCCCACGTCGCCGGTGCGCAGCTCCTGACGTGGAGAGAGGTCCATCTTCAGAACACCCACTTCATCGGCGTCATACTCCTTGCCGGTATTGAAGAATTTAACCTTGTCGCCCTTGCGCAGCACACCGTTCACAATTTTGAAATATGCAATAATTCCGCGGAAAGAGTTGAATACAGAGTCGAAGATGGGCGCCTGTAGCGGAGCCTCTTCATCACCCTCGGGGGCGGGAATGCGTTCTACAACAGCCTGCAGAATCTCCTCTACACCCATACCGGTTTTGCCCGATGCTTCAATTATATCCTCGCGGTCGCAGCCTATAAGGTCAATGATTTCATCCTTAACCTCCTCGGGCATTGCGTTAATCATATCACATTTGTTGATTACAGGGATAATCTCCAATCCCTGGTCCACAGCCATATAGAGGTTTGAGATTGTTTGGGCCTGAACGCCTTGTGTTGCATCCACCACAAGCAATGCACCCTCACAAGCCGCAATAGAGCGCGACACTTCATAGGAGAAGTCCACGTGTCCCGGAGTGTCAATAAGGTTGAGAATATACTTCTCGCCTTTGTAGATATACTCCATTTGTATTGCGTGGCTCTTGATTGTGATACCGCGTTCCTTCTCAAGGTCCATATTGTCGAGCATTTGTCCCTCGGTGATGTTGATGGTCTTTGTTGTCTCCAGCAGACGGTCGGCAAGTGTAGACTTACCGTGGTCGATGTGGGCAATGATGCAAAAATTCCTGATTTTTTTCATATCTTGTTCTATGCTTTTTACTCAAAAAAGTAGCGCTTTTTTGGCGCGTGTGTAATTTTAATTTACAAAGATATAACAAAAATCGTATATATATAATAACAAGAGCCGTTATTTTTAACACTTTAGCAAAAGTGCTGTCTCGTTGCCGCAGTTGTGAATTGCTGCGGCAAACCCCAATATTGTAATAAAATTTTATCGCAGAAAGCAAGTGGGACACCACTCTTCCATCACACCGGAAGGAGCACTTTTCTTTTATTCAAAAAACTCATCATCTACAAATAAGAGCTCACCACAGACACTATTTGCTATTGATGATGCAGAGGAAATAGATGAACGGAATAAAATAACAAAAAAATAAGCGGAAGAGCAAATACCCTTCCGCTGTAAATATCTATTATTGCACAAATCACTTAAACACGTGCTTGCCGTAATCAACCCCTTTAAGCTGATAAAATTTTGCCTCGCCCTGCAGACGGTTCAAAAAATCATCATAATTGCGTCTTTCTGCCGGTGTCCATCCGGCCTCGGCAACCGCTGCAAGACGTGGCAGCAGCAAATACTGCACAACCTCAGGCTCCTCAACCCACTCGGTCCAGAAATTGGCCTGAACACCCATATATTTAGGCTGCAATTCGGCAGCTACGTTATTCATAGGCTTGTAGCTGTAGACGCGTTCCACTGTCTCATCGCCATAGCCCTGAGAACGTGGCTCTGTCTCCAATTTAGATTGGCGGCGGTTGATATAATAGGGAATTTGTGGCGAGAGAATTGTTGTCATTCCTCGCTTGGCTGCATCCACAGCCGCATTGTCGGCGCCAATCCACGCCATTATGGTGATGTCGTTGCCAAGCGGTTCCGTGTTGCCGTGCAGCACCTCGTTCCAGAAGATGAGCTTGCGCTGCTGTTCTGCGGGCTTTGCCGCAATGTGCTCCTTGAGCTGCTTGTAGAAGTGTATCTGAAGGTCGCGATAGTTGGTGGAGCCAATCTCCTTGAGCAGTGCCTGACACTGTGCATTATGCTCCCATTTGTGCGTGGGGCACTCATCGCCGCCCAGGTGAATGTAACCAAATGGGAACATCTCCGTGAGTTCATCTATAACATCTTTTGCAAACTGCACAGCCAATGGATTGGCAACATTGATTACGTCGCCCGACACGCCTTGCCACTTCCACACCTCGTGGTTGTTTTCAGGGTCGCAAGCAAGAAATTCGGGATAAGATGCCACAGCCGCCTGCGAGTGGCCGGGAATATCAATTTCGGGCACAATCTCAATGAAACGCTCCTTGGCATAGGCAACAACCTCGGCAATGTCTTTGCGTGTGTAGAAGCCTCCGTAACGTATGCCGTCGGGCTTCACATCGCCCCAAGCACACACTTTAGTGTCGCGCCACGCACCAATTTCGGTAAGTTTCGGATATTTCTTTATCTCTATGCGCCATCCTTGGTCCTCGGTCAAATGCCAGTGAAAGCGGTTCATTTTGTAGGCTGCCATAATGTCGAGGATTTTCTTCACCTCCTCTTTGCCATAGAAATGACGGCCCTCATCAAGCATAAAACCACGCCAACCGAAACGAGGCTCGTCGGCAATCTTCACAACGGGAACGCTCCACTCCTTAACAGAAGCATCGGGCACGCCGGCCATCACATTGCGCGGCATAAGCTGCTTCAATGTCTGCAACGCATAGAAGAAGCCGGCAGGCTTGGCTGCTCTGATATCAATTCTCTTTTCGTAAACATCAAGCGTGTAGGCCTCTTCGCTCAATGATGAATCAATGTCGAGCACAATGTGGGCATCGCCCTTTGTGCGGCATTTATTCACACTGACTTTCTTGTTTATACCAATTTTGCGACCGGGCTTCAGGCTGCTTCTCTTCAAGTATGCTTTTTTCAGCTTTATGCCTGTTGCACACTCAAGTTCGTTGGCAAAATTATCAACAACAGCATCAATGCCGCTCTCTTTTGCTTTGGGATAAGCAATAACCACCTTACCTTCAAACAGGAATTTTCCCTCTCCCACACTCATCTGTGCGGGCTGCGGAATTACCGCAATCTCCTGTGCCTGCATCGATAATACAAAGAGACACAGCAACAATGACAGAACTCTCTTTTTCATCTTTTGTCAATTATCAGTGTTTTTCATTAAACAGTTTAAGTCGCTCCTCAAGCAGTGCATAATGGTGCGGCTTTATATTGGAGGAGCAGGCGCGTATGCCGTTGCGCAGTGCGCCGGTGGTAGCAAGGTCAATTCCGCTTATGCCATAATAGAGCAACTCCTTGAGCAACTCGCCACCGGGCATATCCTTGTAGCCTATGGTGAAGAAAAATCCATCACTCACAGGCTCTTCGCCATCGGTGTCATAGACCACATTAAAACCATTACGGGCAAAGATATCCTTTATCCTTGCCGTGCGCCGGGCATACTCTTTTATATCCCCCACAAAATCATACTCGCCATCGCAGGCAGCCTTCAACATTGCCGCCATAGCACATTGGGCCGAGTGTGATACACCCGATGAGGATGTGTAGAGGAACGCATAAGCAAATGCCGCGCCAAAGCGTGGAATACCGTAGCGTTGTTTCAATGCGTCATAGTGTCGCGCATAGAGCTTGTTGGAAATGCAGGCAAGTGCAATGCGCTGCCCGGCGTAGCTGAAAATCTTTGAGGCACTTATGAGCAGTATATAGTTGTCGGTGTAGCGCGAGACACTCGGCTGGAAAGGAGGCTCGAACGGCTTGCTCATATCACGGCGGAAATCCATTGTCATATAAGCAAGGTCCTCAACAACAATAACATCGTGCTTTGCCGAGAGACGGCCTATAATTTCGAGCTCCTCATCGGTGAGCGACATCCAGGTGGGGTTGTTTGGCGTCGAATAGAGCACAGCACAGATGTTACCCTGTGCATAGTAGGATTCCAATTTCTCCTCGAGCGCCTTCCCGCGGAAGCCTGCAAGGTCAAACGACGCAATTTTAACGCCAATGACCTGGGCCTGCATCTTCTGCACCGGGAAACCGGGGTCGATATAAAGCACAGTGTCGCGCTTTGCATCCAACTGCGAAGCTATCATCAGCGAGGCAAACGAGGCCTGCATTGAACCGGCAGTGGGAATACAGCCCTGCCGGGCAATGTCGGCATCAACAAAAGCCTTCACAAAGCGGGAAGCCTGCTCCTTGATTTCGGGAATTCCATCAATTATAGGATACACCGATGCCACGCCGCGTTGCAGTGCTTCACATTCGGCTTTGACGCCCACGGCCGATGGTGGCAACCCCGGCACGCCCATCTCGAAATGGATGAACTCAACGCCGGTTCGTGCCTCGGCGGCGCGCACCACAGCACCTATCTGCCTGATGGAAGCAGAACGTATATCTTCAATCTCCAGTTCTCTTACGATTGAATCTATTTCTTCCGAATTTACGATACACATTTTTAACAACTCTTCTCTTTGAAATCTTCTCGGCCTTCTTCAGCAATTTCCTTGCCTTGGCCTTGCTAAGCACCTTCTTTGCCGCCCGCGATATATCCTTCCCCTTTTTCTTATAGAGAATGTATAATAATATAGGTATCATAGCTGCGCGGGTTAAATGGAGGATTGCATTAATCCTCCATCAATTTGCGATAACGCACCTTTTTAGGCTCCTCAATGCCCAGGCGGCGCATCTTGTTCTCCTCATAGTCGGAGTATGAGCCCTCGAAGCTATAGACATTGCCATCGCCTTCGAATGCAATGATGTGTGTACATATACGGTCGAGGAACCAACGGTCGTGGCTGATTACAACCGCACAACCTGCGAAGTTTTCGAGACCCTCCTCAAGCGCACGCAGTGTGTTCACGTCGATGTCATTGGTGGGCTCATCGAGGAGAAGCACGTTGCCACCCTCCTTCAATGCCATTGCAAGATGCAAGCGGTTGCGCTCACCACCCGACAACACACCACATTTCTTCTCCTGGTCGGCACCCGAGAAGTTGAAGCGTGAGAGATAGGCGCGCACGTTAATCTCCTTGCCACCCAAACGCATAAGCTCATTGCCCTGGCTCATAACCTCGTATACGGTCTTGTCGGCAACAATATCCTTGTGGTTTTGGTCTACGTATGCAATTTTCACTGTCTCGCCAACCTCGAATGTACCCTCATCCACAGTCTCAAGGCCCATAATCATACGGAAAAGCGTTGTCTTACCGGCGCCGTTGGGACCAATGACGCCCACAATGCCGTTGGGAGGAAGCATAAAATTCAGGTTGCTGAAGAGATGCTTGCTGCCGAATGACTTACCAATATTCTCGGCGTTGATAACCTTGTTTCCAAGGCGTGGGCCATTGGGAATGAAAATCTCGAGTTTCTCCTCGCGCTCCTTCTGGTCCTCGTTCAACATTCTCTCATAAGAGTTAAGACGTGCCTTACCCTTTGCCTGACGAGCCTTGGGCGACATACGCACCCACTCGAGCTCGCGCTCAAGAGTCTTGCGGCGCTTGCTTGCGCTCTTCTCCTCCTGCTCCATACGCTTTGTCTTTTGGTCGAGCCAAGATGAGTAGTTACCCTGCCAGGGAATTCCCTCGCCACGGTCAAGCTCAAGAATCCAACCTGCAACATCATCAAGGAAATAGCGGTCGTGGGTAACGGCAATAACAGTACCCTCGTACTGGTTCAGGTGCTGCTCCAGCCAGTCGATGCTCTCGGCATCGAGGTGGTTGGTGGGCTCATCGAGCAACAGCACGTCGGGCTTTGAAAGAAGCAGACGGCACAGTGCCACACGGCGACGCTCACCACCCGACAAGTGGTCTACAAGCTCATCGGGAGCAGGACAACGCAATGCAGCCATTGCACGCTCGAGCTTGCTGTCGAGGTTCCAGGCATCGGTTGCATCAATTATATCCTGCAGCTCGGCCTGACGGGCAAAGAGCTGATTCATCTTCTCCTCGTTCTCGTAATATTCGGGCAAACAGAACTTCTGGTTTATCTCCTCATACTCAGCAAGTGCGTCTACAATTGACTGCACACCCTCCTTCACGCAATCCATCACAGTTTTGCCGTCCTGAAGCTGAGGGTCCTGGGGAAGATAGCCCACCGAATAGCCGGGCGACCACACTACATTGCCTTGATAATCATTGTCGAGTCCCGCGATAATCTTCATAAGGGTTGATTTACCCGCACCGTTCATACCCACGATACCAATCTTTGCACCATAGAAGAAGGAGAGGTAAATATTCTTCAACACCTGCTTGTTTGTCTGCTTGATTGTCTTGCTCAAGCCCACCATCGAAAAGATGATTTTCTTGTCATCAACTGTTGCCATAAATCTATTTTTATTGTTATATTATTCCTAATTTATATAAATATCTGCGAAGATAGTGATTTTTTGCGAGATTACAGCAATGAAAGCCACAAAAGCAAACGATGGTGCCCCAAAAGTATTAAAGGGGCAGCATCGTTTGTGAGAAGTTGAATAAAAAGAGCTGTTTTAAGGCTTGCGAAGCCCGAAAAAGCGCAACCGACGCAGCACGCGAGAGCAGAGAGTGCTTGCATTCTATGCCGAGCAGCAAGGAGGAAAAACCTTGCATTGCGGTTTAATTTACTAAGCGTAAATGAGCATTTTGAGGGCGAGTATAACACAAAAGAGCCTTTTTAGTCAGCTTCTTGCAAAGTAAAGAAATATTTGTCAGATACTCATCTGATAGGCATCGCGTGCATCGCCGTTGGCAAGATATATCACGCCGCAACGTTGAAATCCATATTTTTGCAGGATGTGATGCATTATCACGTTGTCGCGGTGTGTGTCTATGCGCACTGTTGTGCAACGCTCAAAAGCCCAGTCGAGCAGCCTGCGCGCATACCCCTTGCCGGGCTTTGCAACCGCAATGCGGTGGATTACATAGTAGGGGTTGTCATTGAGCCACGTGCCACCTTCAATGGTGCTGTATGTGGGGTCGGGCCCCGGAATGAACGACATTGCTGCTTCAATATCACCACCGGCACTCTCCGATGCAACGTAGCATACGCCACGCTCAATATCGGCACGCACCACCTCTTGCGATGGGTAGCCGCTGCCCCACTGCTTCATATTGCCGCTTGCGCGCATAATGCCTTTTGCACACTCAAAGAGCTGCATCAGTGCCGGTATATCATCATTTATTGCTTTGCGGAGATACATAAAAGAAGGTTAAAGCTTGTGCAAGCGAGTAAAAACCAAGCTTGCTTGGGTTTTGCAACGAGCGCAGCCAAGGTTCAAGCACACAAAGTGGGGTTAAAGGGGAAAACTGATTATTCATCTACTATTCCTTCGGGTATTTGCTTTGTTGTGGTGAGGAGTCCTTGTTCTTTAAGGTCATTCAGGCGTTTTGTTATATTGCCCTTGCCGGTGGTAAGTTGCTTTAGGGCATCTGTATAAGCCTCGGAAGCTTTCTTCAGCGCACCGTCAATCTTTGTGAAATTGTCGATGAAATTGACAAACTTGTCATATATTGCATTGGCTGTGTCCACAATCTTTTGCACGTCGCGTTGCTGGCGCTCGCGTGTCCACAATGAGTTTACCACAAAGAGTGTGGTTATGAGGTTCGAGGGTGAGATTAGCACAATACCCTTCTTGTAGGCATAGTTCCACAGCTTGTTGTCGGCTTCCATAGCTACAAAGTAGGAGGGCTCGTTGGGGATGAAAAGCATCACATAGTCGAGCGAGTTTACATTGTATTTGTCATAGCGTTTGCCGGCAAGGCAGTCGATGTGGTTGCGCACACTGGCAACGTGCTCTTTGAGATAGAATGTGCGTGTTGTCTCATCCTCGGCACGAAGATAGGCCATATAGGCCTTGAGCGACACTTTTGAGTCTATTATAATATCGCGTTTGCCCGGGAAGTGAACAATCACATCGGGTATCATACGGCTGTCGCTCTCATCGTTCTGCAGCGCACAGCCCAACTCATCGCGCAAGGTTGCCTGCACCTCCCACTGCTGCCCCTTCACAAGGCCCGAATTCTCGAGAATCTGCTCCAGGATTGTCTCGCCCCAATCGCCCTGAAACTTGTTGTTGTTTGTGCCCACAAGGGCGTTGGTTAGGTTTACGGCATCTTGGCTTATGCGCTGATTGGCTTCAACGAGGCTTTTTATGCTCTCCTGCAGCGAGAAGCGCTGCTTGCTCTCCTCGCCATAGTAGCCCTCGACCTTCTCACGGAACTGTTTGAGGTCTGTGTCGAAGGGGCGCAACATCTCCTCGAGGCGTTGCTGCGACTGCTTGTTGAATATCTCGCTATTCTTTTCAAGCACATCGGCGGCCATAGCTTTGAACTCAACGCGCATCTGCTCAAGAGCGGCCTTGTACTGCTCTTTTTGCTCATCTATGCGAGCCGTGAGCATCTTGTTCTCGCTTTCAAGTGCCGCTGTTCGTGCAAACTGCTCCTCGCGCAGTGCCTGCTGGGCATTGACACTCTCGTTGGCGCGTTTCACATCATCGTGTAGCGAGGTGCATCTTGCATCCAACATTGAATTTTCCTTTTCGAGCGCTGCGCATTTGCCATAGAGCGCATTATATTTCACAGCCATTATGGCAACAGCAGCAAGCAGCAGAATGGATATTGAGATGAGAAGTATTGTCATTTCCTACCTTGGTTTTATTGTTCCGTGTAAAGGTAGTGAAAAGCCGTCAGCAAAAAAACAGGTTAAAGCAAATTTTATAAACAACACCACTCATCCTAAATACAAAACGCTACTCTTTTCGGTGGAAAAACAACTCCACAATGGAGCGATACTTTGGTGGCAGGGCACACTGCAACAGCGCCCCTGTGAGCCCTTCCATTGTAAAGAGCGAGCAAAGACGCTGTTGCATACGTTTGCCAAGCGCATCAATGGCCGCATCGTTGGCCGCAATTTCGCGGCGCAGGCTGCGCAGCGACACTATGTTGTGAACATTATTCTTTCTCACACTCATTTTTCCTCTCCTTGCCAAAAAACATTGTAACGAAGTGCCTCACCACTCTGTCGGTAAAGAGAGACCCTCGCAACAGATACACCAACAGTGCTACTGCAAAAAGCAGCAACGCCGCAACCACCATCGACAGTGCAACGCCAATGAGCGGCACAAGCACAACCACCATTGCTGCAATTAACATAAATAGCGCAACAAGGAGGAGCACAGATAGTGCAAAGCCGCATACAATGTCCCCCATCAACAGCGAGAGGCCTTCTATCAAACGCAGTTTACACCCATCTGCACTCCTCTTGAGATATTCAAGAGCATCCTTAGAGATTTCTTCAATGTTAGCTCCCAAGGCCATAGGCTACTCCTCTTCGGTTATATTGGCATCTTCATTTACTGTGCAACGGTGAGCGTTGCAGCAGCCTGTCGCTTCGTTGAAATGCCTTTTCACGCCATCCATTCTCTCTTTAATCTCCTTGCGAAACTCCTCGCCCTTCTTGGGGGCAAGCATAAGGGCAGCAACGCCACCGGCTACCACGCCGCCAACAAATGCCATAAAACTACAAATCTTCATAACACCAAAAAATTTAATTAGACAAACTGCCGGAGTTCCCCAAAGCCGCACATTTTAGATGTAACAATGCAGTTAAAACAGCTATTGAAGGCAGAAAAAGCGGCTGTTTCTTGTTGCATAACACCAAAAGCACTACCTTTGGAACTCTGGTACAAACTAAACAACTGAAATATGAAAAAGTCATTTGGCATTATACTTTCTTCAGTTTTATTTCTCCTTTTTTCGTGTGGCATAGAGAAGAGAGGGGAAAAGGCCTCTACCCCTGAGGTCGATAGCGGCTTGAGAGTCTCTTTAATAGAAATACAACAAAATAGCAGGCTCATCATCACCGACAGTATTTCGCCCACAATAACCTTCGACATCAAGCTATCACAGCTCACACTCGACAACAAAGAAGCCGAGGCAAAGATTGACAGCGCACTGGCCGAGAACCTGTTTGGTTTCCGCACCACCCTAATCGATGCTGCAAGACGATTCATCGATGAGCGTGAGCTGGCACATTCGGACTACCGCGATATCTACATCAATGCCAAGGAGGGCGAGATACCCCACTTTATGATGGACGAATATTACATCATCTCGGGCACTGCGGATGTTGGTTACAAAGGATGCATCAACTACTTTGTGCATTGGGAGGAGTATACCGGCGGGGCACACCCCAGCACTGTGTGCCACTTCCACAACTATGACCCTGTGAGCGGCAATGAGATAACGCTCAACGATGTGTTGAAGGAGGGATACGAGGAGAGACTCCTTGCAATGCTGACCGACAAGCTTTTGCAATATGCCGGAGCGGCCAACATCGATGAACTGCACGAGATTGGATACCTCACCTTTGGCGACGATATGTACATAACAAGGAATGTTATGTTTGGCAAAGAGGGAATATCATTCCTCTATAACCGATACGAGATTGCACCCTATGCAATGGGCGAAACAACACTCCTGCTCACCTATAACGAACTTAAAGACCTATTAAAATAATGGACAGCATAAGAAAATACTTCCCCAACCTCAGTGAGAAACAGGTTGAGCAGTTTGCTGCACTCTATGACCTCTACTATGATTGGAACAGCAAAATCAATGTCATTTCGCGCAAGGACATAGAGAACCTCTACCTTCATCACGTTCTCCACTCTTTGGCAATAGCAAAGTACATAACCTTCAAGCCCGGCACCACCATTATGGATATGGGCTGCGGAGGTGGTTTTCCCGGTATTCCACTTGCCATAATGTTTCCCGAGGTGCAATTTCATCTTGTAGACAGCATTGGCAAGAAGGTGCGTGTGGCATCGGAGATTGCCAATGCCATTGGGCTCACCAATGTGCGCACAAGCCACAGCCGCGCCGAGGAGATAAAGGAGAAATACTCTTTTGTGGTGAGCCGTGCCGTTATGCAGTTGCCCGACCTTGTAAAAATATGCCGCAAGCACATCTCCAAAGAGCAGTTCAATGCCCTGCCCAACGGCATCATCTGCCTCAAAGGTGGCAACATCACTGCCGAGACACACCCTTTCAAGAACTGTTGCGAGGTTGTTGAGGTGGGCAGCTATTTCAGCGAGGAGTTCTTCAAGGACAAGAAGGTTGTATATGTTCAAATCTGATGCCGCAATGAAACTGAAGATTTTTGAGCTCAATCCCGTGCAGGTAAACTGCTATCTTCTTTGGGACGAGACACGCGAAGCGTTGCTCATTGACTGTGGTGCCTGGTTCCCCTATGAGAAGGAGAACATAAAGCAGTTTGTGGCCGACAACGGTCTCACAATAAAGCACCACCTGAACACACACCTTCACTTTGACCACATATTCGGTAACTCATTCATTGAAGAGACCTTTGGCGTGAAGGCCGAGGCTAATGATGCCGACTGGCCCTGGGCCGAGAATATTGCAGAGCGCGTTGCAAGATTTGGAATAAAATATGAGGGTGTGGTTCCCCCGCTTGGGCGTGTGCTCAACGACGGCGACGAGATTTTCTTTGGCAACCAGTGCCTAAAGGCGATAGCCGTGCCCGGCCACTCGCCCGGCAGCCTTGCATTTTACCTTCCCGAGCATAGGGTGCTTTTTAGCGGCGATGCGCTTTTCCAGTATAGCATAGGCCGCACCGATTTCCCCGACAGCAACCACCGACAGCTCATTATGGCTATACGCGAAAAGCTTTTTGCCCTGCCCGACGACACAGTTGTCTACCCCGGCCACGGCAGCAAAACAACCATTGGATTTGAAAAGAGAAATAATACGTTTCTCATTTAACACAGGCACACGCAGTGCTGTAACAGACGGCAAGTAAGGATAATAAAAATCAGGAGCGCAAATTTTGCGCTCCTGATTTTTATAGGCTAAGTCTGTTTTACTTTTTTATTCTCATACTTGCCATTATCAGGTAAACCACCAACAAGGCATATACCACCAAGGCCACAGCCTCGCTGCCGGGGTTGGCAAGCCACTCTGTGTTCAGCATATTCACACCACCAAAGCGCAAGCCGGCGCTCAACACGCCCATCAATGCACCACCGGCAATGAAGCCCGATGCAAGCAGCGTACATTTCTCGCCACGCGCTGTGTTCACGGCAGCATCCTTGCTGCGAGTGGTTACATACCAGTTGATGAGACCACCTACAAGCAGCGGAAGGTTAAGTTCAAGAGGAATGAACATACCAAGTGCAAAAGGCAATGCGGGAACCTTGAACAGTGTGAGCACCAATGCAAGGCCTGCACCAATGCCATAGAGCAACCAGGGTGCGCCAACGCCGCTCATCAGCGGGTCGATGACAGCAGCCATTGCGTTGGCCTGTGGCGCTGCAAGCTCGCCGCTTGTGAAACCATAAGTCTTGTCAAGGATAATAATCACTCCCGAAACAGTAGCTGCCGAAACAAGTGTACCCAGGAACTTCCAGGTTTGCTGCTTGGCCGGTGTGCTGCCAAGCCAGTAGCCTATCTTCAGGTCGGTGATGAAACCGCCGGCCATTGAGAGCGCTGTGCACACCACACCACCCATAATGAGTGCAGCAACCATACCCGATGAGCCCTTCAGTCCCACGGCAACCATAATCACCGATGCAAGAATAAGAGTCATCAATGTCATTCCCGATACAGGGTTAGAGCCCACAATGGCAATTGCATTGGCAGCAACAGTTGTGAAGAGGAACGATATTACAGCCACCAGCAGCACGGCCACAATGCTGTGCAACCAATTGCCGCTCATAACATCAAGAATAAAGAACACAAACACCATAAGCAGTGTAAAGATAATGCCAAACAGCACCACCTTCATCGAGAGGTCCTTCTGTGTGCGCTCCTCGTTGCCGCTGTCGCGTTTGTTTGTCATCTCGCGTGCAGCAAGCCCCGCAGCGCTCTTAATTATGCCCCAAGATTTGAAAATACCAATAATTCCGGCCATTGCAATGCCGCCAATACCAATGCTCTTGGCATAGTTGGAGAAAATCTCCTCGGGCGACATCTGCCCAACGGCTGTAACAATCTCGGGGTTCCACATATTGAGCACCTGGTCGCCAAAGAGCAATGCCATTCCCGGCACAATGAGCAACCACACCACCAACGAGCCCACGCAGATGATGATAGCATATTTAAGGCCAATGATGCAACCAAGGCCAAGCACGGCAGCTCCGGTGTTGAGCTTCAGCACAATCTTAGCTTTGTCGGCAAGCAGTTCGCCCCACCCCACAATGCGTGTTGTAACATTCTCGTTCCACCAGCCAAATGTAGCCACAATAAAATCATACAATCCGCCAATGAGGCCGGCAATGAGCAACGGTTTTGCCTGGCTGCCGCCCTTCTCGCCCGACACCAGCACCTGTGTGCTTGCAGTAGCCTCGGGGAAAGGATATTCACCGTGTTTCTCCTTTACAAAATATTTGCGGAAGGGAATGAGGAACAATATACCCAAAATACCGCCAAGCAGCGAACTGATGAACATCTGCATAAATGTTACAGTCATCTCGGGATATTTTGCCTTAAGGATGTAGAGCGCCGGCAGTGTGAATATTGCACCGGCCACAATAACGCCCGAACAAGCACCAATTGACTGAATTATCACATTCTCGCCCAGTGCGCCCTTGCGCTTTGCAACGGTTGATACACCCACAGCAATTATGGCAATGGGAATTGCAGCCTCAAACACCTGGCCCACCTTCAGACCAAGATAGGCCGATGCTGCCGAGAATAGCACAGCCATAAGCACGCCCCAGGTTACCGACCAGGCGTTCACCTCGGGATAACTCTTTTTGGGCGACATCAAGGGATTATACTCCTCGCCCTCGTTCAACGGTCGGAAAGCATTCTCGGGCAATCCAACCTGTTTTTCGTTTTCGTTTTTCATTTTATGTTATTTATTAAAGTTTAATCAAAAAGCAGCCACTGCGCGGACATTAAACTCCTCCCATTTCTCTAAGATATTATAAGCTTTTTCTGAGTATGTATCAAAATGCCACGCACAACCTATATTGTGTTGCGTTGATGACCAAAGCATTACACCCAATGTCTCCTGCTCTATTTTTTTCAATGTTTTATTAATTTCGTATGATTTAAGACATAAAACTTTCAACTCTTTAATAGCTGGAAGATACCATCCCTCCCCCAATGATACGCACCACGCAAAGGCGGGGTAACCGGTCTTCCAATTAGGAAAAGCAAATATTGCAGACATATTAGCCATACCGTCTGTTTTTGAAGTGGCGTTAGTTTTTACAAAGTCTCCATTTACAAAATGCTTAGACCACCCGCACTTTGTTTGTTCAAGACTCACAATTTTTCCGTGAAGACCATCTTTGCTAACTTCAAAAACAATGCCCTCTTTTGTGCCGTCGTTGTAATAGTCGCCAACCTTGTAGGGCGCTGATGTCTTTGAGTCTCTCTTGAGTGTGCTGCCACTGTCTTGAGTATGAGGAATACTACTCTTGACACCAAAAGTAGATATGGCACGCATACTATTATTATGAGATTTTCCCTCATAGTTAGTGCCACTACCTCCTATAAAAATTCCCCACGCGCATAAACCATCTTTCTCTGTTGAAGACCACGATTCTCTTTTATCAAGTTCTGATTTCCCTTTTGCCATTAATGTTTTGTCAATTACATTACGTTGAGTATATATAGACCACAACTCATCAATCGCAGGCAGATACCACTCATCGCCCAATGATGCGCACCACGCAAAGGGAGGATAATTTTTCTGCCAATTATTCAAAGAACGTATTTTTTGCATATTATACATTCCATCAGTCTTAGAGACTGCACCGGTTTTTATATTATCTTCACCTTCAGACCAAGAGTCATAATTCTTTTCAAGGCTTACAATCTTTCCGCTGTAACCATTATTGCTAACCTCAAATACAACACCCTCTTTCTTGCCGTCATTGTAATAATCGCCAATCTTGTAGGGAGCAGATGTTATTGAGCCAAGATTTGCAGGGCTGTTGTTATTGATGGGTGCAGCACTGCCCTCGGCACCAAAAGCGGACACGGCGCGCACATAGTTGTAGTTGGTCTTAAAGTTGCCGCCGGTGTCCCCGTCACCCATACGGACATACCACGCAGAAATATCGTATTCCTGTGTTGAGGACAAATGCCTATTATTTTCAAGTTCTGAATTTTCTTTGACGTTTAATGCGTTGCTTATTGCTTTATATTGAGCATATATTGCTTTTAGTTCTTCAAACGCAGGGAGATACCACCCCTCACCCAATGATGCACACCAAGCAAAGGCCGGGTAATCATTTTGCCAATTTGGTAAAGAACATATTTTTTGCATATTGTACATTCCATCTGTTTTAGAGGTTGCGTCGGTTTCAACTTCCTTTAGAGACCACCTACAGATGTTATATTCAAGGCTTACAATTTTTCCATTGTAGCCGCCATTGCTAATTTCAAAGACAATGCCCTCTTTCTTGCCGTCGTTGTAATAGTCGCCAATCTTGTAGGGAGCAGATGTCTTTGGGGCACTCATTGCTTTGCTTTGAGCAGATAAAACATAGTGTTGCTCTGATACACCAACTGCCGCAGTAGCACCATCGAGAGCAAGGCGCAGCCCGCAAGTACCTTTGCGGTTGCCGGGAATGTTGTAGTGGCGAAGCGCAACACGGGAATCTTGCTCAAAATTACTAAAGCACCACCCGCGCAGTACTCGGTCAGAGCCCAATGAGGGGCCTGTCGGGTTGGTCTGAGCCGATGAGGGGTAAATGCCATACCAGTCGCTACACCATTCCCACACATTGCCGCTCATATCGTAGATGCCAAGCTCGTTGGGCTGTTTCTGTTTCACGGGGTGGGTTTTGCTGCGGCTGTTATCATAATACCAGGCTACATCGCCCAATGTATTGCTGCCGCTGTGTCGATAGCCTTTGGACTGGTTGCCGCCGCGGGCTGCATACTCCCATTCAGCCTCAGTGGGCAGGCGGAATTTTCTGCCGGCGGACAGTTGGTTGGCAAGCAAGGTGTTGAGCTTGTTTATAAAGGCTTTGCAATCATCGTAACTGACCATTTCTACCGGTTTGTTTTTGCCTTTGAAATGTGATGGGTTGCTGCCCATTACTGCCTGCCACAGGGCTTGGGTAAC
>JAZONR010000075.1:0-30851 GCA_045654645.1 Bacteroidaceae bacterium
CACTGCTGCCTCCCGTAGGAGTCTGGACCGTGTCTCAGTTCCAGTGTGGGGGACCTTCCTCTCAGAACCCCTATTCATCGTTGGCTAGGTGGGCCGTTACCCCGCCTACTACCTAATGAAACGCATCCCCATCCTTCATCGACGGATCTTTCATATCAATATCATGCAATTCTGATATGTTATTCGGTATTAATCTCCCTTTCGGAAGGCTATCCCAATATGAAGGGCAGGTTGGATACGCGTTACTCACCCGTGCGCCGGTCGTCTATCAAGAGCAAGCTCCGTCAAGACCCCTCGACTTGCATGTGTTAAGCCTGTAGCTAGCGTTCATCCTGAGCCAGGATCAAACTCTTCGTTGTAAATTATATCTGAAAAACCAGAAAGGTTTTATAGACTGATGAAATTGTTTGTACTGGCCGGAATTTGTATATCAAAAAATTTTGACGGTTCGTTTTTCGTTCCTTACTTATACTTTTAACTTCTCTACAAATAAACTCATAAAGAAGCACGTTGTACTGCTTGTCTGTATGGAATGATGTCAAGGATCTCTTTTCTTGCGTCTCGAGAAGAACTAAATGTGTTTGTTCCCGAAAGCGAGTACAAAGGTAAGGCGATTTTTTGAATTACAAAACTTTTTCCAAGAAAAAAATCAAATATTTTTTCGGACACATTCTTTATGAATTAATTTACAACAAGTTACATCATAATATTTTTTTCATCTTTTTTTGAACAAAATCACATTGATTAAAAAGAAGCAGAAAAAGCACCCGGCAACCCTTGAAAAAACCTTTTAAAACGCCGTTTATTATTAAAACATCATAAATATGCCCCAACTGAAGCATAATTTTAGTATTTTTGCAGTTAATATAATTTTGAGCGACTAAATAACGTAGATTGCTCCATTAAAACAGTAATGATAAAAAAGAGTCTTATATACCTTATTATAATAGCAGCCGCTATACTCCCCACCACCACTCTGTTTGCACAGAGCACAACAAGGGCGAGAATACACGGCAAGACTCTTGATATATCTACCAACAAAGGGGTGCCATACGCTTCAGTAAGGATAAAAAACACATCCAACGGTTGCAGCAGTGATGACGACGGCAATTTCTCATTCAGTGCAAATATTGAGAGCGACACGCTTGTTGTCTCAAGCATAGGATATGCCGACATAATGGTTCCCATCACCCCCAATACACAAATGCCGCTGAAGATTGTTTTGAGACCAACCGACTATGACCTGCCCGAGGTGGTTGTAAAGCCCAAGCCGGAGCGCTACAGGAAGAAGAACAACCCGGCCGTTGCTTTAGCGAGGAAGCTCATTGCCCAACGCAACAACAACTCCCCCTACAGAAAAGAGTTCTACAGCCACGAGCGACACGAAAAGCTAAATATAGCACTCAACGACTTCAACACGGGTGGCAACAAGTTGGGAAAGAAGTTCAAGTTCCTGGAGGAGTACATTGACACCTCTCACATATCAGGGCGCCCAATTCTTCACATCTCGGCACGCGAACTCATAGCAACCGATTACCACAGAAACAACCCACGCCGCAGCAGACAGCACGTGAAGGCACGCCGTCGCAACGGTATCGACGATATGTTCTCCAGCGGAGAGACCGAAGCACTATATGAAGAGGTGTTCAAGGATGTAGATATATTCCAGGACAATGTATCGCTCTTCAGAAGTAAATTTGTGAGCCCCCTTTCCAAGCTGGGCCCCACCTTCTATCGCTATTATATAATGGACACTGTGCTGCTCGATGGCGAGAGATGTATAGACCTTGCATTCACCCCCTTCAATGTGGAGTCATTCGGCTTCACCGGACACATATATGTAACAGCCGACAGCAGCCTTTTCATCAAAACAGTGCAGATGAACATACCCCACGAAATAAATATGAACTTTGTGGAGTCAATGAACATTGTCCAGACCTTTGACCGCGCCCCCGACGGCACACGTCTGCTTGAGCACGAGAGTCTCACCGCTGAGATGAGAATCATAAACGCAGCAAACGGCTTCTATGCCCACCGCGAAGTGAACTATCGCAACCACAGTTTCCAGAGCAACGAGTTTGCCGAACGCATACTGAACAACCCCTCGCCCATCATTGAGGACGACAATTCCACCTCAAAAGACAACGAGTACTGGAGCCAATACGGTTTCACCGAAACCACCCATAAGGAGCGCTCCGTGGGGGAGATGCTGAAAAAGCTGCGCGCCAACCCCGTCTACTACTGGACCGAAAAAGGTATCTCATTCCTTTTCACCGGCTGGGTACCCATAAGAGAGAAAAACCCTCCCCTCTTCTATGGTCCGGTAAATACCACCTTCAGCTACAACGACCTCGAGGGGTGGCGTCTGCGCACAGGAGCAATGACATCGGCCCACCTGTGCCCCTATGTATTCGGCAACTTCTATGTAGCATACGGCACACGCGACAACGAGTGGAAATATATGGGCGAGCTCGAATACTCCTTCAAGCGCAAGAAGGAGCACCCCAATGAATTCCCCATTCACTCACTTCGTCTGCGCTACGAAAACGACATCTACCAATATGGTCAAAACTATCTCTACACCAATAAAGACAATTTCTTCATAAGCCTTAAACGACAAACCGATAACAAGATAGGCTATGTAAGAAAAGCAGAGCTCACATACACCAAGGAGTTCTACAACAACTTCTCTTTCAATGTAAAACTGCGCCATCAAAAGGACATTGCCACCCAATATGTCCCCTTTGAGCGCACAGTTACCGACAGCGAAGGCAACACCACAAGCACCTTTGCCGAAGACCTAACCCGTTCCGAAGTTGAGATTGGGCTGCGCTATGCCCCCAAGGAAAAGTTCCTACAAAAAAAATGGGACAGACTCACTGTCAATCCCGAAAAACCGGTCTTCACCCTCACCCACAAAATGGGCATAAAAGGCGTGTTAGGCAGCGAATTCAACTACCACCACACCGAATTTGGATTTCGCAAACGCTTTTGGTTCTCGGCATTCGGCTACACCGACTGCACCATCAAGGCCGGCAAAGTGTGGAACCAGGTGCCCTACCCCCTGCTCATACTCCCCAACGCCAACCTCTCCTACACCATTCAGCGCGAATCCTATTCATTGATGAACGCAATGGAATTCTTCAACGATGAATACGCATCGTGGGACCTCACATACAATATGAACGGCTTGATATTCAACCGCATACCACTCATAAAGAAGCTCAATTTACGCGAAATGATTACCTTCCGCGGAATGTTCGGCCACCTGAGCGACAACAACCGTCCCAACCCACAAAACACAGGAGAGTTATACAAATTCCCCTATGACAACTATGAGCAGCACTACCTTGGCACAACCCCCTATATGGAAGTAGGCTTTGGAATAGCCAACATCTTCAAAGTGCTACGCATCGACTACGTGAGACGACTCACCTACCTCGACCACCCCGACATAGACAAATGGGGCATACGCATAGAGTTCCACGTACAATTCTAACCAACAGAAATATTACAACCCTTGCAAATAAGCACGGTTGAGATTTCCGCAAGACAACAAAGGACACTTTGCAAAAAACAAACAGAAACCTCCCATTGCGAGCAGTCAAAGCAGACTGCAATGGGAGATTTCTTTATCAGGCTATTTAATCTAAAAACGAGTTTCCAATCCTTACACGATGAAAAGCAGCTCGCGATACTTTGGCAATGTCCACAGTTCATTATCCACCACCAGTTCAAGCTGGTCGATGTGGGTGCGGATTTCCTCGAGCATAGGTGCAACATTGTCGTGGTAGGCAATAGCTTTCTCCCTTTCGCAAGCAATGCGGTTGGCTACCTTGCGGCGCTCAACAAGCTCGGCCACAAGGCGGCGTATCTCGGAGACGTGGAGCGCCATCTGCTTCACAAGCTCAATATTTTCGGAAGAGAGACGGTCGCCCTCCTCCTTGCCAATCACCTGTTCCATTTTTATAACATTGTCGAGCAGTGAACTCTGATACTTTGTGGCAGTGGGCACAATGTGGTTGAGGGCAAGGTCGCCAAGCACGCGTGCCTCAATCTGAATTTTCTTGGTATACATCTCCCACTTAATCTCGTTACGCGCACGCAACTCGGTCTCGGTCATCACATCCATTTTGCGGAACATCTCCACACTCTCCTTGTCGAGATAGCGGTCGAACACCAACGGAGCACTTGCCTCGCAGTCGAGACCGCGACGCGCAGCCTCCTTGCGCCACTCATCGCTGTAGCCGTTACCGTCGAAGCGCACAGGCTTGCTATATTTGATATACTTGCGGATAATCTTTACAAGAGCATCCTCCTTGGCCACTCCACTCTCAATGAGTGCATCAACCTCTTGTTTGAAGATTGTAAGCTGCTCGGCCATAGCTGTGTTCAATGCTATCATTGCCGATGCACAGTTAGCCTCGGCACCCACGCCGCGGAACTCGAAACGGTTGCCGGTGAAGGCAAATGGTGAGGTGCGGTTGCGGTCGGTGTTATCAATCATCAGTTCCGGGATTGCCGGTATATTCAGGCGAAGCTCGCGCTTGCTAAGGATTTTCACAACATCATCGGTTGTCTCCATATGGTCGAGCACCGATGAAAGGTGCGAGCCCAGGAAGCTTGAGATAATTGCTGGGGGAGCCTCGGCGGCACCAAGGCGATGAGAATTGGCAGCCGACATTATACTTGCCTTTAGCAGGCCGTTGTGGCGATAGATTGCCGCAAGGGTATTCACCACAAATGTTATGAATCGCAGATTCTCCTTGTCATTCTTTCCGGGCGCCATAAGCAGCACACCGGTGTCGGTGCCCAACGACCAGTTATTGTGTTTGCCCGAGCCATTGACACCCTTAAAAGGTTTCTCGTGCAGCAGCACACGGAAGCCGTGTCGGCGGGCTACCTCTTTCATAAGTGCCATTATGAGCATATTGTGGTCCACTGCAAGGTTACACTCCTCGTAAATGGGCGCAAGCTCAAACTGGTTGGGCGCTGCCTCATTGTGGCAGGTCTTTGCCGGAATACCCAGTTTCATAGCCTCAATCTCCAGCTCTTTCATAAAAGCTGCCACACGTTTGGGAATTGAGCCGAAATAGTGGTCCTCGAGCTGCTGGTTCTTTGCGCTATCGTGCCCCATCAGTGTGCGGCCGGTGAGCAGCAGGTCGGGGCGGGCAAGCAACATACCCTCATCAACAAGGAAATACTCCTGTTCCCAACCTAAATATGTGGTAACTTTCTTCACATTCTTGTCGAAATAGCGACACACATCGGTTGCAGCCTTGTCCACAGCACGCAGCGATTTGAGCAGCGGTGCCTTGTAGTCGAGTGCTTCGCCGGTGTATGAGATGAAGACTGTGGGCACACACAATGTGTCGTCAATGAGGAAGGCGGGAGAGGTGGGATCCCAAGCGCTGTAGCCACGCGCCTCAAAGGTGCTGCGTATGCCGCCATTGGGAAAGGATGAGGCATCGGGCTCCTGCTGCACCAACAGCTTGCCCGAGAACTCCTCAAGCACACCACCTTTGCCATCGTGTTCAATGAAAGCATCGTGCTTCTCGGCAGTGGTCTCTGTCAGCGGGTGAAACCAGTGAGTGTAGTGCGTTGCACCATTCTCCACAGCCCAGCGCTTCATCCCCTCGGCCACACTGTCGGCTATTGAGCTGTCGAGCGGAGCATCGTTGTCTATAACATCTATAAGTTTGTTGTAAACCTCCTTGGGAAGATACTTAAACATCTTCTCACGATTAAACACCTTTACGCCATAATAGTCCGAGGGGCGCACCTCGCTATTGGGCACTTCAACAGCCTTCTTGCCGAATGCCGCCGAGACCACTTCAAAACGTAGCTTAGACATTTATATAGATAATTTGTTTAACAAGTGTCAATTGCCCTTGCTGCTAACTTTTTGTAAAGAGCGCAAGAACACGCAAATATAACAGCATAACCCCACAATACAAAGAATTTTCCCAAAAAGAGCAAACAAAAAGAGAAAAAGAGGAAAAACAAGGGTGCAAAATTCAATTTTAACCCACAAAATTGCACAAACATCTTATAATTTGGAGCATTTTTAAAAACTGCACCGTTTTACATTGAAATATCATTTTAACACCAAAACAGCAATAACACTTTCATTTTATCAACAGAAGCATAAAAAAAACACTCAACAACAAAAAATCAAGAAGAGGAGCATCAGGCACACACATCACATCACGCCAATAGAATTGTTGGTGTTTTTTGATAAAAAAAGAGAAAAAACTGTATGCACGAAAAATAATTTCAATAACTTTGTAGGGAATGTTGTCTGCGATTCCACACTATCGGATGCAACATAACACTAAAAAAACAACTTTAACTACTATAAACCAATATGCTCAAGCAAATTATCAACGCCAAGATCCTAACACCCCAGGGCTGGCTGAAGGATGGTTCAGTAATCATCAGAGACAACAAGATTCTCGAAGTAACAAACTGCGACCTTGCCGTTATAGGCGCAGAAGTTGTTGATGCCAAAGGTATGTATGTGGTGCCCGGCGGCGTGGAGATACACATCCACGGTGGTGGTGGTTGCGACTTTATGGAGGGTACCGAGGAGGCTTTCCGTGGCGCTATCAAGGCACATATGAAACACGGAACAACAAGTATCTTCCCCACCCTCTCATCTTCAACAGTTCCTATGATTGAGGCTGCTGCCGAGACTTGTACCAAGCTTATGGCAGAACCCGACAGCCCCGTGCTTGGTCTTCACCTCGAGGGCCACTACCTGAATATGGCAATGGCCGGCGGACAGTTGCCCGAGAACATCAAGGACCCCGACCCCAATGAGTACATCCCCCTTGTAGAGAAGTGGAACTGTATCAAGCGTTGGGACGCAGCCCCGGAGCTCCCCGGTGCAATGCAGTTTGGAAAATACATAACCTCAAAAGGTATTCTTGCATCAGTGGCACACACCCAGGCTGAATATGACGACATACACTCGGCACGCAAGAATGGATATACACACGCCACACACTTCTACAACGCGATGCCCGGTTTCCACAAGCGCCGCGAATACAAGTATGAGGGCACAGTGGAAAGCATCTACCTGCACGAGGATATGACCGTTGAGGTTGTAGCCGACGGCATACACGTGCCCCCCACCATTCTGCGCCTCATTCACCGCATCAAGGGTGTTGAGCGTGCCTGTGTAATCACCGATGCTCTTGCCTGCGCAGCAAGCGACAGCACAACAGCATTCGACCCCCGTGTCATCATCGAGGACGGCGTGTGCAAGCTTGCCGACCGCACCGCACTTGCCGGTTCAGTAGCTACAATGGACCGCCTCATACGCACCCTTGTGCAGAAAGCCGAAATTCCATTGGACGATGCAATACGTATGGCATCAGAGACACCTGCCAAGATTATGAACGTATATGACCGCAAGGGTTCACTGCAAAAGGACAAGGATGCCGACATTATGATACTTGATGACGACTTGAACATACGCGCAGTGTGGGCTATGGGTAAACTTGTAGAGGGCACATACAACCTCTAATCCACTGTTGCAATTCAACACACATATAAAAGGTCGTGCAAAGTGTGCACGACCTTTTATATATATACCAACGACACACATTTTTTACGTGGTGCGGCAAAACGAAATGCGCCAATGCTTGTTATTATGTAGAGAAGATAGCAAAAAGGGATTTTTATGTTTTTTTGATAAAACAACAGATAGCATAAACAGCCCAATTCACTATCTTTGCAACAAATAGCCATCATTATTAAATAGAAGAAAAAACAATACCGCCAATATGACAAGCAACAACAATGCAACAAACCCCTTCCTCGAGCCCTACGGCACACCATTTGGCGCCATACCGTATGACCGTCTCACGCTGGAGCACTACATTCCTGCAGCCAAAGAGGCAATAAGACGCGAAGAAGAGAGCATAGAATTTATATGCAACAACAACGAGCCCCCCACATTCGACAACACCATTGCGGCACTTGACCGCAGCGGCCTTCTCTTTGGGGAGATACTGGGTGCCTTCAACGCCCTTGCCAATGCCTGCAGCAACGATGAGATACTTGCCATTGAAGAAGAGCTGCAACAACTCTATGTGGAGCACCACAACAACATAACACTCAACGAAAGACTGTTCGCACGCATAAAGACCGTGCACGATGGCAACACCACTAACCTCAACACAGCACAACAGCGTCTGCTGCAACAGACCTATGACAGTTTCGTGCGCAACGGCGCCAACCTGCAGGGAGAGCAACGCGATGAATATCGCCGACTCACCGCACGCCTCACCACCCTTGGGATAAAATTCCAAGAGAACAGCATAAAGGACACCGACGCCTTCACCCTGCACATCACCAATGAAGCCGACCTTGACGGCCTCCCTGCCGATGTCGCAGATGCAGCACATAACAATGCCAAGGAGAACGGCAAAGAGGGATGGCTGTTCACGCTGCACCGTCCAAGCTATTTGCCATTCATAACATTCAGCAAGAAACGAGAGCTAAGAAAACAGATGTATCTCGCCTACAGCACCATTGGAGCCAAAGGCAACGAATACGACAATCAGGCCATTGTGAAAGAGACGGTAAACTGCCGTCTGCAACTCGCACGCCTGCTTGGCTATAACACCTACAGCGACTATGTCCTTGCCGAGCGAATGGCCCGCGACACAAACTCGGTCTTTGCAATGCTGGGCAAGCTCACCTGGGCCTATCTTCCCTTGGCACGCAAAGAGATTGAGGAAATAAAAACCTGTGCACGCCGCGACCAAGGCAACGATTTCGACTTCCAACCCTGGGATTTCGCCTACTACAGCGAAAGGCTCAAGGAGATGAAATATGACCTCAGCGACGAGATGGTTCGCCCCTATTTTGAGCTGAACCAAGCCATTTACGGAGCATTCTATCTTGCCACAAGGCTCTATGGAATAACATTCAAGCAAAACCACGACATTCCCCTCTTCAACCCCGATGCAAAGGTGTGGGAGGTCTATGACTATGACGGCACCTACATCGCACTGCTCTACTGCGACTTCTATGCACGCAAGGGCAAGCACGCCGGTGCCTGGATGGATAGCATAAAGCCACAATACAAGGATGCCGACGGCACAGACCATCGCCCCCACATAACCCTCTCCACCAACTACCGCAAGCCAATGCCCGGCAAGCCCACGCTGCTCAACCACGACGAGTTCAACACCCTTATGCACGAATTCGGGCACTGCCTGCACGGCATACTCTCAAACGTAACCTACCCCGGCCAATGCAGCCCCAACGTGCTGTGGGACTTTGTTGAGATGCCATCGCAGATAATGGAGAATTTCGCAACCGAAAAGGAGTTTCTGCAACATTTTGCCTTCCACCACGAGACAGGCAATGACATACCGGCAGAGACACTGCAGAAGATTCTTGACGCACGCACCCACAATGCCGGCTACCAATGCATACGACAGGTGGGCCTTGGCCTCATCGACCAAGCGTGGCACAACATATCAGAGCCCTTCAATGGCGACGTCATTGAATATGAACACTCCGTAACAGCAGCCCTCAGAGTGATGCAGCCCATTGCCGGCACCGGCATAACACCGCAGTTCGGGCACATAATGTCGGGCGGCTACGCAGCCGGTTACTACAGCTATAAATGGGCCGAGATGCTCGACGCCGACGCCTTCTCACGCTTCAAGGAAGAGGGAGTGATGAATATGAAGGTGGCACAATCGTTCCGCGAGAACATACTCGCAAAGGGCGACAGCGAACACCCTATGGAACTATACAGGCGTTTCCGAGGGCGCGACCCACAGATTGAGCCGTTGCTCAAACGCGACGGCATTGACACCATTTGCCCACATCTTTAAACAATTGAGTATGAAAGATATTGCAAAAACAATAAAGAGAACTATCTTTGCGCTTGCCATTGCTGCCACAGCAGCCTGCAGCAGCGGCGATGATGTGAGTGAAATATTCACAGGACACAACTGGAAACTCACATACATCGACGATGGCAATGTGCGCCGTTGGCCTTCAGCCGACAAGTCCTACTCGTTGCGCTTCACCACCAACGGTTTCACTGCCACCACCCCATCGGGCGGAAGCATAAAGGGCCGATGGACAGCAAATGGAGAGACACGCACCTTCTTCAGCAGCAACATCAATGCATCGGGCATTGCCGCCAATGACACCATTGGCCTGCAACTGCAGGATATACTGACCAATGCCACACAGTACAATGGCGACACACACTATCTGCAAATAATAAAGGACAACAGACACCTTATACAATTCTACGACAAATGACAATGGAAGACAAACAGAAAAAACAGCACGACCTTGACAAGAGATATATGCGTATGGCACTGATATGGGCCGAGAACTCCTATTGCGTACGCCGCCAGGTGGGTGCACTCATTGTAAAGGACAAGATGATAATCTCCGACGGCTACAACGGCACACCGGCAGGTTTTGAAAATATATGCGAGAACGAAGACGGCTTCACCAAGCCCTATGTGCTACACGCCGAGGCAAACGCAATAACCAAAATAGCCTGTTCCAACAACAACAGCGCCGGTGCAACAATGTATGTAACCACATCGCCCTGCATCGAGTGTGCCAAGCTAATCATACAAGCAGGCATCAAACGCGTTGTCTATGGCGAGAAATACCGCCTCACCGACGGAATAGAGCTGCTTGAGAGAGCCGGCATTGAAGTTATTTTCATTGACAAAAAGCAATTTGCAACCACAAAAGAATGAAGAGAATAACCACGATACTCACAACAACACTGACACTGCTGCTCGGCTATATGGTGGGGCAGCTGCTCACCATCACACGCATAGACAAGCAGATAGAGAAGCAAATTGTGATGAAGAGCGATAACAAAATGAGCGAAGTGCTCAACCTTGTGAACTCGCTATATGTGGATGACGTCGATATCGACTCCATCATAGAGAAGAGCATCCCCAAAGTGCTCACCGAGCTCGACCCCCACAGCGTCTACATCCCCATAAGCGAAGTGGAAGCCACAAACTCAGAACTCGAGAGCAGTTTCAGCGGAATAGGCATACGCTTCACCATTCAGGACGACACCATAAACATCAGTGAGACCGTACGCGGAGGCCCATCGGAAAAGATTGGCCTTCTTGCAGGCGACCGCATCATCAAAGTCAATGACACACTGTTCGTGGGCAAGGGAGTATGCACCAACGACAAAGCTATGAAGAAACTCAAAGGCCCCAAAGGCAGCTTTGTAAAGCTGGGCGTGCAGCGCTATGGCGAGCCCGACCTGCTCGACTTCATAATACGCCGCGACGAGGTGCCTGTGGAGAGCATAGAGGCCTATTATCTCATAGACAACAAATGGGGCTACATACAGGTTGAACGCTTTGCCGAGAACACCTTTGCCGAGTTCATCAACGCAATGATACAACTGGCCTATGCCAACGCCCAAGGCTACATAATAGACCTCAGAGGCAATGGCGGCGGCTATTTGGGCGTTGCACTTGAGATGGCCAACCAGTTTCTAAATGCCAACGACATCATCGTCTACACCGAGGGAGAACACAATGGTAAACACGTAGAGTATGCCAACGGACACGGTGTCTTTAAAGACACCCCCCTTGTGGTGCTTGTCGATGAGACATCGGCATCGGCCAGCGAAATCATAGCCGGAACAATTCAAGACAACGACCGCGGCACCATCATTGGCAGACGCTCATTTGGAAAAGGACTGGTACAACAACCTGTGGAACTTGCCGACGGCTCACTCATAAGACTCACCATTGCACGCTATCACACCCCATCGGGGCGCTGCATACAGAAGCCCTACAGCAAAGGAAGCCGCGATGACTACGATATGGACCTTGTTGAACGCTACAACCGTGGCGAGTTCTTCTCGCAGGACAGCATACACCAAAACGAAGAACTCACATTCCGCACCAAGAACGGACGCACAGTCTATGGCGGTGGAGGTATAATGCCCGACATATTTGTTTCGAGCGACACCACAGACCTCACCCCATATTCTCAGGCAGCCTTCACCCGTGGCCTTGTATCGCAATTCGCACTTAAATACAGCACCAACAACCGCCACAACCTCAAAAGCTATGGCAACCACCAGGCACTCACCACCCACCTCGACAGGACAAATCTCCTGGATGAATTCATAGCCTTTGCCCAGAAGAAGGGCCTTAAACCCAACAACAGCGAAATTGAAAAGTCGAAAAAAGTGCTCACACGCTCGCTATACTCCAACATCATATACCAGTTGCTTGGAATGTGCGAACACGTAAAATTCATAAACCTTGAAGACCCCACAGTTCTAAAAGCAGTAGAAGTGCTTGAGCAGGGGAAAGCATTCCCACAGTGCAACATCTGACACAAAAATGTCAAAAACGCACTTAATTATAAAATAAAAGTTGTATCTTCGCAAGCAGAAACAACAACGCGGCAGTAGCTCAGTGGTAGAGCATTGGCTTCCCAAGCCGAGGGTCGCGGGTTCGAGCCCCGTTTGCCGCTCATAAAGAAGTAATGGCCCCACTACAATGGTGGCCATTAGTTTTTTATGTAAGACGAGAACACGCGACCCATTAACAAGGAGTGCGATGCGAAAGCAGCGCGGGTTCGAGCCCCGTTTGCCGCTCACAAAGAAGTAATGGCCCCACTACAATGGTGGCCATTAGTTTTTTATGTAAGACGAGAACACGCGACCCATTAACAAGGAGTGCGATGCGAAAGCAGCGCGGGTTCGAGCCCCGTTTGCCGCTCATAAAGGATAAGTGCACGAATATCAACAACTTAAAGGTTTAAACAATATTAAAAAAGACCTTCAAAAGTGGGTGTTCGTGCACTTATTTTTGCTAAAAAACGCGAACTTTTGCGAACTAATGTTTGCTCCTTGTTTGCTCCAAACTTGCTCCAGTGCAAATCTTTCAGCTTTTTGCACATATAAGCTAAAGCAAAGCTACACATCAGCGATAAAGGCGAAAGAAAATCTCCGCCACCCCATAGCCACTACTCCTTTGTAATCTTAAACCCCAGTTTGGTAATAAGTTTCAATGTGCCGAGAGCCGTATCACGGTCATAGGCCTTCTCCACCTCGGGCAACTCATCATAGGGGACAAGACAAGGATGCTGCTTGAGGACATCGTTGCGTTCTACTCCATATCTCCACCCTTGTTCTATGCGGCTCTGCGCCCACACCTCGTGCACATTCCTGGCCATCTCCTCTATTAACGGAGTCAGCTCCTCAGGAAGCTGAACTTCATTGGTGTCTGCCGGACACGGTACATAACTATTTTTCATTATTCCTTTCTCTTTAACATTTACAAAACATAGCAGTTCTTATGTCAAGACACCATTAACAGGAACAATCCTTCCGTTCCCTGTCATCAACCAACAACTTGATTGTAGGTATCACACTGTTCAAATATATATCGTAACTCTTTGCCCCAAAATCGACATAGTCGAGGTGGTCAAATGAGCATATATTGGGGTGCACCCTATCCTCACACTCCTTGTAATTCTCTTTGGTGCTTTTAAAATTATCTTTCGCATTGTTCAAATCAATGCAAAGTTTTTCGCTTCCCATCAGTCTACCCTGTTCCTCCTTGGAAAGTTTCTCCCATCCTACAGTTTTAGACCACGCTTTAAAGGCTGCGTATGCTTTGACATATTCATCGTTCAACCCCCTGAATTCATTGTCGGCATCCTTGTCGCAAGGAGAATATCCCATAAGCAACTGCTGCACATTCCATCTGTTATGTTCGCAACGCGCCAGCACATCGGCATTATCATCAATGCGTCTCTTTAGAGCATCACAATTGAGCCCCACAGCCCTCAACATTCTAATCTTTTGAGAGATTGAGTCTACGAAATATCTGTTTGAGAACTTCTTATCTATTGACAATGCCTTCCACAGCATTCTCAAATCGGAATAGGTCTCCTTTTTCAACAAATTTCTATCCTCAGCCTTAAGCACCACCGTTTCACCCTCTCTCCTATTCAACTCGTATGCACCATTCACAAGCAAAGATTTAAGATATTGCCCCCTATCACTCATATATCCGCCATAGAGCATACCAAAAGGTTTGAGCCTCTTGTATCGTTTGTCTTTTTGCGTTGAATTGGTGAGTGTCAGCACAATGTCTGCCGACTCTCTCTGATAAACCCAAATCTCCTGTGCCTTTTCATATACAGAAATAGGCATATACAGGCTTGCTGCAACAGCCTGATGGGTGCGTGTCAAGCACACGGCAATGGTTAGTTTTGAACTCTTCACCCACTCATTCTCTTTGTCGGAAATGCCGCGCAAATAGCCGCGCACACCTTCCGACTCCAGTTCACCTTTTATAAACTCTATCTCCAAGTCAATAAAATTCTCTCCACCGGGGCTCAAATGCGACCACTTGCCGCCACATTTCTCCATTGGGTCGATCCACTTAAAATCCTGTTCACGCTGCAACCTGCTCATATTGCATTTGTTGGCATCAATGTAGCGATGACGCATAAGCGAGAAGAGGTTCTCGTATCGTCCTTTGAAAAAAGCCATCTCCTTATCGGCATTTGTGTCGATGAATGTGATGCGTGTTGTACGCGCACGCTTCAATTCGCGCCTTATGGTGCCATTTTTCTCCATCTCGGCCCTTGCATAGTTCACATAGTGCGCCTGCATCATAGCCTGCACACCCATTGCAACACCCATCTTTGACATACCCACAACAACAAAGTGCACGTGGCAGTTCTCATCCTCGGTAATGCTTTCATCACCATCCAGCGGAGTATATCGCAGCTTGCCGACATTCTCATCGTTACACTCCTTGGAAGCCACATTATCCGAAATAACAGCCCTTGCCCAAGCCTCGTATCTATTGAAGGGGATGAACACCAGCTGCGCTTTAATCCTTTCCGGGATATCTGTAAACTGGAATATTGATGATGTTGTTTGGTACTCGAACATCACCTTGCACAGTTTCTTGGCCGAATGACCGGAAAATCTCTTCCACGCACAACGCCACTTGTAACTTTTCTCAAGCTCATCCACCATAATGTTCACACATCGCATATTCATAGAATCGTGATAGGTATCACCACCATCTATCAAGGTCGATTCGCCCAACACATACACCTCGGTTGAGTAGCCAACAAACAGGTAGGCCATCTCCTCCTTGGAGTCGCGAAGAGCCCTGTATATTATAACCTTTTTAAGCTCTTCCTTGCCCAAATGCGAAGCAAGTTCATTTCTCACCTCGCCGGCATCCCTGCTTGTCTGCAGAATGACGTATCTGTTACGCCCCTCGCACTTGTAATTTATAACCCCGGCTTTTTTAGGTGTAAATAGATCTCTTATGACTGAGGATGCAATCTCATTGGCTCCAATCACCACTGCATACCTATACTTTCCCAAATGCCTGCGCTTATACCTGACATTGCCATTCATCCACTCCTCTTTTCTGCGGTCTACCCAGCCAATTATTGAAGAGACAAGCAGTCCATTGAGAAGAAACATTCCCATAACAGCCACCAATGCCGACCACGCCCTTGCACGCCCGGTTGTTGTCATATGCTGATTACCGGCATCAATAAAATGGAAATATACACCCCAGAACATATTGGGGTTCTCCTGTTTATGCTTTATATCACACGGCAACCCAACGGAGCCACATTCATAAAGGTTATCATCATAGATTAACTCCTTGGGCGAGTCAATGAAACAGCCCGCTATGGCAGTGAGTAACATAGGCATCAATATTATCAGACAGCACACCTTGCGCAAAAAGTGCCCGTTTATCAGATGCCAGTCAAACTTCGGTCTTCGGCAAAAGAGATACAATGCATAGAGCATATACAGCACCGCAATGGCGGCAGCTATACCCACAAACCATTGCAACAACCCATCGCCAACACCCACCAACGCCATAACAAGCGTAACGCAGCCCCAAAGCAGTGCCAGCCAATCCCACTGAAGAGGCCCGCTTCTCAACCATTTGACAACATTTGAGAGTGCGGCACGCACCGCAGAGACCATTTTCATTGTAAACGATATTTTGAAAATGTTTTTCATATCAATAGAAGCTAAGAAATCACAATCAAAGTGCTATTTTATCAAACAAAGGCAAAAACAATCACTCCTCTCTCTTCACCTGCAAGTGCCACATATTGTGCCCAAGAAAGGTTGTTGCATTCACCCTCTTGAAGCCCAGCGAGTTATAAAGAGCTTCGGCAGACGGATTTTCAAAATCCACCAACAACCCCACATGGCTAAATCCCGCAGCAAAAGCATTATCGCGCATTGCAGAAAGTAGACTGCGCCCAACGCCACGCCCACGAAACTGTGGCAATACAGCCAATGAGTCCACATAAAACTCACCGGCAGACGTCTCATCTTCAATGAAAGGCACCTTGCCAATCCTCTCGGCAATCATATCAAGCAACGGCTTGCGCAGACGCTGCAAAAGGGCACCATCATACCCCACCACAGCACCGGCAGCCACACCATCCACCTCGCCCACCAAAGCATTGCGGTAGCTATACTGCGACTCTTCGCGCCCGGCAAGCTCAACAAAAGCCTCGAACAACGGATTCTCCTCGTCATAGTGCAGTGCCATAAGCACAGCCCTCCCCACCAAGGGAGCATCGGCCGCAACGGCACGTCTTATAGTAATCTTGTTCTCATTCATAGCAAATATTCATTCAACAACGGCAGCCGGCACCTTCAAAAGCACCCACACACAATGTGGTTCCCCCTTTGCAACAGCCACCGCAAAAAACACTTTTGACACAAAGTTACCTAATTTATGATAACGGCAAAGTGATAAAGAAAAAATATAGAAGAGAAGTTCACAAATCCTTTGCAATAACAAACATAATAGCTACCTTTACGTTGCTGAAGAGAGAAAAACAGACAAACAGATGACACCTCCCGCAATAGAACAATCCACTCCGGAAGAGCGGCGCGCCTATGTGCTTGAAGCCTGGAAATGCATCAACGACTGCGAGGCTTGCGGCAAATGTCGCATACTGCGCGGCCGCGACCCCGAAACGCTCTATGCCGACTACATCAACGGCAAGCGCACCTACATCGACATAACATTGCAGATACGCCGATAACCCACATAGCCAATAGCGGCTACCGACAAAAAACACACTGCAAAAATATTTTCACACGCCAACAAGTCTCTTAAAAGACAATTGTTCGTATATTCGCAAAAACAGGACACTATGGAGAGTAGATTAATCATAAGACACATAAGCGAACAGCAGGGCGCCGGCAACGAAATCATCCAGCAGATAATCCCGGCCACAGAGCTCGTCCCCGGAGCCGAGTTCTCCATTATGAACGGGCACACCCTCCAAGTGAATGCCATTGATGAGATTGAGCTCTCCTTTACCTTCAATGGCCGAAACTACAGCCTGAACAAACGCTGGCAAGTGGTGGGCACCATAAAGCAGGCCGTTGAGGAGAACAACACCACAACATTCTATCGCCTGACCTTCCATTTCGAGAACGAATACACCGACACCCAATGGAACGTAAAGAGACTTGCAGAGCTGCTGGCCTCAATGAGAGAAAACAGCACAAAAGGAGAGCTTTGGAAGAATATCCCTGTTGGACAGGAGGTGATGCACATAATGAAGGACCTATCACCCGAAAGAGACAGCGAGATAACCCCCGGAATGAGGGAATACATCTGCGAACAGATAATCAATGACGAGATGATTGACAAGCGCGATGCAATACGCCTTGCCCTCTCGTTCTATGAATACTATATGATATCAGTCTCAAGGGCAACCGAGGATGAAGAGCGCGAGGCCGAGTGCGACACCTCTTCTTTCAATGAAATCTGTTCCGATGCAGCCGAATATCAGTGGCTGCTGAACTGCCCATTGGAAGAACACGCCACCGAGGTGTGGCAACGCCTTGGACTGTTGAAGCACGACCCTGTGCAGCTGGAGCCCCGGTGGGAGAAAAACATCTACCAGGTGGAGAGCGAGTGCGAAGAGCTTCTGAAGGACGAGATGCGAGGAATGGGTTTCTGCTTCAGATACTGGTTCACAAAGAGGAACATCCTAAAAAAATATGGCATCGAATGGAAAACCCCAACAATAATGAACCCGGGAGTAATATTTGACTGAAAAGAACTATGGCAATAGCAATAACCACACACACCACAGACGCCTCTCTGCAGGGCAAGAGCCACTGGTGGGGATTTCCCGACCTCCCCTTGGGCATAGAGTATCCCAACCGCGACGGCATTGATGAAGATGGAACAGAAGACACACTAACCTTCATTGGGCAGATAAACCTTGAGGAGATAGCCCCCTTGGACACACAACGACTGCTTCCGAGCAAGGGAATGCTCTACTTCTTTGCCGACCTCGACTACTTCCTTGGCGACTGCGAAGCTAACTGCGAAGGGCTTGGATTCTGGTCGCAAGATGCCTTCAAAGTCATCTATTCACCCACCACAGAGAATCTCAACACCCACAAAGTCCTGTGGGCCGACGGCACCCCGGCCTGCAAACCCGCACAAGCCGTAACCTTTCACAAGGTTGCCGACAATGAAAGCGGGCACAAACTCCTTGGCACACCATACTTTGATGAAGTGGCACAGGAAGCTGCCGGCTGCATCTCCCTGCTGCAGCTCGATGATGACGAGGATTGGGGCCTTGAGCTTTTTGATATGGGCAACATTAACTTCCTCATCACCCGCAAGGCACTCAAAGCACTCGATTTCTCAAAAACAGCACTCTATTTCCACTCACTGTAACAGCAAGTTTCAAAGAGACAACACGGCAGCCATTACAGGCTAACACACATCACAGGAACGCCGAAATGCGGCTCTTCAAATCCACCAGCGACACAGCACCGCTCTGTCGCCACAGCACCTCACCGCCACGGAACAGAATCAGTGTGGGCACCGACTGGATGTGATAGGCCGCAGCTACAGTTTCGTTCTTGTCCACATCGAGCTTTATAATCCTTATCTCCTCGCCAAGTTCACCCTTGAGCTGTTCAAGCACAGGGTGCATCATCTTACAAGGGCCACACCAGGTGGCAAAGAAATCCACCAGAACAAGCCGGTTGGCATTAATTATCTCGCTAAAAGTTTCCATATTATCACCTTAGTTGTTTCAATCAATTTTTCTATCACTCCAGGGCACACGCCTGAGCAGCTTCATCGGCAAGCAGCCACATCCACAACAAGCCACAGCCAGAAAGGTTCACCACCCCGCAACGCACAAGCAACATCCTTGTTCCGCAACCTTTATACCCAAGCCCTTATGCCAAACCAAAGAGCACACGCATTATCTCAAGCACCCTACCTGCATCCCTGCGTGCACGGTCATTCGACCTACTCTTAACAGACTCATAGGTTCCATTGACCTTCTTCACCACGCTATCATTGAAGAGAGAGAGTTGGAGCGAAGATGTCAAAATATCCACACGGCTTAAATCATTCAAATTAAGTTGAAGCAGCTTATTCCATTTATAAGGGTCGGCAACCAAACGGCAAATATAATATACCAACTGAGTGGCAAAGCCCTTTGAAGCAAGAAGATGATCCCACAAATCCTCTATCTCTTTCCACTCTCTGTTTTTCTTGTCTTGCTGCGACTTTATAATATACTCACCGCACAACTCCTCAAACACACTACGATTGCTGCCGCGTGTGATTATTTCACTAATGCGCCGAACCTCCTCTGCAGGATATTGGGGATTGTTCCTGAATGCATAGCCATAGTTCTTTATGGCATCTTTGAGACAACTGCTCTTGCCTTGGTCGTCATAGGTAAAATTGCCGTCGAACATCTCATCCATAGTGCAAATCAACGTTGGCGAATATTTGGCAAAGTAGGAGAATGTCTGCACATTGGCCTCAATCATCCAACGCTCATTCTCGCCCAACTTCAAAATCTCCAAGATGTGCTGCCTCTCGCTCTCATTCACCTCGAGAAGCGTGAAGATATCCAGTTTGCGCTCTATCTTGAGAATAGTCCAACATTTGTTCAACGGAGCGAAATTAACCCTGCAACCCTTCTCAACCTTCAGTTCAAACTTGGTTATTCTCACATACACACTCAAATAGGCGTTAAGAGTGCGCACATTCACATTGGCGCAATTGCTTATAATCTCGTTTCTGAACTCCCGGAGCGTTGCACAAGCCACACTCATTTTATAACGCAATTTAATTTTCTTGCTCATAATGGCAGAAATCACCTCTGTCCTGTTGCGGAACGCATCAAAGCCCTCAACCGTGAAAAGACGATTCAAATAGGACTCGTTTGGAGCCACGGATATAAGAGAAATACACATTTGAATGCTTCGGTGCAGAAGTGTGGGATTTTCAGCTATATGACTGTGCATATATTCAATCATACTCTCATAGCCATTCAAGAGAACATCAGCATCGTAGTTATTCTCCTTGTATGCTTCAGTAATAGTAGTTTCCTTCCACTTGAATGTCATATTCAGGTATGTCTGCGTCATTGCTATATTATTCGCCTCCATATAACGCTCTACCTTTTCAAAAGTAACCTTGTTATCGTGCTGCTGAAGGAACCACAATGCCTTAATATAGGAGACATTTCTCACAAGGCGGTGGTCTATTTTCAAAAGGTTATTTTCAACATCGAAGCTCATCAGGCGTCGTTGCATAGCACGGGAGAGTCCTTTTCTCACACCCTCCTTGCGAGCACTGTATATTGTATCATACTGCACACCAATGTGATTATGAGAAGCAATATCTCCAAGCAAGGTGTAAACATCTTCATTGATAGATTTCTGCATCATCTCCAATGCAATGTAGATAAATGTTCCATCAACATAAAAGGTGTTGTGGCTCTTGAGATATTCAAGATACTCCTTGTAGGTAACAGTCATTTTCTGCTCCTCATAGACAAACTCCTCGGGGGTATCATAGCTACAAGCCTCATCAAGCAGTTTCAGGCGATAGTGATACAAATCCGCCATCATCGCAACCACCTCATCCTTGGACTTATATTGGGCAAACTCATTATATGCATTGATGAGTTCACTGTTCATAAGCTCAATGGCCTTTTCTCGTTTATAAACATTTTTCTCATACCCATCCACAATATACCACAGGAACACGCTGTATATGTGATTGCATTTCGGCATCGGATACTTACTTACAAATTTATCACAGAACTTCCTCACCGCATCATAGTCCGAGAAGAGACATCTATTCTTCATATACACCGACAGAATGCCGCTGTTGCCATTGTACTCGGGGTCGGTAATCAAATATCTCAGATTATTGTCATTGGCAATATCGTTGAATTTCTGCTGCATCAGCAACGCAATCTTATTGCTGCAGGAATTTGAGTTGGCGCGGAACATCAGCTTGTTGATGAGTATGGCATTCTCTCGTGCACTCCTCACCTCATCATCCTTCAGTCCATACTGTTGCATATAATAGCCGGGGGCCGAGTTGCTCTCAGTTGGAAAGAATATATCTATCAGTTGCTCTATTTTCAGCTTATTCATAAGAACACCAACGGCTGCGTCGGTCAGGTTGGCGGGGTATAAATTGCGTCGACGCTTTATGATATCTATGCAACGGCGCCCATCGACGCTCCTGATTTTCATAAACTTCACAAGCGCGTTCTCATCCTTGAGTTTGCTTGCATCTCCGTCGGCAATACCCATCAACCGCATACACACGTGTGCATCGCTCTCGGTCTCGGCCTTGCCCATAAGCTGATTTTGAATAACAAAGTTTGCACCATTGGCTACCGGTTGCAACAGCTGTTCAAAGTTCAACGATTCATTCTTTAGAAGGAATGAGAGTGTGTGCCCGTCGGACAGCCCTCTGCTCTGCATCTCGCTATAGCCACGCAACGCATCATTCTCATCCAAATACTCCAGCAGTTTATTCAATGCTATTACACGCGACGCCTTCAGGAATTCCAAATTCTCACTTATAGACACATTTCCAAACACCCCCTTTTTGTCATCAATGGAGATTACAAACTCAAAGAGTTTTGTGCGGTCGTCATAGCTTAGAGTCTTCACAATCTTGGGAACTGCTTTATAGAAATTTGCTGCAAAAGCACCACTCACAGCCCTTTTAACGTGCACACTACGTATGCACATCTCACAAACGGCGTTGGCAGCCTCAAGGAATTTGTCATAACTATCCACAGAACTCACTGCCGCAGCCACAGCGTTGGCCAGCTGCACAAGGAATACCTTTTTATACACATTGTGTGGCAGTTCCTCTGCATCGGGCTGTTCCTCCGATTCTGAAAAGTCATAGTCATCCTCATCAAAAGAGACTTTGGTATAGTCGTCCACCACTGGAGCGGCATCATTGTCGTCATCAAGGAACTGGGCCATATCATAGCCATCTAGCGTTGCCGTCTCAAGCAGTTCTATTATCTGCAATGCGTTCATATCCTTGATGAATGGAATAACATCCACCAGGTTGAAGACATCGTGCAAATCGGAGGAGTCGAATGGCTCCTTCCATTTGCCACCATCATCAAAAATATAATTCAGGATAATCTTCTCCTGTTTCATTGTCAATCGGCGGTTGCCGGCAGAAAGCATTGCATACACTGCACGTTTATAGAGTTCAAGAGCTGCCGGATAGATATCGGACTGCTCCTTCCGGCAATGATTATAATAGGCCAAACTTGCCTCAATGAAGTTTTTTGCCGAATTAAAGTTTCTTATCCGCGCAATGGGCAACACACTGAATATTCGGGGATACCTTCCCTCAAGGCTTGCTATTTGCACCAACACCGTTATATAAGACTTAACAGCATTTTTATCTGGCTTGCCATTCAAGAATTTATCAGCCATACTGCTATCGGGGAGAAGTTGCCTTGCAACAAGCGCCACAATGTGCATTATCTCATCATCATCCAATGTATTACGGTCAAGGAGCAGATACCCCATTTGGGTAACGTAGCAAATGTGATGCCTTTCCAGTTCACTGTCTGTGCCCCTCTTCTGCTCACACCACTTGGCATATGCCATCAACATTGCGTTCAAAGCCTTTGCACCGCGCCCGTTGTCATCCTTAATATTTTCAAGCACTACCTCATTGAATATGTCAAGAATATACCTGTCTATCCACACCTTTGCACCCCTCTTGTCATCTTCCGACACAACAACAAGTCCCTTTTTACGCAAGCGCTCGACACCTGTTGTAAACAGCTCTTTTATAGCAACCTCACGCCCGTCTGCACCCTGAATAGTACCCGACGGAACGTCCTTGCCGGCCACAAAATCATAGAGCTCGCGAATTTCGGAACTCAAACCAGTGAACCTGGACTTTGCTGCATACTTGAAATGCCCCACAAGCGAGGTGAGAAGAGCTTGATTTTCCTTGTACTCCTCCACGGCTTGATTGCGTATATCTTTGGTGTTGATGAAGAGAGAGCCAATAGTGTAGTTTCCGGGGCGTATCTGGGCCGAAGGCAACACACCGTCGCGCACCATCTCATTTGCCATCTGACGGAAAGAGCGACTGTCGTAAATGTCGAAATTGACAATAATCTTCTTGAGTTCATTCTCAAAGGCAATGCCCTCGGTGTGGAAAATCTTTTCATAGAGTTTCTTCTTCTCATCCGACGACAAACGCCCCGAAACGGTTATTATCACACGCGTGTTACCCCACTCCTCCAGGCTAAAGCCTTTGCATCGGTTATAGCCGTTAAATTTTCGCCACAGAGAACTGTTGTTATAGTCGATGCCGGCACCGTCCTTTATAATATCATTTATATCATCAAGAAGATAAACATCGCCGCGCCCTGTAAAATCGAGTTTAATATCATTCAACGCTGCAACGGTATCGCAGTTGTTGTATATGTGGAAATTGTAATTCTCCCACTCGGCCCGGCTTTTCATAATCTCGAATGCAGCACGTGTCTTGCCACTGTAGGTATTTCCCTCAAGGATAACTATGGGCGAGAAATTCAGCACCCTCTCAATCTCACCGTCGAGGCTGTCTCTACGATAGTACCTGTGATTGGATTTGCGCACTGCCCCCTGCTTAATTGAATGAAGGTGTTCGCCGTATGAGAGTTCGCGCCTCGTGAGATTATGCCCCAAGCCATTGTTGGCATTCAGAACAAGCCACTCCTTAAAGAAATTCTCAAAATTATCCTTTTCAATATACTGAACATAACGTTTGGAATCATCATACAACCTCTTCTCAAAGTTGGCACACCCGCCATCCTCGGTGAAATATTGCACATTCACAGCCTCATCCTTGTTATCCCGGAGCGCAAACACCTTGATATAAGGACGCCCATTGAGAGATTGCAAGGACTGCAGGTGAGCAGTGTAATACTCCCTCATTGTCTGCGGGCCAATTGTTGCATTATTGTCGGCAAGCAATATAACCAAATCACTCTCTGCAGCCTCTCTGTTTATCAGATCCTGCGTATCAGAGGCAACATCCACTATCGGACTCTCGCCATACACGCACACATCAAAATTCACATCCTGGCGATAGTTGTTAAAATCGTCAATTATCTTGGCCCACTCCTCTCTAAAAGGATTCAGCATCGATGACGCTATAAAAATCTTATACTTAACCATAATATGCTTGGTTTATGCAGTTCATAGTAAATTGCCATAAAGATAGTAACAAACGAGCGAGAAATACGAAGCTTGCCTCACTATTTTTCACAGCAAGTGAAGGATATTCTTCGAGGTTTACCTCAAAGATATAACAAAATTCACAACCCACACCCGCTTAACGCCAAAAGTTAGAAACCACAAAACCACTTCACCGCTTTTGGAGCATAGCTTCATTACCCGCACACAAGAGTGCACACACAGAAGTAAATGTTGTTTTTCTTTTTGAAAGGCAAGCATTGTAACAGGAAATAGAGTACCTTTGCAATAGATGCCTGCAAATAGACTATTTGAATGGTCAAAAAAAACGGATTAAAATTTATGAAAGCATATACATACATAGAAAAAGGAAAGTTCGCTTTGGTGGATAAGCCTAAGCCCGAACTTATTGAGCCCACAGATGCCATTGTTCGCGTAACGATGAGCAGCATCTGCAGCAGCGATCTCCACATCAAGCACGGAAGCGTGCCTCGTGCCATTCCTGGCATCACTGTGGGGCACGAAATGGTGGGCGTGGTAGAAGAAGTGGGAGCAGAAGTTACCAATGTAAAGCCCGGCGATAGAGTAACGGTGAATGTGGAGACCTTCTGCGGCGAGTGCTTCTTCTGCAAGAACGGCTATGTAAACAACTGCACCCACCCCAACGGCGGTTGGGCATTGGGGTGCCGCATCGATGGCGGACAGACCGGGCACGTCAGAATCCCGTTAGCCGACAATGGCTTAAATCACATCCCCGATAGCGTTACCGATGAACAAGCCCTGCTTGTGGGCGATGTGTTGGCAACAGGCTATTGGGCAGCCCGCATATCAGAGATAACCCAAGAAGACACAGTGCTGATAATAGGAGCGGGCCCCACAGGACTATGCACCCTGCAGTGCGTGATGCTGAAACAACCTAAACGCATCATAGTGTGCGAGAAGTCCAAGGAGCGAAGAGAATTTGTGCAGACACACCACCCCAATGTGCTGCTCACCACCCCCAAAGAGTGCAAGGATTTTGTAATGGAGAACAGCGACCACTGCGGTGCCGACCGAGTGCTGGAAGTAGCCGGAGGCGATGACACCTTCCGCCTCGCGTGGGAGTGCGCCCGGGCAAATGCCATCGTAACTGTGGTAGCACTTTATGACCAGGCACAGACGCTCCCCCTGCCCCGGATGTATGGCAAGAACCTCACCTTCAAGACCGGCGGCGTAGACGGCTGCGATTGCAAAGAGATACTCCACCTCATTGAGCAAGGCAAGATAGATACCACCCCACTCATCACCCACCGTTTCCCATTGAGCGAGATTGAGGAAGCCTACCGCATCTTCGAGAACAAATTGGATGGAGTGATAAAGGTGGCTATAGTTTGATTACAACATATTAACTTTACATAAAATACGTAAACAATATAACCCACGATGTAAGGACTATACTATTTTCAATCTAAATTAAGCATGAAGAACGTAAAAGCATTTCTTACATATGCCCTAAATAAAGACGGTGATTTGGTACATATTGACAGTGTACCTAATGGAAACGATTGTGAATGTTTTTGTCCTTATTGCAATAGCAAACTTTGCGCAAAAAATGGAGGTTCGGGAACAAGAATGGTTCATCACTTTGCACATGTCAGTGGCGCAGATTGTGTTGGAGCTATTGAATCGGCCTTACACAAAATGGCAAAAGATGTAATGAAAGAGACTTTAAGTATACAATTACCTGACAGATTGGATGGCAGTCGCGGGGAGTTGTTAACCCTTGATAGAGTTGAAGTTGAATTTTATGACAAAGAAACTAGCTTGCGTCCAGATTGCATTGGGTTCTACGGAGATAAAGTAATTTGGATTGAATTCAAGCGCACTCATGCCGTTGATGCAAAGAAAAAAGGAAAAATCATTTCTGCCAATATCGATTGTGTGGAACTTGACCTTAATGCCTGCGTACTTAATCCTGAAGCTGTTCGCAATTTCATAATTAAAGAAAAAAAGAATCGTGTTTGGATTAGAGACACTAAGCAAAAATCTAGAATCATAGGCACAAAACGTGAATACGATTATGACAAATATGAATACAGACATGTAGAACGTACGTTTGCAAAGGATGAGAAAGACCGATTGGTCAATCTTATGAATGATAAAGTTGATATGAATGTTCATAGTTATTATTGTCTAGCATGCGGCAAGGAACTCACTATAGACCTTGACGAATCAGGAAATTACATTTTTAAGCATCTAGACAATGGTTTTAAATGCGATGATGACTTATATCTACATGAGGCAGCAAAAGAGATTATCAAATATAAATTTTATAACAATAACGAATTTAAGATACTTGTACCTCAAAGCCAAAACTGCATAGAAGAAACGGGATGCATTTTCTATCAACCAGAATTATGTTTTACAAGAAAAAGTATTTCATATAATCTTAAACAACATGGTTATATTGATTGCTTTAAAAACCACAAACTTCCTGATCTTAAATATAAATGCGATTTAGTTATTCCAACTGCCGATAATAATAAAAATGCTATTGTTATAAACATCATTGCAGGTGCTTGCCATGTTGAAATTGACACTAACAAACATAGAGTGATAGACATAGAAGTATCAAACAGCAAAAGCCTTTTAGATTTATTATATAATCCTATTAGAGGTAATTGTTCAAATTTTAAGTTTGAGAATAAACAAAGGGTTTCTCCTTCAGAAATGGATAGAAAGATCTTAAAGTTTTCATTATTCTCCAGTGGCAAATATCATATAGACACCGTGCCCTGCGATAAAATAAATGAATATAAGCATAGCACTGTTTTGGAATATTATTTTATTAATGGAAGACAAAATAATAGAAATATTGCAAAGTGGTATTCACTTATGCGATGTCATGAACAGGGACATAAAGTCTGCTTATGCGAAATATGTTGGTTCAAAGCTCAGACAAAAGGCTTATACAGCATATCTCAAACCATATGTAAACGATATAAAACAACAGGGACTCCACATTATCCATTAATGGAGATGCCCGTAGATTGTCTCTATTTTAAAATAGATAAAGAAATAGAGAACATAGTAAAATCTTATTATAAGAATATTAACGTTAAAGAAAATATATTTAACATTACAAAACCAAATATATAATTGCAAGACGATGAAAGAAGAGTGTTTGATATGTAGCGCTCCGTTGAAGTATTTGGAAAAGGAAATTCCTATGGAGTGTGCCATTTGCCATAAGAGAGAGGACAGCAAAACCTGTTGCGAACAAGGACATTACGTCTGCAACGAGTGCCACACAAAGGGCATAGATGCCATTTATAAACTTTGCCTCGACGAAACATCCAAGAATCCTATAGAGATTATGGAGAAAATGATGGCAATGCCCTTCTGCCATATGCACGGACCCGAACATCATATTATGGTAGGAGCCGCCCTGCTAACAGCCTATCACAATGCAGGTGGGGATATTGAACTTCCCTATGCTTTGGTAGAACTGATGAAGCGAGGCAAGCAAGTTCCGGGCGGAGCTTGCGGCTTTTGGGGAGCTTGTGGCGCGGGACTCAGTTCCGGTATGTTCGTTTCCGTCATCTCACACTCCACGCCACTGACAATCGAACCTTTTGCATTGTCGCACAAGATGTCCGCTGCATCGATAGGCAAGATTGCCGAGGTGGGTGGTCCACGATGCTGCAAACGCAATTCCTATCTATCCATTCAAGCAGCCATTGATTTTGTGGAAACGAAATTCGGTGTATATATGGACAACTCTTCCATTGTGTGCAGGCATTTCGGCAAGAATAACCAATGCATCGGGATGCGTTGCCCTTTCTTTCCCAAGAAACAGTAAAGAGTGATATTTAATTGCATTTTATGAGAGTACTGATTTTATGCACAGGTAACAGTTGCCGTAGCCAGATGGCACACGGATTTCTTCAGTCATTCAACCCCCAGCTGGAAGTACATTCTGCCGGAACCAAACCGGCCGAAAGGGTAAATCCCAAAGCTATCGAGGTGATGAAAGAAGTTGGTATCGACCTATCCAACCACAAGCCCAAAAGTGCAGAAATATATCTCAACGACGAGTGGGATTATGTGATAACTGTCTGTGGCGGAGCAAACGAGAATTGCCCAGGCTTCATTGGCAAAGTTGGCAAGCGACTACACATTGGCTTTGACGACCCCTCGGATGCAACAGGCACGGATGAATTTGTGATGAAGGAATTTCGCAGAGTAAGAGACGAAATCCAAGAAAAGTTTAAAGAAATCTTCTTATAGACACAAAGAGCCCCTCCACCACCTCAATTTATGGAATAACCGGACACACAGAGCGGACACACAGCGACAGACCACCACCCAACAACAAATCTCCTTGTTGTGCTTCTCTTCAAGCCGTTGCCTAAGTTCTTGTCAAAACAGTGGCAATGGCACCCCATAAAACTGCGTTTATTGCAGGGGAAGCCGGTGTGTGGCAATTCTTGCAATTGAAATCTTTAATGAAAAGGAGTCATCATCCATTCAGTTCCTTCTCATACAAACGATAATGACACTCGGCCATACCAGTTTTTTGATACACGGCTTGGGCGGTGGAGTTATCCTTGTCTACATATAGGCGAATTTGGGAAACACCTTCGGCTTTTGCAAGGTCAATAACCCTGTTATACATTGCCTTATAGATGCCACGGCCACGGTATTCCTTAAGCACATATACGCTCTGTATCCACCAATACCAGCAGTTGTTCCAGTCGCTCCACTCGCGAGTTATCATCAGGCAGGCAACAACCTTTCCGCCAATTTCGGCTATAATATATCTCCCCTTGGCCTCATCGTCAATAACGGCTTGCACTCCCCTACTCACACACTCATAGTCCAACGCCAGCCCCTCTGTTTCCATAGCCATATCCACCTGAAACCGCGCAATATCATCCACATTGCAAGCCCCACCAACAGTTATCACCACCTCATCGTTGTTATATAGTTCCTCAACTTTCATATCTTACAAATCATTTTACTTGTTCTGTTACCCCATTCCACGCGTGAAGATAGCAAATTTTTCTCTGCCGGCACAAGATGATGAGTTTGATTTCAGCAAGTATTTAATTCAACAACAAAGATATTACTCCACAGCTATTCAATGACAAGTTCAAAGAACGCCTTTCTACTGCTGATATTAAGCAAGCAAAAGAAGATATATTTCCATCTGTTCGCCACCTGGTGAATTGGACACCTGGTCAAATGACTATTTTGCCCAACCGGTAGATATTGTGAGAAATGAATAGGCGCAACAGATTGATTAATTCAAAAGAAGTATGTTCACTGTGTGTCAAGAGAGTAAATACAAAGTATTTAGAAGCTAAAAAGTGGAATTTCAGGGGCGGCACATCGCATATAGTGTGAGATTTCCCAATTTGCTGCCTACCTGTCCCTTAAGACGGAATGAGAAGTGTTCATACAAAGCCACATTTTTAGCTTCCAGTGTCTCGAGATAGCAACTCTCGCCCGAAGCATCGAGATGATTCAGAAGGGCCGTCATCAAGGGTTTCCCATAGTGCTGTCCCTGTTTGTCGAGGCGCGTAGCAAAGGCCAACAGATAACCATCATCAGCCGTTCTATATCGTTTTGCAAATTTTTCTATCTCCAAATTAAAACGCGTCAATCGGACAATTCTTCTTATGCCGAACTTAAAAAACATCTTCACACCACCCGCTTTCACATAATCGAACAAGCTGGGTTCTTTGCTTTTTGGAGGGATATAGACCAGTACAGAATTGGCATCCTTGCTGTCGGCTATGGAGATGGCATTTTCGGGAAGAATAGCAAGAGAAACCTCCCAAAACAGGCGCATCAAGTCGTGGTTATATGCTCCGTAGCAAACGTGCTTGAACATACTGTATTGACTGAAACCATCGGCAAGCGTGGTAGCAAAACGCTCTATGTCCTCGTGTTGCATAATGTAACACTTCTCAAAAGCAGGAATAGTATGTATATTCATCGACATCTTCTTTTGTTTTTTGCAATAGCAAACTTCCACTCGAGAACAAGTAACCAAAAGTATTTCAACAATCAGTGTTGTCGTTACAACAAATCACCTTGCCGATGCAGAAAGTGTAGATGATTATCAATCAGTCATTTAGCACTCTAAAAGGTACAACCACTCATTTGGCAAGTCATTGAGAATGTGTAAGTTAGTGATTTTCAACGCACTTTTCGCCTTGTACCTCCATTTTGGAATGTAAAAGTAAGTGTAATTTCTTGAATATCAAAACCC
>JAZONR010000076.1:0-55486 GCA_045654645.1 Bacteroidaceae bacterium
GTTCAATTCCACGGAAAGAGTTGGTGCACTCTCTGCCTTCCTTTACATCTGTTAAACATCATAGGCAAATATAATCATTCTACTTTATCTTTTTTATCTTCCGCAAATCTAAGGTTGGGAAAGGGGACAGCTGAAATGCAATAGGCAAAAACAACACCCAATTCTGCAACCAACAGTTCTCCCCTTTGCTTGCAAGGGGGAGTGCCGCAGGCGAGGGGGATAAAAACAGTGCACGCACAAAATAATCATCCCCCGCCCGACAGCAAAGCTGTCTCGTCCCCCTTGGGAAAGGGGACAGCTGAAATGCATAGCAAAAACAACTGCTCAATCACAGCAACCAATAGTTCTCCCCTTTGCTTGCAAGGGGGAGTGCCGCAGGCGAGGGGGATAATAATACACGCGCTAAATAATCATCCCCCGCCCGACAGCAAGCTGTCTCGTCCCCCTTGGGAAAGGGGACAACTGAAAATGCATAGCAAAAACAGCTACTCAATCACAGCAACCAATAGTTCTCCCCTTTGCTTGCAAGGGGGAGTGCCGCAGGCGAGGGGGATAAACAAGCAAACTTGTTAAATGACATCCCCCGCCCGACAGCAAGCTGTCTCGTCCCCCTTGGGAAAGGGGACAACTGAAAATGCATAGCAAAAACAGCTACTCAATCAAAGCAACCAACAGTTCTCCCCTTTGCTTGCAAGGGGGAGTGCCGCAGGCGAGGGGGATGTCTATTCCTAAAATATGTTTACAAAAAACAGATATTAATTGTAACCCTAATTTAGTACAAAATGACAACAAAATGTAGGATACCCATAATAAACAAGCAAACTTGCTAAATGACATCCCCCGCCCGACAGCAAGCTGTCTCGTCCCCCTTGGGAAAGGGGACAGCTGAAATGCAAGAGCAAAAACAACTGCTCAATCACAGCAACCAACAGTTCTCTCCTTTGCAGGTGGGCCATAAAATGCGTACACATCATCCATAACCACAAATAACGCACAAGCGATGGAGAAATTCTCCATCGCTTGTGCGTTGCAATTCTATTTCGACAGGCATTGCCTGTGGTGTTGCAATTACTTCTTCTTGCCGTTGTACTCGTCTGAAACGGTCAATTTTGCACGTCCCTTAGCGCGACGGGCAGCCAATACACGACGGCCATTCTTTGTAGCCATTCTCTCACGGAAACCGTGCTTGTTCTTTCTCTTTCTGTTAGAGGGTTGGAATGTTCTTTTCATCGTATTATAATTTTATATGTTTAATCAAAAAGTTACTTTGCGCTTTTCAGCTTGCAAAATTACTCTTTTTTTTCATATTGACAAAGATTTAAGCGAGTAATTTTCGCCGTCGGGCATTATTATCATCAATATTCAATAAATTAAGCAACCCATTCTCTCCCAAAGAAGCACATTGCACTTATTAGCGCCACAAAAAGCAACAGGGCCGCGAAAAACGCGGCCCTGTCTATGTGAATAACATTGTCTGATATTATTCTGCAAGTGTTGTTGTGCTAAGGTCAATCTTAAACAGACCGTTATTATTACTATAGTAGTAACCATCTGAGCCACGTGCTGCCAAAATGGTTTTTGCAGGGAATGTGATGCAAAGGTTCTCATCGAGAGTACCGCACATACCAGCAGCCTTTACCTGCTCGAATGTTGCACCTTCCTGCACCATATTGTAATATGCCAAAGACACAAAACTAAACTCACCACTACCCCAGTCCATACCGGTATTAAAGACGCCATCGATATAAACACCATCGGGATCAGCACAGTTAAGCACCATATAATAATCCTTCTTGGTGTCAAAGTCGCCAGGCTCATTGTAGGGATAAGCAGCGCCGTAGACATTCTTCAAACGGATTACACCATCTGCACCAACAGCCATCTCTGCCTCAACCTCATAAGAAACAATCTGAGGCAAATTATAGAATGTTGTCATAAAGTCATCTGTATAAACTGCCTTACCGATTGACTCCCAAGTATAAGCCATCTGAAGTGAGATAGATGTCTTTGCATTACCTGTGAGTGAATAGTTGTGCTCGAAGAAATTAACCGAATCAACAACAAATGCCAACTCAGCTGTGTACTTTGCGCCTACCTGAATGTTCGCCTCATCTACATTGAATATGAACTGCGCATTAGCCTCACCGTTCTTGAAAACAACAGCAGCTGTATCGTAGGTCATAATATCGTTGTTCAATTTAACGTTCACGGGAATAGTAACGTTACCATTGGCATTGCTGCGGAACACATTCACAACAATCTGAGGCAGAGAGTCAGCTGAAGTAATCTCATAAGCAACACTCTTCTGCTCAAACGAATACTGTGTCTCGCTTGTAAGGTCGTATGCCTCCCAGCTGCCCTCTGTGCTACAAGAAGCGAAGAGGCCGGCAGCCATTGCCATAACCATAATTGATTTTAATATTTTCATAATCTCTTTTTTTTATTTGTAATGTTTTACAATTACCCCCCGGCCACTAAGGGCCGGGAGTGAATTGATTTATTCAGTTACAGGCTGGGGAGCGGGTGCTGTGGGGTTCTGGTCAGCCGCAGAAATCTGGGCGTTTCTCTCAATCTCGCTCTGTGGAACGGGAAGGATGAGCGCAGCATCACCGGTGGGGATGTAGAATGTTGTGTGCTCCTCAAAGCCACCACCACGACGGTCCATATCCTTCTTCAAACGCATCATATCGGCATAAGAGAAGCCCTCGCCCCAAAGCTCGATACGACGCTGGAACCATACCTTATCCTGTACTACCTCTGCTGTGAGCTCCTGGCCCTCCTTTGCAGCGCAAGTGTACTCGGCATCACGATAGGCCTTAACAAAAGCCTCGAGTGTTGCAGCACCTGTTGCAGGGTCGCCGGCCATAGCCTGAGCCTCGGCAAGGATGAGATACATCTCCTCAACACGCATCAAAGGAATATCGTTGGCATTGGTTGATGTTCCAAGCTCATCGTTGTAGCAACCGAACTTCATCTGAGCGTATGCAGGGATACCTGCCTCAGCAACATAAGCAACCTCCTCGGCGTTGAGGTTGGGAGATTCAACATTCTCATTAAGCCACCAACCCTTGCGAACGTCTGTTGCAGGAATCTGAGCATAGAGAGCCTTGTTGATAAGACGCCAAGCACCTACAGAAGCGTAACCATAGTTGAGTGAACCCATATGTGAGGGGAAGTTACAGATACCTGATGTAACTACACGGTCGGTCTCTGCTACAAGCATACCCCACATCCAAGCATTGTCATCGATGTCGCTGAAACCGGGACGCTCAAGATCTGAAGCAGCATAGGGAGTTGCTTTTGTGTTGTCGATGGCAGCCTGAGCATCGGCAGCAGCATCGGCCCACTTGTTCATAACAAGGTTCACACGTGCACGGATACCATAGGCAACAGCCAAGTCTACATAACGCTTGTCGCTGCGGGTTGTTGATGTAGAGCTGAGAAGCTCGATAGCCTTGTTGATATCGCTCATAATCTGCTCGTATACCTGCTCAACTGTAGCACGGGGGCAACCCTCGCTTGCAACCTTGTCCATATTCTTTTCAGTGATGATGGGAACACAAGGCTTCTGCTCGTTACCAACATAGGTGTGCTGGAAGTACTGTGCAAGTGTGTAGTAGTCATAAGCACGAACTGCCAATGCCTGTGCAAGGTAGAACTTGAGGTCATCATCCTCGGGCTCGTATGTACCAACAGTCTGAACAAGAGAGTTCACAGCGAGAAGCTGCTTGTAGGGTACACCCCAAATCATTGAGTTTGAATATACATTCCAGTTTACATCGTCATAGCACAAGGTCATAGAGAACCAGTTGTAGCCAAGGTCGAAGTTCACCATATCCATACCGCGAGAATCGGTAAAGAGCATAATTGAGGGGAAGAGGAGGTCGTTGTGATAACTCTCATCATAGAACTTACCGAAATTGTAGAAAGCTGCGGGAATTGCTGCAACACTTGCCTGAAGGCGGTCAGGGTTGGCAGCCACAGCCTCGGTCTTCTGCTCGGTTGTAACAGTTGAGCCCAACGGAGCAGTGTCAAGGTCGTTGCAGCTCACCATTGCAAGAGCTGCAAACGCCGAAGCAATAAATTTATTATATTTCTTCATAATATTCACTTTTAAACTATTAGAAAGTTACCTTGATACCACCAGAGATTGTACGCAGTGTACCATAGGTTGAAGTGGTTGTAGACATAATGCCCTTGCGGGGGTCCATACCCTTGCGAGCTGCGAACAGAGCTACATTGTCGGCTGCACCATAGATGCGTACAGAGTTGAGACCGATAGCGCGTACCCAGTTCTTGGGCAATGTGTAACCCAAAGTGATGTTGTTCAAAGAGAGGTAGTCTGAAGATACCAACCAACGGTCAGAGAGTGCGTTGGCGTCCTTATCACTTGAGTTCAGACGGGGAACATCTGTGAAACGGTTCTCGGGTGTCCAGGCATTTGCAATATCGTTGTGCCAGTTCTTACCAATCTCTGAAGCGGTACCACCGTGCATCATAGCTGCATAAGTGTTGTCATAGAGCTTACCACCGAGCTGATATGCAAACTGGATAGAGAAATCGAAACCGAAGAATGAGAGGCTTGTACCGAAACCACCATATACATCGGGAGCGATGTCGCCGGTAGCCTCACGGCCTGTCTTGCTTGCCAATGAGTAGTCGCTTGTTACATACTCCTCACCAACCCAAGCAGCCTTCTCCTCGTCTGTTGCATCAGCAGGAGCCTCTGTCTTGGCATAGTAGAGTGCAAGACCGGTGTTGGGGTCTACACCTGCATAGCGGGGGAGGTAGTACTGGAAGAGAGACTCACCCTCGCGGTAGATAGTTGTACCGCTGATGTACTCGCCATTGTACTCGGGAGCGAGCTCGTTGATGGTGTTCTTCTGGAATGTAGCATTTGCAAAGATATCCCACTGGAAGTTGCGCACGCTGATGGGAGTAGAGTTCAACTCAATCTCAACACCGCTGTTGGTCATTGAACCAACGTTCACGGGGATTGATGTGTAACCGTTTGACATAGCAACGCGCTTGTAGTCGAGCATATCTGCTGTCTGACGACCGAAGTACTCGATTGTACCGCTCAACTTGCCCTTGAAGAGTGAGAAATCAACACCGGCATTGTAAGCATTAGACTTCTCCCAAGTGAGGTCGGGGTTACCCTTATAGGCCAATGTACCGTCAGAGAATACGCCATCGGCACCTGTTACAGTGTACTGGTCGAGGTAAGCATAGAGGTTACCGATGTTGTCGTTACCCTGCTGACCATAAGAAGCCTTAATCTTCAAAATGTCAATCCAAGTTGCATCCTTCATAAAGTCCTCCTTAGAGATAACCCAAGCAGCAGATGCTGACCAGAAGTTACCCCAACGCTTGTCGGGATGGAAACGTGAAGAAGCATCGCGACGATATGAAGCACTTACGTAATATTTCTCGGCATAGTCATAGTTCAAACGACCGAAGAAACCACGTGTAGCGTACTCACCGTAAGAACCACCACCACGCTTCTGGTCGATAGTGTTGTTGATTGTGAAGTCGCCGGGCTTGTAGAGGTTCTGACCTGATGCGTAAACATTCTCGCTGTTATAGTTGTAAGCCTCGTAACCTGCAGTGAGATCGAAGTGATTGTCGCCGAATGCTACGTTGTAGTTGGCAAGATACTGCTGGTTGAAAGAGAATACACGGCTCTGGTCCTGATAAGCTGTACCGCCATAAGAAGCAGACTGACCATAAGATGCGTTACCGATGTTGTGGTAGCGAGTGTTGTCGATGTGTGTACCGAATGAAGCTGTCAGCTTGAGGCCCTTAACAGGAGCAATCTCAGCAAACCACTTGCCATTGAAGATATCCATCTTGTACTCCTCGGTGTTGTAGAGAAGGTCTGACATAGGGTTAGACATTGACATCCAGTTACGTGTACCGGCTGAGTACTTGCCATCACCATAGTCGTAAACGGGACGGCCGGTAGCAGCGTCGGTCATAATCTTACCCTCTGCGTCGCGGATATACATAGGATAAACGGGAGCAATCTCGTTTGCCATATAGAATGCGTTAGCTGAAGAAGCAGTGTTTGTCTGCTCACCGGGGTAGCGGCTATCGCTATTGGTATAAGCGAGGCTTGCACCAACCTTCAACCACTTCTTGGCCTGATACTCAACATTCAAACGTGTAGAAAGACGGTTGAAACCAGAGTTCTCAACGATACCGCCATCCTCAAGGTAACCAACTGAGAAGAAGTAGTTGAACTTGTCGGCAGCACCTGAAACTGAGAGGTTGTACTCCTGACGCATCTGGTTCTGAATCATACCGGCTGTCCAATCATCGGGAGTGTAGTAGTTAGCACCATCGCTGTAACCGAGAGTAGCACGGGGGTCTACCTTGCCGTCGAGGCCAATGAGGCCGGGAGCGCCGTTAAGGCTGTACATCTGATAGCCCAATGAGGGGAACAACTCAGAGTTTGCATAAGCGTGTGCATTCGCGGGAGAGTAGCCAAGGTTGTAGAGAGCGGCGTTGTACTTAGCTCTGTAGAGAGTCTCCATATACTGGTTTGCAGACTCCATTACGTCGTACTTGCCAATCTGACGGTCGTTAGAACCCCACTTAGCGTCGAATGATACGCGTGCAGGACCTGTGGTACCTCTCTTTGTTGTAACCAAAATAACACCGTTTGCACCACGTGCACCATAGAGGGCAGCTGCAGCAGCATCCTTGAGAACTGACATATTCTCAATGTCGGCGGGGTTGATAGAAGAGATATCACCGTCGAAAGGCATACCGTCTACAACGTACAAGGGATCATCAACAGCGTTGATTGAACCGGTACCACGGATACGAATCTTGGGTGAAGAACCGGGCTGACCGTTTGAGCTTGTAATCTGCACACCGGCAATGGCACCTGTGAGGGCGTTACCAATGTTAGATACCTGACGCTTCTCGATGTTCTCAGCCTTAACGACTGATGCAGAACCGGTAAACGCCGACTTCTTGGCTGTACCGTAGGCAACAACCATCACCTCGTCGAGAGATACACCATCCTCAACAAGGACAATCTTCATAGGCTTGTCCCTAAGGATATGCACCTCCTGTGTAGACATACCAACGTATGAAACACGGAGTGTAGTTGCTGATGCAGGCACATTTTCAATTGTAAAATTACCATCCATATCTGTGCTGGCGCCTACTCCGGCTGTTCCAATCACGAATACAGAGGCTCCGAAAACAGGCTCACCATCGGCTTCAGAGTAAACCTTACCTGAAATCTTTGATGTCTGCGCTGTTGCCATACCTATACCCATACAGATAAAGGTCAATAGAAATAGCACTCTTTTCATAATGATGAATTTAAGTTAATAAAAATAATGAATTTGTGTCTTTTTGTTATATCCATCTCCCAGCAATTTGGAAATGAATGGCGCGAAGATACAACATTTAATTAAAGTTTAAAATAAGTTAAGCACTTTTTTTTCAACAAATGTGTTAAAACTCTACCAAATTGCCTTTTTTATTCGCTTTTTGCTCAAATGGCACCATATTGTGCAATGGCTAAAAGGCAAACTATTTTACAATTTTTCCCACACCAAAGAGTTTATTTTAAGAGCATACCCTTGATTACAAGCACATTAAACAACCAACGGCCACATTTTGCACTTTTTGACAAAAAGTAACCAAAAGTGTACAAAATATACACTTTGGACATTTTTTGCATTTTCACAACAAGGGACAACCTGTTAATATTTTTTAGCAAAAAACGAAAAAGTATGTGTAAGATTTTAACAAAACAGATGTGAACGCATCGCGCGCGTACATTATATAATATATATACGCACCATTTTGTTCACAAAAAGATAGAAAATTGTAAAACAGAGATTGGAGAGACCATTCAAGACGCAAACGCACGAGAGCTCACCACGCTCAGCGCATAAGAAAGCGCATAACAGCACCCATAAGCTTTGCGCGCTGCGCATCACCGGCAACGGTTTCAAATGGGAAGCTTGTTGAAAGGGCACGGTAATCTTTGCCCGCATAGGCAACACCGGCACTCTCTTTGTTGCCGTCAAAGACAAAAGAGACAAAGGCGTCGTCGGCCGGAACAAGGATATCGGGGCGCGCAACAGCATAGCAACGCTCGTTCACTGTGCGGGGAATATCAAGGCGCAAGCCCGAGCCGCTAACCACATCCTCGGCCTCATCGGTTACCGAGCCGCCATAATCATAATGCAGCACCTCGCGAATGAAGCGACGGTCGGCATCATTGCCCTGCATATCGCCGGCAATGTAGGCCCCGCTCACAAAAATGTTGCCGCCGGCACGACAGAAGGCCTCTATTTTATCGCGCAAGGCCGAGGGGAAGGTCTTATAGGGGGCATTATAGTGGAGGAGGGAGCCGTTGCCGCCCTGTTTCTCTGCGCCAAGGATAAGATCCACCACCCTATATGTATTCAAATCCACAATGCCGTCAATAACAGCCTCGCTGCTGCACGACACAAAGCTTATGTCGTTTGCCGCCAAGGCATTGCCGTGCACACGAGGATAGTTGAAAGTGTTTCCTGCCACAAGCACGCCCTCGAACTCGCTGCCGCTCAAGCCAAGGCCATTCTCATAGCCAAGATTTTCGCGTCTGAAATCGAGCTGGGTGCCGCAAAAGCCGGGCATACGCATATAGGGCACACCCGGGTCAATATCCATATCAAAACCAACCTTTGTGGCTGTTGAGACCTCGGCGGGGCCTTCAAGGCGGTTAAAGCCATTGACAACCAACACCCTGCCCTTTTCATTGCGGGCCACATAGAGCGAGAGCTCCTCCGAGGGGAGGCTGCAGCCGCCATCGTTCAGCGCAGCGACCTTAAAGCTATAGAGCACCCCTTTCTCAATGGGCAAAACGGATGCAGCCTCATCGACAACCGTTCCGTTGTCGTAGCCGCCACCATTCACGCTCTTGTAGATGATATATCTGTCGGGCACAGCTGTGGGCTCTTGCCTATCGACCTGTGGACGCCACTGCAGCACTGCCTCTTTGCCGCTTTGCGAAAGAGAGAGCGAAAAATGCGTTACAGGAAGCGGCTGCACCACGCACTCGCGACCGTGAACATAACACAGATGTCTCAACAGCGCCTTGTAGACGGCGCGGGCAATGGTGAATTTAAAATCGGGATTGTGGCCATAGCACATATCCTTGAAATTCTGATGCGAGAGGGACTCAAAAATGACAGAGGGGATATATGGCACACGTGTCTCGCCATAGTTCCTGTCGAGAATTCCACGCACAGGCCAATGCTCGCCATAACGGGCAGTGAGGTCGTCCTGCACACTGTTGAGCAGATAGGAGACTGCATCGCGCGACATTTGGCGTGAACGGCCGCTCTCCAAAGTGTCGCCGTTGAATTCGGTGGTAACAACACCAAGTGTGCCAACAACACTGTCCCGGGCCGATGTTCCTGCATCGGAATGAAAGCCAAAGGAGAGTTCAAGCGGAACATTCAAGCCTGTGGTGTCGGGGTTATAGACGGAGCCGCCCGAAAGATAGTTCACTGCGTGGGGGCGACAATTGACATCATCGCGATAATCGGACTCGCCTTTATATGTGGAGTATATCTCTTGGGGGAAGCCGCCTGTCTGCAGGTTGTAGCGTGCTGCCTCAAGATAACGCGGCAGGCCGCTTGTCTGCAGCTCGGGACCACGCGCCACATTGCCCATTCCGCCGCCAAAGCGAACAGCATCGGCACTCACCACGCCTTTGTGGGCGCTCACATTGGAGAGTTCCACTCCCTGGGCAGGATTATTGCCGGCACTGAAACGGAATGTTCCAAGATAGACCCACGTGCCGCCGCCCATTGTCTGATTTACCTTGAACTCGGTTTTTCCGCCACTGTGCACAACTGTGTAGGTGGCATCGGGCACCGAGCCGGGGTATGTCTCATAGGCAACATATACGGCATATTCGCCATCGACAGGAATTTGAGGGCTCCACATAGCCTTTGCCGCACGTTTGTTGTTATCTGTTGCCTGCACCACGCGCGACGTTCCCATAGAAAAGGGGTCATCGCCATCCACATAGACCTCCTTGGCCGGGGCATAGCCGTTGGGGGCACTGTTCCACGTGTGCTCCTTGCTGCCCTGCTCTTCATAGCGGGAGCCGTCGCTGCACACGTCGTTGTCCACAATAACACACTCGGACTGCCAGTCGCGCTCGCGCGGGGTGTAGACAAGAGCACCCGAATTCTCGAGCATAGGCATAAGGAACGGCACCACAATGGTTTGGGTGAAGAGGTCCTCTACAGTGCAGTAGAGCGACGGGCGTTGCCATTTCCACAAATATTTCTCTTTGTCGGCATAGAAATAGCGGCCGTGGCTCTGCCACAGGGCAATATGACTCCCCTGCAGGCCGCTGCCCGGCTTGAAGGGACGGCTCACATTCTCGACCCAGGGAGCGCCTTTATACTCAATTTTACCCCACAGACGGCTTTTATCGACCTTTCCGCGGCGCAGGATATTGGGCACGCGCTCCTCAATGGTGCGCCCCTTGTAGACAACATCCACTCTATATTTACGCAGTTTCTTGGGCAAAAGCGCGCGTATGTCCTTGTATATTTTATTTACAACATCGGGGGTGAAGGCCTGCCCTGCAAACGCCTCGTTGCAATAGATGACAACCTTTTTGGATTTGTGATTGACTACTATATTGTTCTTGCGGCGGTCGAGTGCCGAAAAACGGAGCTTGGTCCTATCCGATGTATAGCCCTTGAAATACTCCGCTATGGCACGTGAAACAGTTTTGTCGACACCTTGTGCCGACAAAACCGATATTCCAAATATGCAAAACGCTGTGATTAAAAGACGCTTTAGCATAAAAACCGCCTGATATTTATTTTATGGTATCACTTGCCCGAGAGCTGTGCAATCTCCTGAAGCAACGCCTTGGCATCGGCATTGAAAGAGTCGCAAAGAGTGTTGAAGTATTTCTTTGCGGGCATACCGGGCTCTACGTGGCTCACACGTGCGATATAATCGTTGTTAAGGGCGAAAATTCTGTTGAAAAGGTCAATCCAGGCCGCTGCATCTGCTTGTGCATCGTATGAGAGGAGGAATGCCTCTGTTGCCAAATCATCAACAATGAAAGTAATCACCTTCTTCAAATTTCTTCTACTTGCCATAATTTAAACGGGTTTAGTTGATTTTGTAAAAATTATTGATAAAAATGCTGCTCCAAATACTCTTCCATTCAAACGCAGGGAAGTGTCTCCTTTAAAAAAAGCGATACAGGCTCCTTGTGTTTCACCCAAAGATAACGACTGAAACGGGGAACCGCCTTTGAGAGCAACGCCACCGGGCACACCCGAATGGTTTTGTAAAGGTAAGTCTTTTTTATGTAAATAGCAACACAGGGCGAAAAAAAAGAGTTATTTTGCACATTGTGAATAAAAAAGGGAAAAGGATTTTCTATTTTCACAAAAAAAAGCGAAATTTGCAGAAAATAGAACTACTATTAACTTTTTAGGAAATATGAAAATTAGCGCATTGCAGAAAGCAAGGGCTGCCTACCAGCCCAAACTCCCCCAGGCTTTGACAGGGACAGTGAAATTGTGTGAAGGTGCTGCAACAGAGTCTGTAGCAGACCAGGAGGCCATAAAGGCTATGTTCCCCAACACATACGGTTTGCCCATCATCACATTTGAGAAGGGTGGCGAGGCACAGGAATTCCCCGCAATTAACGTGGGTGTAATACTTTCAGGTGGCCAGGCTCCCGGCGGACACAACGTTATTGCAGGTTTGTTCGACGGCGTGAAGAAGCTCAACCCCAACAGCCGTCTCTATGGCTTCCTTATGGGCCCCGGCGGTCTCGTTGATCACAAATATATGGAAATCACTGCCGAGATTATGGATGAGTACCGCAACACAGGCGGTTTCGACATCATCGGTTCAGGCCGCACAAAGCTTGAGAAGACAGAGCAGTTTGACAAGGGCTTGGAGATTATCAAGCAGCTCGATATCAAGGCTCTTGTTATCATTGGTGGTGATGACTCCAACACAAATGCTTGCGTGCTCGCCGAGTACTATGCAGCAAAGAACACAGGTGTTCAGGTTATCGGTTGCCCCAAGACTATCGACGGCGACTTGAAGAATGCCTACATTGAGACTTCTTTCGGTTTTGACACCGCTTGTAAGGTTTATTCAGAGGTTATCGGTAACATTCAGCGCGACTGTAACTCGGCACAGAAGTATTGGCACTTCATCAAGTTGATGGGCCGTTCAGCTTCTCACATCGCACTTGAGTGCGCACTGCAGACACAGCCCAACTACTGTATCATCTCGGAGGAGGTTGAGCAGAAGGCTCTGTCGCTCGACAACATCGTTACATCAATTGCACAGGCTGTTGCCGACCGTGCTGCTGCAGGCAATAACTTCGGTACTGTTCTCATCCCCGAAGGCCTCATTGAGTTTGTTCCTGCAATGAAGGCTCTCATCGCCGAGCTCAACGACCTGTTGGCACACAAGGGCGAGGAGTACAACGCCGTTGCACCCGAGGAGCAGCGCCAGTATATTATCAACCTGCTTTCAAAGGAGAATGCCGAGGTTTATGCAAGCCTTCCCGCAGGTGTTGCACGCCAGCTCACAATGGACCGCGACCCCCACGGCAACGTACAGGTATCGCTCATTGAGACCGAGAAGCTCCTTTCAGAGATGGTTGCCAACAAGCTCGCTGCTTGGAAGGCCGAGGGCAAGTACAACGGCAAGTTCAACGCACAGCACCACTTCTTTGGCTATGAGGGCCGCTGCGCAGCTCCTTCGAACTACGATGCCGACTACTGCTATGCACTTGGTTACAACGCATCACAGCTCATAGCTGCAGGCAAGACAGGTTATATGTCATCAGTACGCAACACAACAGCTCCCGCAGCCGAGTGGGTTGCCGGTGGTATCCCCATCACTATGATGATGAATATGGAGCGTCGCCACGGCGAGATGAAGCCCGTTATTCAGAAGGCTCTTGTGGACCTCAACGGTGCTCCCTTCAAGACATTCGCTGCCAACAGAGAGCAGTGGGCAAAGGAGACCTGCTATGTGTACCCCGGTCCCATCCAGTACTTTGGCCCATCAGAGGTTTGCGACCAGACAACTAAGACTCTTGCTCTTGAGCAGCAGAAGTAACAGGTTTTGATGGCACAAGCTAAAGAGACTAATAAAAAACCGAGCGGGCGGAAGAGACCTTCCGCCCGCCGTTCTTCATCACCACGCCGCAAGCAGCGCGCGGTGCCACGACTCAGGTATATCACAATAGCAATTGTGTTCTCGGCAGCAATGATTGCTATTGCCTACTACCCGATACTGCGCCCCGCATTCCGACGCTTCACCAACTGCAGCGGCCACTACTACTATGGTGCTTGCATCCCAAAAGGCTATAGCATCTATGGAATAGATGTGTCGCACCATCAAGGACACATCAACTGGAAAAGGGTAAAAAAGGGCAACCCGCAGGAGCCGCCAATAACATTTGCATATATGAAAGCCACCGAGGGCAGCAGCCACAGCGACACGCGATTTGAAGAGAACTGGTCGGCTGCAAAGACACACGGCTTCATACGTGGCGCATACCACTATTTCAGCACAAAGACACCGGGCGAGGTGCAGGCAAAGATGTTCATCAGCAAGGTAGAACTTGAGCCCGGAGACCTGCCGCCAATGGTGGATGTGGAGGATGAGCCTGCAAACAAAGAGGCCTTCAGAGAGGAGCTGAAAAAGTTTATAGAGATTGTGGAGGCGCACTATAAGGTCAAACCCATAATATACACCTATAGCAAGTTCAAGAAAAGACACATTGAGCACGAGGCCTTCAGCGGTTACCCCATTTGGATAGCACGCTACAATGCCAAGGACCCCGGCATTGAGAACGACGGGTGGATAATATGGCAGTGCAACCGCAAGGGTAGAATACCGGGAATTGGCAACGATGTTGATATTAACGTGTTCAACGGCAGTAACAGAGAACTAAAAGAGTTGCTTATAAAATAGGCCACAACGCCATTTTCCACGTGTGTGATTTTTTAAAAAACGCTGCGCTCTATTGCCGGCAGCGCACAGTGCTGCAATGCACACATAGGCACAGTTGTATCGCACTTGCAAATCTGCATAAAACCTCTTTACCTTATATAAATTTTGCAGAATAGGATATTTGCCTTATCTTTAGACTGTATTACTGTATAGAGCCGTAATACCCGATTTTTTATGCGCCGGGCACATAAGAAAGCGATACACAATGGAATAGGAAAATATAAACCATAAAGAAAAAAGCTATGAAGAGATTTTTTGCTTCGGCATTGATTGCAATGGCATTGTGCTTGCCGCAGGCAACACAGGCAAAGGTTAATCACCTGTTGCCAAAACCTCAAAAAGTTGAGATTTCAGGCGGCAATGCTTTTGCACTGGGACGCCCCGTAACAATTACCGACCCCACAAACTGCGCACTGTTGCAGGAGTTCTTCACCAACAACGGCTGCACAATAGCCGAAGGAGGCACACCTGTGAGGGTTACCATCGTCAATAGCATTGAAGGTTCATACGACTACGCGCTCTATGGCTATGAGAATGAAGCCTACTCGCTTGATATTACAGCAGATGCCATAGAGATTAAGGCTGTAACAGCAACGGGTGTTATCCGCGCCGCACAGACACTGGCGCAGCTTGCAGAGGGGTATAAAGAAACACGGGCACTGGAGGCGCTGAAAATGACCGACTGGCCTGCATTCAAGCTGCGCGGATATATGCACGACGTTGGCCGTTCATTCATAACAGCCGATGAGCTGATTAAGCAGATTGAGCTCTTCTCTCGCTTCAAGATAAACACTTTCCACTGGCATATGACCGAGAATCAGGCTTGGCGCTTTGAGGTGAAGGCCTATCCGCAGCTCACAAGCGACGCTTCGATGACACGTTTTGCCGGTAAATACTATACACAGGAGCAGTGCAAGGCTGTTATGGCTGCTGCAAAGAAGCACGGCGTGGTTGTTATCCCCGAGATTGATATGCCCGGACACAGCGCTGCTTTTGAGAGAGCTATGGGCTTCAATATGCAGAGCAACGAAGGCAAGGCTGTTCTTAAGAAGGTGATTGATGAGGTTGTGGAGGTGTTTGCCGATGCCCCCTATATTCACATTGGTGGCGATGAGGTTTCAACAACTGCTGCATACCTTAACGAGATGATTGCCTACGTTGAGAGCAAGGGCAAGAAGGCGGGTATATGGAACCGCATAAACGGCATTAACCAGGCCGACCTCAACGCCTCAATCACACAGATGTGGGCAACAAGCGGCACATTGGCACCTGGTAAGCCCAACATCGACTGCCGTTACAACTACACCAATCACTTTGATGTGTTTGCCGACCTTGTAGGTATCTACAAGAGCAACATCTACTATCGCCAACAGGGCGACCCCGAGGTTGCCGGCACACTCTCTTGCGCCTGGAACGACCGCAAGACTCCAACACAGGAGGATATCATCATTCAGAACAATGTCTATGCCAACACGCTGGCAAGTGGCGAGCGCGCTTGGATTGGTGGCGGTGAGCAATATATTGAGAAGGGTGGAACAACGCTACCCAACAGCGGCAAGGAGTATGAAGAGTTTACCGACTTTGAGCGTCGTTTCCTCTTTCACAAGGCACGTTCATTGAAGAACGAGCCCATCGCATACGTAAAGCAGACAAACGTGCGCTGGAAAATCACCGACCCGTTCCCCAACGGCGGCAACAGCGCAACAGTGTTTGCACCCGAGGCCGACGGCCTTGATGCCGAAGCACAGATGAAGGAGAGCTATGAATATAACGGCACCACATACGGCACAGGTATGGCAACCGGTGCGGGCATCTATCTGCGCCACACTTGGGGCAACAACACAATACCCACATATTTCGGTACCACAAACCACAGCAACGTAACATCGTATGCGTGGACATATATCTATAGCGAGACGGCGCAGACCGTGGGTGCACAGATTGAGTTCCAAAACTATGGCCGCAGCGAGCAGGACAAGGCTCCCGACACAGACAAATGGGACCGCAAGGGGTCGGATATCTGGCTCAACGGCGAGAGAATTGCGCCCCCCGCTTGGGATAATGCAGGAAAGGGCATCAACAACGAGGTGGACCTCAAGAATGAGAACTTCACAGCACGCAAGCCCATTGCCGTAAACTTGAAGGCCGGTTGGAACAAGGTGTTCATCAAACTGCCCTACGTGGGAGCGAGCAATGTGCGCCTCAACAAATGGATGTTCACATTTGTGCTCACTGACCTCGAGGGCAAGAATGCTGTTGAGGGCCTCATCTACTCGCCAAACAAGCGTATGGATGAAAGCGCCGAAATTCTTGCTGCAGCCATAAGTGAGGCAAAAAAATATGTTGCAGGCATCACCGGCGACGCCTTGGGCCTCTATAACCCCTCACTTGCCAACGAACTGAACAACACAATTTCTGCCATTGAACTCACATTGGACAATGTGATGACAAGCGAAGAGCGCAAACAGCAGATTGAAGAGCTGAACGCTGCATTGGAGGCGTTCAAAGCAGCTCTTGCAACAGCAACGCCCAATGGCCCGAAAGCCGGCTCTTATTATACAATGTGTACCCCACAGCGCGCTAACCGCTATGCAACATCAAACGGCGCCGGTGCCGAGATGACAGGTAATGCCACTGTAACAGATGCATCAAAGTGGCAATTTGTGCTGCGCGCCGATGGTAAATACAACATTGTGAACTATGCTGACAAAACCTATGTATCACCCAATAGCTCCAACAACACAGCATTGCGCACACAAACTGCCGAGCCGAATACCGGCTGGGAGCTGAAACCGGCTGCAACACAGGGACTGTCTATCATTGTGAGCGGCAATGTGCAATTCAACCAGACCAACAGCGGTCTGGGCTACAAGATTTACAATTGGGGCGATGGCACAAACACAAGCGACAGCGGTTGCCAATATCTTTTAGAGGAGGTTGAAGTTACAGAGCCCGGCGGTGGCGAGGTGATTGAGGGCGAGACAATGGAGGCCGAAATTCTTGCCTCAAAAGGAACTTTCACCGCGAGTAACGACAACAAGACCTGGCATTCGCGCTGGGAGAGCAACGAGCTTCAGGGGTTTTCATTCTCGGCCAGTGCCAACAATATGACAACAAGTGGCGACAACATTGCCGGCTATTCCGGCTTGTCCCAATCATCGACATACACAATCACAGCACCCCAGGGGTGGATGGTTGCAGCCATTCGCTTTGATTATGTGAACACCGACACCGGCACTCACACATTGAGTCTTGAAATAGACGGCAAGACATATACAAGTTCCTCCACGAAGAACAGCCTTGACATAACTGTATCGAACCCAATGCAGTCATTTTCTTTTGTGCAGAAAGGTGCCAACAAGGGTATCACCTTCAGTAATTTTTTCGTAACATTGGGGGTGGACAAAAGAGCGCCTAAGTTTGTGCGTGAAATATTCGTAACTGAAAGAGGTGGCATCCCTTATCGCATCCCCGCCATTGCAATGGCAAAGAACGGAAATCTTATAGCCGTGGCAGACTATCGCCATAGCGGTGCAGACATTGGAGTCGTAAACAATGGGCGCATAGACCTGCACGCACGCATAAGCAACGACAACGGCGACAATTGGGGCAGCCGTTTTTCTATTATTGACGGACAGGGTGCAAATTCGCCCGACTTTATGCACGTGGGCTTTGGAGACCCGGCAATTGTTGCCGACCGCGAAAGCAACCGTGTGCTTGTGCTTAGCTGCGCCGGCAACGTATCGTTCCAAAATGGAACACGCAACAACCACCAAAACATAGCCCGTTTCTATAGCGAGGACAACGGTGCCACCTGGAGCGAGCCTGTGGACATCGCCGAGAGCATCTACTCAATGTGGGACAACAGCAGCCAAGGACCGGTTATGGCAATGTTCGTGGGCTCGGGCAAAATACACCAGAGCCGATTTGTGAAGATAAACGACTACTATCGTCTCTATTGCGCCGTGCTGCTGAAGAACAAGAATGCTGCATACACCAACTTTGTTCTCTACAGCGACGACTTCGGTGGCAGCTGGAAGGTGCTGGGCGGCGTGGAGAGTGCACCAATACCAAGCGGCGGCGATGAGCCTAAGGTTGAGGAGTTGCCAAACGGCAATGTGATAATAAGTTCACGCATCAGCGGCGGACGCGATTACAACATCTTCACTTTTACCGACAAGGAGAAGGCCGAGGGCTCGTGGGGCACACGCGCAACATCAAACGCAAACAATAGCGGCGTGGTTGCACAAGGTAACTCCTGCAACGGCGAGATTATGATTATACCCGTTGTGCGCAACGAGGACAACAAGGAGATGTGGCTGGCATTGCAGTCGCTGCCTTTTGGCAATGGACGCGCAAATGTGGGCATATACTACAAGGAGCTTGCTTCGGAAGAGGACTATAACATCCCTGCCAACTTTGCAAAGGAGTGGGACGGACGCTTTCAGGTCTCTTCTTTAGGCTCGGCCTACTCTACTATGTGCTTTGACAAGGACTCCACTATTACGTTCCTTTACGAGGAGAGCACATACGGCGCCGACTACACTATTATCTACAAGAACTACACCATTGAGCAGATTACCAATGAACGCTATTCGGTGCTAAAAGAGTGGGAAGAGGCCGAGCCCGAGGAGCCTGCTGTTATAACAGGCCCTTTCTATCGCATAAAATCTGTTGCCCACAACAAATACCTTCACATTGAGGCGTTCAATGCCAATAATGCATCGGGGCCGAAAGGTTCGGTGGGTATTGCCGACTATGCCGATGACAACAGGCAGATATTCGCCCTGGTGGATGCCGGCAACGACAAGGTGTACTTTGCTTCAAAAGAGGGTTACTACATTGTGTGCCGCAAATGGAACATTGACGCAAGCAACACCGGCGAGAAATCGCCTCTTGGGTTGGAATACAAGAATGAGACCGAGTTCTACATAACCAACGGAGAGCACTATTTCAAGATTGGAGAGGTTGATAAGCAGGATGATGTCTACTACCCCTACTGCGACGCCACATTCAGTGCTGCCGAGTTGTGGGTGCTTGAGGATGCCGACAAGGATACCGGCATTGAGAGTGTCAAGAATGAGAATTACATAAAAGGTATCTATGACCTTCAAGGTCGCAAGGTGCAGAAAGCGGTAAAAGGTTTCTATATTATCGATGGCAAGAAGTATTTTGTGAGATAAATAAAACAATTATACTCAATTATTGAACGGGGGCACACTGTGTGTTGCCCGTTTTTTGTTTATCTTAGCAGAAAAGTTTGCACAATGATGTAACTTTAACCGTTTTTTCGTGTCTAATAGAAGATGAGACAAACTGCTATGAAACGACTTATATTCCTTTTCACAATAATCATTGGCACGGCAAGTGTGGCATTGTCGCAAAACAGAGTGGACAGCATCGCTTTTAGAGCAATGCAGGTGGGCCGCGTGATGCAACAGGAGAGGGTGTTCCTGCACTTTGACAACACAGCCTATTATTTGGGCGAGACGATGTGGTTCAAGGCATATACGACCTTTGGCATAGATGACCGCCCCAGCACCCTCAGCAAGGTGCTCTATGTGGAGCTTGTGGCGCCCGAGGGGTATGTTGTTGAGACAAAGAAGTATAAGCTGGATGAGGAAGGAAGCTGCTATGGCGAGTTTGAGCTTAACCCCTTGCTGCTGTCGGGTTACTATGAGGTGCGTGCCTACACACGCTATATGCTCAACTGGGGCAAGGATGCCGTTTTCTCAAGAGTGTTCCCTGTATTTGACAAGGTGAATGCCGATAATTGGGACTTTAGAAACCTGTTAGACAGACGTCGCGGATTTAACGAACGTGGCAAGTGGATGAGCGCTGAGCTGCCCGATGCCACACTCGATTTCTTCCCCGAGGGCGGAGAGCTTGTGGCGGGCATTGAGAGCCGAATTGCATACGAGTTGCGTGGCAAGGAGGGGCAATTCAGCGAGGAGAGGATTACTATCTACGAGGGAGACACAAAGCTGTTGGAGAGCGTCCCACAGCACTATGGAAAAGGAGTATTTGTTATCACTCCAAAGAAGGACACACGCTACCGCGCCGAGGTTACAATGAGCGATGAGAAGGGAAAGAGCAAAGTGCACAAATTCAAACTGCCCGAGGTCCTTGACGAGGGTGCCACGCTGAGGGTGGAAAATGTTGGCGACAGCATTGTGATTACAGCACAGAATAACATAGAGAAAGAGCGCAGCCTTGGCGTTGCCATACTCTACCGTGGCGCACTTGGATTCTTCAAAAAATCAAGCAGCAACGACAAGGTTGTGAGATATGCCCTTCCCAAGCAAGAGCTTCCCGAGGGTGTGAACCGCGTGGTGCTGTTCGAGAACAACCACACTCCACTGGCCGAGAGACAGTTCTTTGTGGAGCACGACAGAGTGGCCAATGGCGACCGAGGAACTGTGAAACTGAATATTACAGCCAACGGTTATCACACACACAATCTATCTCCAAAGCCGGGCGAAAAGATTACGCTTAAACTCACACGCGACGACGGCAAGGCTATCCCTGCAGGCACCGACCTTTCGCTGACTGCTTCCGACGCTGCAGGAAGACAGGTTACATCATACAACCACAATCTATACAGCTATCTGCTGCTTGGCTCGGAGCTCAAGGGCTACATCCCCGATGCAACCCAATATTTCGACAGCAACAACCCCAAGCGCAAGGAGCAGCTCGACCTGCTGATGCTAACCCACGGCTGGACATCATATAACTGGCATATGCTCACACGCGAAAAAATAGAGAATATGCACCCCATTGAACGCGGCATTTCGCTCAAGGGCAAGTTCTATCAAAAACAGCGCAACACCGAGATGGGCAACTATGGCAAGGCTAAACTGACACCGCAGAGCTATAACCTGACACGTGTGGACATACCAACGGACAGCGGCCGTGTGGAGACTACAACTTTCCGCACCGACAGCACAGGCGCCTTTATGATTGAGTTTGATGATTTCTATGGCACACGCATTGCCTCGTTAAGCCCGCAAACGGTGTTCAAGCACAGCCAGAATATCTCCTACCAGTTTGGACTTGACCGCTACTACTCGCCCGGTTTCCGCCTCTATGACTACTGGGAGCGTAATTTGGGCGAGGCAATGAGCAAGCAGGCCGCAGACAGCCTTGTGAGAGTGAACCCGTTTGAGTATATGCTGTCGGCAGTTGATGTGGTGGCAAAGCGCAAAGACGAGACAAACAGCCGCCCCCCACACAGTGAAATGCGTTTCAACTACCTCGATGAGTGGGAGTATGCCCAGGATGTAACCTTTCTCGACCAATTCGACCTGCACGAGGATGAGTTATACACAAGAATGAAGGAGGAGGCGTTGCTCTATAAAAAAAACGACAATGAAGACGAAATGGCACAAAATGTGCACAAAGTGGGAGAGGGCAAGGAGATAATCTACAACATCGGCCAAATTATGTCTGTGGGAGAAGAGGAGCGCATAATGACAAAATACATTGGCAATATGCGCCTTGGCAGCGAGGCAATAACAATTACTGTGAACCACGATTATGACCACACGCTCACTGCTGCCGATGTGGTTACAAGCGCAATGAAGCGCCACAACTATAACTGGGCCTATTGGGTGCAGCTTATGGTGGTGCTGGGCGAATATAGCCCTTATAGCGTTCCAAAACCCGATATGGAGTATCTGCGCGGGCTGGCCGACGCCGACAAGATGACAAACTTCAAGGAGTTTGTGATACGCAGCGACGAGGGTACACGCAAACAGTTTGAGAACAGAGACACCCACTGGGCACCGCTTGCCCGTATGCTCGACAATAAATTAGGAATGCACAAATTCTATCTTGGCTTCCTGTCGCAGATGTATCTGTATGCAAGCGAGGGATATGACGGTTGCCCGGGTATACATCGTTTCAACAGTGCCATTATGGATGCCGGCGGCGGTGGCATAAACTACCCCATCAACCCCAACTATGTTGCCTGCCTAATACCCTATACCAAGGAGGATAGAGCCAATGGCATAGTGCCCGAATTTGCTGCCACAGGCAGCTCGCTGCGCTACACATCGGTGCAGGGATACAGCCGCAGCAAACAGTTCTACTCGCCCAACTACGGCAATATGAAGCCACAGAAAAAGGATTATCGCCGCACATTGCTGTGGGTGCCGCAGGTGAGCATCAACGACAAGGGAGAAGCTATTGTTGAGCTATACAACAGCAGCAACTGCAGCAACATTGTGGTGGATGTTGCCGGACGCCACGGCACCGACTTCTACAGCAGCGACGCAACCACCACCACTCGCATTGACAACGAAAAAAAACAAAGCGCAAAAAAGAGCGTCGCCACTCCCAAGAGCGAGGAGGAGGCTCCAATGAGCGAGGAGATGAGAGCTGCCTGTGCCTATGAGCACGAAAAGGGTGTGATATACTATAACAAGGGTAACTACAAGGATGCTATACGCATCTTTGCCGAACTGGTGCAGTATAAATATGCGCCCGCGATGTTCTATGTGTCGGAGTGCTACCGCCACGGGCGCGGAGTGGCAAAGAACCCCACGCTTTCACTGAAGTTCCTTCTTGAAGCTGCGAAACGCGGTGATGCAGAGGCACAATACACCCTGGGCTGCACACTGCAAAAGGGGGAGACCGTAGAGCGCAACGACTCGCTTGCACACCACTGGTTCAACAAGGCTGCACAGCAGAGCGAGCCGCGCGCAGTAATGGAACTTGCCCACCGTTACCGCGACGGTTTTATGGTGGAGAGGGATAGCGCAAAATATGAAGAGCTTGTGGCAAAGGCTGCAAAGATGCAGGAGCCGTCGGGTCTATATGAACAGGGTGTGATTCTAAACTCCAAAGGCAAGGACGGTACAAGGTACATTGCCGCTGCTGCCGAGAAGATGCACCCCGATGCACTGCTGTATATGGTGGATTATGAGGAGGAACGCAAACAGTACAAGGCTGCCTACCGATATGCAAAGGCTCTTTCCGAACTTGGATATCACGAGGGAACAAAGCGTATGGCCGACTACTATTATGACGGCAAAGGGGTGCCGCGCGACAGAGACCTTGCACGCGACCTCTACTTCGACGCCGCCAACGCCGGCAACAATGCAGCAAGGGAGAGAATGCAGGAGATTAGAAAATAGCCCCTGCAAACCACCCATTTTCCACAATAAATGCTAATAGAAACCTAAAAAGAGCAAAACCTCTTTGAAAGCAGATACATTTTTTGTTATTTTGCAAGAGATAAAGAGCATACTCCAATGGCCAAGGAGAAGAACATAGAGACACGGGAGAGCGTGTTGCATCTGCAATGCGAGCCTTTAGAGTGTGTGCGCATCGGCTTCATAGGCCTGGGCGTGCGCGCCAAACGTGCCGTGTTCCGTATGATGCACATTGAAGGCTGCCGCGTAACGGCACTGTGCGACCTTGTGGAGGAGAACATCATTGAGGCAGAGGCTATAATTGCTTCACACGGTGCAGCTGCGCCCGCCACATACAGCGGCGGCGAGGGGTGGATGAGACTGTGCGAATCGCCCGAAGTGGACATTGTATATATATGCACCGATTGGGCAAGCCACGCCGACATAGCCGTATATGCAATGCAGCAGGGCAAACACGTGGCAACAGAGGTTCCGGCAGCCACATCGGTGGCCGACTGCTGGAGGCTTGTGGACACAGCCGAGGAGACACGCCGCCACTGCATTATGCTTGAGAACTGCTGCTATGATGAGTTTGAACTGTGCACTATAAATATGGTGCAGAAAGGAGTGTTTGGGGAGATTATCCACGCCGAGGGTTCATACCTCCACGACCTGCGTGAACGCATTGAGAGCAACGAAGAGGGTGGACGCAAATGGTACAACTGGCAGGTGGAGTTTATGAAGAGCCACAACGGTAACCCCTACCCCACACACGGACTTGGCCCCGTTGCGCTGGCAATGGGAATAAACCGCGGCGACAGAATGAAGTGCATTGTTTCCTGCTCTACAAAGCCTGTCGGCAGCAACACTCTGCGCGGGAATATGAACAGTTCGATAATAACCACCGAAAAGGGGCACACCATTCTTGTGCAGCACTGTGTAACGTTGCCGCGCCCCTACAGCCGCTCGTTCCTGATAAGCGGCACCGATGGTTTTGCACAGAAATACCCCACCCCTTCATTTGCATTTGCCCCCGATAGCGACAACATAATAATGGGCGAGGAGTGCCGAATTCTGATGGATGAACAGCGCCATCCTTTTGTGGCTGAATACAAGGAACGCGGCTTTGAACTTTGCGGACGCCGTTGGATTGACTATGCAATGGACAGTCGTCTGATTCACTGTCTAAGAAACGGGAAGCCACTTGATATGACAGTCTATGACGCGGCACTGTGGAGCTGCCTTGTGGAACTGACCGATATTTCGGCCAACAACGGCGGCGCCCCTGTGGAAATTCCCGACTTCACCCGAGGCAGGTGGAACGGCTAAAAAGTGTAAAAGAGCTCATTTTCAAAGCATAAAGAGACCTATCTTCGTGTTTTTTTTACTACAATCGTTCACTTTTTCTTTATTAGTTTTGCTATATCGTTAAAAAATGGTAATTTCGCGCTCCGTTTTTCAGGGCAAGATATTTTTTAACTATATAAAAACTATGAAATTTAAATTTTTGATGTTCGCATTGGTTGTTGCTTTCGCCGCAACAGTTAATGCTCAGGAGGTTACAGAGAAGGATGTTAAGTGTGAGAAATGTGTGAACGCTGCCGCTGGCGAGAAGGCTGCTGTTAAGGGTGCAGGCGCCAAAGAGGCTGTGAAGCTTGCCGGTGCAAAGGCTGCCGTTAAGGAGGCTTGCGGCAAGGCTGCCGTAAAGGGTGCCGGTGAGAAGGCCGCTGTTAAGGAGGCTTGCGGCAAGGCTGCCGTAAAGGGTGCTGGCGCAAAGGGTGCTGGTGCTAAGGAGGCTATCAAGGGTGCTGGTGCCAAGGCTGCTGGTAACAAGGCTGACGCAAAGGCAGAGGCTAAGGCTGCAAAGGCTGCCGAGAAACAGGCTAAGGCTGCTGCAAAGAAGATTGAAAAGCAGAACAAGGTTGCAGAGAAGATGCGCAAAAAGGCTTCTAAGAAGTAATAAAACTTTTACAATAAAAAAACAGACATCAACACGACTGTGTTGATGTCTGTTTTTTTATTGCATATAACAATGTGGCAAAAAGAAAAAGGCTTCAAGAAAGAGAGAAGCATTATAATTGAAATGCACCTCAATTACGCCCACCATTTTTTGCCTTTATACATACAGCCACTGCAATAATAACAGTGAGCACACCGCCCAGAATATATGCCAATGCGCGATTTTCCATTCCGCACATCATTGGCGAGATGAATATATAGGACGAGCACACATAAGTCATCACAAGCGCCGGCAAGACACCTATAACAACAGGACGTCTCATCCGGTAGAGATAAACCGCAATGCACCACAGTGTTATAACCGCCAGTGTCTGGTTGCACCAGGCAAAGTAGCTCCATATTGTTTGGAACGGCAGAGCCAGAATAATGAACAACGCTGCGACAAAGAGAGGCAGCGACACCCACAGGCGCTTGGCTATGTTACCTTGATTGATGCCCAACATATCGGCCACAATGAGACGCGCACAGCGGAATGCTGTGTCGCCCGATGTTATTGCACAACCGATAATGCCCACAAGCACACACGCCGACACAGCGCCACTCATTGTGGCATCGGTTATTATGTTCACCAATTTGGCTGCGCTGCCACCATTGGCCGCAATAGCGGCGTTCAACCCCTCTACACCACCCCAAAAGGCCATACCGATGGCAGCCCAAATGAGGGCAATGATGCTCTCTGTTATCATTGAGCCATAGAAGACTGAGCGGGCCTGCTTCTCACTGGTCATACAGCGCGCCATCATTGGCGACTGAGTGGCGTGGAAGCCCGACAGTGCACCACAGGCAATGGTTGTGAAGAGCATTGGTACAATGGGAAACTCCTTTGGATTGGATATGCCGTTGCCAAGCGATGTGAGCTCGGGTATAACATATCTGTCGCTATTAAAGAGAAGCACGCCCAGGATTGCAAGCGCCATAACAAGGAGCGCTATGCCAAAAACCGGGTAGAAACGGCCTATAATCTTGTCAATGGGCAGCAAAGTAGCAAGCACATAATAGACAAGGATGATACCAAGCACCACAAGCACCTCGAGCGACATTGCACCAACAGCCTTGCCATCGAGCAGGGGGACATCCACATTAGAGGCAACAAGCTCGGCGGGCTGCGACATAAAGACTGCGCCCACCAGCACCATAAGCAGCAACGTGAAGACACGCATAAACATCTTTGTTCCCTTGCCAAGGAAGGTTCCAACAATCTCGGGCAGGCTCACGCCATTGTTCTTTAGCGAAATGACACCCGCTACAAAATCGTGCATAGCGCCCATAAAAACACCGCCGAGTGTTATCCACAGGAAAGCCACAGGACCATAGGCTGCACCCAGCAGAGCACCAAAGATGGGCCCCAAACCGGCGATATTGAGCAACTGAATGAGAAATATCTTCCAACGGGGCATTGGAATGTAGTCTACACCGTCATACATTGTTTGCGACGGCACGGGGTTTGACGCGTCTATGGCACACACCTTCTCAAGATAGCGACCATAGGTGAAATATGCGATTATGAGCACTGCAAAGCAGATTAGAAAAGTAATCATCGGTGTGTTTTATTTATGCTTTAAATTTATTGTTTAGTCGTATCATTTCGCCCCGCAGCGTTATAAGCTCCTCATCGCACATAAAGCGCAGCAACTCGGCCTGTGTATTGCGGGTGAGCCCAAGGGCTTGAAGCTGCGACAGGGGATGAAATTCCCCATCGGCAAGCAGGCTGTTGAGAGCCTCAACAAGATTTTCAGGCGGAGAGGTGTTCCCCGCTGCACGTTGTGCCAGGCAAATGTCGCACACGTTGCAAGGAGCGCTCTTCTTCTCGCCAAAATAGTCGAGTAAAAGAGTGCTGCGGCATCTGTCGGTGCGGGTTGCATAGGCAACTATGGCATTGAGCCTGTCGCCGAAGATTGCCTTGCGCTCATCATAGACATCGCGTGCAAAACGCAGCTCACTGCCAAGCACACGATGACGTGTGAATGTGATTATGGGGCATTTTTTTGACGGAGCATAGGAGACTAATCCTTTGCTGCTTAGCGACACAAGTATCTCATACATACGATGACGTGTGAGCTTGGTTATGCGGGAAAGATAGCGTTCATCAATGAACACATAATCGGTGAAAAGGCCGCTATAGTTGCGCAATATGGCATTGATGAGCAGTTCATAGTCGGCAGGCAGCCCCTTGAAACGGTATAAGGAGTCCTTGTCTACAATGAAACGCACACGCGAGGCATATTCCATCTCCTCGACATATTCAAGATAGCCCATTCGGGTGAGTATGCGCAATGCACTATCGGTGCGCAGCGTTGGGCGATGATACTTCTTGCAAAAATCGCCAAGCGAGAACTCAAACGTGCAGTCGAGACCGTCGCCAAGGGCCATATTGTAGTAGTAGCATATCTCATCATAGACCTCGCGTATAAACTCCTGTGGGGGATAGTTATCGGCAAGGCGGCGCAACACGACCTGTTTGTCAATGGCACTGAAGAGGGTTACCGCATAGGCTTTGTTGCCGTCGCGCCCGGCACGGCCGGCCTCCTGAAAATAGGCCTCTATGGAGCTGGGAAGGTCTATGTGGACAACAAGGCGCACATCGGGCTTGTCGATACCCATTCCAAAGGCATTGGTAGAGACCATCACACGCGCGCGCCCACTCTTCCAAGCCTCTTCCTTGGCATCTTTACTCTCGGGCGCAAGGCCCGCGTGGTAATATTCGGCCGTTATGCCACTGGCAACAAGAAAGTCGCAAACCTCCTTGGTTCTCTTGCGGTTGAGTGTATATACTATTGCCGAGCCTTGGATGCGCCCCAATATGTGCAGTAGTTCAGCAGCTTTGTTCTCGGTGTTGCGCACCACATAAGCAAGATTGTTGCGGGCAAAGCTCATACTGTAGCAGTTGGGGTGCGCAAAATTGAGTTGCTGCTGTATGTCTTTCACCACCTCGGGGGTTGCCGTTGCCGTGAGAGCAAGCACAGGCACTCCCGGAAAGAGCTTGCGCAGGTCGCTTATCTGGCGGTAGGCTGGTCTGAAATCGTGCCCCCACTGCGAGATGCAGTGAGCCTCATCAACTGTAATGAGCTGCACCTTGACGCGTTGTATCTTCTTGAGGAAGAGTTCGGAGCCTATGCGCTCGGGAGAGATGTAGAGGAATTTATAGTCGCCAAAAATGCAATTCTCGAGCGCAGTAACTATATCGGAGGTGCGCATACCCGAATATATTGCCAATGCCTTTATACCACGGCTGCGAAGATTTGCCACCTGGTCTTTCATTAACGCAATGAGGGGGGTAACAACAATGCACAGCCCCTCGCCGGCAAGCGCCGGCACCTGAAAGGTTATGCTCTTGCCACCGCCGGTGGGCATAAGCCCCAAGGTATCGCGTCCCTGTGATATGCTTTCTATGATGTTACGTTGTATACCACGGAAATCGTCATACCCCCAATAGTGTTTAAGGATTGCACGATATTTCATAGCGGCATCAACGTGTGGCTTTGGTGTGTATGCTCTCTATAAGCAGCTGCACCTCGCCGTGCTTGTAGGTATTGTCCTCAAGAGTGTAGCAAATATCGAACGACTGCTTTGATTTGATATATTTGGCCTGACGACTCTGACCAAAAGCTATACCGTTGAGTATGGTATTGGACTTGTTATCGACAAGCTCAAGCTTTATGTGCTCCTGACGGCGGCCCACCACCTTGCTTGTACCATAGTCGCACACATTGTGGGTGCAGAAGATGGGCTTGGGATTCTCGGGGCCGTGAGGCGCAAATTTCTTCAAATCATTAAAGAACCTGCGTGTAACCTGTTGAAACTCGAGTTCGGCATCAATATCAATGACAGGCTCTGTCTGTTCGGGGAGTATGTTATCCGTTACAAACTCCTCGAAACGCTTTGCAAAGGCATCGATATTCTCCACCTTGAGCGAGAAACCGGCAGCATAGGTGTGCCCGCCGAAATTGTCGAGAAGGTCGCGGCAGCTCTCCATTGCCTTGTAGACATCGAAGCCAGTTACCGAACGTGCCGAGCCGGTAGCAATATCGCCGGTGCAGGTTATAACCACCGCCGGACGGTGATATACCTCGGTGAGGCGTGAGGCCACAATGCCAATTACGCCACGATGCCAATCGGGGTTGAAGATTACAATGGCACGACGCTCGTCAAAGCTCTCAAGCCCCTCAACAATGCGGTTGGCCTCTTCGGTCATACTCTTGTCGAGCTCTTTGCGTGTCTCGTTGAACTCGTTTATCTGGCGGCTCACATCGAGCGCTGCGTCAAGATTGTTCTCTATGAGCAGGTCCACAGCAACCTTTCCCTGCATCACACGCCCCGAAGCATTTATTCTGGGGCCAATCTTGAAGATTATATCATTTATGTTTATCTCCTTCTCGTTGAGACCGCAAACGCTGATGATAGCCTTGAGGCCTATGCTTGGGCTATGGTTTATCTGCTTTATGCCATGATAGGCAAGAATGCGGTTCTCACCCATTATGGGCACAAGGTCCGACGCTATGCTCACAGCCACAAGGTCGAGCAGTGGATAGAGTTGGTCGGCCGGTATGCCGTTGTCCATTGCAAATGCTTGCATAAACTTGAAACCTACGCCACAGCCCGAAAGGTGTGGATAGGGGTAGGTGGAGTCGGGGCGTTTGGGGTTTAGGATTGCAACGGCACAAGGCAGTTGCTCATCGGGCACGTGGTGGTCGCACACAATGAAGTCTATGCCCAACGACTTGGCATAGGCTATCTCATCAATGGCCTTTATGCCACAGTCGAGCACTATAATCAGTTTCACGCCTGTTGAATAGGCATAATCGACACCTCTTTTGGAGATGCCATATCCATCTTCGTTGCGGTCGGGGATGTAGTAGTCGATGTTCGATGAGAACTGTTGCAGAAACTTGTAGACCAATGCAACAGCTGTTGTGCCATCGACATCATAGTCGCCGTAAACCAATATGCGCTCCTTCTTGCCCAACGCCTTGTTGAGACGGCGCACGGCAACATCCATATCCTTCATAAGGAAAGGGTTGTGGAGGTGGCTTAGTTTAGGACGGAAAAATTCACGCGCCTCTGCAACAGAAGTGATACCACGCCTCACAAGCAACGAGCAGAGCACCGGACTGATGTCCAGCTCAACAGAGAGCCTTTTTGCAAGCTCCTGCTGCTCTTGCGCAAGCGGTTGATATTTCCAATTCTGTCCCATTATATATTGTTTTTATTTTCAAAATTTGGTGTGTGCCGCCCAACAAGCAGCATTGGGCGCCTTGCAGCATCCCGTCCGCACCCGCGCACACAACAGACGCTGATACGGCAAATCTATTCAATTTGTAAAAATACAAAAATTGCCCGAATTTATCACATCGCACATCTATTTTTTAGAATAAATAATTCTTTTTCGCAAATGGGCCCCAAAAAAGAAGCGGCCGCACCAAATTCAGGTGCGGCCGCATATATCTCTTTTCGCCAATTGTTACTTGATGCCGAGCTTCTCACGAATCTCCTTGGGAAGAGCATCCTTGTGAACAACAATATTCATAGTCTTGTAGCGGACAAAAGCCTTTGAAGCATACCAGATGCCCTTGTAGTTACCGGCCTCGCCCCAAGAGTTCTTAACCATATAGTACTCTACGCCATTCTTATCCTTTGCAATACCATAGATTTGCATACCGTGGTCATCGGTAGTCTCCCAGTTGTCATAAGCAATCTGACGCTCCTCCTGAGTGCACCACTTTTCATCGGGGTTGGGCTCGTTCTTCTTCTGCTCCTCGCTGAGCTTGAGCCACTTTGCCATATCAGAACCCTCAAGGTCGGCACCCTTCTTTGCAGCAGGCATAACAGCCTTACCTGTGCGGTCGAAACCAGCCTCGCTAACATCGCTACCCCAAGCAATGGTGTAACCGTTCATAATTGCATTGTCAAACACCTGCATAAGTTCATCAATGGGAAGGTTGTATGACTTGGCCCAACGCCAGTTGTCCTGAATCTCGAGCACAAACTCCTCGTAGAAAGGATGGTGTGTGTATGATGTCAATGACACATAGTCTGAAGCCTTCAAGCCCAATGAATTGTAGAATGTCTTGGGTGTGTGTGTTCTGCCGTTGTAGGTAAACACCTCGGGACGCTCGCCAAGATAGATATCGTGAACAGCCTCAATAGCTTTCTTCCACAGGGGCTGACCCTCGGGGCTCACCTGCAGGCTGCGGTGCTTACCCTTGGCAATTGCAGCAACTACAGCATCGCTCACTGCTGAAAGTTCATTGTGCACACTGAGCTCCTTGCCATACATTACACCGGGACGCATCTCCTCCTCGGGCACGAGACCAAACTTCTCCATACCATAGAGAACATCGTAGAAAGAGCCACCCTGTGAGAAAGAGATATCACCGTGTGTGCGAACAGCCTTGTCGGCACGGTCGAGATAGGTGTTGTGAACAATAAACATCTCAGAGAGATCGTACTCACCCTTACCCTTGCGCAACAACTCCGACTCAATGAAAGCGAGTGAAGAGTAGCACCAGCAGGTACCGGCCTGGTTCTGGTTCTTGATACTTGTGATAGGATTCTCCTTCACAACTGTAAAATCGGGAGTTGCCTCCTGAGCAAAAGCGCCAAGACCCACGAAAGCCAGCGCTGCAAACAATAGATTTTTCTTCATAGTCAATTTATTTTATCGCATTTTATTCTGTTACATCAACCTCGCCACTGCCTTTTATAGCCTCGGCAATCTTCATCTCAAGCTCCTCGGCCAACTCAGGATTATCGGCAATGAGAGCCTTTGTGCGGTCGCGGCCCTGAGCCAACTTGGTATCGTTGTAGCTGAAGAAAGAGCCACTTTTCTTGATGATGCCATACTGAACACCAAGGTCCACAATCTCACCGGTGCGCGAGATACCCTCGCCAAACATAATATCAAACTCGGCCTTGCGGAAAGGAGGCGCCACCTTGTTCTTCACTACCTTAACTCGTACAGAATTACCAATGGCATCCTCGCCATCCTTGAGCTGACTCACACGGCGAATATCGAGACGCACCGAAGCATAGAACTTGAGGGCGTTACCACCGGTGGTTGTCTCGGGGTTACCAAACATTATACCAATCTTCTCACGAAGCTGATTGATGAAGATGCAGGTTGTTTTTGTCTTGCTGATGGCAGAAGTGAGTTTGCGAAGAGCCTGAGACATAAGACGTGCCTGAAGGCCCACCTTGTTATCACCCATTTCGCCTTCAATCTCAGCCTTTGGAGTGAGCGCAGCCACAGAGTCTATTACAATTATATCAATAGCCGACGAGCGGATAAGTTGCTCTGCTATCTCCAGTGCCTGCTCGCCGCAATCGGGCTGTGAAATGAGCAGATTATCGATATCCACGCCCAACTTCTGTGCATAGAAACGGTCAAAAGCGTGCTCGGCATCGATGATGGCTGCAATGCCGCCCATCTTCTGAGCCTCGGCAATAGCGTGTATTGCCAATGTTGTCTTACCCGATGACTCGGGACCATAAATCTCAATTATTCTGCCACGGGGGTAACCGCCCACACCAAGTGCTGCGTTCAAGCCCACCGAGCCTGTTGGAATAACCTCAACATCCTCAAAATTGTCATCGCCGAGCTTCATAATGGAGCCCTTGCCGAAGTTCTTCTCTATCTTATCCATCGCAGCCTGAAGGGCACGCAACTTTTCATTGCCGGCGATGTTATCCAATTCTTCTTTCTTTGCCATATTGTTCTATTGTTGTTTGAAAAGGGCGGAACCCGCCCTTGTTTTTAATATCAAAGTTCGAGGTCTTTATCAAACTCCTCGTGCCAAGGCAAGCCCTGGATATTGAGCTGCTCCATAAATGGATCCGGGTCGAACTGTTCAACATTCCAAACACCCGGCTTGCGCCATATACCCTTGAGGAACATCATTGCACCAATCATTGCAGGAACACCTGTTGTGTAGCTTACACCCTGCATACCGGTCTCCTTGTAAGCCTCCTGGTGGCTGCAGTTGTTGTAGACATAGTATGTGTGCTCCTTGCCATCCTTGATACCACGGATGCGGCAACCGATAGATGTCTCACCCTCGTAGTTCTCGCCAAGGTCCTGAGGATTGGGGAGAACAGCCTTCAGGAACTGCAGAGGAACAATCTTTACAACCTCTTCGCCGGTGCCGTCGGCCTTGGGTGCCTTGTACTCAACCTCGTCAATGCGGCTCATACCTATATTCTGAATCACATCCAGATAGGTAAGATACTGCTGACCAAAGGTCATCCAGAAACGGGCACGTTTTATTGTCGGGAAGTTGATTACAAGGCTTTCAATCTCCTCGTGGTGCAAAAGATAGCTTTCGCGTGGACCGACATTGGGATATGTGATTGGCTGATGAATCTCCATAGGCTCGGTCTCAATATACTTTCCGTTCTCGTAGTAAAGTCCCTTCTGGGTGATTTCACGGATATTGATTTCGGGATTGAAGTTTGTAGCGAATGCCTTATGATGGTTTCCGGCATTGCAATCAACGATATCAAGATAGTGAATTTCGTCGAAATAGTGCTTTGCAGCATAAGCGGTAAACACGCTGGTTACGCCCGGGTCGAATCCGCAACCCAGAATGGCGCAAAGACCAGCTTTCTCAAAGCGCTCACGGTAAGCCCACTGCCAGCTGTACTCGAAGTGAGCCTCGTCCTTGGGCTCATAGTTGGCGGTATCCATATAGTTGCAACCGGTCTGCAGACAAGCCTCCATAATAGTGAGGTCCTGATAAGGCAAAGCCAGGTTCATCACGATATCGGGTTTGTATGAGCCAAGCAGTTCCACAAGCTGCTCCACACTGTCCGCGTCTACCTGCGCAGTCTGCACATTTGTTCCGTACTTCTTGTTAAGCACGTCAGCCAAAGCATCGCACTTCTTTTTTGTACGGCTGGCTATCATTATTTCGGTAAACACATCTGCATTCTGGCACACCTTATGTGCCGCAACAGTAGCCACGCCTCCGGCTCCTATAATCAGAACTTTTCCCATTTTACTGAACGATTAAAAGTTGATAAATATTTCAATTATAACATTTTCAAAAACAATCCACCGTTGCCCGCGTCAAACGCCGCACAGACGGTAGTTTACAAAAGTAATATAAAAAAAAGGAAAAAACAACCCGCACACCCCATAACGGCAAACTTTTTTCCCAAAGCCATTTACAACACCACACAGAGCCTTCTATGCCACGCCGTTCACACAAGCATTCTTCACTTTCAAAAACTGCCACAAAAGAGCTGCCGAGTGTCAAAAAACTGCCAAATTGACACAAAAAGCATAGTAAAAAATGTCATATACAGCCTATTTGGCAAAAATCGCAATAACAAAAACCCTTTGGCACGCACTTTGTTTTATAGTTTGCAGAAGCGGAAACAAACCGCCAAACTTTTTTTGATAACGAATAATAAAAAAAATAAGAATTATGGGAAAAATCATTGGTATTGACTTGGGTACAACAAACTCTTGTGTATCAGTTTTCGAGGGCAACGAGCCCGTAGTAATCACAAACAGCGAGGGCAAGCGCACCACTCCTTCAATTGTTGCATTTGACAACAACGGCGAGCGCAAAATTGGCGACCCTGCCAAGCGTCAGGCGGTAACAAACCCCCAGCGCACCATCTTCTCAATCAAGCGTTTTATGGGCGAGAACTGGGCGCAGGTCAGCAAGGAGATTTCTCGCGTTCCTTATAAGGTGGTAGAGGAGAACAATATGCCCCGCGTAGACATCGACGGCCGTCTCTACACACCCCAGGAGATTTCGGCAATGATTCTTCAGAAGATGAAGAAGACAGCCGAGGAGTATCTGGGCCAGGAGGTTACCGAGGCGGTAATCACCGTTCCTGCCTACTTCAGCGACAGCCAGCGCCAGGCAACAAAAGAGGCCGGACAGATTGCCGGTCTCGAGGTTAAGCGCATTGTCAATGAGCCCACAGCTGCAGCTCTTGCCTATGGCGTAGACAAGGCCAACAAGGATATGAAGATTGCTGTATTCGACCTTGGTGGCGGTACATTCGATATTTCAATCCTTGAGTTCGGCGGCGGCGTGTTCGAGGTGCTCTCTACCAACGGCGACACACACCTTGGTGGTGATGACTTTGACCAGGTAATCATCGACTGGCTTGCAAGCGAGTTCAAGGCCGAGGAGGGCGCAGACCTCAAAGCCGACCCAATGGCACTGCAGCGTCTCAAGGAGGCTGCCGAGAAGGCAAAGATTGAGTTGTCATCAACAACATCAACAGAGATTAACCTCCCCTATATCACTGCTGTCAATGGTATGCCCAAGCACCTTGTTAAGACCTTGACACGCGCCAAGTTCGAGTCATTGGCACACAACCTCATTCAGGCTTGTCTCGAGCCCTGCAAGAAGGCAATGAGCGACGCAGGCTTGAGCAACTCCGACATCGATGAGGTTATCCTCGTAGGTGGCTCAACACGTATCCCCGCAGTTCAGAAAATTGTAGAGGACTTCTTTGGCAAGGCTCCTTCAAAGGGCGTAAACCCCGATGAGGTTGTTGCCGTAGGTGCTGCCATCCAGGGCGCCATCCTCAACAAGGAGGGCGGTGTAAGCGACATCGTATTGCTCGACGTTACTCCCCTGTCAATGGGTATAGAGACCCTCGGCGGTGTAATGACAAAGCTCATAGACGCCAACACAACAATCCCCTGCAAGAAGAGCGAGACATTCTCTACCGCAGCCGACAACCAGACCGAGGTTACAATCCACGTTCTTCAGGGTGAGCGTCCTATGGCCAACCAGAACAAGTCTATCGGCCAGTTCAACCTCACCGGCATTGCTCCCGCACGTCGCGGTGTGCCCCAGATTGAGGTTACATTCGATATCGACGCCAACGGTATCCTCAAGGTATCTGCCAAGGACAAGGCGACAGGCAAGGAGCAGGCTATCCGCATCGAGGCATCATCAGGCCTCAGCAAGGAGGAGATTGAGCGTATGAAGGCCGAGGCTGAGGCTAATGCCGATGCCGACAAGAAGGAGCGCGAGAAGATTGACAAGCTGAACCAGGCCGACTCAATGGTATTCCAGACCAAGAACCAGCTTAGCGAGCTTGGCGACAAGATTCCCGCCGACAAGAAGGCCCCCATTGAGGCTGCCGTTCAGAAGCTCGAGGAGGCTCACAAGGCACAGGACCTCGCAGCCATTGATGCTGCAACAGCAGAGCTCAACAACGCTTGGCAGGCAGCCAGCGCCGAGATGTATGCACAGAGCGGTGCTCAGGGTGCACAGGGCGCACAGCAGCAGAGCAACGAGCAGAAGCACGGCGATGACGTCCAGGATGCCGAGTTCGAGGAAGTTAAGTAAATAACTCATCCCCAAAAACAACAATGGCGGGCTGTCAGCCCGCCATTGTTGTTTTTAAGAGTTTACCGGTATTAATTTTCATCGGATATCTTTAGATTTTAATAGCATTTCACTACTTTTGGCAAACAAAAGGACTATTTACAAAAACGAATAATATGAAAAGCACTCTTATAACCTTAATTGCCCTTATGGCATCCGTGTTCAGCGTGTGCGCATCACCACAAACACCTATCAAAAAACTGGAGAAACTTGTGGACAAGGTCGAGAAGAAACACGCCTCCTATGACGAAGAAGATTGGAAGGAGGTAGCCGAGGAGTATGCCGAGATAAAGGAGGAGTTCGAGAAGTATGAATATACCAAGCAAGAACTCAAGGAGATTGGCAAGCTCAAGGGACGTCTCAAGGGCTACATAACAAAGAAGAGCATCAAGAAGTTCAGCAAAAGCGTTGAGGATTTTGCCAACGAGCTTGGAGGAGGAATAGAGGGCTTCTTGGAGAGCCTTAAATAACGAATTACAATTTTATGGCGGACAATGTGCCGCCATAAATTATCCACGGGCGTTGCCTTTCAGAGACTGCAAAAAATGCGGTATAATTTCATTTTTAGAATAATAAGGAGTAATTTTGTCGGCTGGAACATATTATATTATGAAGTTTCTACATAAGATTTTACACATTCTCCTTAAATCATTAGCAGCGGTACTGCTCGTCGCATTGATGATTATTGTTGGCACAAGCATCAGTTTCATCTATGACTTTGCCAAGCCGCAACCATTCTGCGGCCCCAATATTTTCAACCCCTACAGAAACATAGACACGGCACACTGCTGGAAAAAGGCCAATTTCCACACCCACACACGCGTGAAAGGCATAATGAACGAATGTAAATATTGGCCGGGAGACGTTCACAAGGCCTATGAACGCCTGGACTATGACATTGTAACATTCTCCAACCACAACGAGCTCACCAAGCACCCGTTTGACAGCACACTGCAAGTTAATCTCTATGAGCACGGCTACAACTTTTTCAAATTCCACAAACTTGTGTTCGGGTGCAAAGATGTAAATCATTTCGATCACCTGCTGCCGCTGCTTGCTTCTCAAAGACAGTTCCAAATGGATATGCTCTCCAAGGAGTGCGACATCCTGCAGTTTAACCACCCGTTGCACACACTGCTCACTACCGACGGAATTCTTGAAAAGGTTGGTGGTTACGACATTATGGAGCTCGACTGCGAAGATTGCAGTGAGAACATCTTTTGGGACAAGGCCCTTAGCGCGGGACGCTACAGTTTCGGCCTTGCCAACGACGACCTTCACCGTCCACACAAGTCATTTGCCATTGCCAGACGCTGTAATTTCGTCTGCACCCCTTCGGGCAGATACGAAGATATCAAGAACACCCTGCTCAACGGTTGCTACTACTCTATGAGGTTGCCCGATTATGGCAATGGCAACTGGGAGGTAAAATACAAAAGAAACAAGGAGCTGCCTCGTGTAACAGAGATTGGATTGCGGGAAGAGACAATATTCATTGGCCTGTCTCAAATGGCCGACAGCATAAAGGTTTTTGGCCAAAATCACACCACTCTGTTGAACGTAACAAACAGTTGCTTTGCAGAATACAGGATGAGGGAGAGCGACCCCTATGCTCGCTTTACGGTATATTTTCCAACGGGCGAGGTGCTTTTCTCAAACCCTTTTGCACGCTACGATGCCAGCCGGGCCGATAGCCCCGTGAACACACATACACACAGCGTAAACATAACACTAACAATTCTTTTTAACACAATGCTACTGACACTGCTTGCGTTGCTTGCCTACACTATATATAAAATATTTAAGAAAAAATGAAACTTGATTTTCTAAAGAGACCACAAGGAATAACAGGTATCTGCTTTGTGCTGAGCCTATACACCACCATTGCCTTCCACTTTCCCGCATTCAGTGCTGTGATTGAGAACATAGACTGCAACTGGAACGGAGCACTCATCTTCTCGAGTGTGGCCGTGCTGATGCTCACCCTCAACTATCTGCTCTACTATCTGCTGCTGTGGATAGGGCGAGCAGTGGGAAAAGCTATAATAGCATTCACCTTCATAGGCGATGCCATATGTCTCTATTTCATAAACACCTACAACGTACTCATCACCGACAGTATGATGGGTAATGTCTTCAACACACGCACCAGCGAAGCATCGGGTTTCTTTTCAGTGGCAGCCATTTTCTATGTGTTGCTTTTGGGTGTTCCACCCTGCATATACCTTTTTGCCAAAAAGACAAACTATGCCACATTCAAGCGCTTCCTTGTAAACATTGGAACAGCACTGCTGATAACCCTGCTCACCATACTTGCCAATGCGCGCAACATTCTGTGGATAGACAACAACTCCACGCAATTGGGCAGTTTGTTGATGCCCTGGTCCTACACAATCAACTCCATACGCTACTATAACTTTGAGAAGGAGCGCAACAGACAGGAGATATCGCTGCCCGATGCACAGTTCACCACCGACAGCAAGGATGTGTGCGTGCTCATCATTGGCGAGTCGGCACGCAGACAGAATTTCTCTCTTTATGGATATGAGAGAGAGACCAACCCGCTGCTTGCAGGCGACAGCGTAAAGAGCTACATTGCCGAATCGGATGCCACATACACCACTGCAGCCGTAAAGGCTATCTTGGACCACAAGAAAACAGGCAAGCTATATGAAATTCTCCCCAACTACCTTCACCGCAACGGGGTAGATGTTGTGTGGCGCACATCGAACTGGGGCGAGCCGCCGCTACACATTGAAAAATACTTCAACCACAAGGACCTTGCCGCACTGCATCCGGGAAGCGACAGCAAATATGACGGCGTGCTGCTTGCCGGCCTTGGCAATGAGATAGCAGCGTGCGACAAGGAGAAGCAGCTCATAGTGCTACATCTGAGCACAAGCCACGGCCCCGAATACAACAAGAAATACCCCGCACAGTTTGAAAAATTCACACCTGTGTGCAACACCGTAGAGGTTTCAACAGCAGATAGAGAGGGACTGCTCAATGCCTATGACAACTCAATCCTCTACACCGACTACATTATACACAGCGTCATCGATACCCTTAAACAGCTTACAGACAAACGCTGTTGCGTAATTTTTGTATCAGACCACGGAGAGTCTCTTGGCGAGAACAACAATTTTATGCACGGCACACCCAAGGCCATAGCCCCTAAGGAGCAGTATGAAATCCCGTTCATTGTGTGGAAGAACGACAACCACACACGCCTGAAGGAGCTCGACAAGGTTGAGCAACACTATGTCTTCCACAGCATTATGAACTGGTTTGGAATGAGAAGCAAGTTCTACAATGAGAATATGAACATCTTTGAACCTGAAAACATTTGAACTATGGAACTACCCAATGACCCTATGATGCTTTTCAGCACTGTCAATATGTATCTGCGCGACCGCTACGACTCGCTTGATGAGTTGTGTGCCGACCTTGACATAGAACGCGCCGAGCTTGAAGAGAAACTGCGCGCTGCAGGCTTCGAATACAGTGCCGAGAATAACAAATTCTGGTAACATTGAAACGAGGGTAACCCACGGTTATCCTCGTTTCAATGTTTGGATTTGAATAAAAAGAGCTGTCCTTAGGCTTTCGAAGGCTCCAAAAACAGTGGCCTCTAATCGTAAACCGGGATTTTGCAAACAAGCATAACTGCAAAAGAGTCTTTTGAATCAAGCCCTTGCTGTATATACTCTTTACTATAGATTCACCCCCACCACATCGGTAAATATCCTGAGACCATCCATAGTGGTGCTAAAATATATTGCACCGCCCGAAGCACGAAAAATCTTCTCAACCGACATCGAGAGGTTGCGCTCGTGCTGTGGATAGCGCTCATAATCGGGTACTATAACATTGCCCGACTGCAAGCCGGCAAGCATTTCGCAGAAGCAACAAGCTGTTTCATAGGTATCAATTCCGTTTGGAGCGCCATAGTTGTAGACACCACCCTGCAAGCCAAAGGTTATTGGCAAAAACTCCACGACATCGCGCACCCAGGTTATGCCGCGATACTCGCGTACAGGGAATATCAACTTGCCACGCTCCCTTATCGCCCGCGCAATGTTCAGCACAAAATTGGCGTGCACAAGCATACCGCTGCGCTCCTTATCATACATCCACGATGCACGCAGCACCACTGCTGCAGGGCACATTTCAAGAACGCGTTGCTCGGCCTCGAGTTTATGACGGCCATACACATTCTCGGGCGAGACGGTAACCTCCTCGGAGAGCAAGCCGCTCTCCCAGTTTCCATTATAAACCTGGTCGCTCGAGAAAAAGACAAGCTTGGCTCCATAGCGTGCAGAGGCCAAAGCCACATTCACAGCGCCTGTAACATTGACACTGTAACTCTCATCGGGGTGCTGTTCGCAATAACCGGTGTTCGATAATGCCGCAAGGTGCACCACAACCTGCGGTGTGTGTGCAAGAAAATAGCTGTCTACCGAAACAGCGTCGGTAATATCCAACTCCTGATGTGAAGGGGTCAGCAACAAATAGTCATTGCGCCATCGCTCCACCACGCGGCTACCGACAAAGCCACTCGCACCTGTTATAAGAATCTTTTTCATAGTGCGAAGATAAAGAAAAGTTTTGCTATTACAAACTATACGTCAAACTCATTGCAACATTCCTTCCGGAAGCGCTGATACCACAGCTGTAAGGGCGGTAGCGCCTGTCGGCGATGTTCTCGAATGTTACATTGAGCGAGAAACCACGCACAAGTTGCAACGACGCTCGCAAGTTTAGTGTGAGCCAAGCCGGTGAATAGGGGTTTCCGTTGGCATCAAGGGCATAGATTTCACTCTTTTCCCTCTCCTCTACCGGCATATCGGCAGCCGCACACTGCGCCTGGAAAGCGGCAAAAGCCTCAACATTCAACCGCTCGTTCCTAAAGCCCACAGCCACACGCCCAAAAAGCGGCGCAGCATGGCGCGACGGCGACACCTCGCCATTGTCCATCTCTTCGAAACCGCGTTGCCAACTGACACGGGCAGCACCGTAGAACCATTGCGCAAAGTTGGCATCCACAGCAGCCTGAACACCCCACACATTTGCCGTTGCTGCATTCTGCAACGCCTGTACGCGGCACTCGTTCCCTTGGTACTCCATTGCCGGACTGCCATTGAAGAGAAAATCGCGGCGCACAATGGCATCGGTGAGGTGGGTATAATAGGCCGTTACATCGAATTTCAGGAAAGAGCCGATGTGCTTTGCAAAGCCAAACTCAACATTGTCGGCATACTCGGGTCTCAGCTTAGGATTGGGCACAGTTACGCAACCGTCAGCACTATCAAAGAGTTTGCCCATGTCATCGACATTCGGAGCACGGAAACCACGTGCATAGTTCAGGCGGAACAGCCAACCCGATAAGGGACGCCAATTGAGACCAACATTGCCGCTTACACTGCCGGCCGAAGATATCTGACGCGGTTCAAACGGAATTCCGTAGCCTACTGTTGAGAAATCGTTGTCTATCAGATAATAGTTATATCTGACACCTGCCGCAATGTTCAGACGACTGCTTAAATGCCACTCGGCCTGTGCAAAAATACCCGCACTATACCACTCTGCATTTGGATAGCGCGCCACCATTGATTCCGTTGTGTTGGTTACAATATCGGTAGCCAAGCCTTTTGAGCGCACATTATTCTGCACATACTCCGCACCATAGGAGATTGAAAGTCCGTTGGTTAGTGATTTTATAAAATCGACATTCGCACTCCAGGCATCAACAGCCTCGCTCTGTGTCTCGCGCCTTGGTTTATTGAAATCGCGGCTAATGCGGCTCTCCTCAAAGCGTTGCAAGGCGAGGTTTATCTTCATTGAGTCGTACACAATACCACCACCGGTGTGCCTGGCACGTAAATGGTTCATCATCCAGAACTGCGGGCCATAGTTCCACTCGGCATAACGTGGCAAGCCACCACGCATACGTTGGTGCCGGTCATAACGCGCATATTCCGAAGTCTCGCTCAGATGAAAAGCATATTCAAGATTCCAATCTCCAACAGGGACATAGCGCACCTTCTGCATAAAGTTGAACTGAGAATATCCGCTCGGTGTCTGCTTGCGTTTGTCCACATTGTCAATTACCAAATCCCCGACAGTTCCATCAGCTGCAATACCGGGAACAACAACGTATGACATCACATAGTCATCGGGGCCGCGCGTTCCCTGTTGCAAGTCGTCATAGGATGAATAGGTGAGGCTTGTGAGCAATGCCCAGCGTTTCCACCCCACCCCGACATTCAAGTGTGCTGTAAGCTCATTCGAAACAGTTGCTGTGCGCACAGTTGCCGCACCATATACAAGCGGAGACTTATCTTTAGACAAACGCGGCTCAAGCGTTGAAAAGAGCATTACGCCACCAATGGCATCGCTACCATAGGCCACCGCACCGGGACCAAAGAGCACCTCGCTGTCAGCAACGGCAAAGGGGTCGAGCGAAATGACATTCTGTATGTTTCCCGAACGGAAGATGGCAGTGTTCATACGCACACCGTCAATGCTGTAGAGCAGTCTGTTGGTGGCAAAGCCGCGTATCATAGGGCTACCGCCACCATACTGACTTTTCTGTATGAACACCTCTCCTGTGAGCGCCAACACATCGGCGGCTGTCTGCGGATTGAAAGTGTTGGCCTCATCGAATGAGAGTCGCGCAACCTTCACTGGCTGCGACTGGCTCTGTTGGCACCAACGGTTTGCCGACACCACTATCTCATCAAGTCTATACATAAGGCTATCCTGTGCCAAGCCACAAACGACAAATGGCAAGAGCAAGAACAGCAGTAGCATTTTTTTCATACTCCATTACTCCTTTACAAGCAACTTGCCGGTCTTTTTGAAGCCTGCTGCATCTGTTGCCATATAGAAATATATTCCGGCACTGTAGCCCGCTGTGCTAACCTCAAAATCACTCTGTGCAACCACGCTGCATACAACATTTCCTTTTGCATCATATACCACAAGCGAAACATCGCCGTCTAGGTCGCGCGCTGCAAAACGGAAACTCTCGCCCCCGGCAACCACGTTGCCGCTTGTGAGCAAAAGGTCCTTACCCTGCATCGCCACATTGATTGATGTTGCATCGGGCACAGGCTTGCTTCCCTTAATCATACCCTTCACACATTTGGTATCACTGCCCGCAGGAGTTGTAACGGTCAAAGATATATCGTATGTTTGGTCGGGGTCAATAGTCATTGTAGGATTACGCACATCCGGAGAAGTGATTGCAAGTGGAGAGGGAGATATTTCCCAACGCCATTCCGCTCCATTCTGATTTACGATACTGTAGCTGTCGAGCTTTATTTCACGCGGATAGTTACCCTGTGTGTTGTCGCCCGAACCTGCATTGAGTATCATTGGCTGTGCGATAGGCTTGAACTGCGGGTCAATAAGTTCGCGTTCCCATATGCCATTGTTCGTAGCTAGGCGAATTACACCATCCTTGTAGAACGGCAACATACGGTTCAGATTCACCACCTTTGGCAAGCCATCGCTGATGTTTATCCATCCGTCGGTGGTATCATCGCGGTAGAGCACACGGCCGCGTGTGGTAGTGTAAGTTTCATTCAGATAACCCTTTGTAAAGGCAATTGCATAGGCTGCATTCTTCTCGTTTCCGGTGAGGAAGAAACGACCAATACTGTGTTTCTCCACGTTCCCCTCCCAATTGGCTATTGTGAGGCCCTCATCAATCTTTTCCCAGCTCTCACCATTGTTCACAGTGCGCCAAAAACCACCCGCATTACCATCGGCAACCCATATCTCATCCTCGTTTGTGGGGTGAATAGCCAATTTATAGCAGATGCTATGAGTCATTTCATCGGGGAGATAATACTCTGTGAATGTTGCACCGGCATCGAGCGACCAATATATTCGCCCCCACGTGGAAGCCACAATCTTGTCGGGGTTCGAACGCGACACTGCTATTGCGCTTATGGGGTCATCGAATGTATATACCGAAGAGAACGATGCACCATCATCGCGTGTGCGCCAAAGGGTGTTGGCATCCACGCGGTCACTCTCCTGTACTATGTAGAAGCATTGGGCATAACGCGGGTCGAACTCGAAGTAGAAGCCGTGCTGCGATGACTCCTTGGGATAGGTCCAGTAGTCGAGGAACGGCACGAACTCATCGCGCCAGTCATCAGGCATCAGCACATTCTCGGAATCGCTGAAGGCTATTTTACGGGGATTGGATAGGAACACATAACCGGTCGGGCGCTCCGAGCCACGCATCGAGAGTGTTACTCCGTTGTAGCGGTCAATCTGCGACATATTGCCGTTATGATTGCGGCCACCCACCATCACATCCTCGTTCCAGCCCTGGTCAAAGCCCCACATCTCCGAAGCATAGAGGCCGTTGAGCTTTGGTTGCGCATCGACAAGAAAGAAGTCATTGCTATAAATTACACCGCCGTCTGTCGATAACCAGGTATCACCGGCTCCGTTGGTTTGGATGGACTGCATATCGCAGTGGAGGTCGAAACGGCCATAGTAACCACCTACATTCTCAATTGTCTTACCACCGTCGGTAGAGCGATAGAGCTGTATTATACCAACAAGCAGAACCTCGGGGTCGGTAGCGGATGCTGTACACACAAGGTCGTAATATCCCTGACCACCGTCCCTATCGACAACCTCCATCTGCGATGTAGGGTCAGTAACTGTGAACGATGCACCACCGTCGATACTCTTGTAGAGCAGTGCCGGGCCGCTGAAATAGAGAGGACCCGGCTGTGATAGATGATTCCTTCGGCAAGCCCAAAGATAGACATAATCCTCGCCGCCGGGAGCTTCGCTCAAGCCAATGCGCGCACTGATGAGCGGCTGACCATCGAGAGTGAGAAGGCTCCACGTTGCACCACCATCGCTACTCTTGTACATCTTCACGGTATTCTCTTGCTCAATGGCGACATAGCAGACATCGGGGTTCTGCACCGAGTATTTTATATCGAACACCATACCGCCGAGCATCCACTCCCACGACTTGCCGCCATCGGTCGAACGCCACAGTTGCGCCCTATCACCGGCAAGGATTATGTTGTCATCTTTGGGGTGAAAACAGGCAGTACCGGTGCGGGCGTATGTAGCCTTTGCGGGGGTGATATTCTCCCAATTCCCGCCACCGTCATTGCTTATCCAGAACACGCCGCCTGCGCCAACAAGCACACGGTCGGGGTTGGTGTTGCTTATATCTATTGTTGTTATCTCACCGGCCATCCACTCGCCATCGTTGCAGGGCTGCCACGACTCGCCCTTATCAACCGAACGAAACACAAGGCCGGTCTCCGAACCGCAATAGAGCACATTGGGATTGGAGCGCGATGCCCTCAAACGTTGGATGTTCGACTGCGCTGGAGAGAGTTTCTTATGCAAATAGTCGTATGTTATGATTGGCGAAATAACTTTCCACTCCACAGGTGCTGCAGCATTGTGCCCTGCGGCACGCTTGCGCGCACGCTCTTGACGTACCTCTTCGGCAGCATTGTCAATGTCGCTGTGATATACACTTGCCAAAGGCAACCTGATTATGCCGTCGGCCTGAACAAAAGGCAGATAGGCTTTTTGAAAACGACGAAAGTGGTTCACCACCTGTTTTGTGTCGCGCGATTTGTAACGCGCACCGGGGGTGTTTTTGAGATACACCTCAAAACTGTCAATCATTGCATTGTAGTCGAGCCCTTGCGGATTGGCAAGCTGTGCCATCCACACAGGCGAGCCGGCGGGCAGATAATTGAGTTTATACGGGGTAAAAAAAGTGTCGTTTACTGCCTGCCCCTGCGCCCTTACACAAAGGAGTGTTGATGCACAAAGCAGTGAGAGTATTATTTTTTTCATAGCTGTTATCTTATTATAAATTGTCCAAAGAATTTCTGTTCAGCACTCCTTATCGAGTATATATAGACACCGGGGGCAAGGTCATTGACAGCAACCGGCACACGCTCTGCACCGGCCGTAATATGCACGCTGTGCAGCAGATTGCCTTTCATCCCATTCACGGTAAGACGGGCATCACCGCAAAGCCCGGAGGCAAGCACCACAAGCGGTTCGCCTGCATCGAGTATACTCTTTTCAATACCCACTTCGCTCACCTTTGCTTCATCGATGGATGTCGCGTCATCGATGGTTATCATATTCTTTATTGTGCGCAATGATGTGCCAGCCGAGGTTGTAACAGCCAATGTTACATCATAGCTGCCGGGGTTACCGAATACCACTATCGGGTTACGCGCCGTTGCATCGCTCACATACTGCGGCTGTGGCGAGAAGCTCCATTGCCAACGGGTATTTTCATCCTGGCGTACAATGCTGTAGCTGTCGAACTGCACTCTCTTCAGCGGATTTGCAGTGATGTTTCCACTACCGAGATTCAATGCCATAGGCTGTGGTACTGCGATAAAATCCTGATGATAGAGCGGTGCCTCCCACAAACCCTGGTCGGTTGCCATACGCAGCACACCGCCTTTATAGAAAGGCACAACCTTTGAAATGCGTGCACCGGGGTTCAGGCCGCTCGAATAGTCGATAAACCCGTTCATTGTATTGTCGCGGAAGTAGACACCGGCACCGTCATAGCTTGTAACATATGTGCTGTTATACTCATCTCCCACAAGAATTATCTGATGCACCCGTTTATCGGCAATATTCGCAAGGTCATAGGCACTCCAGCTCATACCGCCATCGAAACTCTCGCTCACAGCGCCATAACGGTCGTTGCATATCACAAGTAGGTGATTCTCATCGTTAGGATCAACGACAACCTTTGTATAGTGTATGTAGTCGTCGGTAATGGGGAAAGGCTGCGCACACTCATAAAATGTCAAGCCACCATCATCGGAGCGCCACACATTCCAACAGCCCGAGATGTAAACCCTGTCGGGATTGGAACGCGCAAACTCGTAACTATAGAAATCCTCGCCCTCGCTGTCGAACACTTTTTGGAACGAAGCGCCCTCATCATACGACAGGTATCCGCCCCAGGTATCTGTCATATCCTGCAGGAACACCTTCAAGGCGTAACGCGGGTCTGTAGCTATCTCACCGTTTATGCGCAGTGCCTCATATGGTTTCTTGTCATAGAACCAAGTCCACACATCCGACTCAATCGCACCATCCATTTCGCGTGGCATTATGCGTGTCGAAGCATCTGTGAAATAGACTTTCCAGGGGTTGCTCTTCATCACATAGCCCGTGGCAATCTCCACACCGCCAACGTGTATCGAGTTGCCCTCGCCATAACTTGCTGCGTGTACCACGTCGCCGTTATGCCAACGTCCAGCCGCCATCACATCCTCGTTCCAACCAACGCCCAAGCCCTGGTAGTCCGATGCATATATTCCGTCATATCTATCCTCGCCTTTTGTCTCGAAAAAGTCGCGCGAATACTTTATTCCGCCATCGTTGCATATCCAAGTATCGCCACAGGGGTGAATGGCAATATCCTGAATATCGCAGTGCATCCAGTCATTGCGCTGATAACCGCCGATGGAATGGTTGCGATAATTTGCAACACCCTCCTGTGTCGAGCGATAAAGCGAAGTGAGACCAAAGAGCACATATGCGGGATTCTGCGCCGAAGCACCAATCATCATATCAAAGAAGCCCTGTCCACCGGCGGAGTCCATAATGGGAGAGAATGTAATGTCATAGAATTTGCCACCCTTGTCGGTCTGGTTTTCCCAAGTCACACCGGCATCCTTTGAGACGAGGACATATGGCGTTCCCTTGCCGCCTTGAGGCCCGGCATCGTAGCCCCACGAGTCGCAGGTTACAAGTGCATAGACATAATCCCCGCCACCTGGTGCCTCGCTCACTGCCAAACGGCCGCAAATCATCATATCTACAGGCAGCTCCATCTGTTGCCAACTCATTCCGGCATTGTCCGACATATATATTCCAGCCCATGGGCCCGACTCCCTGCGCACAAGATATATCCTGTTCGGGTTACCGGGTTGAAGTTCGTGATCGAAGCATATTCCGCGCAGGGTACACGAGAAATTGGCACCACCATCGGATGAAATGAAGAAACCGGCTGCCGAATTGCCCTCCTGCTTGCTACCCACAGATGCTGTAATGTAATCGGTGTTTGCCGGGTCGATTTTTATCGAATTAACGCGGTTGCTGATGCCGCCGCAACGGTTCCAGGTTTCACCGCCGTCGGTAGTTTTCCAGAGCCAAGGACCACCACCGACATAAACAGTATTCTTGTCTGTGGGATGCACAGTAATGCTGAATATGGAACCGCCGAAATTGTGCTGCGGTGCACAGGGATACCAGTTTATTCCGTGGTCGGTTGTCTTGAACACAACACCCGACTCTGTTCCGCAATAGAGCGTTGCGCTGTCGCTTAGTGCAACGGCAATACGGAACACACATACTTGCGAATCTTTGCGTTTCAACTCACCGTTCTCGTTTGAATATGTGCGATTAGGGCCTATATTGCGCCAAATAGGTTCAGGGCCGGCACTCCTTGATGCCGCAGCCTTGCGGTTCATTGAATCGACCTGTGCTGCATACTGCTCCACCGTTGGCAATGCAATGCTGCCATCGGGAGCAACATAGTCGCGATAGGCAGCCATCCAACGGCGGTAATAGTTCACCACTTGTTTGTTATCGACAGTGCGCACACGCACATCATCATCGAGTGCACGCCACTCATTGTACAGCCGCTGCATCTCCTTGAAATTCACGCCCAACGGGTCGGCCGCAATGCGCTGCATCCACCTTGGTGCTCCAAGTGGCAATGCCTCAACAAAATATGGGTCATATCTCAAGTGTTTCACGGCTGTGGTATCTGCATCAGCCACGTTCATAGCTACAGCATTTCCACAAAACACCGAAGTGAATAGAAACGCTGCAAGTAATCTCCTTAGTTGTTTTTTCATCTATCTTTTGGTTTCGTTTTCAGTTTTTCGAGGTCAATTTTAACAATTAGTACCAACATTTCGCAAATAATATAGATAAATTATGTTAATTAGGCCAATTTTGTGCAAATGATTTCAATTTTATAATGAAAACAGCTATCCACATAACAACCATAAATAGCAAACCACCCTGTCATTTCTCGCTCGTTTGTTTGAAATTAGCCTAAAGGCTGATATACAACTGCACTCGCTGTGAAAAATAATCAAGTAAACTTGTTATTTCTCGCTCGTTTGTTTGAAATTAGCCTAAAGGCTGATATACAACTGCACTCGCTGTGAAAAATAATCAAGTAAACTTGTTATTTCTCGCTCGTTTGTTTGTATATTCGCAAAATGAATACATACACCCTGAAAATGGGAAAGCCTGTAACTACTATGAAGATTAAGGATTTATTAAAAGCATTTTTCTTTGTTATTTCATTGCTATTCATTGCTTGTAGCGAAGAGAACGGAGAGAACACGACACCGAATCCACCCGCCAAGTCCATTGTAATTCTTTACGAAAACGATGTCCACTGCGCTGTCGATGGATACCCTATTCTTGTTTCTATGCGAAAGGAGTGCCAATCTGCCACAAAATATGTCTCAACGGTTTCCTGTGGCGATTTTGCAAGCGGTGGCGTTGTAGGAGCCATTTCCAAAGGTGAGCAGATTGCAAGGATAATGAATTATGTGGGTTATGATGCTGTTGTTCTGGGTAACCACGAACTTGATTATGGAATACCGCAGATGTTCAATATAACAGACTCTTTGGATGCTCCGGTGCTGTGTGCAAACTTCAAGAATGTGCAGACAGAGGAGTTCCCATACCCGGCCTATCACATTGTAAGTTATGGCGACACTGATATTGCCTACATAGGTTTTACAACCACCACAAGTGGAACAGCGAAAAGCCTGAACGATGAACAGGGCAACACGCTTTACAGTTTTATGCGAGAGGATTTCTATCTCAACGCCCAGCATTTCATTGACAAGGCACGCAATGATGGAGCCGACTATATCATTGCCCTGTCGCATTTGGGAGACAGCCAGAACGATGGTATGCACCCAAGTTCAATAGACCTGATAGCCAACACTACCGGATTGGACGCCGTAATAGACGGACACGACCACCACATCATTGAAGAGCTGTTCATCAATGACAAAGAGGGCAAGCCGGTGCTACTCACCTCTTCGGGCACCAATTTCCAATATATTGGCAAGCTCACTATTGACACCAATGGAGGAATGCACTCGGCACTTGTAAGCACAAGCGACAGTGGCATTACCCCCGACAACGAGACAGAGCTGTTTGTAAACCGCGTAAAGGAAGAGGTAGAAGGAGCCGGTAATTTTGTCATTGGACACAGCAATGTGGACCTGACAATATATGATGAGAATGGAAAACGCATTGTGCGCAAACAGGAAACAAACATCGGTAATTTCTGCGCCGATGCCTTCCGCTTTTTCACCGACGCCGACATTGCACTGGTAAATGGAGGTGGAATACGTAAGGATATAAAGAAGGGAGAAGTGCTTTTCAATGACCTGTATAATGTTATGCCGTTCGGTGATATGATAGCAACAGGCAGCCTCACCGGACAGCAGTTGCTCGACGCATTGGAATTTGCGGTGTCGTTCCTGCCAAACGAAGCAGGTGTCTTTATGCAGGTAAGCGGCTTGCGTTTCAAGATAAACCCCAACATTCCATCCCCTGCTGTTATAGACAACGAGACCGAGATGTTCTCACACATTGAAGATGGAGAACGCCGCGTGCAGGATGTTGAAATTCTGGACAAAGAGAGTGGAGAATACAAAGATGTTAAGCTCTCACGCATATATACAATGGCAACACTTGACTATCTGATTCTTGAATTAGGTGGTTCCGGCATATTCAAGGATGTAGAGCCCGACCCCACATATTGGGGTGCAGAGATAGAGATTCTGCGAAGCTTCCTTGAAAACAATTTAGGCGGCACAATAGGCTCAGAGTACTGCAAGCCGCAGGGCCGCATCATCTACACCAATATGTAAACAGGCAACACAATACCTTGCACAATAAACTTTAACAAATTATATGAAATCACTCCGTTCACTTTTTAGAATCGGCCTCGGTCCTTCGAGCAGCCACACAATGGGTCCCAACTGCGCCGCAAAGATTTTTGCCCGGCGCTGCCCAAATGTGGACAGTTATCGCGTAACGCTCTATGGCAGCCTTGCCGCCACCGGCAAGGGGCATATGACAGACGTTGCAATCATAAAAGAACTTGAACCCATAGCAAAGCTCGAGCTCATTTGGGAGCCCGAGGTGTTCCTGCCCTTCCACCCCAACGGTATGCTCTATGAGGGAATAAAGGACGGCAAGGTCATTGACAGCTGGAAGATATACAGCGTGGGCGGCGGCGAGCTTGCCAATGAGGAGACAACAAAGAACGAGGAGGATATATACCCACTGACCACCATACACGAGATTATGGACTGGTGCGATGAGACAGGCTGCACTTTCTGGGAATATGTAGAGAAATACGAAGGCAAGGAGATTTGGGACTACCTTGGCGAGGTGTGGAGCACAATGAAGAGCACCATCAGACGTGGCCTTGAGAACGAAGGTGTGCTGCCCGGCGGCCTTGGCATACAACGCAAGGCACTCACCTACCTCAACAAGTCTATGTCATACAGCGCCGCGGTGAGCAGCAAGGCAAAGCTCTATGCCTATGCCCTTGCGACAAGCGAGGAGAATGCGAGTGGAAGCACCATCGTTACCACCCCCACCTGTGGCTCAAGTGGTGTGTTGCCCGCAGTGCTATATCACCTGCACACAGCCCACGACTGCTCCGATATGCGTATTCTGCGCGCCATAGCCACCGCCGGGCTCTTTGGTAACGTGGCCAAGGAGCACGCTTCAATATCGGGAGCCGATGTTGGTTGCCAGGGCGAGATTGGCGTTGCCTGTGCAATGGCGGCGGCAGCAGCCTGCCAACTGTTTGGCGGAACAATAAACCAGATTGAGTATGCCGCCGAGATGGGACTTGAGCACCACCTGGGACTCACCTGCGACCCGCTTTGCGGCCTTGTGCAGGTACCCTGCATAGAGCGCAATGCCATTGCTGCATCGCGTGCACTCGATGCCTGCACATACTCGGCACTCTCCGACGGCAAGCACAAGATAGACTTCGACCGCATTGTACAGGTGATGAAGGAGACGGGCCACGACCTCCCTAGCCTCTATAAGGAGACATCAACCGGCGGCATTGCAAAAATCGACATCAACAACCGTCGCGGCTTCCGCAAGATTCTCGACACACTGCACATTCACAAGAACAACGATAACACAAAAGGATAAATAAATGAAAAAAGCACTATTACTATTGGTTTTGCCCACTCTGCTGGCAACAACCACACTGAAAGCCCAAACACAGGAAGAGAAGAAGGTGCGCCCCAACTATGCGCTGGCCGAGCGCTTCTCACCCAACAAAATAGGCCGAATGGTGAAGCAAACAAGAGTGCAACCCGTGTGGTTTGCCGACGGAAAACAGTTCATCTATGCCTGGAGCGACACCAAAGAGCGCAACTTCTATGTAGTTGATGCTGTAAAAGGCACAAAGAAGGAGCTATGGGATATGGAGTGGCTTGCCAAGGAGGTTACAATGCGCACGGGCGACCCCTACGATGCACAGCACCTGCCCGTTGGCATCAACCGCATCATACGCGAGGGCCGCTATGTGCGTTTCGACATTGCATCGAAGCTCGAGGTGCCCAAGCAGTTGCCACGCCACGAGCGCAACGACAGCGCCAAGATAAAGGAGAACGAGGGTAAGAAGGAGAACAAGACCTTCTACTTTGAGTATGATATGAAAACCAAGGAGCTCATTGAGCGCACCAAGGATGAGATTGAAGAGCTCTACCCCAAATACCCCGATTGGGCAAATGTTTCACCCGACGGCAAGTTCGCCATCTATGAGAAGAACTACAACCTGTGGTATATGTCGCGCGAGGAGCTTGAGAAACTGCGTTTGTGGGACAAAGACAGTACTGTTGTGGAGCACCAGCTCACCTTCAATGGCCGCCCCAACTGGTGCTATGCACACCACTCACTCGATGAGAAGCCCGATAGCACCAAACGCCACCGTGTATACGCCCTGTGGAGCCCCGATTCACGCCACTTTGTGATGACACACCGTGCCGACTCCATTCTCTCAAAGATGTGGGTCATCAACTCGCTCAGCAGCCCACGCCCCACACTGGAGAGCTACTACTATCAGATGCCCGGCGAGGAGACTCCAAAGACAACAGTGGAGCTGTTCGATTTTGAGAACAAGACAAGCAAGACCATCAATGTGGACAAGTTCAAGCAGCAGCGCCTTGGTATGTTCCGCAAACCGCGCACACACGCCACTGGCTACGAGGCTCCATACAAGAGCATTTGGCTTGGTGATGACAACGGCTTCTACTTTGAGCGCATCAGCCGCGATATGAAGAAGATTGAGGTGTGCTACTATGACCTGAACCTCGACACAACCAAGATGCTTGTACACGAGGAGATGAACACAAGCATCGAGAGCAAACAGATTCGCCTTGTAAACAACGGCAAGCAGTTCATTCAGTGGTCCGAGCGCACAGGCTGGGCAATGCTCTATCTCTACAATGCCGACGGTACACTGGCCAACCCCATAACCGAAGGCGCTTACCACGTTGAAGATGTTGTTGCCGTAAACGAGAAGGAGAAGAAAATCTACTTCACGGCCTGCGGTTATAACAAGGGCGAAAACCCCTATTATATGCACCTCTACAGCGTAAACTTTGACGGTAGCGGCTTGAAGCAGATTGACGAGGGCGATATGAACATCAGTTTCTACTCGGCAGCCGATAATGGCGAGGCATTTGCAGTAACCGCATCACGTGTAGATACTACACCTGTGAACTATGTATACAGCAAGAATGGCAAGAAGAGCGTTGAGCTGGGCACAGCCGACCTCTCACAGCTCTTTGCAGCAGGCTACAAGTTCCCCGAGCGATTCACGGTGAAGGCGGCCGACGGCATAACAGACCTGCACGGTGTTATGTACAAACCGTTCGACTTTGACAGCACAAAGTGCTACCCGCTCATTGAGTATGTATATCCCGGCCCACAGACCGAGGCTGTGAACGAGAGTTGGTCAAGTGGAATGAACCGCATCGACCGCCTTGCACAAATGGGCTTCGTTGTTATCACTGTAGGCAACCGAGGCGGACACCCCAACCGTTCAAAGTGGTATCACAACTATGGCTATGGTAACCTGCGCGACTATGGCCTTGCCGACAAGAAGGTAGCTGCACAGCAGCTCATTGCACGCCACAGCTACATCGACGGCAACAACATCGGTATCCACGGACACTCGGGTGGCGGCTTTATGTCTACCGCAGCCATCCTCACATACAACGACTTCTTCAAGGCAGCAGTTTCCTGTGCCGGCAACCACGACAACCACATCTACAACAACTGGTGGAGCGAAAAGCATCACGGCATCAAGGAGAATATCAAGGAGAAGAAGAACAAAGAGGGCGTTGTTGAGTGCGATACCACATTTGCCTACAAAATTAGCACCAACCAGGAGCTTGCCGGGCGCCTAAAAGGCCATCTGTTGCTTGTAACCGGCGATATGGACAACAATGTGCACCCCGCAAACACAACCCGCGTTGTAGACGCCCTCATACGCGCCAACAAGCGCTTTGAGATGCTCATTCTCCCCGGCGACCGCCACGGCTTTGAGACCAAGGATGAATATTTCTTCTGGAAGATGGCCGACTTCTTCAGCAAGCACCTGCTTGGCGAAGCAAAAGAAAGCGAAGTCGATATCAAGGAGATTAACAACGACTGAAAATAAAAATGAGGGTGACCCAAAAGTCAAATTGGGTTACCCTTCTTCATTTTATTATTTCAGCGTTCAAATTGCCGTATGATAATAAAAATATAGCTATTCCATTGATAAACATTGGAATAGCTATTGTTTGTTTGGGAAATTTTTAT